>UQUN01000001.1 GCA_900544175.1 uncultured Alistipes sp.
ATTATCAGGTATTTCTGTAAGCGCACTTTGTTGGACGTGAGGTACACATCAACACTGAATGAAGTCTGACTCGCTTGAAATCAGCAGGACTTTTCCTATTGTGTCCGTAATTTTACAGTAACACAGTAACAGTATGCATGCCCCACGGAAAATCTGTTGACACGGCATCGACTCTATCGGCAGGTATTATGAAAAATCCCGGACACACCGCGTGCTCCGGGATTTAAGGTGTTTTGTGTCGCACCGGGCGGTTATTTCAGTACGCCGAGCTCTTTGCCTATCTTGGTGAATGCTGCGACGCATCTGTCGAGATGCTCCTTCTTGTGGCCGGCAGATACCTGTACGCGGATACGGGCCTGATCCTTGGGCACTACGGGGTAGTAGAAGCCGGTTACGAAGATGCCCTCGTCCTGCAGGCGTGCGGCCATTTCCTGAGACAGCTTGGCGTCATACAGCATGACGGCGCAGATAGCAGATTCGGTGGGCTTGATGTCGAAGCCGGCGGCCTTCATCTTGCCGATGAAGTACTCGGTGTTCTCGTGCAGACGGTCCTGAAGCTCGTTGGACTCCTTCATCATGTCGAACATGCGGATACCTGCGGCTGCAATCATAGGGGGAATAGAGTTGGAGAACAGATAGGGCCTTGACCTCTGGCGCAGCATGGCAATTATCTCCTTCTTACCGGTTGTGAATCCGCCGACTGAGCCGCCGAATGCCTTTCCGAGAGTGCCTGTGATGATCTCGATCTGGCCGCGGAGGTTGTAACGCTCTGTTACACCGCGTCCTGTCTTGCCTACGACACCGGCTGAGTGCGACTCATCCACCATGACCATGGCGTTGTACTTCTCAGCGAGGGCGTGGATCTTGTCCAGAGGGCATACGTTGCCGTCCATCGAGAACACGCCGTCGGTGACGATGATGCGGTGACGCTGGGCCTGGGCCTCCTGGAGGCATTTTTCCAGCTCTGCCATATCGGCGTTGGCGTAGCGGTATCTCTTGGCCTTGCACAGACGCACGCCGTCGATGATGGATGCGTGGTTGAGAGAATCGGATATGATGGCGTCCTGTTCGTTCAGAAGGGGCTCGAACACACCGCCGTTGGCATCGAAGCACGCTGCGTAGAGGATGGTGTCCTCAGTCCCGAAGAACTCTGCGATCTTAGCCTCGAGGGTCTTCTGAAGGTCACCGGTACCGCAGATGAAACGCACGCTGGCCATACCGTAGCCGTGGGTGTCCATGGCATCCTTGGCGGCTTTCACGAGTTCCTTGCTGTCGGCAAGTCCGAGGTAGTTGTTGGCGCAGAAGTTGAGGGCTTTAGTGCCGTCCTGAAGGGTGATCTCAGGACCCTGGGGAGACACAATGACGCGCTCCTCCTTGTAAAGACCGGCTTCCTTGATGCTGTTCAGCTCATTCTGAAGATAGGCTTGAAAATCTTTGTACATAATATTGGTTTTTAGAGTAATTTTCTGAATGCAAAAATAATAAAATAGCCGTAGAGTTGTTATCGGTACGGAATAATTCCGGACAAAAGCAGAATTCTGTATAAAAATTTGGAAACTGCGAAAGTTTTTTTAGTTTTGCGCCTTGATTATGACAAACAGGGAGCAGGTATTGAGAAATACTTCCGCTCTTTTCTTAGAGCGTGGCTGCAAGTCGGTGACTATGGACGAGGTGGCTTCGGTCAACGGTATGTCCAAGCGTACTATCTATGAACTTTTTCAAGACAAGGCCCGGCTGTTGCAGGAATGTATTTTGTTGATGCACAGGGATAATATGAACCGTTCTGAGAACGAGCTTGCAAAAACGGGCAATGTCCTGGAGTGGTTCATGCACTCGCTTGAGAACAAGGACGAGCAGCGGATGAGTTTTTTCTACGATTTCCTTACTGAAGTGAAGAGATATTATCCGGAAGTATTTGTCAATGTGGTTAAGGATGTGAACCGCTGGCACTGCGGGCTTCTGGAGAGAATCATAGAGAGAGGGCAGGCGGAGGGGCTGTTCATTACCGGCATACTGGATGCCCACAGGCTGTCTCTCCAACTGTTTGAACTTTCAGTGGCCGTGACAGACAGGGCCGTACGCAATTATCTGGACATCAAGCGGGACCGTGGCGGAGACTGTCTTATGTTATTTCTTGTCAGAGGCATCGCGACTGAGAAAGGACGCGAATTTATCGATGATTATCTGGAAAAAAATAAATCACTGTTACAATAAAATGAGAACACGATTGAAAACAACGGCAGTTGTGTGCTGCGTCTCTGCTGTCGGAATGATTGCCGGAGCAGAGTCATTCAAGGCCGCTGCTCAACAGCCGTCAGTTCAGGATGCGGATACATCTTCGGTGATGTATTTCTCACTGGAGGAAGCGATGAGCTATGCACTGGAGCACAACTGGGACTTGCAGAACTCTTCACTGGCCGTGCGACAGGCGGAGGCTGACCGCTGGGGTGCGATAGCCGGGATGCTTCCGCAGGTTAATGGAACACTGGATTATTCCAACTATATGGGGTATGAAATGGATCTGGGAGATTACATGGCCATCGCAATGCCCCCCTACGGTTCGATAGGGGTCAACGCCTCGATGGCTGTGAGCGGGGCGCAGATCATCAGTGCTCTCATCGGCAAACTCTCGATAGAGATGTCCGACGTGACTTACCGTCAGTCGCAGCAGAAGGTGGCGGAGCAGGTGCGGCTGCTGTATTTCTCCGCCTTGGTGAGCGGTCAGACACTTGAGCTGTTGGAACGCAACCTCGGTACAGTCCGTAAGCTGTACGAGTTTTCCCAGAAGTCCGTGGACGCCGGAGTGGCCGAGCAGGTGGATGCTGACCAGATTATGGTGCAGGTGTCGACCCTGGAGACTTCCATCAACGAGGCCAAGCGCGGTCTGGAGATGATCTACAACTCCATGCGCCTGCAGATGAACATCGGATTCGACAAGGAGATAGTTCTGACCCAGACCCTCGACGAGCTGATGGACGTGGAGCACTCGCTGGACCTGATCTACGATGACTTCATTCTCGAGAACAATTTTTCCTACCAGCTGGCCCTCAAGAGCACGGACCTTTACCGTCAGCAGAAGAACCTCGCCGGATGGGCCTACGGACCTACCCTGAGCGCATTCTACCAGTACACGGGCAGGAAGTATTTCTCCGACGAGATGACCATGAACATGACTCCTCCGAATATGATAGGACTGACGCTCTCGATACCGATTTTCTCGTCAGGCCGCAACTTCGCATCCTTCCAGAAAGCCAAATTAGAGTATCAGAAACAGCTCAATACTTTGGAAAATACGGAGATGGCTCTCAGGATCCAGCACCGTCAGCTCAAGTACAACCTGTCTTCAGCATACGAACGCTACCAGACCCAGTTGAAGAATGTGGAGGTGTCGCAGAAGGTTTTTGACAATATCGGCAAAAAATACGAGTTCGGTCATGCCTCCAGTCTTGACGTGACCAATTCGGCGACTACCCTCATCACTGCCCAAAGCACCTACGTGCAGGCGGCCCTGGACTATGTGACAGCCCAGATAGAGCTGGAGAAGCTGCTGAATAAGAACACATACGGACAAACAGAAGCAGAAAAATAAATCATCATGAAACTCAAATCAATCGCGACAATCCTCGCCTCGGCGGCCATTCTGAGCAGCTGCGGCGGCGGCAACACAGGTGAAGCGGCCCGGGAGAGGGTGGAGCAGGTGAGAACCTCACCTCTCGCATATCAGGAGGTCAGCAGGCAGATAGAGCTCTCGACGACCCTGCAAGGCTACGACCAGATGAACATATCACCTTCACTGACAGGGCTGATAGAGAAAATATATGTAGAGGTCGGAGACCGCGTGCGCAAGGGCGACACTCTTGTGAGAATGGACCAGAATCAGCTCAATACAACCCGTATAGCATTTGCGAACCTCCAGATAGAGATGAACCGCGTGCAGATGCTTCTGGAGAGCGAGGCCATCTCCCAGCAGGTCTACGACCAGACCAAGCTGAGCTATGACCAGACGCAGGAGACCCTTCGTTTCCTGGAGGAGAACACCTTTGTGAGGGCGCAGTTCGACGGCGTCATCTCGGCCAAGACCTACGAGGACGGCGAACTTTACAGCGGTGCGCAGCCTATCCTGCAGCTGACCAAAATCAATGAACTTAAGGCGTACATCAACGTTCCTGAGACCTATTATCCTTTAGTGAAGAAGGGCATGGTGGTCAATGTCTACTCGGACATATATCCAGACAAGACTTTCCCCGCCTCTATCGAGATAGTCTATCCTACGGTTGATCCTGCTTCCCATACATTTACCATCAAGTTACGGATTCCGAACTCTTCCGAGCTCATCCGTCCCGGCATGTACGTGAGTACGGTGCTGGACCTGGGCCGGACAGAGGCCCTCGTAGTGCCCTATCAGGCAGTGCTCAGGCTTATCGGCTCCAACGACCGTTATGTCTTCGTGGATGACGGGGGCGTGGCCAAGAGAGTCTTCGTCGAGATAGGCGAGCGTCACGACCAGACTATTGAGATTGCCAGCGACAGTCTTGAAGTGGGCGACCCTATCGTCACCACAGGCCAGGCCAAACTCGTGGACGGAGTCAAACTGAATGTGGTAAAATAATCCCGGCCTGCGATGAGTATCTACAAATCAGCGATCAACCGTCCGGTGACGACCCTTCTGGTGTTCGTCGCCGTGATAGTGATAGGTGTCTTCTCGTTCCTGAGGCTGCCTATCGACCAGTTCCCGGAGATGGACCCGCCGTACATCTCCGTACTGACTGTCTATCCGGGAGCCAGCGCCTCCGAGATAGAGACCAACGTTACGAAAATCATAGAGAACAACCTCAACTCCGTCGACTACCTCAAGGAGATAACCTCCACCACCAAGGACAACATATCCGTGGTGATGCTCGAGCTGGAGTGGGGAACTGACCTGGACGAGATTATCAACGATGTCCGGTCCTATATCGACATGGTGACGGACGAGCTGCCTGACGGCTGTACCAACCCGTTCATCTTCAAGTTCAGCACCAGTTCCATGCCTATCCTCCAGTACTCGATTACGGCCGACGAGAGCTATCCCGGACTGGACAAGCTGCTCAACGATGAGATCATCCCGCAGCTGAGCATGGTCAACGGTATCGGAAACCTTACCCTTTCCGGCTCTCCGGAGCGCTATGTGTACGTGGATATCGACCAGCAGAAGCTGGATGCCTATGGCCTTCCCCTGGAGACCGTAGGCAGTGCGATAGCCGCCAACAACCTCAACCTTTCCTCCGGTACCGTCAAGATGAACAAGGAACAGTACCAGCTCGAGGTGCGCAGCGAGTATGTCGAGAGCTCCGAGATCAATGACATCGTGGTGACAGTCACCCCCGAGGGCCGGCAGGTCTTCGTGCGGGACCTGGCCACGGTGCGCGACACGATCAAGGACCTGAGCCTCGATGAGAAGACCAACGGCCGCGAGAGTGTCCGTCTCATGGTGACCAAGCAGACCGGCGCCAATACCGTGCAGATCTGCCAGGATCTCGAGAAGGAACTGGCCAAGATAGAGAAGACCCTGCCTCGGGACATCAGGATAGAGACCATATATGATTCGTCGGAGGATATCCAGAACTCCATCAGTTCTCTGGAGGAGTCGATTCTGTACGCCCTGCTCTTCGTGGTGCTCGTGGTGCTCTTCTTCCTCGGGGAGTGGCGCTCGACCCTGATCATTTCATTGACGATTCCTATATCCCTGATTGTGGCTTTCATCTACCTGATGCTGGCGGACAGCTCGCTGAACATCATATCGCTCAGCTCCCTGACCGTGGCCATCGGTATGGTGGTGGACGATGCCATCGTGGTGCTCGAGAACATCACCAAGCATATAGAGCGAGGCTCGTCGCCGAGGGAGGCGTCCATCTATGCGACCAATGAGGTATGGGTGTCCGTCATCGCCACGACACTTGTGATAGTGGTGGTGTTCGTGCCTCTGACAATGCTTACGGGTATGGCCGGCATCATGTTCAAGGAACTCGGCTGGCTGGTGACCATCATGGTATGTACTTCCACCGTAGTGGCCATCACCCTTACTCCCATGCTCTGCTCCAAGCTGCTGAAAGCCCGTCCCGTGCGTATCAACGAGAGAGGAGTCATCGAGAACATTCCGCCCAGGCGCAACTTCTACCAGAGATTCGTGATTCCGGTACTCGATGCCATAGACCGGGCATACGCCAGGCTGCTGCGCTGGTGCCTGCGCCATAAGGCCATAACCTTGGGAGCCATCGTGCTCTTCTTCTTCGCCTCCATCACTCCATTCCTGATGGGCAAGATCGGAACGGACTTCATCCAGGAGACAGACAACGGCCGTCTGTCCGTATCCGTCGAGCTGGCCACCGGTTACCGTATCGAGGAGACAGCAAAGATGGCCCGCTACATCGAGAGCCGTTTCTACGAGCTGGTGCCCGAGATAAAGCTTATTTCCACCTCAGCCGGAACCACCGACGATGACGGAGTATCCGCCATGTTCTCCACCACTATGAACAACACCATGTCCATGACCGTGGTCTGCAACAAGAAGAACGAGCGCGAGCGTTCCATCTTCGAGATAGCCGAGGTGTTGCGTCAGGAGCTGGCCTCCTATCCGGAGATTATCGACTATCAGTGTGATGTTTCCAGCTTCATGGGCAGCTCTTCGTCCACCGTCGACGTGGAGATCTACGGCTACAGTTTCGATGAGACGAACGCCTTCGCCCAGGAGGTCCGCAACGCCATCCGCGACAATGTGCCCGGGGCCCGCGACATCGACATCAGCCGCGAGAAGGACCGTCCCGAGATCAAGATAAATCTCGACAAGGAGAAGCTGGCCTACCACGGTCTCAATTCCTCCACAGTTTCCACCTATGTCCGCAACCGTGTCAACGGTATGGCTTCCGGTTTCCTCAAGGAGGACGGCGACGAGTACGACATAGTGGTGCGCCTGCAGGAAGAGGACCGCAATTCCATCACCGACATCGAGGACATGACCATTCCCACCGCCACCGGTGCCATGATCAAGATCAAGGAGCTCGGCAAGATAGAGGAGTATTTCGCCCCGCCAACCATCGAGCGCAAGAGCCGCCAGAGGATAGTGACTATCTCCGTTACCCCTTACGAGACTTCGATGGGTGAGCTGGCGGCGGGTATCCAGCAGACCATCGACCGGATGGGAGTGCCGAGCGGCATTACCGTCAGACTGGCCGGTAACTATGAGGACCAGCAGGATACTTTCCAGGACCTGCTTCTCCTTCTGGCCCTGATCGTGCTGCTGATATACATCGTGCTTGCCTCCCAGTTCGAGTCCTTCGTCAAGCCGGTGATGATCATGACCGCAGTGCCTTTCGCTCTTTCCGGCGTAGTGCTTGCCCTCTGGATCACAGGTACTACCCTCGATATGATCGGCTCTCTCGGATTCATCATGCTGGTGGGTATCGCGACCAAGAACGCCATCGTGCTGGTGGACTACACCAATCTGATGCGCGACCGCGGCTACGAGCTCAACGAGGCCATCGCCCTTTCCGGTGCATCCCGTCTGCGCCCCGTGCTGATGACCGCCATCACCACCTTCCTCGGCATGCTTCCTATGGCTCTGAGCCAGGGTGAGGGCGCCGAGATGTGGAAGCCCATGGGTATCGTCGTCATAGGCGGACTGTTAGTCGCCACTGTGGTGACCCTAGTAGTGGTGCCCGTCTTCTACGCCCTGCTTTCCCGTCATGGCGAGAGGGACAAGGAGAAGAAGAACCGCTCCCAGTTCATTTTCATGCAGCTGTCTCCCAATCCAGAGGGCGATGACCCCGAGGTGCGCAGGAGCCAGGAACTCAACCAGTAAAGTAAATGGAGGATACCTATTATGAAATGTGTCTTTATAGTGTATAATCAGGCCAATACCGAGAGGGTGGAGTACATGCTCGACGAGCTGGGCATCCGCGGCTTCACCTTCTTCGAGCAGGTCCAGGGCCGCGGCAGCCGGGACGGAGAGCCCCGCCGCGGTACCCATACCTGGCCTGAGATGAACTCCGCAATGATGACGGTCGTAGAGGATGACCGCGTCGAGGAACTGCTTCAGACCGTACGCAAGCTGGACAACCGCAACCGCGAGGTAGGCGTGCGGGCTTTCGTCTGGAATATAGAGCAGACGGTGTGATTTTTTGAATACAATTTTTGATTTTATATATCTTTGCGCCTTCATTTGATTCATAATGGAGAGCATAAAGGAAATCTACAAGATCGGCAAGGGCCCGTCGAGCAGCCATACGATGGGCCCCAAGAAAGCGGCGGAGATGTTCAAGAGCCTGTGCCCTGGAGCATCTTCGTTTGTTGTTACCCTGTACGGCAGTCTTGCCGCCACGGGGAAAGGGCATCTTACGGACGTGGCTTTGACCGAGGCTCTGGACGATGACAGCAGGCCGCGCATAGAGATTGTGTGGAGGCCGAAGGAATTCCTGCCCCAGCATCCCAACGGTATGAATTTCAAGGCTTACAATGCGCAGGGCGAAATACTGTGCGAGAAGACCTATTTCAGTGTAGGTGGCGGCGATATCAGTGAGACAGGCAAGCGGGATGCGCATAAGGATGTCTATCCGTTCAGTAAGATGAAGGATATTCTGGGCTGGTGCAATGAGAACAATTCCTATTTCTGGGAGTACGTGGCCATGTACGAGGAGCCTGATATATGGGATTATCTTGCCGAACGCTGGGAGGTTATGAAGAAGTCGATATCGGAGGGCCTTGAGCATGAGGGAGTGCTGCCGGGAGGGCTGAATGTCCGCCGCAAGGCTTATTCGTACTATCAGCATGCGAAGAGCTACAACAGTTCCATGCAGCGTCGCGGTCTGTTGTTCGCATATGCCCTGGCTGTCTCCGAGGAGAATGCTTCCGGCGGTACGATAGTTACGGCGCCTACCTGCGGTTCATGCGGAGTGCTGCCGGCAGTGCTGTACCTTTTTCATACATCATACGGAGTGACGGAGAACAAGATAGTAAATGCCATGGCGACCGCCGGTCTGGTCGGGGCTCTGATAAAGGAGAATGCCTCCATATCCGGAGCCGAGGTGGGATGTCAGGGAGAGGTAGGCTCTGCCTGTGCCATGGCGTGCGCTGCTGCTACAAGGCTGTTGGGAGGTACGCCTCCGCAGATAGAGTGTGCTGCGTCCATGGGCATGGAGCACTGTCTCGGTCTGACCTGTGATCCGGTGTGCGGCCTGGTCCAGATTCCATGTATAGAGAGGAACGCGATAGCTGCGGCAAGGGCGATGGATGCAGCCCAGTACTCTCTCATGTCGGACGGAAGTCACATTGTCTCGTTTGATACAGTAATAGAGGCGATGAAGCAGACGGGCCATGATCTGCCGAGTCTGTACAAGGAGACTTCGGAAGGCGGTCTGGCCAATTTAATGAAGAATAAAAGATAATTTTAGTATCTTCGCGGAATGAAACGTATAGTCTATCTCATAAGTATGGTGCTGTGTCTTATGCCGCTCATCGGATCTGATGCTGCTGCGGGAGACAAGAACGGTGACAGTTCTTATGCGTCGTCTTTCTTCAAGATCGGTGTCAGGGGAGGTATCGATTTCGTCTCTATGAGTCGTTTCGAACTCGGTTACATATCGGAGTCAGTCAGCAGCCACACCGGATTCAACGCTGGTCTGGCCTTTAGTTTCGACCTTCCGGTAAGGGGGCTTACTATCCAGCCGGAGCTGAACTATGTCTCGAAAGGTGCTTTGTTCAGAGGAGAAAGCGACATACATTTCAAGACCGGCTATATCGAGCTGCCGGTAAACATACAGGCCGGGCTGGACCTGATTCTGCTCCGTCCTTATATTATGGTGTCGCCTTATATAGGCTATGCGGTGTACAAGCAGCCTGGTTTTCTGGACTGGAACAGCATCAACCGTTTTGAGTACGGAATAGGCGTAGGCGGAGGTATTGATTTCTGGAGGCTGCAGTTGCAGGTCAAGTATAATTGGAACATCGGTTCGCTTGTCAGGAACAAGGACCGGGGCGGAGACCAGGCCGGAGAAACCTCGGGGAATATGGTTCCGTCGGATTTCTTAGGCAGTGTCCGTGAAGGTAATTTCCGTGGGCTTGAGGTAAGCATAGTGTTTTTCTTCTGAAACTACAGTATAGTGTTCAATAATAAAATTTACGATTATGGTAGAGATTAATGATTCTAATTTTGAGGAGCTTGTGGTTAACTCCCAGGTTCCTGTACTTCTGGACTTCTGGGCAACATGGTGCGGCCCTTGCCGTATGATATCTCCTATAGTAGAGGAACTTGCCGAAGAATATGACGGCAAGTGGCTTGTGGCCAAATGCAATGTGGACGAGGCTTCCGAGGTGCCCATGAAGTTCGGCATCCGCAATATACCTACACTGCTCTTCTTCAAGAACGGGGAAGTGAAGGACAAGCTCGTGGGATCCACTACAAAGGCGGCTATAGTAGCCAAGATGAAGTCTGTAGAGTAATAACCTGATGTGAATGTCATTATGAAAAAGATGTACGCTATTGCAGCTGTAATTGCAATGATGCTTGCAGCACCTGTGTGTTCCCATGCACGTGACGGTTTCTTCAACCTTGGAGTGAAGGCTGGTCTCAATTTTACGGAGATGTCCGGACTGAGTGATTTCGGCCGTGATGATTTTCTGAAGACCTATACGGGTTTCAACGCCGGTCTTGTGTTCAATTTCAATCTTCCGCTCGGTTTCGAGATCAATCCGGAGGTACTTTACGTGCAGTCCGGGATACGGACCAACGGTTTCAACATGGAGGTAGGCGACATTGTCAGTGTCAATACGTCCAGTACATTCAAGTCAGGCTCCATCAGGGTGCCTGTAAATATCCAGTGGGGTATAGACCTGTTCAATTTCATCAAGCCCTATGTGGTGGTTTCTCCCTATGTGGGTGCGGTGCTGTTCGGCCAGGGCAGTATCATCGGAGTTGATTTCAACTCGGAGTCTGTAAACAGTTACCTTAACCGTTTTCAGTACGGTATCGGCGTAGGTGCTGGTATCTATGTCTGGAAATTCCAGCTGTCTTTCAAATGGAACTGGGATCTCAATCCCACATTCAAGGAGCGTGGAGGCATACAGCTGGACAATGATACCAGATTCAACGGAGGAGAACTTTCACTTGCATTTTTATTCTAATCCAGGGAATGACATTTGCTGAGGATATCAGGAAGGCGGTATATACGGACTGGGGCAGTTTCGAGAGTATCCTGAACGAATCTCTTGCTTCGCGCAGCAGTCTCCTGAACAAGATCAACCGGTATCTTCTTGACACTTCAGGAAAAAAACTCAGACCGCTGCTGGCCCTTGTAACCGCAAAGGCCTGCAGCGGCTCTGTTTCTCGGAAAGCCGTGGCATGTGCGGCTGTCTCCGAACTCATCCATACCGCTACGCTTCTGCACGACGATGTCGTGGACGACAGCGATTACAGGCGCGGAAAACTGACGGTCAGGAAACTGTTCTCACCGGGAGTTTCTCTTCTTATCGGGGATTTCTGGTTGACGAAGGCCATTCATGTCCTCATATCGAGCGACTGTCCATATGAGGTGATAAAGTTGTATTCCAATGCTATAGAAGAACTGGCCGAGGGAGAGATCCTGCAGATGGAGCTGGCGGACTCGTTAAAAACCACTGAACAGGACTATATCGAGGTCATCAGGAGAAAAACGGCGTCACTTTTCATCGCTTCGGTCAAGGGGCCGGCTATTGTGTCTGATGCGGCACCGGCAGTTGTGGACAGTATGGAGAAGTATGCCTACTGGCTCGGCTGCAGTTTCCAGATAAGGGATGACATACTCGATTACCGTCCTGAGTCGGAGACAGGCAAGGACAGCAATTCGGATATCATGGAGCGCAAGATCACCATGCCTCTGCTGTGCGCCATGCGTAACTGTCCCTCTAAGGAGGATTATGTCAGGCGCAGGATGGAGGATATCACCGGAGAACCGTCGAGAATACGCGAGGATATGGCGGTCGCGCGTGAAATAAGGGATTTCGTTATAGAAAATGCCGGTCTTGAGTCTGCCTCGGCAGTACTTGGAGAATATCTGTCCAAAGCCAAGGGATGCCTGGATGTGCTGGAGCCGTCGGTATATAGGAACGGGCTTGCTGCCATAGTTGATTACATCGGGAAGTCATAGTCTCCATCTTATATATGTGATGGCCTTTCCCTCGGCGAGGAACATTGACTCGTAGAATGTCTTTATGGACAGAAGCGGATCTTTTTCGGCCAGACCGGAGCCGTATATGTCGTTGTCGGCTTCCAGCAGTGTGTGGCCGCCGTCTTTTATGACCTCCAGAGTGGACTCGTGCAGTAGCTGGCTGTCGGTTTTCAGGTGCATTGTCCCGTCTTTTTTCAGAAAATGCGAGTAGCGTTCCAGGAAGATGGGACTGGAGAGTCTCTTGTTGGGTTTCTTGGGCTGTGGGTCCGAAAAAGTCAGCCATATCTCAGACACTTCGTCCGGACCGAAGAGTGAGTCGATGAAGTCTATCCGGGTGCGGAGAAACGCCACGTTCGGCATGTTGCGCTCGTGGGCGTATTTGGCTCCTCTCCAGAGACGGGCACCCTTTATGTCCACACCTATGTAGTTCTTGTCCGGAAACCGCTCCGCCAGTGCGATAGTGTATTCCCCCTTTCCGCAGCCCAGCTCAAGCACTATCGGGTTGCCGTTGTGAAAGACCTCTTTGTCCCAGTTGCCTTTCAGCGGATGATCCTTGCCTATCACTTCGTCCATCCGGGGCTGAATGAGGCACCTGAAGGTTTCGTTTTCCTTGAATTTGTGTATTTTATCCTTGCCCATTTCAGTTCTGCTGTCTTGCTGTAGGTATTGTCTTTAGGGATATGCCCGCTCCCATGATGCGGCTTTTTTGTGGCTGCGGGCGGATTATGCTTATGGTCCATTCTCCGTTTTCTACAGGCTTTATGTTGTCCCTGTACAGCCAGCTTATGTCGTAGTATCCGGAGGAGCTGGCGACCCTGAGCCGTCTGTCTGTCGTGGCTTCAGAGGCCATTGCCCTGTATGCCGACGGGTAGGTGACTGTCTCTTTGCCTTGCCGTCCTGAAGGCGATATTATCTGTATGCCGATTGTGACGGAGTCGGGCGGATTTTTCTTGTCTATGCGGGCAATGAGGTTTAAGGCATAGACGCATGTGTCGCTCATGTCTACGGTGAATGTGACTTTCTGCCCGTTGTCATGTCCGAACTGGCTGAAGCAGGTGAGTGATCCGCTGTTGTCCGGACCGTCGCTGCCTGAACATGACACAACCGTGCCCAGACATGCCGACAGTGCGAGTATGATGACGTATGCTCTGGTCATTTCTGCTTCTGCCCCTGTGTCTGTTTGCTGCCTGACTTGTTGTCTCCGGACTCGCTGTTCCTGACCGGCTTTTTCTTTTTCTTCTTTTTCTTGCGCTTGTTGTCGAAGCGGTCTATGCTGTCATCCCCGATAGAGGATACGAAATCGATGGGATTTTTCGCATCGGATTCCTTAAGCATGGTGGCAGGCTTTATGCCTTTCTGGTTGGCAGCCTTGATCTTCCTTACTTCGTCCGTAGTGAGGGGCACCATGTTGGACATGTCGCCCTGAACGTAGGAGAACCACATGATGCCTTTCAGAATGTCCACTTTGATGAGAAATCCCTGGCCGTCCATAAATTCGAGCGGAGCATCCAGCCTTGGAATGTGACTGTGAGCGTCTGTGTATACGGGAACCTCGTAGTTAATGCAGCATTTCAGCTTTCCGCACTGCCCGGCCAGTTTCTGCGGGTTGAGGGACAGGTCCTGGCAACGGGCGGCCTGAGTGGTGATGGACTGGAAATTGGAGATGTACCTGGCGCAGCATAGAGCTCTCCCGCATACACCGATGCCGCCTATAAGCCCTGCTTCCTGACGGGCTCCGATCTGTCTCATTTCTATCCTTATACGGAATTCTTCCGCAAAGACCTTGATAAGCTGTCTGAAGTCAACTCTCTCGTCGGCTATGTAGTAGAATATGGCCTTGCTTCCGTCTCCCTGATATTCCACATCGCCGATTTTCATGTCCAGACCCATTTCCGCCGCGATTTTTCTGGCGCGTATCATGGTGATGTTCTCCTTTGCTATGGCCTCCTGCCATTTCTCCAGATCCAGAGGACGTGCTTTCCTGTAGATCTTCTTGAGTTCTTTGGTCTCCATGTCGAAATGGTTCCGCAGCATCTGTCGTCCTACTACGGGGCCGCTGAGCGTGATGATACCCAGATCGTGGCCGGTCACAGCCTCCACGACCACGAGATCACCTGTCTTGAGCATCTGATGCGATGTGTTCTCGTAATATCCCTTACGGGTATTTTTGAAACGGACCTCGTAGATGTTGCTGAATTTGGGGTCCGATATGCCTGATAGCCAGTCGAAGTCCTTGAGCTTGCAGCATCCTGGACTGTAGTTGCATATCAGTTCGCCCGTGTCTTCCCTCTCAACGGTACAGCCGCGGGAGCAGTCGTATATCTTATTTTCTTCCATTTTTGCCATAAATTACAAAGATAATTATTTATATTTGAATTTCAATTACGATATGCAGTTCAAGGACGTATTAGGAAATGAGGATCTGAAGTCCCGTCTCGTGCGGATGGTGGACAGCGGGCGTACCGGCCATTCTCTCATGTTTGTGGAGAAGGACGGATACGGTGCCCTGCCGCTGGCAGTGGCCCTTGTGCAGTATATGATGTGCCGGAACAGAATCGTGGGAAAGGACTCCTGCGGGGTATGTCCGTCTTGCCGGAAGATATCGGAGATGATGCATCCGGACCTGCATTTCGCTTTTCCTGTCAACGTGCCGGTGAAAGCGTCTTCGTCCAGGAGACCTGTCAGTTCCTCTTTCATGCAGGACTGGATCAGCCTGTACAGGTCGGATCCCTATTTTACGGAGCCGGGGCTTTACAGGAGACTCGGGATAGGAGACAAGGTCGGAGTCATCAGTGTGGCCGAGGCCCGTGAAATATTGGATTCCCTGAGTCTGAAGTCCTATGAAGGATTCAGCAAGTACATGCTGGTGTGGCTTCCGGAGAGGATGAACGCGGAGGCTTCCAACCGTCTGCTCAAGATAGTGGAGGAACCTTCCCCCGACACGTACTTCATCTTCATTACCCATGCTCCGGAGCGTGTCCTGTCCACTGTGCGTTCAAGATCGCAGACCGTGCTGGTGCATCCTGTCGATGTGGACGAAATGGCCTCATGGCTGTCAGATAAGGCAGGTATTCCGGTGGAGCAGGCAAGGGTGCTTTCCAGGATAAGCGGAGGCAGTCCTGGACTGGCGCTTGATATGGCAGGAGAGGAGTCTGCTGCCTCTGTCTATCTCCCGATTGTGTACCGGATGCTTGACAATGTTGTCAATGCCGACCTGCCTGCATTGCTGGAGGGGAATGACGAGGTCCTTTCCATGGGCCGTGAGAAACAGAAGGAACTGTGCGTCTACGCAATGGATTTTCTAAGGAAGGTTATGATGCACTCCATGGGACTGGCATCTATTGCGGATGTGCTGCCTTGCGAGACGGATGCGGTGAAACGTTTCGGCAGTGTGCTGCCTGCGGTGTTCCATGAGAGGGCGTTCAAGGCTTTTGACGGGGCGAGAGCGGAGGTTGATGCCAATGTCAATGCCAAGATGGTCTTCTGCAATCTTGTCAATATTCTGTTCGGACTTTATAATTTCAAGTAGAGGTATGATTTTTTATTTCTCGGGTACGGGCAACTCTCTGTGGGTTGCGGAGAGAATAGGGGCGGCATTGGGTGAGACGCCCGTGCCGGTGGCTGATGAACTCAAAAGGACGCCTTCGGGAGATTGTGAGTACAGCATAGGCGATGACGGCAGGCTTGTATTTGTCTTTCCGGTACATTCATGGGGGCCGGCTGTGATCATGACGCGTTTTATAGACAGACTGCGGATCAGTGACTTTCACGGACAGCCGGTGTATGCCGTATGTACATGCGGGGATAACTGCGGCTTTACGGACCGTATCATGTCGGCCGCGCTGGGCCGCCGCGGGCTTCCCATGACTGCCTGCTGGTCTGTCCGGATGCCCAATGACTATATACTCATGAAGGGTTTCGGAGTGGACAGCAGTGAGGTCAGGGACAGAAAACTGGCAGAGGCCCCGGCTGTTGTTGACAGCATGATAGAAGCTGTCAACAACGGCGGCCGGTACTGCCACTATGAGACTGGAACGCACCCGTTCCTCAAGAGCCGTATAGTCAATTTCCTTTTCAGGAAGTTTGTGGTGTCTCCGGGAAGCCGCAACGAGTTTTTTGTTACGGACAGATGTATCGGTTGCGGATTGTGTGCTTCAGTATGTCCTGTGGACGTAATATCCATGAAGGATTCCCGTCCGGTGTGGGGAAGGGGCTGTGTGCATTGTACGGCCTGTATCAACCGCTGTCCTGTAAGGGCTGTAGAGTACGGAAAAGTGTCACAGAGTCAAGGCCGTTACCATCATCCGGACCTGCGGTGAGACAGCCGTGTCATGCGGGCAGTATGACCATCTCGCATCTGGCGCAGTCGAATACTGCCTTCAGTCTCTTCCCGTTGTTGACGAGATACAGCGGAGAGGCTTTCTCGTCATGCTTCTGCTTGGGACACCGTCCGGTCTCATACCTTATGCAGTATTTGCAGCGCATGAGCTCCACTTGACTTTTCGGATCAAGTTCGTAGGCAGTGTCCGGTTCAATGCCTATGTCCATGTACAGTGATTTTGACAGGGAATTGGAGCAGTTGAGCTGGCGGGTCTGGACCGGTGGAATGACATTGCCGCATACACGATTCCAAGGTATGGATGGCGTCATGTCCGGTTTCACGGCGGGAGTCTCAAGCATTGCTGCCAGTGTGCGTCTTATGCTGTTTGCCGTGGATGACGGCAGGAACGGAAGTTCTCTTTCCGGCAGTCCTTCAAGTCGGAATGCGAATATCCCGCTTTTTTTCCCGAAAGACGCTTTCAGGCCTTCAGCGGCCTTTTCCCTGTTCCTGGCGGTTTCTGCAGTGAACTCAGTTGTGGCATATCGTCCGTTGTCTGCATTCGCTTCGGCTGTGTACAGTCCTTCACCTTGCTTTGTAATCGTGATGCCTGCCCGGATGAGACGCTCAGGCGGGTTGTTGCTCAGGGTCTTCTCGAATGCCTGATTGTAGTTGCGGTAGATTCTGGAGCCTGGTCTCAAGTCAGGATTGTAACCGCAGGTTATGATGTTCCCATCTGCCTTTCCGGCTCTCATGCCGCTGACGTTTCCGTTCTTTCCTATTACGCACAGGCCGTCACCGTTGCCTATGGGTACGGACAGGCTGTCTGCTGGATGTATTTCGAATGTGAGGCTGTCCTTTCCGCATGAGAGGATGCCTACTGCCTCGCCCACATATTCTCCCACGGACTTTGCGTAGTCTGAAGAACACCATCTGTCTCTGTTTCCGTCCGCAAAGTATCTTGTGCTGCCTCTGCTGAATGTGGCCGAGGGCAATGGGGTGAATCCTCCGTGCGGGGATCCCCACGAGCTTCTGCACAGATGTCCTCCTCCGGCAGCTATGATATCGTCCATGATGCCGCTGTACATGCGTACAATATTGCGTACGTATGATATGTTCTTCAGCCGGCCCTCTATCTTGAATGAGGTGGCTCCGGCTTCGACCATCTGCGATATCCTGTCGTGCAGTGACAGATCCTTGAGAGACAGGACCGGCTTGTTGTGCAGCAGCATCCTGCCTTGTTGGTCCAGCACGTCGTAGCGCGACCGGCAGGCCTGTATGCAGCAGCCTCTGTTGGCACTGCGGCCTGCAAGATACTGGCTGAGCCAGCACTGTCCGCTGTATGAGACGCACAGGGCTCCGTGTATGAAGCATTCTATATCGCAGGACACCGCTCCCGCGATGTCCTTTATCTGTTCCGTACTCAGTTCCCTTGCCAGGACCAGTTTCCTGAATCCCAGTGACTCCAGAAATCTTGCCTGTTCCACGGTCCTGATGTTGCACTGGGTGGATGCGTGAAGTTCGATTGGCGGGATACTCATCTTCAGGATACCGAGATCCTGGATTATAAGAGCGTCGCATCCGGCCTCCACGGCTCTGAATATGTGTTCTCTGGCCTTCTCAAGCTCATGTTCGTACAGAATGGTGTTCAAGGTCAGGTAGATTTTCGCTCCGAAGCGGTGTGCGTAGGATGTGAGTGCGGCTATGTCCTGGAAAGAGTTGCCGGCTGCTTCCCTGGCTCCGAATGCAGGGCCTGCGATATATACGGCATCGGCACCGCAGTCGATTGCCGCGATGCCGATGTCTTTGTTTCTGGCCGGAGCCAAGAGCTCCAATGCTACTGGCATTTGAGTTCTACGTTGACTTTATGTGTGGCGTATTCCTTGAACTGGGGGTTGCCCATGATGGCCTTGTAGTTGACGCAGGCGTTGGTCTTGTCTCCGTTTGCCTCATAGGCGGTTGCCAGCTGGTATCTGATCTGGTCGATGCTTCTTGCATTGGGGGAGGCGGCTATGAAACCTTCGAAACACTCGATCGCTACGGGATAGTTCTTGATCTGGAGAGCTGCGGTACCGGCTATCTGAAGAGCTGTGGGATTGGGTATGATGGCCTGTGACTTCTGGGCGAAATCGAGGGCCTTTTCGTAGTTCTTGGCTTTCAGCTCATCGTTGGAGGCCGTAAGATAGAGGTTTGCCATCTCCTTGTCTGCCGCACTCTTCTGTCCTAATTCAGCGGCCTTTTCGAGGGCACTGATGGCTTTGTCGATGTCGTTCATACGGCGTGCTGCCTGTCCTATGCGAAGATATCCGACACCATCGTTGGGATTTATGGAGACCATCTTCTCGTAACATACGATGGCTTTGTCATATTCCTTCTGGTTCAGTAATACGTTGCCCTGCTGCATATACAGCTGTGGTATCAGGGCCTCTGCCTCGGCAGCTATTGTTTCCTGTCCGTACTCGTTGGCTTTTTCGATGGCGAGGTTGAGGACGACAATCGCAGAGTCTATGTCATTGTCTGCCGCAAGTTCTTTTCCTATGGCATTGATGATGGTGGGAATGTTCACCCTGCAGTTGTAGGCGAGTTCTTCCGCTTCAGGTCCTATGATCTCTGCCTGTGCGAGTGCTTCCTCAAAATATCCGAGAGCCGTTTGTTTGTCACCGGCGTTGAGGGCTGTCGCTCCCTCATTGTAAAGGGCAGTAGCCGACTCCATATCCTGTGCTGCGAGGGATACTGCCGATAGTGCTGCAATTGTAATGATAGTAAAAATTTTTCTCATAATAGTAGATTGATGTTCGACTGACAAAGATAAGATATATTTTTATACATTTGTTTCATGAAACGCATAATTTTCGTAGTCATAGTGATGTTTTTTTGTTCGCGGCAGGCGTTCCCGCAGTTGGTCGGGGTTCTTGACGACGATGCCCGGATAGTATGTGGAACTATGCCTAACGGATTGTCTTATTACCTTGTAAATAACTCTTCTTTAAAAGGATATGCGGATTTTGCCTTTGTGCGGATGAGTGGAGTGGCCATGGAGGACTCATCTACGAAAGGTATGACATACCTGATGGAGTGCATGGCGCTCACTGAGACGGTCAACTTTCCTGACGGTGCCATATTCACTTTCATGGACGACATGGGGCTGAGCCGTTCCGACGGTCTTGTGATAGATGCGGGGGACTATTATACCACGTATACGTTCAGTGACGTACCGGTAAGCAAGAACGGATCAATGGTGGATTCCATGCTGCTTGCCCTGTATAACATGTCTTCTGCTCTGGTCATTGACGACAGATCGGTGGAGCGGGGGAAGAACTTTTTCAGAAATGTTTTTTCGGCCGGTTATACCATGGAGCATAGGATCAGGGACAGTATTGTCAGGTACTGCTGTGCCGGGACTCCGCTCGCACCGGCCGGACAGGATGAACTGTTCGCCATGGTGGACAGTTATTCTACGGATGACGTCGCTGCTTTCTACAAGGCTGTCTGCCGCCCGGACATGCAGGCCATAGTTGTGGTCGGGGACATAGATGTGGCTTCGGTTGAGTCGAAGATACAGGCCCTGTTCCAGGTTGTCCCGAAACCTGATACTCCGCTGCAGGAGTTCCCGGACTCTATTATGGACATATCGGAAGGCGGTTGGTTCTACTTTAAGGACAAGGAGGCGGACTGTGCCCGCATTACTGTGGACTATATGCTGGATCCTGTGGACAAGTCGCTCAGGAACACGGCTGTCCCGTTTATCTACGGTTATGTGTCGTCGGTGGGTATGGATATCATGAGAAAGCGCATGGACAGGGCTCTTGAGGATGCTCCGTTCTATGCCTCGGAGGTGTACGTCGGCATAGTGCCGTTCCTGAACCGATATTCCTGCCGTTTCAGCATAGAGTGTGCCCCGGAAGATTATACTCAGGCGTATGTTCTTATACTCAATGAGATAGAACGGCTTGTGAAATACGGTGTGTCTGGGGAGGAGTTCCGCAGCAGCAGTGACAGGTTTGTCGCGGACCTGCGTGACACATACGACAGAAGGTCGTCTCTGGACAACAAGTATTACCGTAATCTGTGCGTGTCCAACTTCACTGACGGCTACGTAATGGCCGGCATTGAACTTTATAAAAGCTACATTGAGGCAGCGGCTCCTCTTGTGGACAGCTCCACTGTATATGATTTCCTTTCGGCAGTGTTCGCCGGCACCGGCAGCCGTATTGTGGTCTGCTCGTCTCCGGAACCTTCCGCAGGTCTGGAGTATTTCGCAGCCGGGCCGCGTCCCTTTACGGATGATGTCCCGCAGTGGTCTCCCGAACGGGCCAGGGCAGGACAAGGTCTGAAGGACTGGAAGGAGCATTGTTTTGTGAACAAGTCCACAGGGGTCATTTCCAGACGTCTTCCGAACGGAGCCATGGTGGCGTACCGTAAGATGGATACAGAACCGGGGCGAGTGTATTTTGAGGCTGTGGCCAGAGGCGGTGTGTCGCTTTCTTCAGACGATGCTTCTGTACTGCACAGATATGTCAATGATGTAGCTGACATTTCCGTTATCGGCGGTATGAACCGATACCGGCTCGGAAGATTGAAAGAGTCTCTTGACATTCAGCTTGACCGTAGAATATCAGTCGGAGACAGACGTCTCTCCGGCAGTTTCCCGGTAGAGAGGATGGATGATTTCATGCAGCTTGCCGCACTGTACTTCCGCGGTTCTTCTCCTGATTCTGCTACTTTCCTGAAATACAGGTCTATGCTTCAGGGGTGCCGTCCGTACCGGAACAATTCGCCGGAGAAACTGTTTGACCGGCTGCGCAGGATGGACATCAGGGCAGAGGCGGGCAATATGTGGAGGGAGGATCCGGCGATGGACAGTCTTGATTACGGCAAGGCTCTGGATTTTGTCAATGGCCTGTTTTCCAATGCAGCCGAATTCTCCTTTTTCTTTGTGGGTGATTTCCCGGAGGATGAACTGCTGGAGTCAGTGTACTTCGCTTTTTCTGACCTTCCAGGACGCAGGACGGGCAATGCCCGTGGGGAGAACAGGACATTTTATATAGCTTCATACAATGATGTCACTGAAATAGAGGTCCCTATGGAGTCTCCGCGCCGGCTTCACAGCTGCCGTATCACTATCCCTTCCGACCTCAATGTGGAGGACAGGATGCTTTCTGCTGTCACTGCAAAGGTCATTGAGAGGGAGGTTATACGCCAGCTTTCCCTTCACGGTATTCTGGCTGAGTCAAATACGAGGTATTACAGATTTCCGGAGGAGGTTCTTACCATAGAGTTCAATTTCAGTACATATCAGGAAGCGGATGATCTTGAGCAGCTTTTCGCGGATATCGTGGTGGAGTTGGCGGATCGGGGTGTCTCGGCTAACGAGGTGGATGCGGTGCGACGCAATATGCTGCTGAAAGATGCCCTTAGAGAGTCGAGGGACTATAGTTTCTGGCAAAATGTCATGAGCAGCCGGTATGTGGACAGAAAGGATTTCTATACCAGAAGAAAGACCGCGCTTGAAGCACTCACGGCCGATGATGTGAACGGGTATCTTGAGACGGTTCTGGATGAAGGACGGATATCCCTGCTTTCTGTGGTCCCTGAGAATACAGTTGATGGATATGGAAACAATGTTGATAATAGATGACAAGATAATATCTTCCGAGATATTCACCGAGTGTTTTGTCTGTGATTATGGGGTTTGCGGCGGTGCGTGCTGCGTCATAGGGGACAGCGGTGCTCCGATGGAGGAGAGCGAGCCGGAGCGCATTGAGGCCAATTACAGTAAGTTCTCTCCGCTGATGTCTCCTGAGGGCAGGGCCGTGGTGGCTGAGAAAGGTTTTTTCGAGATAGATTCCGACGGGGACATGGTCACTCCGTTGGTGCCGGGCCGGGAGGAATGCGCTTATGCGTCCTGTGATACGGAGGGTAACTGGTTCTGCACTATAGAGAGGTCCTGGTGCAGGGGCGGCTCGGACTTTGTCAAGCCGATCTCCTGCCGTCTGTATCCGATACGGGTCTCCCGGCTTTCCAACGGCATGACCGCACTCAATCTGCACCGCTGGAATATATGCGCCTGTGCTTTCGCCAAGGGCAAAAAGGAAGGCATCCCGGTCTTCCGCTTCCTGCAGAAGCCCTTGACGGATGCCTTCGGAGAAGACTTCTATGCGGCCCTTGAAGCTGCCTACACAGGAACATTTTCCCATGGACATGAAAAGGCGCACCGTAGATGATGCGGAAATGCTGTACTCCCGTTGGAGCTGGATATCGCATCCGGTTTAGAATGCCCAGAAGCCGATAGTGAAGCCCAACATGAGTTTCTGGGTCATGTCCCGGTTATATGGTCCTATATAGCGGATATTGAGACCGAGATAGGCATTGTAGACGCCTAAGTGCTTGGTTCCGAATTTCAGGCTCAGGTCGGCATAACCGAAGCGGTAGGGGGTCTTGAGGTAGGTGGAACCTCCTGAAGCGTTGAGTTCCAGACGATAATGGTCGCTTTTGCGGAGCAGGTCGTAACCGAGGTTGAGACCGATGGTGCCAGTGCTCATGTAGGTGCCGTCGGAGTCCCCGTATGTGCCGGAACCATTATTCATCCCGATGTTGAATTCTATCGGCAGTCTGAGGGAAAGACCGTTGCGGAAAGTGCAGCCGGGAGCCACGGCCAAGTCTAAAGTTGCGAATGTCGGATATGCCAGCATATCAGCGCCCATTCGGGTCTCGAAGAAATATGAATACCATGCTTTCGGTTTTATGTGGGTTGTGGTGTCTTTAATATGTCCGGTGGTGACGGTGACCGTATCGTCATTTATGACCGTAGTGGTGATGTTCTGGGCCAGGGCATTGAATGCAGTGCCGGTCAGGAGCAGCAGGGTCGCTGCAGTGATAAATGCTGTTCTTTTCATACAAGTGAATCAAGTGAATTTTGATTATTGTTTATAAGGTAAAAGTCTTGAGTAAGTGCGGTGTGTTCCGCGCTTCGGTGTCCGTCCGGGCCGGTCAGCGTGAGGGTGTCCTCTGCGGGAGACGGGACGGGCTGCTTGCCGAATGATGCCAAAATGCGCCGGGGACGCGGGGATGGCTTTGAATAGACCCTGGTGAGCCGGTGTAGGTAAAGCCTGCTTCTGTCCGCCAGCCGCAATATGGATTTCTCGGACTCGGAGGGAACGATCAGACTAAAGACCCCCGAGTCAGTAAGCAGGCCGGCGGAGAGCAGCAGCAATTCGTCGTGTGGAAGGCCGCCTGTATGTCTGGCGGTAGAGCGGCGGCTGTCCGGATTGGTCAGTGTATTGTCGTAAAACGGTGGGTTGGATACTATCAGATCGAAGCGTTCAGCGGCGGTGACAGTGTCACGGCAGAAATCCTGCAGCGCTGTCCGGACTGCCTTGAGCCGGTCGGCCCAAGGAGAACCAGTGAAGTTCTCCTTGGCCTGCATGGCGGCGTCCTTGTCGCAGTCGATGCCGGTAATGCTGGCCTGGGGAAACCTCTGGGCAAGCATCAGGGCTATCAGACCGCTTCCGGTGCCGATGTCAAGAATGTTCCGGGGGGGATTTTCCTGTGTCTTCCCAAGACGTTCCTGACCGGCCCACGCACCCAACAGGACTCCGTCCGTGCCCACTTTCATGGCGCAGCGGTCGTGCCATACGGTGAACTGCCTGAATCTGAAGTACGGTGTTCCCATCACATCACTCCTCCCGTACCTTGCTGTCCGGTGCTGATGCCGGAGGAGCCGCCTACACGGGATGACTCCTCGAAGCTGCCGACATTGCGCCTGCGTGTGTTGGTCGCGGTGCCGAAACGCCAGCTGAAGGAAAGTGTGACTTTCTGTATGTTCATGCGCTGGTGGATGCTGTAGGTCTCCACGTCACCCGTGTACGATGTGATGTCGCTCCTGAACGACCGGAGGATGTCCTGGACGTTGAGGGCTATGGTGCCCCGGCCGTCCCACAGGTTTTTCTTGATGCCTCCGAAAAGCATGTACATCGGGCGGATGTTCATGTATCCTATGGTCATGTTGCCGGAGCCGAATCCTCCGACTTCGATTTTCCACTCTTTGGGCAGCAGGAATGTAAGGTTGCCGTAGAAACTTTGCAGGAACGAGCCTTCGTCATAGTTGCCTTCCGTGCTGGTGTTGCCGTTGTAGGCGGCGAAATAGTTGGCCGAGAAGTTCAGCCATTTGGTAATGGGAAGTTCGGATACTGACAGGGCCGCTCCGGCTATTTCCTGGGTCCCGAAGTTCTCCCAGATCAGACGCTGTTCGCCGTTGTCGGGATTGACTTCCGGGTGCTGCATGATGAGGTTGGAGTTGTGCTGGTACATCAGGCTCAAGTTGAGGTGCTGGCCGTAGCCTACGGTCAGGGATACCTGGTCGGAGAACTGAGGGTCAAGATTGGGGTCTCCTTCCGTATATGCATTTGCGGACATATAGGTGCGGAATGGGTTGAGCTGACTGTATCCGGGTCTGCTGATACGGCGGGTGTATGAGGCTGCCAGTCTCCATTTCTGAGTAGGCATATAGCTTACAAAGGCAGTGGGGAAGAGGTTGAAATAGCTCTTGACGCTTTGCTTTCCGGCACTGCGCCAGTCTCCTCTGGCGTATGTGTATTCGCCGCGCAGGCCTATCTTGACGGACCATTTCTGGCCGAAGCTCTTGGCGGCGGAGATGTAGGCTGCCGCTATCTGCTCGTCGTAGAGGAAGATGTTGGACAGGCTGTCGCTGTAGTTCCAGGCATTGTTGAAGAAATCGTCGCGGACAGAGTTGTTGTCGGTGACTGTACGGGACCATTTGAGTCCGGCTTCAAGCAGGCCGGTCTGCCAGAATACCTGCTGATAGTCGGCTTTGGCGGACCATATCTGTAGTTTCTGGGCGGCGTTCTGCCGGAATATGTTGGAATCGAGTTGGACCAGTGTCTGAAGGCCGGGGACGGGTATGTCGCTTTGGCGGCTGGCATTGAGGATGTCGAAATATGAGTAGTCGGCGTTGACTGTCAGCTCCTGGGCCTTGGTCTTGTCGAATGTGTGGGTGTAGTTGAGGTTGGCGGAGATGCCATTGAAACGGTCGGAGTTGTCTATGCTGCTTTCCAGCCGGCCCAGCAGCTCTTCACCGAGCAGGTGCTCCGTGAAGTTGTCGCCGTATGTGTCTGTGCCGCTGTTGCGGAACGTGCCGTTGACTATTGCCCCCAATATATTGTTGTCGTTGATGTACCAGTCGTTGCCGATGCGGAACATCTGGTCCAGGCTTTGATTGAGCAGATTGGACCTGCTGGACATGGCGATGGAGTTGTTCTCTCCGTAAAGGGATCTGGAGTCCAGAATTATGTCCATGTCGTCATAGCGGGCGCTGTAGGTAAGGAATGTGTTGGTTTTCTTTCCCCGGTAGCTCAGATTGACCGAGCCGTCCGCGGCCTGGTTGTACCTGTCGAAGTACATGCCGCCGTATCCGAGATTGACGGAGCCGTTGAGTCCCTGGGTGAAATTCTTCTTGGTGATGATGTTTATGATACCTCCGCCGCCGGCTGCATCATATTTTGAGGAAGGGTGGGCCATGATCTCTATTCGGTCTATAGTGGTACCGTCGGTGGACTGCAGCAGAACTTCCAGTTCCTTGCCGGACAGATTCGAGGGCCTGCCGTCGATCCATACGGCTACGCTCGAGCCGTTGAGCTTGACATTGCCGTCGAAGTCAATGGTGACGCCCGGCGCCTTACGCAGCAGGTCCGTGCCGTTGCTGCCTTCGGTGGAGACCGCGTCCGAGACATTCATGACTATCTTGTCCAGCTTCTGCTCGATGACGGGTCTTCGGGCCGTGATGACCGTCTCCTTAAGCATCTCGGCATCGGGTTCGAGCTGTATCGTGCCGAGTTCCCATCCGTCATCGGGCATGATGGTCATTATTACGTTGTTGTATCCTATTAAAGAGATGATGAGTCTGTACTCGGCATTGGCAATGTTCTCAATCCTGAACCGTCCGGCAGAGTCGGTGGTCGCTCCGTTGACGTATGTGCTGTCAGGAGTGAGCAGCGCAGCCGTAGCGAATTCGACAGGCATGAGAGTGCTGTTGTCCACTACAGTTCCTGATAGTGTGCGTGTATTACCTTCTTGGTCGGGTGCTGGCATGGCGGCGAAGGATGCTGTACATGACAGTATCGCTGCCGTGATTAGGGAGATTATGGTTCTTCTCATGGACGGTCTGTGTTTTCTGTAGTTTCATTGTCTTTGTTTTCGGAGGACTGGATGTATTTGGCGTACAGTTTCTGTATGTCTTCCAGTGTTATGCCCAGGACTGACATCTTGTGGAATACCTCGTTGAGGTCTCCTGTGATGAAACTGTCGCGTTGTCTGTCGCGTATGATGTTTCTGGCGCCAGGGCTTACAAAGTATCCGATCCCTCTTTTGTTATGGATGATACCTCCGGAAGACAGTTCGTCATAGGAACGGGCTACTGTATTCGGGTTGACCTCGAGTGACACTCCGCATTCCCTTACGGATGGGATACGGGAGCCTTCCGGCCATGTACCTGTCAGTATCCGTTCGCAAATGGCGTCGGCTATCTGCAGGTATATAGGTTTGTGCTGGTCAAATTCCATGGTGTGTGATTTAATACTGTATCTTACGTATTCTAAGGTATGTTAGGATCCAGAAAATGACAGGGAGAACATAGGTGCTGACAAATGTGGAAGTGATCATAAAGTTCTCCATCAACTGTTTGAGCCGTTCAGGATCGTTGAATATCGCCAGATCTGACTCGTTGAAGCACCACGTTACGAATATGACTGTACATATGGAGATCAGGAACAGGAGTGTGAGGAGCAGACCGATGGTCTTTCCTATCTTGTTTCTGCGGAATACCATGTTGAGCAGTACGAACAGGCTTTGACTCAGTGCAATGCTTATTAAGGGGCTTGTGCAGTACGGGACGAGTCTCATGTCTATCCAGTCGGAGAAGTTGCTGTTGGCGGCTGATGATATGATATGGGTTTTGGACATGACTCCGTGCAGGTACGTTTCGCCTGAGAATAAGTATCTCCATAGATGGCCTCTGTAGCCTGTTTCAAATGGCATGACTGTAAGCAGGGAGTCGAAGGATATGCATATGACTGAGATTGTGATCGGGAAGACAAGTGATGTTACTACAATCATGCTGATAGTCTTCTCTATTGTGGAGGCCGGGACTGTGGCGTAGAAAATGCCTTCCATCCTGCGGTTCTCGTTCTTGTATATTACAAAAGGTGCGATATAGCAGGCAAAAGACAGGATTATAAAAGTCGATATGGCACGTGTGGAAGATTCCCTTATCTCATCGTTCCATAGTGTGAGTCCCCAGCTTGACAACTGTACCGCCAGGAGGATAATGATGATTCCCAGCATAATCCGGTACTTTTCAATCAGTTCCTTGTATATGAGGCGGCCAAGCCGCTTTATGTTGAAAGTCTCGTTCATGGTATTGTTTTTTATGGATTACTTGTTGTCGAATAGTTTTTTGAATGTTTCCTTGTTTCTGAGTGTGGCATTGAACAGTGCTTCTAAGTTGACTCTTGAGGGAAGGCCGTCTCTGTTCGGGATTACCTGGTAGTATCCGTTGAGGCTTCCCTCGCTCCAGTATGCATCCGGGTCGGCTTTCGCGCTCATGGTGAAATACAGATGCTCGCTTATCTGCTCTATACTGGCGTTAAGGATAAGTCCGCTCCTGTCGAGTATGATGATAGGGTCTATCAGATTCTCCAGATCGCGCACCTGGTGGGTCGATATCACTAAGGTCCTGTCATCGGACACGCATTCGGAGATCACTCTCCTGAGTATGGTCTTGGACGGTATGTCCAGTCCGTTGCTTGGCTCGTCCATGAGCAGCAGCCTCGTGTTGAGCGATATGGCGAAAGATATCAGGGCTTTCTTCTGCTGCCCGTGCGAGAGCTTGTCGAAACGGATCTCAGGGTCCACGTCGAAAGTCTTGCACAGTCTCTGGAACTGCGCCGGGTCATAGGACGGGTAGAGCAGGGAGTTGCTTCTTGCGAATGTTTCTACCTTTATTGGCGGGGCGATGAATATCTCTGGAACGTAGTACAGGTCTTTCAAGGTCTCAGGGTTTCTGGAAGATGACTTGTGGCCCAGAACAGTGCAATTGCCGGACTTGGGCCTCAGAAGTCCGCATATCATGCGCAGGAGAGTTGTTTTTCCGACTCCGTTCTCACCAAGCAGTCCATATGTTTTCCCTGCTTCGAGATCAAGTGTCAGATTCTCGAACACTACGTGTTTTCCGTAATTGAACATCAGGTTCTCAATCCTTACGGTGGATTCGTTCTCTTTCATGGCAGTTGTATTTGAATAGAGTTACTATATTAGCTTTTTAGTGTATTAGTTTAGTAGTACACTGCAAAAGTAGACAAAAAAATTATAACCGCAAATTTTTTTACGGTTATAATTGAATTTACACCTTTACACCTCTTGTACGTGGTATCTACCGGCAATCGAGCATCATCCCATGTCCTCGTCCGGCTTTGCCTGAAGTATTTCTACTGCTTTGTCGTAATTTTCGTCGTCAACCACTACTTCTATGGAGATGAGGTCAGTGTTTGCCACTCCGGTTATCAGTGGCAGGTTCTCGTTCAGAATGAATGCGGCTACGCCGTTTTCCTCCAGGACACCTTTGCAGATGTTTGCGGAAATGGCGTTGTCAAATTTACGAACGACTTTCATGGCTTTTTATGTTTAGTTGTTAATGTCGTCAGTGTTTCCCGACTGGCTGCTGAAGTCATATGGATCATCGTTGGTTCCGGCCTTGTCCTTGTTGAGAGCATAAGTGATGTGACTGGAAAGACGCAGTATGTCCTTGCGGTTGCCGCTCAGGATCAGCGGGGCCTCGCCCTTTGTAATGGTTACGGCATCCTCGTAGGCTCTCATGAAGCGGATGAACTTGTTTTTAAGTCTGAAAGTGAGCATTTCTCCGTCCTCGTCAGTCTTTTCGTATCCGGAATTCTCGAATTCCTTGATTATGGTGTCTCTGTGGTCTTCGAAGTCACCTTCTATCATCACCTCTTTCTTTACGAATACCAGTCCGGGATAGACTGCGGCTATCAATGCGAACAGTGCCAGCATCTGCCAGAATGCTCCGTCCTTGAACAAGCCTCCTTCACTCATCGGCAGAAATACCTGTCTGAACTCTGCGCCAGGTGTGATGAGTACCACTCCGCAGATCACGAGGGAGACGATAATCAGGAAAACGAAAAAGTATTTAATCGACCTTACTGCTCTTTTTGCTTTGGAATTCATGTCTTATGTATTGCTTTTTGATTAAATTTGCCACAAATATACGAAATCATACAGTTTGACCTTATAGAAATTTTAAAATCGGAAAAATAATGGAAGACAACAACAGACAGGCCGGAAGCAGCAATGTGGACGACGGCCGCAAAGAAGGAGGAGATGCCAACAAAGGACTTAAGATCACAGTGACGGTGCTGGCCGTGGTTGCGGTTGTACTGGCTCTGGTTTTCGCCTATGTATGGTATGACAGGCAGCAGATGATCAATGATCTGACAATAGACAAGGAGAATCTGACCAATGAGTTGATAGAACTGCAGGGAGAGTACTCTCAGTTGTCCACGGACAATGACAGTCTCAACCTCCAGCTGGACCGCGAGCGTGAGAAGGTGAGTCAGCTGCTCGACCGTATCCAGAAGACCGATGCGGCCAACCGCAGCAAGATCCGTCAGTACGAGAAGGAGCTCGGGACTCTCCGTTCCATCATGAAGCATTATATTTTTCAGATCGATTCCTTGAACACATTGAATATCGCCCTGCGCAAGGATGCCGAGCTGGCACGTCAGGAAGCCAGGGAATCTCATGAGCGTTATCAGGAACTCAGCAGGACTACGGACGAGTATGCCAAGCTTGTGGCACAGGGATCGGAGATCAAGGGCCGGGGTGTCAATATCATAGGCATAAATGCGTCAAACAAGGAGACGGACCGCAGCAGCAGGATAAAGAAACTCAGGACCTGCCTGTCGCTGGTCGAGAACTCTATCGCCACCAAAGGCCCCATGAGAGTGTATGTCAGAATAAAAGGACCGGACGGAATACTTCTTACATCAGACCAGCAGCGCATATTCGAGGTGGACGGTGAGCAGCTCGTATATACCGAATCCCGTGAGGTGGACTATCAGGGGGATGAGGTTGAGGTATGTATATATTACTCTCAGGAACAGAAATTTGTCAAGGGCGTGTATACCGTCGAGGTCTACACCTCATCCGGCCTGCTCGGCACCGGTGATGTTCTTCTCCGCTAATCCATTGACGGAATGATCTATATCCATTTCCCGTTCTGCCGGTCGTTCTGCACTTACTGTGACTTCTATTCGGTTAGGGAAAGGGGTAGGATGAAGCAATACAAGGAAGCCCTTCTGCGCGAGATTGATGCGCGGAGGGCTTTTCTTATGTGTTGTACTGAGCCGGCAACTCTTTACATCGGTGGAGGAACGCCATCGTTGTGCCCGGTGGAGTGGCTGTCGGAGGTTGTATCCGCTCTCCGTGCAGCAGTAGGGGAATTCGAGGAGTTGACAGTGGAGGTCAATCCGGATGATGTGACGCGGGAATATGCGCTCGGACTGCGCGGTATTGGAGTCAATCGGGTGAGCATGGGGGTACAGTCGTTCTCGGACACGAGTCTGATGTGGATGGCGCGCAGACATAGCGCCTCCAGGGCCTGCGAGGCTTATAAAGTGCTGCGGGAGGCCGGCTTCGACAATGTGTCGCTCGATCTGATCTTCGGCTATGACCCGGTGCGGTGGGGCTCGTCTCCTACAGCCGCTGATGTCCTGATGCGGCTCTGGAGGGAGGATCTGGAGGAGATGCTGCGTCTTCGTCCTGAGCATATCTCGGCCTATCAGATGGGTATCGAGGAAGGCAGTGTATTGGGCGAGAAAGCATTGGCCGGACTGTATCACGAGCCTGCCGATGAGATCTGCGCCGCGCAGTATGCATTGCTTCAAAAGTTGCTGTCAGAGGCAGGCTACGAGCAGTATGAGGTGTCCAATTTCGCTTTGCCGGGCCGCCGGGCATTGCACAACAGCGGCTATTGGGAACGTTTGCCGTATATCGGTCTCGGTCCTGGATCTCACTCATTTGACGGAGACCGCCTTCGGAGTTGGAACGTTCCCGATGTGGATATCTATGTCAGGTACTGGCTTCCGGATGCTCTACAGAAGGCGGAGCATCGTGGTTCTGCTGCTGAGGCCGGTGATTGTGCCTCTGGCATTCATGCAGTCTCCGGTTGCGAGACACTTACGGACGAGGATGTACTGGTGGAGAAAGTGATGCTGGGTCTGCGCAGGACGTCGGGTCTGCTGCTTTCGGATGTTCCTGAATTGAATCATGAGACGGTAGGCCGCTTGGTCTTCTCCGGCTCTCTCGTCGAGGATGCCGGCCGTATCCGCATCCCGCCCTCAAAGCTTTTCATCAGCGACACCATCATCCGCACCCTCCTTCCTGAGTGATTCAGCGGAAGAAGAGTTCGAAGCGGGTGATGCGGTCGGGACCGGTGGCAAGGTTGAAACGGATGCCTGAACGGGTGAGAATCTCGTGGATGACCGCCAGACCGATGCCCTTGCCGTCCGGCTTTGTGGAGAAGAACGGAGTGAAGAGATTGCGGGCGACCTCTTCCGGTATGGGAGTCCCGTTGTCTGCAATGCACCAGTAGCCAGGTTTGGATGTAATGGTAATCCGGCAGTCTGAGGAGTCTGGCGGGAATGCCTCGACAGCGTTCTTGACGATGTTGGTGAGGACCTGTTCCATCAGTACGGGGTCGATGCTCACTTCTCCGGCGTTGTCGTCCAGGTCCAGTATCTGTGCGATCTGCCGCCGGCCTTTCAGGCTCTCGAGGAAGGGGGCTGTCCTGCGCAGGAATGTGTTTGCCTCCACCGGACGGCATACCGGGTCGGGAATGCGTGCCATGGAGGCGTACTCGGTGATGAACCGGCTCATGCGGTCTATGCGCGACAGCAGTATCGACAGCATGGAGGCGGTGTCCTCGTCTCCGGAGCCGGCACTGCTCTGCTCCATGGCTCCGAGAGCAGAAGTCAGTCCTGCCATGGTGTTGTTCACTTCGTGGGAGATGATGCGGATGACTTTCCGGTAGCCTCTTTTCTCAGCTTCGTACAGCTCTTCTGTCAGCGGCTCCACCATATAGAACGGATGCGGAAATCCTCTGTCCATGAATGACGAACAGGTGCAGCGGTAGATGTGCAGCGGGTCTGTCTGGAGAATCCTGCCGCTGTCCGGTTCCACTGAGGCCATGAGCTGCAGCAGGGGCAGTCCGCTCCCATCCAATGCGAGACCTTTGTATTCTCCTATGTCAGTAAGGTTGAGGAAGCGGCACATGGCCGGATTGGCGGAGGATATTTTCCCGTCGATATCCATGATCAGCACGCCCATCGGGGATGCAGCGATGAGGAGCTCCAGAAAATGATTCTGCTCCTGGGCCCGCACTTCCTCTTCGTGAAGCTGGTGGCTCATCCGGTTGAACAGCTCTATGATCCGGTCTGCATCCGCTTGCCCTACCTGACGCAGTCTGGTGGAGAAATCCTGCTCTTTAAGCAGGTCGATGCCTTCCGAGAGAGTGCCTAACGGTTTGACGGTCTTGCGGTACAGTATGACCAGAAGCAGTATGACGGCTATGGCGCAGAGCTGGATGGCCAGATACGTCCAGCTCCGGTGCTCCGGCGGGAGTACCAGTACGAGAACGGCCGTCCCCACTGTCAGTACGAGTATGGATACGGCTATCAGCCTGAAATATCCCCGTGCGCCCATATCTGTGTTAAAGTTCTATTTTGTATTTCTCCAAACGGCGGTATAGAGAGGCCCGTGTGATGCCTAAGGATGCGGCGGCACGGGTCACGTTGCCGTTGCAGTCGGACAAGGCCCTGCGGATGCGTTCTTTCTCCATCTCCTCCAGCGTGAGATTCCCGGAGGTGCGTACCGGCGGCTCGGGCGCGTTCCCCATGCAACGGGTGATGCCGTCCTTGCCGATAGTCCCGCCGGGGGCCATGATGAGCGCTCTCTCGACCACATTTTTCAGCTCCCGTATATTGCCAGGCCACGGCAGCCGGCTCAGATACTCCACAGCTTCCGGGGAAAATTCCGCCCGGGAGGGCACTTCTTTGGCGAAATGTCTTACCAACAGGGGTATGTCTTCCCTGCGCTCCCTGAGCGGCGGCAGGTGTATGGGGATGAGGTTCAGGCGGTAGTATAGATCCTCGCGGAAGAGGCCCTGGCTCACCATGTCGGGCAGGCTGCGGTTGGTGGCGGAGATGACCCTGACATCGGTCTTGCGGGGCAGGCTCTCTCCGAGCGGCTCGTATGTGCGGTCCTGGAGCACGCGGAGCAATTTGACCTGACAGACAGGCTCCAGCTCTCCGATTTCGTCAAGGAATATAGAACCCTTGTCGGCCAGTTCGAAGCGGCCCTTGCGGTCAGTCCACGCATCGGTGAAGGCTCCCTTCTTGTGTCCGAACATCTCGCTGTCGAATAGACTGGAGCTGAGGCCTCCGAGATTGACCTTGACGAACGGGCCGGAGTGCCTTGGAGAGTTGAGGTGTATGGCCTCGGCGATAAGCTCCTTGCCCGTGCCGCTTTCCCCGGTTATGAGCACTGACGCTCCCGTGGGGGCCACTCGCAGCACGGCGTCCAGCACCTCCCGCATCATCGGACTGCGGCCTATGATCCGGTCGAAGCCCCTGCCCGTCTCCGGAGTCTGTTCCGCCTGCGCCGAGCCTAAGTGCAGGGCCGTGCCTATACGCTCCATCAGGGCCGTATTGTCCCAAGGCTTTGTGATGAAATCGAAGGCTCCCAACCTCATGCCCTCCACTGCCAGGGAGATGCTGCCCCAGGCTGTCATGAGTATGACAGGAGTGGACGGGGCGAGAATCCTTACCTTCCGCAGAAGCTCCAGACCTTCCTCTCCGGTTGTGGACAGGGAGTAGTTCATGTCCATGAGAATCAGTTCCGGCTCCTGCCGGCGCACAGCCTCGACGGCCTCCTTGGGTCCGGATACCGCCATGGCCGTCAGCCCGGTCCTGCCCAGCAGGAATTTCAGGGACGCCCTTATCGCATCATCATCATCTACAATCAGTATCATATTTTTACAGTTTCAATAAATTAACGGGCGCGGCACATATTCACCGCCCTCTCTTGGTGTAAAAATAGAAAATCCTGTGATTTTCAGTATAAAATTCCTGAAATTTTCAATAAAAGTGCTCAAAATGTCCGACAGCAGCCCCGCCTGTGTCCGCTCCACTGTGTACAAAAACGGACAAGTGTCCGCTTCCGAACATCTGCAATTGTGTGTAAGGTGTTGATAATGTATTTGTTAAAATACGGGCACGGGGATTGCTGTCCATATTGGCAAACTTATACGATATGAGAATAGGTCTATATTTCAAGCAGGCGTGGTACAATATACGGTTCAACCGGGTGTATAGTACGGTGTTCGTCATCGGGACGGCTCTGTCGCTGTCGCTGGTCATGGCCTTCCTGACGGTTCTGTCGTCGAGGGTAGTCAATACCGTGCCGGAAACGCACAGGGACAGGATGATGGTTCTCAGATCGGTTGTGGAGATTACTGAGCAGACGTACTTTCAGAGCGGAGTCACCCCTGAGTTCGCAGAGCAGTTCATGGCGGGGGGTGTGCCTGGAGTGGAGGTCTGGTCTGTGGCATGTCCCGGAGGTTTTGTGGTGCTGGAGAGCGGGGAAGAGGAGATGACGAAGGTGTACGGAAAATATGTGGATCTGGATTTCTGGAAGGTGTTCGACTACGATTTCATTGAGGGACGGGCGATATCGCATAACGGGATGATGCCCAATACTGCCGAGACCGTGATATCGGAGTCCACGGCGCGGAGTCTGTTCGGCCGGACGGATGCGGTAGGCGAGACGGTTTACTTTGGCGGGTACGCAATGACAGTATGCGGAGTCGTAAGGGATGTACCGATGAGTGCTGCCACGGCTTTTGCCGGGGTATGGCTGCCTCAGAGCCTGAGCGAGGACAGCGGCTTCTCTCCGAGCGGACTTCTTGGAATGGGTACGCTGCTGATTTTAGCTGAGGACAGATCGGATTTCGGCATTATCAAGGAGGAGATAACCGGCAGAGTGAGCCGGTATGCGGAGGCAAATGATATAACGATGGAACTGAAGTCGTTCGACTCCTACCGCAAGTCGCTGTTCGCCTGGAGCGAGCTGAGTTCGGCGGCATATACGTGGCTGGGCATAGGAGTGGTGCTGATTATCCTTATAGTGCCTCTGCTCAATCTCTCGGGCATGGTGGGCTCCCGCATGGAGGCTCGTCTGACCGAGTTCGGCACCCGCAAGTCGTTCGGGGCCGGTCCCCGATCCATCATAGCCCAGATAGCGGGGGAGAACCTGCTGATGACCATTATCGGCGGAGTTGTGGGCCTGCTGGCCGCATGGCTGATCATCGCTCTGTTCTCGCGTCAGCTCAACTCACTGGTGCCAGGCAGTTTCATGGACAATATATCGCAGATGGGAGAGATTCCCGATTCGGGATTCTTCGACTTCAGGGATTTCTTCAAACTCTGGCTGTACCTGGCTCTGCTGGGAATCATCTTGGTACTCAACCTTGTATCGGCCCTGATACCTGCCGCCAAGGTTATCCGGCGCCCCATCACCGAATCGTTGAACTATAAAAAATGACAGATATGCTCAAACAGATATTTAAACAGCTGTGGTTCTACCGCAGGAGCAACTCCTGGCTTTTCATCGAGTTGGTGATCATAATCGCTGTCTCATGGTTCCTTGTCCATCAGACCTGGACTCCCCGCTACCGCATCGATGCCGTGCCGGACGGGATGAAGTCAGAAGGCGTGTACGTTGTATCGTTCGACCTGCTTCAGTCCGGCCATAGGGATTACGACCCGCAGGCTGACGGCGAGGAGGCGTGGTCACGGGATTTCGGACGCATTATGGACCGGATCAAGAGTATGCCGGAAGTACTGTGCGCGGCGCCCATAACGGATTCCAACCCTGGACTGGGCCCTATATCCGCAGGAGGTCTCGAGCTTGACAGTGTGACATACATTACTCTGCAGGCAATTGAAAGGGCTATGGGCCCGGATGATTTCGATGTGTTCGGCTATGAGGTAGTATGGCCCGAGAACGGCAGGATAGATGATTCCCGGCCCATGTCCATTATTATCACTGAGGATCTCGCCGAGTACGTCTTTCCGGGCGTGAATCCGATAGGCAGGAACCTCGAGTCGGCCTGTGCCGAGCCGGATATGGAGTACGGCTGGACAAATCCGATCGTGGGAGTAATCCGCAGTATCAGGCCCGACGGCTGTTCGGACAATGTTCCGGCAGTATTCATGAACATTCCCGACCTTGCCGCCTATGCCGCGGAAGATATATGCTGTGCTTTCCGTCTCAAGCCAGATGTGGACGCTGAGGAATTTGTCGGGAAGGCAGCCGTAGAGTGGAGAAAGGCCCTCCGTTTCGGAAATTACCGGGTCAGCGACGTGTTCAGTTATCGGGAGCGCATCGACAGCTATGTGCAGCTGGAGGTATTGGACAACAATTTTATCTGGAATACCGTTTTCATTTTCTTGATGATCAATGTCCTGCTGGCAGTAGCATCGACAGGCTGGCTCCGGTTGGAGGAGCGGCGCGGTGAGATTGGGGTCCGCCGGGCCATGGGCGGCTCTCCCCGAGGCATTCTCCTGCACTATATGGGTGAGGTCTGGATCATATTCGCATCGGCAGCTGTCCTCGGAATACTGATAACGTTCAATGTCCTGCTTGTCGGCAATATAGGCATTACCGCTCCGCATAGTTTTACAGGTGAATTGCCTCTCAACGCCGCAGACTTTCCCCTGCTCTTCGATCCTGTGGCGCACTTCCTTGCGGTGGAGGGGATTGTCTTGGGAGCCATGCTGCTGGCTGTGACCGTGGCAATCATCATTCCCGCAGCCGGCGCGCTCCGCCGACCGCCCGTCGAGGCCCTTAGAGACGAATAGCCGTAAAGAGAAAGCAGCATGATCCGCGATTCCATTGTCCGCGAGCTGCAGTCTTAAGGAATGTGCAGTGTGTGATTTCAGTCTTTCAGGCATCCCAGGGGGACAACATAGACACCATCATTGCGTCGGTAGGCAAATTCTCCGCCTGTCAGGACCATTAGGAAAGATGCCGAGTTTTACCTCAACCGCTGCCCATTTTCCATTGTCCAGGCTTATTATGAGGTCTGCCTCAAGATTGTTGTTATCGTGGTAGTGCCTTATACTGCCGCGTAGAGTTTCTGAATATACTTTAAGGTCGCGGGTACATAGGGATTCGAAAAGGAAACCAAAATAATTGAAATCCTCGATGATTGCCTCCGGGCTTGCTCCCAATGCGGCGACAGCGATGGACGGGTCTGTGAACTGACGTTTGACGGATGTCCGGATGCCTGTCTTCGACCGCAGTGAAGGCTGCCAGGCTTTTATGTCCTCTATGACAAACAATTTACGCAGTGCTCTCAAATAAATTCCGAGAGTTTTGTCTGTCATGGATACATCGTTGGCTTTTACGTCTGCTATGATGGTTCTGTCAGTTGTCATGGTGGATATGTTGCGGGCAAGTGACCTCATAATACTCCGGACCCTGTCAGGATCTTTTTGAGACTTGTCTACTGTCGAAGCATCTCTTTCGGCTATAGCATCGTCTCTCTCCATGTCTAAGGCTGCCGGCCAGCCTCCGCGGCAGATGACATAGGCGATATCCTCTACGGAAAGGCTGCTGGCAGCCCCGATTTCGGTATTTCCTTCAAATAAACTTTTCAATGAAACCGTGCCGTTGGATTCTCCACTTTCAAACAGGCTCATGGGGCGCATTCTGAGACGGGATATTCTGCCTGTCCCTGTGTGCTCTACCTCGTCCTCATCGGCCGTCACGCTGCCGGTAAGAATGAACTGCCCTTTTACAGGACTTTGGTCTACAGCGTATCTTACTGCGTCCCAAAGAACTGCCGCTGTCTGCCATTCGTCAATAAGCCTCGGTCTGTCTCCTCGCAGAAGCAGGGATGGGGCTGTTTGTGCCAGTTTCAGGTAGGACGCTTTTTTGTCAGGGTCCTGCATGTATATTACACTTTCAGCGGCATTCAAAGCTGTCCATGTTTTACCGCACCATTTGGGCCCGGTTATCAGTACGGCACCGCTCGTTCTCAATTTTTTTTGTAAGAGCGCATCACAGACTCTAAATTTAAGTGCAAAAATAGTGTATTCCGAACTTTTCAGTAGTTTTATTCCGAACTTTTCTGGCGGGGTGTCCGAAAACGGACATGTGTTCGCTTCCGTGCATTTGCTAAGGTGGATAATGCATTGAAAATTAGCGTATTAATGTTGTGGCACGGCGGTTGTTGATGCCTGAGCGGACGGGATGCGTACAGCCTGTCGATGACCTTGGATATGAATGATTTTTTAAAGTTAATATAGTTGAAAGGCTGTCCCTCCTCCTTCCTTATCCGGCAAGGAGGAGGATTGGACAGAAAGGATTGTAAAAAGAAACAAACAGCATAATAGCGATGGACAGGAAACTTACTACAAAGGAGAAATGGCAGGACCGCCGCAAGGTCATCATCCGCTGGAGCGCGGGAGTGGCGGCCGCGGTGCTGGCAGTGGTGCTTTTGGCTGTGCTGATACAGCCGTCGGTGCGTGAGAGCAGCCTGAAATTGGCGGCGGCGGACGTAGGCTCTATAAATTTTGCCGTATCGGCTACGGGCAAGGTCGTGCCCGGCTATGAGGAGACCATCAACGCTCCGATATCGTCCCGGGTGCTGGAGGTCTTCAAGCGTGCGGGAGATGTGGTGCAGGCAGGAGAACCGCTTCTGAAACTGGACCTTGCAGCAGCGCAGGCCGAATACGACAAACTGGAGGACGAGGAGCAGATGAAGATCCTGAGACTTGACCAGATGCGGATTTCTAACCGCAATCAGCTTTCAGAGATGGAGATGAGGATAAAGATCCAGGAGATGGAACTGGACCGGAAAGAAGCCGCCTTACGCAATGAGCGGTATCTGGATTCTCTGGGAGCAGGCACTCCCGATAAGGTCAGGGAGGCGGAGCTGGCCTATACGGTGGCCAGTATGGAACTGGATGAGAACCGGCAGAAACTGGAAAACCAGAGGGAGTTGTCAGCAGCCGACGAGGCGGTGGCAGAACTGGAGCTTTCCATTTTCCGCAAGAACATGGAACAGAGCCGCCGCCGGCTTTACGACGCCGGTATCAGGGCTCCGTATGCGGCTACCCTGACTTATATCGCGGATGAGATAGGCGCCCAGGTCTCCGAGGGCAGCAAGATAGCCATGCTGGCCGATCTGACCCGCTTCAAGGTGGAGGGCGAGCTGGGGGACATGCAGGCCAGCAGGATAGCCGAGGGGTACCGGACGACCGTGCTGGCCGGACGGGACACGCTTGCCGGAGTCGTATCGGGCATCTCGCCTCTGTCCACAGACGGCCTGATATCGTTCTCGGTGCAGCTTGACGATGAGTCGGCTCCGGTTCTGCGCTCCGGGCTCAAATGCGATATCTACGTGGTCTATGCCTGGCGTGAGAATGTGCTCCGCCTGCCTTCCGGTACGTACTATAAAGGGGCCGGCAACTACGATCTCTTTGTACGTGAGGGCGACCGTCTGGTCCGCCGCCGTGTGGCCCTCGGCGAGGCCAACTACGACTATGTGGAGGTCGTCTCCGGCATAGAGCCGGGCGAGCAGGTGGTCATCTCGGATATGTCCGACTATGCGAAGCAGCCGGAGCTCAGGATCAAGCCGGCCAAGAGGAAAAGATAAAATCGTTGTTATATGAAACTTGGAATGTATATAAAAGAGGCGTGGTACGACCTGCGCAAGTCAAGGGTGTACAGTGCGGTTTATATCATCGGTACGGGCTTCTCGCTGGCGCTGGTGATGGCTTACCTGACGGTGCAGTCGATGCACTTCGACAACTCCTATCCGGAGGTACACAGAGACCGGATGCTTATAATTCCGGCATTGGAGGAGAGCAAGGATGGGGGCGGCAGTACATCGGCTATGCTGAGTTTGAATTTTATCGACCGTTTCCTCCTGCAGGATCCCATTGAGGGAGTGCAGGCGGTGTCGGCCATTACATACGAGGATGTGACGGTGGCCAATGACAGGGGCGAGGCGTTAGGAACGGTGGCCGGAGTGGTGGATGAGGCTTTTTGGACGGTTTTCAGAATGGACTTTGTAGACGGACATGCCCTGACGGAGCTCAGTCTCAATCAGGCGGCTCCCGAGACAGTGGTCTGCGAGTCCCTGGCCAGGCTTCTCTATGGCCGCAGTGACATCACGGGGGAGAGGCTTTTCTTCAAGGACAGGGAATTCCGGGTGTGCGGAGTGGTGCGGGACGTGCCTCAGACGGCATCGATAGCTTTCGCCCAGTTGTGGATTCCGGACTTGGACAAGGAGGCGCGGGCTGCCTCATCGTTCGAATGGCTGGGCCGCGAGAGTATGCTGGGTGACTATTTTGCCGTGCTGCTGGCTGAGGACCGGAGCGATTTCGCCTCTATACGGCAGACGATAGAGGACCGGCTGGAGATATACAACAGCAGCGCCGATGTCGAGTACAAGCTGTCCTGCTACAAGGGTATCCCGACCGTAAGGGAGAATTCTTTCATCTGGAGCGGGCTGACCTCCGCATCATTTACATGGATAGGAATAGGGGTGATGCTGTTCATCCTGCTCATACCGATGATCAATCTCTCCGGCATGGTCAGCTCCCGCATGGAGGCCCGCATGGGCGAGTTCGGGGTGCGCAAGTCCTTCGGTGCCTGGCGCGGGGACGTGCTGCAGCAGATTACGGGCGAGAACCTGTTGCTGACTCTGCTCGGGGGCGTGCTCGGACTGCTCCTTTCGTATGTGCTTTTAGGCGTGTTCTCAGAGCAGTTCAACGGGATGCTGCCTACTGAGGTTCTGGGGATGGTGTTCTCAATGGAGGAAATCGATGCGGCTGTATTCTCGGTAAGGGACTTCTTCAAACTGAGACTTTATCTTCTGCTATTGGCCATCGTGTTGGTTCTCAATCTTGTGTCGGCTCTGTTGCCGGCCATGAAGGTGATGCGTCGACCTATCACTGAATCGTTGAACTCTGTAAAGTGAATCCGATATGTTTAAACAGATACTGAAACAGCTATGGTACTACCGCCGCGGCAATGCGTGGCTGTTCATCGAGATGACTCTCATCGCCGCGGCCTCTTGGTTTCTGGTCAATGCTATATGGCCCAATGCCTACAGGAAGTCCCAGCCGGATGGTTACGATGCCCGTGGGGTGTACGCAGTGGAGATAAGGCGGCTTCATGACGGCCAGACGGGTTACCGTCCTGAGATGGATTCCCGGGAGCGGCGTTCGGCGGATTTTCACCGCATAGGCCAGACTCTAAGGGATATGCCTGAGATAGAGTATGCTGCAGCAGTGGGAAGTACTATGCCGGGACTGTCTCTTTCCAATTACAATCATGGTATGGAACTGGACAGTGTTACCGGCGAATATCTGCCGTATGCCTACCATCTGCGTGAGGCCGGGGGTGAGGATCTGAAGATGATGGGCTATCGTCAGATATGGCCTGAGGGTGCCCCTATAGAGGATGTGCCCGGGACGGTCATCATTACCGAGGACGTGGCTGAGACCCTGTTTCCCGGGGAGAATCCCGTTGGCAGACGTCTGGGCCGCTACAGCGACCAGAGTCAGTACGGATGGACCATAGCCGGAGTCATTGCTCCCGTAAAGGTAGAGAAGGACAAGGAATACAGGCCGATGATATTTTTCACTACCCCGGACATTGTCCGCGAGGAGGACAATATCGATGCGCTCTGGTGCTTCCGTCTTGCTCCGGGGGTGGATGAGGAGGAGTTTATCCACAAGGCCAAGATGACATGGCGGGAGGACCTGGTCTTCGGCAACTACCGCACCGGGTCGGTTTTTCCCATGGAGAGGCGGCTGAAGGATACTATGGCCGATACCTTTATCTGGCGGGCCCTTCTGGTCTTCGTGCTGCTGTGCGTCCTCATCGGTGTGGCTTCCTTCACATGGCTGCGTACCCGTGAGAGACGCGGCGAGATAGGCGTACGGCGGGCCATGGGCGGATCCCGGGGCATCCTGGTGATGCAGCAGCTCGCCGAGGTATGGATGCTCTGGTTCCTGGCGATGCTGCTGGGACTGGTGATAGTCCTGAATATCCTGCTCATAGGCAAGGTGAACTTCTGTGCGTCCGCTCTTTATGACGGATATATCCTGGATCTGACCAGGGAGCGGCTTTCCGTGCTTTTTGACCCCGTACGGCACTTCCTTGCCGTTTCCGGTATTGCTGCGGCTGTGATGCTTGCAGTGGTGACCCTTTCGACCATTGTCCCCGTTGCGGGCGCCATGAGGGAATCGCCGGCGGAGGTCCTGAAGGACGAGTAAAATGTTGAATTTTTGAAAATATTTAAAAACACATAAAAATTTAAAATCATGATCAAGCTTATCGAAATTTCCAAAATCTACAGAACCTCCGAGATCGAGACCATGGCTCTCGACAACATCAACCTCGAAGTGCGCGACGGGGAGTTTGTAAGTATCATGGGGCCTTCCGGCTGCGGAAAGTCCACCCTGCTCAACATCGCAGGCCTGCTCGACGAGCCTTCTTCCGGCACCGTGGAGCTGCACGGCAAGGCAGTCTCCGGACTCAACGCCCGGGAAGCCGCCCGCTTCCGCAACACGGAGTTGGGATTTGTCTTTCAGAGCTTCCACCTCATCCCCTCGCTCAACGTCCTGGACAACGTGCAGATGCCCCTGCTGTACCGCAAGATGAGCTCTGCCGAGCGCAAGGAGAGGGCCATGAGGATGATCGAGGCCGTGGGACTGAGCCACAGGGTGAAGCATTTCCCTTCACAGCTCTCCGGAGGTCAGTGCCAGAGAGTTGCCATCGCCCGTGCCCTTGTCGGAGACCCTTCGATCATCCTTGCGGACGAGCCCACCGGTAACCTGGACTCCAAGATGGGTGCCGAGGTCATGGAGCTCCTGCACGAGGTCAACAAGCAGCGCGGCAAGACCATCCTGATGGTGACCCACAACGAGTCCCAGGCCAAGCAGACCGACCGCATCGTCCGTATGCTCGACGGCCGTATCATCGGATAAAAAAGAGAAAAGATGAAACTACCTGTATACTTCCGCCAGAGCTGGCAGATAATGCTCAAGGACCGGCAGTACAGCCTGCTTTACATAGTGGGCGTCACTCTGTCCATGGCTTTCATCATGGCGTTTCTGATGTTTGTCCTGATGGCTTCCAGAAGTATTTACCCTGAAAGAGACCGTGACAGAATGATGCTCATAGGCAGCGTACTCCTGTGTGATGAGGACGGGAATCCCAAGCTGAATACTATGGTCAGCTCCCGTTTCGCAGCCCTGTTGGAGGATGCCGGTATTGATGGGGTGGAGAATACGGCCGTGATTACCTATTCCGGTCTGACCAAGGGAGTGGATCTGGAAGTTCCGGGCAGAGGGATTGTCACCGTTCCTGAACTGTATGTGGATGACGGCTTCTGGGAAGTCTGTCAGTTCGAGTTCATTTCCGGCAGGGCCCCTTCCGGAGAATGGAATCCGGCACTCCCCGAGGCGGTGCTGTCCGCCACTACGGCACGCAGATGCTTCGGTACCGAGGATGCGGCCGGAAGGGAACTTATGTACGGCGGTACGTCGCTCAGAATATGCGGGGTGGTGCGGGACGTGTCTGTTATGGCCATGCTTGCCGATGCTGGGATATGGCTGCCAATACAGATGGGCCGGGAGATGGCTTCGCTCATTCACAACGAGCCTTACGTAGGAACTGACATGATGTGCCTGCTGGCCGGCAGCCGCAGGGATTTCCCTGCGATCAGGGCAGGTGTAGAGGAGGTGATAGCCAGATACAATGCCTCGTTCGGCAAGGCTGACGGCATGTACATATCCCCGGAGGAGACTGTCCCTCTGACCTATTTGGGCGCGTCCACAGATGCCCATGTAGGAGTATTCATCTCGGCAATCACTGCGATGGTACTCCTGCTGATGCTTATTCCGGCAGTCAATCTGAGCGGTATGGTGTCTTCCAGCGTGGAGGAGCGGATTGCCGAGTTCGGAGTGCGCAAGGCCTATGGGGCTTCGGCCGGGGTGCTGGTGAGGCAGGTGCTTTCGGAGAATTTCCTCCTGACTCTGGTCGGAGGACTGGCAGGAATGTTCTGTGCCGGCGGTCTGCTGAGGCTGCTCTCTCCGGTGTTGGCCGGTTCCAAATCCGGATATGGAACGGGGGTGCTGCAGGCCGATCTGGTCTTCCCGGCGGATATGTTCCTGCGGGTGGACGTCTATGCGGCTGTATTTGTGAGCGTGCTGCTGCTCAATCTGCTCTCCTCCCTTATCCCGGTGCTCAGAACAGTAAGGTCAAGTGTTACGGATTCGTTGAGTGAAAAACAGTAAATCTGCCATGAGAAAGAGACACAAGAACAGAATGAGCCGGACATGGTTTGTCATAGAGACCGTCATGGTGTTTACGGTAGGCTGGCTGCTGGCCGATGAGGAGATTATGAAACAGCTGCGCAAGGCTCTGATCCCGATGGGCTGGGAACCGGAGAAGGTACTGATGGTTCCTGTTAGGGTGCTGCCGGATTACGATCCGATGTATGATGCCGCGGCGGCTGATCCTGAGCGTGTTTTGGGTAATTTCAATCAGATGGGAGAACTTTTGGCATCTGTGGAAGGTGCGGAGGCCGTCACTCCCTACGGGACGTTTTCCCCAGGGGTGAACAATCAGCATTTTGTCGGGGCATTCCGGGATTCTTCCCATTTTATCAGTTGTGCCGTGATGCATAGAGTGACCGGCAGTGACTTTATCGGGACCTTGGGCTACCGGTGGGTATTGCCGGAGGGAGGTCTGCCTCCTGAGCAGGATGTACCCGGAAGGGTGATTGTCTCGGAGGATCTTGCGGAGTTCCTGTTCCCCGGGGAGAATCCGATAGGCAGGTCTTTCGATACCAACGAGAGCGGCTCCAACACGATAGTCGGGGTGGTGTCCCGCCAGAAGGTATGGGAGACTACCGGAGTCCCTGTGCCCGTGATGATTGTCAATGTCAGGGCATCCGGGCTGAACTCCGATATAGCCAACGGTTATGCCGGATGGGCGGTGCGTGCTGAACCGGGTACGGATATGGATGAGTTTACGGTGGCTGTCAATCTCCGGCTCTCATCATCGCAGGCGGCATTCGGCAACGTGCGGGCCAGAAGTGCATGGCCTATGCTCAATCAGGTGCAAAGCAATCAGGATGTGACTTTCTACCGTGTCGGCATTGTGTTCCTGCTCCTGAACATGGCCTTGGGCGTGCTGTCATTCTGGCTTCTGTATTCTCGCAAGAGCAAGGACGAATATGGAGTCCGTACTGCCATGGGAGCGACGCCTTCCCGGCTGAGACTGGACGCCATGCTGCAGAGCGTGGGAATAACTGCTGTCGCTGTCGGCATAGGAGTGCTGATCGTATTCAACCTTTCCCTTGCAATGGGAAGAGAACCGGCAGTGCTGGGAGCAGTGCGTTACGGTGCATATCCGTCCGTCGAGTCGATGGCACCGTGGCCTCTGATTACGTCCGGCTTCCTGTCGGGAGTCATGGTGACAGTGATTGTGGCCGGAACGATATTCCTGATAAATGCCCTGGCGGCCCTCCTCTCCGTGTGGAAAGTCACCGGAATGCGGCCTTCGGAAGCGCTCAGGGAGGAATGACCGCAAGCTGCCTATGAGAAGTGACATTGCATGAATAATAAAAGTACAAACACATGAAACTACCCGTTTACCTCCGCCAGAGCTGGCAGATAATGCTCAAGGACCGGCAGTACAGCCTGATATACATCACCGGCGTGGCCCTGTCGATGATGCTTGTCTCGACTGTCCTGATATTTTTTGTGATGCTGCTGGGCAATGTGTACCCTGAGAATCACCGTGCGCGGATGATGGTGCTCACTTCCGTGTATTATGACGATGCGGAAGGGAACAAAATAGGCAACACGAGTGTTCCGGACGAGCTGGTGCGCCTTATCAGGGAGGCGGACGCAGATGGACTGGAAGCCATGTCGTCAATCCGGCCTGCATTCATGTGCGCGGACGTTATGGTCTCTTCCGGAGAGAAGGCGGCTTTCTATGCCAATGTCCGGTATGTGGACGGAGGTTTCTGGGATGTCTTCGATTTCGATTTTCTGGCAGGAAGACCGTTCGGAGTGGATGGGGAGTCCGGTCAGTCGGCGGTCATCTCGGCGACCATGGCGCAGAAGTGCTTTGGGGAGCAGGATGTGTTGGGGCGTGTGCTTACGGTAAACGGCCGTCCGGTGACGGTGTGCGGAGTGGTCCGGGATGTGTCGGTTGCAGCCGGGACTGCGGATGCGGAGATATGGCTGAGCCGGGATATGGAGGTGCGCAACCGTACTCGGGATAATTGGAGCGTTATGCCGGATGGAGGAAGCCACGTAATCTTCCTGGCTCAGGGACGCAGGCATTTCGATGATATACGCGAGGCTGTGGATGAGGCTGTGAGCCGCTACAATGCCGCCTTGCCGGAGGACAGCGAATACTTTATGTCGCATGAGACCAGGCCGTCGTCTTGTTGGGTCGCGACTTTGGGCTATGCTCCGGGACTGTTCCTGTCGCTGGCGGTCGGGGCGATAGTGCTGATATTGCTGATACCGGCGGTCAATCTGTGCGGGATGGTCTCTTCCAGCCTTCAGGAAAGGATGACGGAGTTCGGGGTGCGGAAGTCCTACGGGGCTCCGTTCAGGGTGATATTCTCGCAGATATTCACGGAAAACCTGATGCTTACGCTTGTCGGCGGGGTCTTGGGCCTAGGCTTGTCGATAGGACTGTTGGATATGTGCGCGGGCTGGTTTTTGGATACAACGGCAAGTATCGGAGATTATAACAATGATGCGGACCTGATCTTCCCGGTGGAGCCGTTCTTCCGTCCGGGCCTGTTCCTGATGGTGTTCGCGGCGGTCGTTCTGCTCAATATCCTCTCTTCGGTGCAGCCGGTGATGAAGGTGCTGCGCAAGGGGGCGGTGGAGCTGCTTCGGGACAATTCGTATGTCAGAATCCGCCGTGTACGGAATGTCTGGCTGGTGACAGAGGCTGCTCTGGTTTTTATCGTCGGCTGGCTTTTAGCGGATCCTCTGCTGCTTAACGCTGTCCGCCGTCATTGTATCCCGACGGGATGGGAGCCCGACCGGGTGGTCTGCGTGCCTGTATTCTCGCTTCCGGCATCGGATGCGGCTTATAGTGAGGAGGCTTCGACGGATGCTGTATTGCAGGAGGATTTCAGGCGGCTGGGCCGGATGCTCTCCGCTTTGGACGGGGTGGAGGCTGTGACGCCTTCGTCAGTGTTCTTCCCCGGTAACAACCGTAATAATGAAGTACGGGTTTATACGGATACAGCTGACAGGATACGGGCCACCTGTTTTATCAAAGAATTGGGCAGCGACTTCATGGATGTCTTCGGTTTCCGGGTGCTGGCTTCCGGAGCCGTGGATGAAGGAACCGGTACGGTGATTATCTCGGAGGATCTGGCCGGGAGTCTTTTCCCTGGCCGCGACCCGATGGGGCAGACTCTGTTTATGGCCAAAGGCTCCGCTCCCGCTGTCCCCAAGACGGTGGCCGGAGTGATATCGCGGCAGAAAGTCCGGACTATGACTGACAATCCGCGTCCTGTCATCATCATCAACGAGGCGGTCTGGCCGGCCAGTTACATCCGCGCCGGGCAGTATTGGATTCTGCGGCTGTCTGAGGATGTGGACATGCTGCGGTTTATCGGGCAGGTCAATTACGAGGTGGCTGCTAAAGCGGCTTTCGGTAATCTGCGGGCCGGGATTTCCTATCCGGTGACAGATGTGATGAATTCGTATGCCGGCCGTGGAATGGAGAAGATTCTGCTGTCATATCTGCTGATGAACCTTGTCCTCGGCGCACTTTCGCATTACATCCTCCAGACACGCAGACGTGTGGACGAGTTCGGTGTCCGTGCGGCCATGGGCTCCGCTCCGGGCCGTCTGCGCCGCGATGTGGTGCTCAGGAGTCTGCGCCTGGCTGCGCTCCCGGTCGGCCTCGGACTGTTCGTAGTGCTGAACATCATCCTGTTCCGTGGCCGGGACGTGGTTTACATAGGTCAGGTCAATATGCCCGTGCTGCCGGAGAGTTCCCTGGCCCCGTGGCCGGTGCTGACCTCCCCTTTCCTTTCCGCGCTGATGGTGACTTTAGTAGTGGCCGCAGTCGTGTTTGCGGTCAATGCCCTGGCGGCCCTCGTCTCCGTGTGGAAGGTCTCCGGTATGCGGCCCTCGGAAGCACTTAGGGAGGAATGACCATGAGATGCCGTCGTTCCATATTGCACCGGGCTTCATCATCGGCTCTCCGCATCTTGCGATTTGCAGCCACCCAGGCCTCCGCCCTTCGCCATCCCTTGCCACAATGGCAGCGAATCCGCGTTTTCCTGCCGTTGCGGAAGCCTACAGCGGCATGAAACGGTCCTCTGATACTTGGAATATGAAGAAAATGTATAATGACAATAACAATAATAATTGAAAAACAGACAATGAGACGTATTTTTCGAATAAAGGTGATGATGACGGCAGTTCTGCTGCTGCTGATGGCGGCCATGCCGGGGCAGCGACTGGCGGCGCAGGATGCCGGTGAGAGCGTCCTGCCGGAAATGGGAAATGTACCGGACGGCGGGACACAGGAGGGCGGCGTGATGGAGCTGACCCTCGAGGGGGCGATGGACCTGGCCTGCGGGCAGTCGGTGGATGCTGCGGTGGCACTGAACCAGCTCAAGAGCGCGTACTGGCAGTTCCGGACCTACAAGGCGGAGCGGCTGCCGGAGCTGGTCTTCAACGGGACGCTGCCGACGTTCAACAACAACTACAATTCCTATCAGAATGCTGACGGTTCCTACGGCTATGTGCGCAGCAACTGGCTGGGACTCTCCGGCGAGCTGTCTGTGACCCAGAACATTCCGTTTACCGGAGGTACTGTCTCGCTGAGTACCGGTCTGGACATGACGCGCCAGCTGGGTACGGGAGCCTACAACGAATTTATGTCCGTCCCCGTGGCCCTGACCCTTACCCAGCCCTTGTTCTCGGTGAATACGTTCCGCTGGGACAAGAAGATCGAGCCGGTGCGTTACGCCGAGTCCCGCGCCGCCTACTCCGAAGATATGGAGGAGGTCAAGATGAATACGATAACCTATTTCTTCAACTATATCCTTGCCGTGGAGAACCTGAAGATAGCCGAGCAGAACCTCGAGAACGCCGACAAGCTCTATTACATCGCCCAGGAACGCCGTAAGATCGGCCAGATATCCGAGACCGAGCTAATGCAGCTGAGCCTCTCTGCCCTGCAGGCCAAGGCAGAGGTGACCTCCTGCCGCAGCAGTCTGAACTCCGCCATGTTCTCCCTCAGAGCCTTCCTCGGCCTCTCTGAAAACGATACCATCAGGGCCGTGCTGCCCGAAGCCATTCCGCTGCCGGAACTCGACTACCAGGATGTGTTGAGCCGGGCCCTGGCCAACAGTTCATTTGCCCAGAATATCCTGCGCCGAAAACTCGAGGCCGACTACGATGTGGCCACAGCCAAGGGCCAGCGGTACCAGGTGGACCTGAACGTGACCGTCGGCTACTCCGGAGTGAACCGCGAGCTGGCCATGGCCTACAACGACATCCGCGACCAGGAGGTTGTGTCTATCGGACTGTCGATACCTATCCTGGACTGGGGCAAGCGCAAGGGGCAGGTCAAGGTGGCCGAGAGCAACCGCGACGTGGTCCGCTCCCAGCTCCAGCAGGAGGAACTCAACTTCAACCAGGATATATTCCTGCTTACCGAGCAGTTCAACAACCAGGCCGGCCAGCTCACCCTCGCCCAGGAGTCCGACCGCGTGGCCTACGCCCGCTACCAGGCCTCCGTCGAGTCCTTCCTGATCGGCCGCATGAGCGTCCTCGAGCTCAACGACGCCCGCGACGCCAAGGACCTCGCCCGTCAGGACTATGTCCAGCAGCTCTATTACTACTGGTACTACTACTACAATATCCGCTCCGTCACCCTCTGGGACTACGCCACCGGCACTCCCATCAAGGCCGACGTGGACGCCCTTCTCGCCGACGAAAACTGACATCCATAGGTCCGTTGTCCCGGACGCGATTCTGAATTTGAGAACACATTTGGTTTGTGTCATTATGCTTATATTCAAGATGTTAGTGGTTTTGTTCAGTTCTTCTCGCCGCTTTTTTAAGGGCCGACAAGAACGGACGTTTATGGCTATTTTCCGAACAATAAGATAGTTATATTACGTGGAGTGTGTTTGTGAATTCAGAAAAGCACATCTCCCATGGGAGAACTGAACAATATCCGGGAAATAGCAGCCGTTCTTTGGAAATTTTCAGTAAATTTGCAGGATAAATGCAAATTACGGATAATATGAAGTATAAAAGGGTATTGCTCAAACTCAGCGGGGAGAGCCTCGGAGGACATGAGGGACGCGGCATCGATGAAGGGATGCTGGCCCGCTATGCCGCGGAGGTGGCCGCTGCGGTCAGGAGCGGAGTGCAGGTCGCCATCGTAGTGGGCGGCGGCAACATTTTCAGAGGACTTTCCGGGGCCGGCAAGGGCTTCGACCGCGTGGGCGGCGACCGTATGGGGATGCTCGCTACGGTGATCAACAGTCTCGGTCTGGCGATGGCAATCCGCAGTGCCGGAGTGGACGCTGAGGTATTTACCTCTACTCCGATGAAGCCCATTGCGGAATATTATACCAGGGACAATGCTGTGGCGGCCATGGAGCGTGGAGCGGTGGCACTCATCGCCGGAGGCACCGGCAACCCGTTCTTCACCACTGACTCTGCGGCGGCTCTCAGGGCCTGCGAGATCGGTGCTGACGCTCTGCTGAAGGGTACCAGGGTGGACGGAGTCTATACTGCAGATCCGGAGAAGGATCCGAAGGCTGTCAGGTACGATGAGCTGACATTTGACAAGGCCCTCTCTGACGGGCTGAAGGTGATGGACAGCACCGCATTTGCACTTTGCAATGACAACAATATGCCTATCATCGTCTTTGACATGAATCGGGAGGGTAACCTGCAGAAACTGCTTTCCGGAGAGAAAGTAGGTACGTTGGTGCGCAGGTAGACTGGAAAACAAACGAAATAACAACTAAAACAGAATATTATGGCAGACAATGCAAAAGACATCATTGCTGCGGCAGTGAAAAAGATGGCCGAGGCCGTCAACTTTTTGGAGGAAGACCTCAAGACCTACAGGGCCGGCAAGGCCAACCCCGCTGTGTTCAACAGCGTCATGGTGGATTACTACGGCAATCCCACTCCCGTGCCTCAGGTGGCCAGCATCACCGTGCCCGATGCCCGCACGATGCTTATCCAGCCCTGGGAGAAGAACATGATCCCGAAGATCGAGAAGGCCATCATGGATGCCAACCTCGGTTTCACGCCCCAGAACAACGGTGAGCACATCCGCATCAACGTCCCGCCCCTTACTGAGGACCGCCGCAAGGAGCTGGTCAAGAAGTCCAAGGCAGCCGGCGAGTCGGCTAAGGTATCCGTGCGCAATGCCCGTAAGGAGGCCAACGACCAGTTGAAGAAGGCTCAGAAGGACGGTTTGTCTGAGGATATGGTCAAGGACGCCGAGAATGACGTGCAGAAGGAGGTGGACAACTTCAACAAGAAGATCGACACCATCCTTGCCAACAAGGAAAAAGAGATAATGACAGTTTAGTATAAAGTGATGATTATGAATGTAAGAAGTTTTCTGGCGATATCCGTTGCATCGGCCGTTTCTCTTGCTGCGATGACTGGATGCGATGACGGACCGTCGGCTCCGGTGCCTCCTGAACTCGGGGACATAGCAGTAAGTCAGGATAAGATAGGTATAGGCCACCAGATAGTGTTCACTGTCGAGGATCAGACATCTGTGTCAGGCAATGTCTACAGTCTGGACCCTGTATGGACTATAAACGGGAATGAGATCATGGATATATACACTTCCTATGATTTCGTGAACGGCCGTGGCAGATATACCTGCTATTATGTGCCGATGAATGCCGGAATCATGGAGGTCGCCTTGAATGTAGATATGAGATTCAACGACGCTCCTGCAGGAGAGGAGGAGAAATCGGTATCTGTTTCCGGTGAGTTCGAGGTGGTAAGGTGTGATGCCCGGAATTCGTTCTGGGGCGATTCGGTGGATATCACCATGTACCGCGAGCCGGGCCTTGTGAAGAGAGGTTCCAGTGACGAGTATATAGGCGAGGGCACCAGTTCCATAATGGGCTTGTCCAGCATGATATCCAGTGTGGATCTTACCTATGTGTTCGAGAACGGCGGCCTTGTACAGATTGTCGAGGAGTTTCTGGTTTCTGCCGACCGTACTGACGGATATGAGTATGTCGCTGAGCTTTTTGATTTTGCCCTGAGGACTCTTGAAACCGACTATGCAGGAGGCAGTATCGCGGGCAGGACACTGGAGCAGCTTGATACAGACCGTGTGGAGTGCCTGAGTGTCGCCGCCAAATACAGGAGAGGAGAGTCTCTCACCGGCGATGAGATGGCCCTCTTGGGAGAAGGTCTTGTTAAGGGTTGGGTTAGAATCATCTCCAATATGTCCCTGGACAATACGGATATAGAGTTTACGACAGAGGCTCTGCCCACCAGCAGCTCCGTCAACATGGTGCTGACCTACTCCAGAAGGTAGCCGCTCATACCACCAGACAGATACGGCAGATGAAAATCCGGGGATTCTTCTCCGGATTTTTTTGTTTAATGATTTTTTTTAATAACTTGCGCTATGAAAACTTCATATGGAGATATCCATATTCTGTGGAATTGGCATCGAATTCGTGCAGTTTTACTATGCGGATTCACTCCGCATAGTAAAGCAGGAAATTTTTAATCATTTTGATTTTTAGTCATTTATAAAAATATGAAAAAATCAGTATTCATTATATTCTTTTTCAGTTCTGTGCTTTCTATGTCTGCCAGACCTAATGATATTGGGGATGACGCCCGTCTGAACAAGTCGTATAAATACGAGGGCAGTGTGTCATTGACTTATTCCTACGAGGTGGCCGTAGGACTGTCTACTGTTCACGGTGTCCGTCTGGGCGGAGACAGGTGGTTTGTCGGTGGTGCGTTGTCCGCTGATATCGGATTCCCATACGGGTCTTTTTATAGCATAGGATTTCATCCCAGGTGGTTTTTTGTCAATGCTGAGAAAGTGGAGTGCTATCTTGGCTGTGATGTCGGTTTTGAATATTTGAGCGGGTGGAATTTCAGAAGTGATGCGGATAAATCGGCATCGTATGGAATCGGACCGGAACTTGATCCGGAATTAGGCATGGGAATAAGACTGAGGAATGGAGATGCAATAGATATTGCGGTGTCCTGCAGCATTGATTTTATGTTGTCAGGGACTTACTATTACCGGGACGGAGATTTCGGAGGCCCGCTCCCTTTGACCTTGATCCGCCCCGGCATAAGTGTCGGTTACCGTTTCTGACGGTCAGTACTGTTTCCCAGCTGCCGCTCCATGGAGGCGCGGTGGATAGTCGTAAAGATCTCGGTGATAAAGTCTTCATCGAGATCTTTTTCTTTTGCCATAGCGCGTACTTTCTCCAGGACGGCGTTCCAGCGGCCGGTCTGCAGGACGGTGAGGCCGCTGCGCTCCTTGATGCGGCCGATGGCCTCGGAGATGCTCATGCGCTCAGCCAGCAGGTCGATAAGGGAGGCGTCTATCCTGTCGATGTCGCTGCGAAGGCTGTCCAGAGCCGCTGCGGCCTCCGTCCCCGGGGTTGGATTGCCGCGCATCACCAGAGAATTCAGAAGTTCCGCCAGTTCAGCCGGAGTTATCTGCTGGGCGGCATCGCTCAGGGCCTTGTCCGGGTCTGGATGTACCTCTATCATCAGACCGTCGAATCCGAGGGCCATGGCCTGTTGCGATATGCTTCTGACTATACCGCGCTGTCCTCCGATATGGCTTGGATCACATAGGACCGGCAACTCCGGCATTCTTCTGCGCAGTTCCACAGGTATTTGCCAGAAAGGGACATTGCGGTACAGACTCTCACCGTAGAAATGAAAGCCGCGGTGTACTGCGAAGACTTGTCTGCCGTCGGCGGCCAGACGCTCTATGGCTCCTATCCAGAGTTCCGGATCAGGAACCAGAGGATTCTTGACAAGTACAGGCAGCTCCGTTCCTTTCAATGCATCAGCTATTTCCTGTACCAGAAAAGGATTGCCTGTGGTGCGGGCACCGATCCAGACGGCGTCTATTCCGTATTTCAGTATGACTTCCACGTGTCTGGCATTTGCCACTTCGGTAGCGGTTTTCATGCCGGTGGCCTTTCCCGCGTCGCGTAACCACTGAGCGCCGGCTTCTCCGACTCCTTCAAAGCTGCCTGGGTGTGTTCTGGGTTTCCACAGCCCTCCGCGCAGCATCCTGACACCGGTCCTGCTGATACCTTCGGCAGCCGCCATTATCTGCTCCCGGCTCTCCACGCTGCACGGCCCTGCAATGATAAATGGTACGGGGTATCCAGTCTCTTTTATTTTGTCCGGCCTATTCATACAACATCTTTTTCCTTAATTTACAAAGCCATGATGGAGTGACTCCTAAATAGGACGCAAGCCTGTTGTTGGAGACGGCATTTATTATGTCTGGTCTTATCTTGCATGCTTCGATCTGCAGGAGAGACGGTTGGTGCATATACAGGCTGGGATCCGTCATGCCGTATCCAATCAGTATTTCACGGGGGCTCAGTGTTATTTCCTCAGTTGATTCGAATAGCAGTTCCATAGTGGAGTCACTTGGAATATATGTGCTTATATTCTGTATCTTTTTCAAAAAAAAGCGGTCCATGGCGTATATGTGTTCTATCGTATTAAAAATATATGAAACCCAAAAGTAATAATTATTTAAAAAAACATTCAGGATTCTTACAACTTTATTCAGGCAGACAGTTTTGTCGTTCTTTTTTGAAAATATTGTAGCACTACAATTTTCCTCAATTCGCAGGCAGGCGGGATTGAGGGGTCTGATAAGAGCGGAGGCTGTCTGGTACGTTCGATAATCGCATTTTAGCGGCCGTGATGTATTAGGGATGCAGGCTGTAATGTGTGGAGATAATGTGTTGAAAATTCAAAACAGTTTCTTATCTTTGCCGCGAAAAACAAAAACAACACGCAACAATGGCAAGTATTTTTAAATCATCCATCGGGAAAAAGCTCATTATGAGCATCACGGGATTATTCCTGGTAATTTTCCTACTCCTGCATATGACTATTAACGGCCTGTCTCTCATCAGCCCGGATGCTTTCAGGGCCGGATGTGACTTTATGGCGCTGCCGATCATTACCGTGATGGTGCCTGTACTGGCTTTAGGATTCATCATCCACATCATATATGCGCTGTATCTGTCATGGACCAACTACAGGGCACGAGGCAACAACCGCTATGCGGTAGCCAATAAGAGCAAGGCAGATAATTGGGCCGCTAAGAACATGCTTGTTCTCGGTGTTGTCGTGCTTGGCCTGCTGGCTTTCCATCTCACCCATTTCTGGGCTGACATGCAGCTCCAGCAGTTCCGTGGTGTTCCCCACGACCAGCTTGCAGATCCCTACCAGCTGCTTCTTGATACCTTTAAATGCGGTTGGGTGACGGCACTTTATGTTATCTGGTTCGTGGCTGTGTGGCTGCACCTGACCCATGGTTTCTGGAGCGCATTCCATACTCTCGGTTGGAACAACAATATATGGATCAGCCGCCTGAAGGTCATCTCCTATATTGTGGCCACCATCATCTGCCTGGTGTTCGTGGCAGTGGCTGTGGTATCCTGCCTGAAGGCCAACGCTATAATGTAACGGTGCGCCATAACGGGCAAACTGCTCTGATCTGACCCGCCACCAAATAGAATTTAGAAATCAACGGGCTGTGGTTGAAGTATTTCGACACAGCCTTTTTTAATTTATAACGTTTATGAAGAACATACTGATTCCTCTCGCACTTGTGCTCTGTCCGGCGGTACTGTCTGCTCAGGGACAGAAGGACCGGCTGCCTTACTGGCAGGACGTGCAGACCGTGGAGGTGAACCGGGAATATCCCCGGACGGCTTTCATGAGCTATCCCGACTCGGCGACAGCCGCCGCGTACCGCTATGAGAACAGCCCCCGTTACCTGCTGCTCAACGGGGTGTGGAAGTTCTACTTCGTTGACGCTTACCGTGACCTGCCGGAGAATATTGCCGATCCTTCCGTGGATGCCTCAGGATGGAACGACATCAACGTGCCTGGCAACTGGGAAGTGCAGGGCTTCGGTACGGCCATCTATACCAACCACGGCTATGAGTTCAAGCCGCGCAATCCCACGCCTCCTGTCCTGCCCGAGGACAATCCCGTCGGGGTCTACCGTCGGGAGTTCACAGTGCCCGAGGCATGGGACGGCTCGGAGATATTCCTGAATGTTGACGGGGCGAAATCCGGGGTGTACGTGTACCTGAACGGCCGCGAGGTGGGCTACAGCGAGGATTCCAAGACCTCGGCGGAGTTTGCCGTGAGCGACTTTCTCGTGCCTGGGGTCAATACTCTGGTGCTGAAGATATACCGTTGGAGCACCGGCTCGTATCTGGAGTGCCAGGACTTCTGGAGGATGAGCGGTATCGAGAGGGACGTGTACCTGTGGTGCCAGCCCAGGGAGGCCGCGTTGAAGGATTTCACGGTGGTCTCAACATTGGACGACACTTATACTGAAGGTTTGTTCTCGCTCAGGGCGGTGCTGAAGAATACATCTGCCAGTGGCTCCGAGGCGGTGCTGCGCGGAACGCTGACCGGGCCGGACGGGGCCGTGGTGTGGTCTGATGTCCGGAATGTGCCTCTGGATGCCGGAAGTACCTCGGAAGTGCTCTTCGAGAACCGTATCCCCGATGTCCAGCCCTGGTCTGCGGAGCATCCGGACCTGTATCGGCTGACCATGACCGTCTATGCTGACGGGAAGGCGGTGGAGACCGTGCCTTATCATGTGGGATTCCGCAAGTTCGAGATCAAGCCGTCCGGAGAACTTTCCCCTGAGGGCCGTCCCTACGTGCTCTTCTACGTCAACGGGCAGCCGGTCAAGCTCAAGGGCGTGAATACCCACGAGCACAACCCCATGACCGGTCACTATGTCACCGAGGAGCTTATCCGCCGCGACCTGGAGCTGATGAAGCAGAACAATATCAACACCGTGCGTCTGGCCCACTATCCCCAGGGCCGCCGATTCTACGAGCTGTGCGATGAGTACGGCCTGTACGTCTACGACGAGGCCAATATCGAGTCCCACGGCATGTACTACAACCTGCGCAAGGGCGGGACACTCGGCAACAATCCCGAATGGCTCGCCGCCCACATGGACCGTACCGTCAATATGTACGAGCGCAACAAGAACTATCCATGCATCACCGTCTGGTCCCTTGGCAATGAGGCCGGCAACGGATACAATTTCTACCAGACCTATCTCTGGATCAAGGACCGCGAGAGGGGAGGAATGGACCGTCCCGTCTGCTATGAGCGGGCACAGTGGGAGTGGAACAGCGACATGTACGTGCCGCAGTATCCGGGAGCGGACTGGCTGCGGCAGATAGGCCGTTCCGGCAGTGACCGCCCGGTGGTGCCCTCGGAGTATTCCCATGCGATGGGCAATTCCTCCGGCAGCCTCTCCCTGCAGTGGGACGAGATCTACCGCTACCCCAACCTGCAGGGCGGTTATATCTGGGACTGGGTGGACCAGGGCATCTGGCAGGACCGTGACGGAGGCTTCTGGGCCTACGGCGGAGACTTCGGCGTCAATGCCCCGAGCGACGGCAATTTCCTCTGCAACGGTATTGTCAATCCCGACCGCAATCCCCATCCGGCGATGACTGAAGTCAAGCATGCCTACCAGAATGCCGCTTTCCGGCCCTCCGGCTATGCCGAGGATCCCACGGCAGAGCGTACCCTTGCGACCGGCCGGCTCGCATTTTCCTCATTGCCTTCCGGCGGCAAGGTGTCGGTGGATGTCATCAACCGTTTCTACTTTACTGACCTGGATGCGTATGATTTTACCTACGAGCTGACCGCTGACGGACGGGTGGCCGCTTCCGGGACATTGGCCGTGAGCGCCGCTCCACAGGATACGGTGACGGTGGAGATTCCCGTGCCGGCACTGAAGAGCAGCGGCACGGAGTATTTTCTCAATCTGTATATGAAGCAGCGTTCGGAGGTGCTTGGTATCCCTGCAGGACATGTGCTGGCTTCCGACCAGATAGCCTTCCCTGTCACGGGTGAGCGGCCTGTTTATGCCGAGGGCCGCGGTCCGGCCCTGTCGGTCGACTCCGTGTCGTCCGAGGGTGTGATAAGCATTTTCTCCCCTTCGGTGGAATGGGTGTTCGACCGCTCCGCTGCCGCTGTCACCTCCTATAAGGTGCGTGGCGTGGAGTATTTTGCCGGCGGCTTCGGACTGCGTCCCAATTTCTGGCGCGGACCCAATGACAACGACTACGGCAACGGGGCTCCCAAGCGGCTGCAGATATGGAAGACTTCCTCGCAGGAGCTGCGCGTGGGTGCTGTGTCAGTTGCCATGGACGGAGCTGATGCCGTGATGACGGTGGAGTACCTGTTAGCGGCAGGCAACAAGTATATCGCGGAGTACCGGGTGCATCCCGACGGAGTGGTGGATGCCCGCCTGCATTTTACTCCGGCCCTGATGCCAGAGGTGGAGTCCGAGGCCTCCGAGGCGACCCTGACGGCGACCTATACGCCCGGACAGGAGTCCCGTGTCGGCTTGAAGGCCCGTCCGGAAGTTCCCCGTATCGGTGTGCGTTTCCGTCTGCCCGTAGCCATGCACGGGGTGACGTGGTACGGACGCGGCCCGGGAGAGAACTATATCGACCGCAGCCGCGGCTCGCTGGTGGGACTGTATTCGTCTTCGGCTGAGGCCATGTATTTCCCCTACGTGCGTCCCCAGGAGAACGGCCACCGCAGCGACACCCGCTGGGCCGCCTTCTATGGAGGGGGCAACGGCCTGATGGTGGTGGCTGACAGTACGATAGGCTTCAGTGCCCTACGTAATCCCGTGGAGGATTTCGACTCGGAGGAGGCTGTGGAACACGACTACCAGTGGCCCAACTTCACTCCGGAGCAGATTGCCTCCAAGGATCCCGCTGACGCGAAGGACGTGCTGCGCCGCATGCACCACATCAACGACATTGTCCCGCAGGACTACGTTGAGGTCTGCATCGACATGCGCCAGCAGGGCGTGGCCGGCTACGACAGCTGGGGTGATCGTCCCGAACCGCAGTACCAGCTCCCCGCCGACCGCGACTACACCTGGAGCTTCACCCTCGTTCCCGTCAAGAACGCCCGCGACGCACAGCGCAAGGCCCTCTATGACTACGGGCTGTAGCCCTGCGCTATCCTGGGTCCCCTTACCAGTCTAACTGCTGAAAACCATTCGTTGGATCGAGCCGGTGTTGCTGGCAGTCCGTTTCCCAGACTCTCAGATGTCGAGGGTAAGCTCGACGGGGCAGTGGTCGGAACCGAATATCTCGTTGTGGATGGACGCACCGAGCAGCTTAGGCTGGAGGCGGTTGGATACGAGGAAATAGTCGATGCGCCACCCGGCGTTCTTCTCGCGGGCCTTGAAGCGGTAGGACCACCAGGAATAGACGCCCTCGGTGTCGGGATAGAAATAGCGGAATGTATCGGTGAATCCGGCAGCGAGCAGGTCGGAGAACTTGCCGCGCTCCTGGTCGGTGAATCCGGCATTCATCCTGTTGGTCTTCGGGTTCTTCAGGTCGATCTCCTTGTGGGCCACGTTGAGGTCGCCGCAGACGATGACCGGCTTGACGGCATCCAGACGCAGCAGGTAGGCGCGGAACTCGTCCTCCCATGTCATGCGGTAATCCAGCCGCCGGAGCTCGTCCTGGGAATTGGGTGTGTAGACCGTAACCAGGTAGAACTCAGGCATCTCGAGTGTGATTACGCGGCCTTCGGTGTCGTGCTCCTCCAGGCCCAGACCGTAGGAGACTGACAGCGGCTCATGCCGGGAGAATATGGCGGTGCCGGAGTAGCCTTTTTTCTGAGCGTAGTTCCAGTATGAGCGGTAGCCATCGAAGGCTATGTCCAGCTGTCCTTCCTGCATCTTGGTCTCCTGCAGGCAGAAAAAGTCTGCGTCCAGTGTCTTGAAGGATTCCTCGAATCCCTTGCCGCAGCAGGCCCTCAGGCCGTTTACATTCCACGAAATGAATTTCATATCGGTGTCGGTTCTGTGTTGTTACTGATTACAGGATACAAAGATAGGCATTTTTGTCATGTAGATGCCGCACTGACGGACTGTGGGCTGTATGGTTTCCGTGGTAACCGTTACAGCAGGATGACCGTGACGTCCCGGGCTCCGTGGGCGCCGATGACCAGAGCCTGCTCGATGTCGGCGGTCTTGGAGGGGCCGGCGATGAAGCTGCCGAAGTCGTAGGTGTCGAAATCCTCCTTGGCGTAGGCTTCGTGCATGTTGCACACTATCTGCTTTCTGTCCAGCAGGATGACGAGGGCTTCGGGGATGAATAGCATGGCCTTGTGCCGGAATGCGCGGGGTATCCAGATGGCGCCGTTCTCGACTACTCCGAAGGCTCCGCGGACTATGGCGACATCGGTGCCGGCGAGATCGCGGGGATCTTCCAGTTCGTCGGCGTTGAATGTGGCGCAGGATGCGGCCTCGGGCAGATTGGAGGCTATGCGTCTGGCTTCAGGGTAGGTCCGGCGGACAATGGAGGCTATGCGCTCCCGGATGCTGCCGTCCCCCTCTTCGATCAGGATGCACCGGGCCGCTGCGGCCTTGACCGCTCTTTCCCGGAACTCCGCTAAAGGGTCGGAGAATGTCATAGGGGTGAAGCCCAGCGGCCCTCTTTCCACGGGTGCGGGGCTGTTGGCCTTGAGGGCCTCGAGTATTGTTTCCTTGCTGCTCATGTCGTAGATGCTTGTTTTACGGTAAAACTGTTATTTCCCGCTCTCCTCGGATTTGCCCTGGCCGGCCGGGGCGGAGGAGGACAGTTCTTCTTTCCAGATCTGTTCGAATGTGCGGGAGGTGAATTCCGGCAGCTCGCGGTCGCGGCCCCAGGCGTTGGCACTGCAGTAGAGCAGGCCGTGCGGGGCGATTTTCTCTCCGAGCCGTCCTGCCTTGATGCAGAAATGGAACATGCCGGGACTGCGCAGGGCGGTGTTGAGCACCTTGACGATGCCCTTCTTGACCGGATTGGCCAGTCCGAGGGAATCGAGTTCCTGCCTCCAGGAGTAGATCTGCTCTCCGAGATCGATCTTGGCGGGGCAGACATTGGAGCAGGACATGCAGAGGCTGCATGCGGAGACGTTGCCGCTGTACTGTTTGGGGTCGGCGAGCATTCCGAGGTTGATGCCCAGCGGTCCGGGGATGAAGTAGGAGTAGGAATAACCTCCTGAACGGCGGTAGATGGGGCAGGTATTCATGCAGGCTCCGCAGCGCAGGCATTTGAGCATGTTGCGGTGGACGGGGTTGCCGAGTATCCTGCTGCGGCCGTTGTCCACGATGACGATGTGCATCTCCTGGCCTTCCACGGGCCGTTTGTAGTGTGTGGTGTAGGTGGTGGAATGCTGTCCTGTGGCGGAGCGGGCGAGCAGCCGGTGGTATATGGCGAGGGCGTCGTAGTCGGGAATCACTTTCTCGAGGCCCATGATGGCTATATGCAGTTTGGGGAAGGATGTGCCCATGTCGGCGTTGCCCTCGTTGGTGCATACGACGAAGGCTCCGGACGAGGCCACGGCGAAATTGACTCCGGTCATGGCCGCATCGGCATGGAGAAACTTGTCGCGCAGGTGCCCTCTGGCAGCGTGGGTGAGGTAGGTCGGGTCGCTGTTGCCGTGCTCTGTGCCTATCTCGCGTTCGAAGAGCTCTCCCACTTCCTGCCTCTTGACGTGTATGGCCGGAAGGACTATGTGGCTGGGCGGCCGGTGCATAAGCTGCATGATGCGCTCTCCGAGGTCGCTCTCTACAGCCTCGATGCCGCGCTCCTCCAGATAGGGGGACAGGCCGCATTCTTCGGCGAGCATGGACTTGCTCTTGACCAGATGCCTGACTCCGTGCTCCTTGAGGATGCCGTAGACTATCTCGTTGTGCTCCTGGGCGTCCTTGGCCCAGTGTACGTGTATGCCGTTGGCCGTGGCATTGCGCTCGAACATCTCGAGGTAATGGGCCAGATGCGTGACGGTATGTATCTTGGTGCGGGCCGCCGCCTCCCGCAGGGCCTCCCATTCGGGGACGGACCGGGCCATGCGGTCCCTTTTCTCGCGGACGAACCACAGGGCCTGGTTGTGCCATGCAGTCCTCTCCTTGTCGGCTATGAACTTTTCGGCTGCTTTCGAATGTGTACTCATAAGATCGGATGTTAAAGGTTTGATGCTAAGATCTCGACTATGTGAATAGTCTTGACGGGCAGTTTCTGTCTCTGGATAATACCTTCCATGTGCATCAGGCAGGAGGAGTCGGCTCCGGTGATGTATTCTGCCCCGGTGGACATGTGGTCGCGGACCTTGTCGGCGCCCATGCATGCGGATACGGCCGGCTCCTCTATGGAGAACATGCCTCCGAAACCGCAGCACTCATCGACCCGGGAAGGCTCCATGACCTCTATGCCCTTCACGAGGGAAAGCAGGTCCCTGAGTTTGGAATAATGGGGAATGTTCAGCTCAGAGGGGGAGGCCAGTCGGATCAGTCTCTGTCCGTGGCAGCTGTTGTGGATGCTGACCATGTGGGGAAAATGCGCGCGGGGCAGTTCTGTAGGCCGCACCACGTCGTGGATGAACTCGCATATCTCGTATATCCGGCTGCTGAGGCACTCGTGCGCCTCCTTGTGCAGAATCTCGGGGTAGTGTTCCTTGACGAAGGCCACGCAGCTGCCGGAAGGGCCCACCACGTAGTCATAGTCCTTGAAAAGTTTCTCCATGTTGCGGGCCAGCGGGGCCGAGTCCTTCTCAAAGCCGCCGTTGGCCATGGGCTGGCCGCAGCAGGTCTGTCCGAGCGGGTAGTCCACGTCCACTCCGAGCGAGCGCAGCAGCTTGAAGGAGGCTGTGCCCACCTGAGGGTAGACGGCATTGACGAAGCAGGGAATGAAAAGTCCTATTTTCATAATAAGATGCTGTTATGTGTCTGTTTTCAATATGCGAAAATGTATACGATAATACCGGTTATGACCACGTAGCCGAGGGCGTAGAGCAGGGCTGCCTTGAGGATTTTGCCTTCCTGTCCCTGCTGTCCGCAGGCAGAGGTGGCAATGGCAATGCTCTGCGGGGAGATGATCTTGCCTCCGGTGGCTCCGGCGGTATTGGAAGCCGAGATCCATACGGGATCCGCGCCTATGTGTTCCGCCACGCCGGCCTGCAGCTTGCCGAAAAGGATGTTGGCCGAGGTGTCGCTGCCGGTGAGGAATGTTCCGATGGCTCCGATGGCGGGGGCGAACAGCGGGTAAAGTGCTCCTGTGGCCGTGGCCAGTGCGACGGCGAGGGTATTGATCATGCCCGAGGTCTCCATGATCGAGGAGAAGCCCACGAGGCAGATGACCGTGATGAATGTCTTTTTGAGCTGTACGGTGGATTTCCACAGCAGCCTTAGCAGTCCGCCGGCCTTACCTCCCTGCAGCAGTCCGCCGGCGAATGAGCCGATGAACAGCAGGAGTCCGCCCTGGACGAGCCATTGTACGGACCATGTGCGGGTCTCTCCGCCGATGTTGAAGCCGATGGATGTTTCGGCAACGGGAGCCAGGATATCCTTGATGGGCAGCAGGGGGCTGGTCAGCAGTATGAGCAGCATGATCAGGGCGTATACGGCCCAGGCCTGGATTATCTCTCGTGTGGTGTGCTTTCGTAAGGAATGTGTCGCCGCTGTCCCGGAATTGTCCGGTTCTGAGTCCTGTGCGGAGTTCCGTGCCGTGCGGCGGTCCAGGATGCGGCCCAGCAGGATGATGACCGCGATGGCTGCGACGGAGCCGAGAATGGCCGGGGTTTCCGGTCCGATATATCTGGCCGCAAGGTATTGGACGGCTAAGGATACTGCTCCGATGACCGTACCGATGAGGATGTTGCGGGGCAGAGCCTTCTTCCCCGGTACAGTCAGCTGGGCAATGACTATCGGTACCAATATCATGGTTACGGCCAGCTGGGCTACAACTGCCGGAGCCACTTTCATCACATCCAGCGAGGTCTCCTGCGCCAGGACGATGACCGGCACTCCGACCGCCCCGAAAGCCGTGGGCACGCTGTTGGCGATGAGGCTGACCAGTGCGGAGAAGACCGGCTTGAACCCGAGGCTGATGAGAATCGCCGCCGGTATGGCCACGGCCGTACCGAATCCGGCCATGCCCTCCAGCAGTCCCCCGAATCCCCAGGTGATGAGCAGCACCTGGATGCATTTGTTGGAGGAGATGGATGAGAACTGGGCCTTGAGCACCTCAATCTTCCCGGTGTGCAGGAGTACGTTGTAGCTGTAGATGGCCATAAGGATGATCAGCAGTATGGGAACCAGTGCCTTGAGCGCACCGTAGAAAAACGACAATCCCGTCTGCTGCAGCGGCTGGCCGAAATACCATACCGCTATGACGATGGTGACAATCAGTGTTATCAAACTGCTCCGGTCTCCCGGAACCTTGAACACGCCCATCAGTACAATCAGTGTCAGGATGGGCAGAAGAGCAAGTAAAACGTCCATGGCGACACATATCTCAATTCGCGCGCAAAATTACAAAAAATCTCAAAACAGCATGAGGACTTTGTTCCCGGCCGCTGTTTCCGTCCCGGTTATATTCCCGGTCAGGTCTCTGCCTCTCCGTTTTCGTTCTCTCCTCTGTAATCGGGATACGGGCTCCTCTTGCCCGAAACCCTCTATCGCCCCCTTGCGTATCAGCCAGCCCCAGTTCTTCTGGCCGTAGGAGGTCTTGTACAGGTACACCGGCATTTCCCAGTCCGAGAACATCTTCGGAAGCCTCAGCTCAGATGCTATAATCATTTCCTCCCGTTTCGAGGAGGAGCAGATAAGCAGCAGAATACAGTAATGTTGCTCAGGTCAGTTTTGGATCGATGTCGCCGACGAGGAGATTCTGCCCTTTGTGCTTGTGTTCAGGTGATGCACCTTAGGTCCAGCAGTAAAAGTGTGAAAATAGTCTTGATATTCAGGGGATTCTGGAGGTGCTGCATGTCGGACCTGGGGTAAAATGACGGTTTTATGGCAAAAAATGCGGGGTCCAGCAAAATGGAGAATCTGTATGGGATTTGTAATCAGTAAGATATGTTTTGCAGTGGCTGTTGGACTTACCGAAGTGTAGTAGCTGGTACGTGTATACTCGATTCCGGCTTTTGGGAATAAGGCGCGCTGCCTGTGGAATTGCCGCTCTGGAGCATCGTCACGGCTTGGAGAATGTCGAGACAGGATATCGGAGTATGCTGCCGATGCAGCCTCCGAGTCCTACGGGCAGTATGATCGGATCATGCTGGCTCCTCTTCTTTATGCAGAAGGTCCAGGAACTGTCGTCGCAGGTCCCGGATGGAGCGGCGGAGCTTCGGGGCGCAGAGCAGCCGCAGGTCGGATACTGCCAGCCGCAGCAGTCTCCAGGCTTCCTGGCACAGGACGGTGGCGGGCACGAGGGCGATTGACAGACCCAGGGCCCATTCCCACGGAAGGGTGCAGTAGAGGACAATGGCGTAGATGATGAGCAGCAGCGGCCAGAGCACGAGTGTGACTACAAAGCGGATGGAGTTGTAGAACGCGCGGTCTTTCATCTTCGAGAAGAGGAAGGCTGAAAGGCCGGTTACGGGGAGGGTCAGCACTCCGGCCGGAATAGTGTAGGGGAGGGTGACAATGAGTACCAGCAGCTGGAGCAGGCGGGACCAGAAGGGGTGCTTCTTGATGACGGAACCGAGGGAAATACCACGTTCCTCCCGCTCGCGGTGGATGTCGGCGGCACTGCTTAACAGTTCTGCGGCTTTCTTCGGTTCGGAGACCCGCAATCGGGCTATTTGTCCGAGGGTCATCTTGTTGGCCGCGAATCGAGTGGTCAGGGAGTGGCGGCGTAAGCCTGGATGCTCCTTCTTCCAGGAATCCACCTGCTGATTGATGACGGCGGCACAGGTATCTAAGGTAGCATCGTAGTATTCGTCATCGGGAATGTAGAGGATGACCTCCTTCATCCGCTCTGTGAGCTCGTCCTTCATCAGGTTCATCATCTCGGGCTGGGAGAGCGAGGCATGCTCCCTGATATATCCGCTGACGTTGATCGGGTCACCTATCTGTACCAGGACGGTGGAGCGGAACCGGAAGAAGTTTCCGTATTCCAGACCTACCGGCACGATGTACAGGGGCAGGCGCCCGTCCATGATCTTTTCGGCTTCGAGGGCGATTCGGAATATGCCTTTGGACAGGGGCAGCAGCGAATGCTTTGCCTGATGCCTCCCTTCGGGCAGTATGCAGAAGGGTACTTTGTCAAGTAACACATCCACGCTCTTGTGGATGATCTCGGTGTTCTTGCGCACCTCGTCCATACCGTCGCGGATGCGCATGATGGGCATGATCTTCAGGAAGCGGAGAATCTTCGCGACTTTTGGGTTCCTGAAAATGTCGGCCCTGGCCACGAATACCTTCTGCTTGCGGTCCATGGCCAGAATCACCAGCGCGTCCATCAGGGCGTTTGTGTGGTTCGGGGCGTAGATGACAGCTCCGTCGGCTGGTACTTTTTCCAGTCCCACGTATTTTATCCTGCGGTATGCCATCCGCAGCATGAAATCGACGTAATGCCGCAGAAAGGCGTAGAGTCCGTTGAAGTCCTGAATTTTCCTGTTTTCCTTCTTACCCATTGTACTTGAAAATTATGCTGCCGCCTTGACATTGCCCTCCGGAAGGGGATGCCTGCGGAAGATGGCGGCCAAAGTGAGACCGGCGATGATATGCCAGATACCCCACCATGCCGTTACAAAAAGCATTCCTCCGTAGTGTCCGTGCCATATCTCCGGAGGGAATATGGCGGGGTTGAACAGTAGCACCAGTCCGAGTCCCGAGTTCTGGATGCCGACCTCAATCGTTATTGACCTGCGGTCTCTCAGCGGCAGACGGGCCGCCATCCCTCCGAAATATCCCGTGGCGAATGCGGCGGCGTTATGTACCAGTACAATCAGGAAGATGAATATGATATTGTCGATGAACAACTGGAAATTCTGGGAGAATGATGCCACTACCATTACTAAGAAGAGGAGGATGGAGAGGGTCTGAGCCGGTTTGGTGATCTTCTTCGTGGCGTTGGGGAAATACCGGGCGAAGAGCATTCCCAGGACGATGGGGATGCCTAAGAGCAGCAGTATCTGCCACAGCATCGGCAGGAAAGGAATGACCAGCCGGGGAATTTCACCGGTGATGCTTATGGCATTGTAGTACAATGTTCCCCAGATGAAGAAATTGAACGGAGTAATCAGGGGGGCGAATGCGGTCGTCACTGCTGTCATGCTCACGGAAAGCTCTACGTTGCCCTTCGAGAGGGAGGAGATGAAATTGGAGATGTTGCCCCCGGGACAGGACGCCACCAGTATCATGCCCAGGGCCACCATCGGGGTGATCCAGTGGTTCAGGGCCATGCAGATCAGGAATGTCACAGCGGGCAGTCCGACCCATTGCAGCAGAATGCCGGTGATGATGGATCTGGGATGGCGGAACACCTGTTTGAAAGTGTCCAGCCTTATCCCGAGGGCCACTCCGAACATGATGAAAGCCAGCAGGATGTTGACTATCATCATGCCGTTCTCCCCGAAGTTGATGGAGATGGAGTTGAGGCTTTCCAGTTGCTCTTTCATATACCTAAGACGACGCAGCAGTTTGCCTGTTCTGTCTTTTTCTGCACGCCGTTATTCCCTGATGGCCTTGATTCCGGGCAGTTCCTTTCCTTCTAAGAACTCCAGCATCGCACCGCCGCCGGTAGACACGTAGCTGACCTTGTCGGCATAGCCCATCTGGGTAACTGCCGCCACTGAGTCGCCGCCGCCTACGAGGGTGAACGCTCCCTTCTCAGTGGCTTCTGCGAGAATCCCGGCTATGGAGTTGGTGCCGTGAGCGAAGTTGGGCATCTCGAATACTCCTACGGGACCGTTCCAGAGTATGGTTCTGGAGTTCAGCAGTACCTCTCTCCACTCGGCTACTGCCTTGGGGGATGCGTCCATACCCATCCATCCGTCTGGGATGGCGTTGGCCTGGCATATCTGTGTATGTGCGTTGTTGTCAAATGCGTCAGCGGCCACAACCTCTGTTGAGAAGTACAGTTTTACACCTTTCTCCCTGGCCTTGGACATAGTGTCGAGGGCTGTCTGGAGCTGGTCGTCCTCTACGAGAGAAGTCCCGATAGCGCCTCCCTGGGCTTTCATGAAGGTATAGACCATGCCGCCGCCGATAATCATGTTGTCGGCCAGATCGAGCAGGTGCTCTATGACTCCGAGTTTGGAGGAGACTTTGGCTCCGCCGAGGATGACGGTCAGGGGACGCTGGGGATTGCCTAAGACCTTGTCAATCGCCTTGATCTCACCCTCCATCACGTAGCCGAACATCTTGTCGTTGGGGAAGTATTTGGCGATGAGGGCTGTGGATGCGTGGGCCCGGTGGGCAGTTCCGAATGCGTCGTTGATATAACAGTCCGCGTAAGAAGCCAGGTGCTCGGTGAATTTCTTCTGGCTCTCTTTCACTGCGGCCTTTGCGGCTTTCTTCTCCTCTTCGGTGGCGTCCTCGGCCAGTCCGCGGGGCTTGCCTTCCTCCTCTGCGTAGAAACGCAGGTTCTCGAGCAGGAGCACTTCGCCGGGCTTGAGGGCGGCGGCCTGCTCATCGGCCTTCATGCAGTCGGGAGCGAACTGCACCCTGGTGCCGAGCAGTTCCTCTATGCGTCCTATAATGTGCTTGAGAGAGAATTTTTCCGCAGGTCCTTTCGGTTTCCCGAGGTGGGACATTATGATGAGGGAGCCTCCGCCTGCCAGTACCTTTTTCAGGGTGGGGATGGCGGCACGGATACGTGTGTCGTCAGTGATGTTGAAATCCGAGTCGAGGGGGACGTTGAAATCCACTCTCACAATGGCTTTCTTGCCATTAAAGTCATAAGAGTCTATGTTCTGCATAACCGTGTAGTTTATTTGGCTGCAAAATTATAAAAATATCCGGAATAATCCTGCATGCAGTTGCCGCGTCAGCCGCATCCGGCTGTGCGTATGGCCTACAGCTGTATCCTGAACAGGGTGGTGGAACCGTCGTCGTTGAATCTTGACCAGTAGAGCACGTTGTCTTTCTCGAACTGCGGGATTATCCTGTATTCGTGTCCTCCGGAACGGAATATGAAACCGGCATCCACACCGTTGTCGAATTCTTCCTCAGTGTATGTGGTGTGCAGCATTCTTTTCCCCGTCTCAGTGTCGTAGACATCGTAATACCACATATTGTTTTTGGAGAACAGGTATTCTATCATATAGTATCTGCCGCATATTGCCTCGTACTGTATCTGGAAATATTTATCCCATGCAGGGTTGTCTACTGTGGCATACAGCTCCGCCGGCATCTCATGTTTTCCGCAGTCGACTCTCAGGTACGGCGTGAATGAGGAGTCAGTGATCTCGTAATAGGTATACTCTCCGAATGGCTTGTACAGGACCTTCGAGTTGAACACGTCAATGCCCTCGAACGCGATGATGCCTCTTTTCGAGCGCTGGGCGTCGTTCATGAGCGGCATCATCCTGTGTACGGGGTTGAAGTCCCGGTCCAGGACGGTTATGCAGTGCTCTCTCTCCGAGTTGGATATCCCGGTGGCGGCGTATAGGCTTTTGCCGAGAGGCGCGATGTCTCCGACAAGGACAGTCTCCCCGTTCTTCATCTCGTCCTTGAAGTTTCCATCAGCGTCCAGCCTTATGATCTTGTTCCACGTGTCATAAATTAGTATTTCATCGTTGTACTGGTCGTATATGATGCTTGTCAGATTGGTGAACTCGCCCGGTCCCCTTCCGTGAATGTCGTGCGAGTCCAGGACCCGTCCGTCGTGGCTGAGGACCACTATGATGTCGTCTGCCGTCAAACCGAAGAACCTGTCGTCCGACACTCCGAAGATTCTGATGTCGAACAGCGAGTCCGTCCTGAACGTGACTGTGTCGATTCTCGTGGCGATGCTTTCCAATCCCGTCGAGTCCGTCCTGTTCAGGTTCTTCCAGATGCTGACTGTGTTGACATCTTCCTGTCCGCACGATACAAGCAGGTTGATGCACGACAGGAGTGCTGTCAGGGTGATGATGCTTCGTGTGTGTGCCGGTCTCATTTCTTGGCTTTAAGAGAATATGTCGCGATTGCCAGCTCATCCTCGCCGGTGAGCATCTGTATGTTAAGACCGTCGGGAGAGACGAACAGGCAGTATCTGAAAGATGCGGATGCATCATCCGGAATGTCGCTTTCCCCTATAGTACGGAAACTGCTGTCGAGTATCATCACTGCGAGTTTTTTTGCCCTGTTTGATAGGTTCACGCCAGGCATCGGAGTACTTTTCTCCACTATGCGGTAGTATACATTGTTCCATGGGTCGTACAGCATGTTGCCGTAAGATGTGATTTCCCTGAAATACTCGATTTCTTCTTCATTGGATACGGTAAGACCTCCAAGTCCTTTCCTGAGCGGCTTCAGTTTTTCCTTCGCGTACTTGCTCCTGGCGTAGTGGACAGTGATTTCTCTGGTGGCCAGATCTATGACGTGGATATTGTTGTCGGCCGGAAATCCAATGACGACAGTACCCTGCCTGCTGTTATAGGCAGTGTAGGGAGTCATCATCAGCAGACTGCCATAGAAATTCCTGTACATCTCAGGGAAAGGCAGAAGCTTGTCAGTTGTCTCTCCGCTTTCCGTATCCACTATGGCGAGGCAGAAGTCTTCCTTGAGCGTGTTGCAGGAGTAGACCAACCCATAGGGGGTGACATACGGCTGGCCTTGTCCGCCCGTCGCGATGGTCGCATCATCATCCACACTATAGGATGCCTTTTTGACTCCTTGTCCGTCTATTAGTCTGATAGACATGGTCTCCAGTACATTCAACAGGTATATGCTGTCCTGTGATACCACGTTCATGCTCCACGGCCTGAACGGGGCCTTTACTCTGACCGGGGACTTGACGGTGCTGTCAGTGTGGAATCTCTCGATGTATCCGTTTATAATGTTGTGGAAGTAAAAGAATCCGTTCCTGCTGTCATAGTAGGTCGCAAGGAAATTAGGGCAAGTCTCCTCGTCCAAGGTGAAGCGCAGCTCTCCGGACCGGACAAGCTCTACTGAGTCTATACGTTCGTGACGGACAACTTCGGTTCCGTCATTTTCCATAGTAGTCCCGCATCCTGTCAGACAGAAGACTGCGGTTGTTGTGATTGTGAGTGCCAGATGATTCATAAGAGATGTCTGTAGTTTGGTGGTGATAGTATTTATTGTCTTGGACGCAGTTGCCAGTCATAGGTTACAGCTGTATCCTGAACAGAGTGGTGGAACCGTCGTCGTTGAATCTTGACCAGTAGAGCACGTTGTCTTTCTCGAACTGCGGGATTATCCTGTATTCGTGTCCTCCGGAACGGAATATGAAACCGGCATCCACACCGTTGTCGAATTCTTCCTCAGTGTATGTGGTGTGCAGCATTCTTTTCCCCGTCTCAGTGTCGTAGACATCGTAATACCACATATTGTTTTTGGAGAACAGGTATTCTATCATATAGTATCTGCCGCATATTGCCTCGTACTGTATCTGGAAATATTTATCCCATGCAGGGTTGTCTACTGTGGCATACAGCTCCGCCGGCATCTCATGTTTTCCGCAGTCGACTCTCAGGTACGGCGTGAATGAGGAGTCAGTGATCTCGTAATAGGTATACTCTCCGAATGGCTTGTACAGGACCTTCGAGTTGAACACGTCAATGCCCTCGAACGCGATGATGCCTCTTTTCGAGCGCTGGGCGTCGTTCATGAGCGGCATCATCCTGTGTACGGGGTTGAAGTCCCGGTCCAGGACGGTTATGCAGTGCTCTCTCTCCGAGTTGGATATCCCGGTGGCGGCGTATAGGCTTTTGCCGAGAGGCGCGATGTCTCCGACAAGGACAGTCTCCCCGTTCTTCATCTCGTCCTTGAAGTTTCCATCAGCGTCCAGCCTTATGATCTTGTTCCACGTGTCATAAATTAGTATTTCATCGTTGTACTGGTCGTATATGATGCTTGTCAGATTGGTGAACTCGCCCGGTCCCCTTCCGTGAATGTCGTGCGAGTCCAGGACCCGTCCGTCGTGGCTGAGGACCACTATGATGTCGTCTGCCGTCAAACCGAAGAACCTGTCGTCCGACACTCCGAAGATTCTGATGTCGAACAGCGAGTCCGTCCTGAACGTGACTGTGTCGATTCTCGTGGCGATGCTTTCCAATCCCGTCGAGTCCGTCCTGTTCAGGTTCTTCCAGACGCTGACTGTGTTGACATCTTCCTGTCCGCACGATGCAAGCATTCCCGCCGTGGAAATGACAACGGCGGGAATGATATACGATTTCAATTTCAATAGGCTGTTGCGCAGTATCATAGTAGTTTAAATTTATTATAAGTAATTCAATACAAATCTATAAAATAGAAACCAAGAATCAAAAAAAACATGTAAGTGCCTGGTTTTCTGGTTTTCGGTTTACTTTTCCCTACTGTCTGTCGGGGCACCGATCCCACAGTCATATATAGTTGTCCTATCCGCTTGCTATCTCACATGACGTTCTTTGTCGCCGCAAGCAAATAATCGCTATCTTTGGCGCATGAATATAGAAAGACCATCTGACAGTTGGAAAGATTACGAGCTGATAGACTCCGGCGGTTTTGAGAAACTGGAGCGTTTCGGACGGTATGTTATGATGCGTCCTGAGCCTAAGGCGTTGTGGGACAAGGGACTCTCTGGCGCAGAGTGGAAAAGGACGGCCCAGACTGCCTTTACTCCCGGGGCCGGTTTCTCAAAAGCCGGCAAGGAGGACAGCGGTGTGTGGACGATGTTGGGCCGTATGCCGGAGCAGTGGAACATTTCCTACAGACTGCCTGCGGTGAATGATGTCCGGGCAAAAACTGACGCCGGAAGCATGACAGGTTCTTCGAGGTCCGGATACGCCGAAGGTCCAGCAGCCTTGAGCACCGGAATCCTCTCGGAATGCGGAGGAACGGAGCTGCATCTACGTCTGGGTCTTACGGCGTTCAAGCATGTCGGTGTGTTTCCTGAGCAGGCTCCGAACTGGGATTTCATCTACCGGCAGGTCGCCCGTCTCAGGCTCAATAATGCGAAGAAGGGCGAGGCCAGGCCTCCCCGGGTGCTAAACCTGTTTGCCTACACAGGAGCCGCCTCCCTGGCCGCCCGTGCTGCAGGTGCCGATGTCACCCATCTCGACTCTGTCAGGCAGGTGGTGACATGGGCCAGGCACAATATGGAGATATCCTCTCTCGACGGCATACGCTGGACTATAGACGACGCCCTCAAATATGTCACCCGCCAGGTCCGTCGCGGAGCCTCGTTCGACGGCATTATCCTCGACCCTCCCGCCTACGGACGCGGCCCGGACGGAGAGAGATGGAAGCTGGACGAGTGCCTCAACGATATCCTCAAGGGGTGTGCGCAGATTCTCGCACCGATGAACAGTTTTCTGGTGCTCAACCTTTATTCCAACGGTTATTCCGCCATGCTGGCCGATACTCTCGTGGCCTGTACATTCGGCCCGGCAGGCCGCCGTACCTCCGGAGAACTGGTCCTGCGCGACAGTTTCGGACGCGTCCTGCCCCTAAGCGTCTACACCCGTCTTGAACGGTGACTGCGGGGCTGCCGGAATCCTTTCCCTTCAACCATTCCGTCTCCGCACTTCATCGCAGAAGCAGTGCCGCATTTCCGCTTTCGAGAATGCTTTTTTGGAGTCCAGCATAACTATGTATATTCTTTTCCTGATTATCAGCTTGTTGCAAATCGTGTTGGTGCTGGACTATATCGAAATAGTCTTGAAACGGCGTTTTTTGCCCCTAAATGCCCTGGTCCAGCATTTGTGCGATTTCCAACTATCTGTTTGTCAGTATTATAAATTATTCAGTTGTGCTGGACTCCGAGAAAAGGTAAAGTGCTCGCGAGACCGGATGCCGGAACTGTCTGGAAGATTATGCATGCAACCTGTTGCAGAAAAGAAGAAAATTGCCGTACTTTGTGGAAGCAATCATAAACCTCACAATATGAACGTAGCTGTGTGCAGAGTGAAAGAGGCGGGAGAAAGGACGTATCATATCGTATTCTCGCCCGGTAACGGCTTGATATGCCGGGACACTCAGGACTATATCTTATTTCAGAACTTTATCGCCTTTGCTGTGCGGAGGGACGGTTGTGTGCTGCTTGCCTATGCGGTGATGTCCACCCATGCGCATATAGCGGTCGTGACTGCCTGGCCCTGGAGTTTCATACACAGGCTCCGTACTTCGTACACGACGTATTTCAACAAGAAGTACAGGCGGAAAGGCTCTGTGTGCGGAAAGCAGGTCTACTGTATGCCGGTGGACGGATGGTATGCCCAGAAAGCATTGGTCAGCTATATTCTGCGCAATCCCATGCACCACGGGGTAGCCGGGACTCCTTTCGGATACCGGCATACGTCCCTGGGCGCGTATTTCAGGAAGGAACTGTCAATGGCGGACACTCAGAGGGATACTTCGGAAGACGGAAATCCCGGATTTGATGAGCATCCCGGATTGAATGGGAATCCCGGCCCGAGGGGATGTCCCAGGTCGAAACCGAAGGAGGATCCCGGCTCGAAGGGAAAAGCCGGAGTGGCGGAGAAAGATGGCGGGCCGTGCTTTGTCCGTATGCGCACATCGGAGGGCTTTGTCGACCTGCCTGTGGAAACCTGTGGCAGAGTGAGGCTGGAGTATTTCGTCAATGCCGGACGGACCGAGCATCTGTTCCGTACAGCCCGGACTTTCCTGCATTCGATGGTGCGCTGGAATACGGAAGACTGGGAGAAGGAGCAGGCAAATGAAGCCAGTCTTGTTACCCTGAGAAGCATAGAGCCGGACCCGTCTTTCCCGATAGAGCAGATGAGGGCTTATGAAAATGGTTCGTTCCGTCCTTATGAAGCGCTTCCACATCAGTGCTGAGCAGGCGTTGCGCTGTCTGGGCGGTTAGGCTTGGAAAGGCTTGTGTGGGGTCCAGCATCCAGGTGTTTTGGAACGGATTGATTATCAGGTGGTCCGTAAATGCTTTTCTGCTGGACTAAGGGTAAAATGACCGTTTTGGGGCAAAAATCGTGGGGTCCAGCAGAACGAGAATTTTTATAGGTCTGAAAATGAGCAGAATAATTTTGGAAGCCGTGCTGGACTGCATTATCGGAGTATAAAGGGCGGGTGAACGGGTGTGTGTCTAACAGTATGTACCGCCAATAAATACCTGTGGGGACGGTTCCACGACAAGCTACGTAGGAAAGGGACGTGGAGTTGTTTGAGAGCCGGTAGGAAATTCTTAACTTTGTGGGCAAATCTTGAAAAGGCAATCAGTTATGGAAAAATGGAAAATGATGGCGGCTATATTCGCGGCATGGACTTCGGTTTCGGCGTATGCTGGCGACAGTGCGTATGGTGCGGCCCGGAACTATGTCGGGAATTGTGTGGATACGGATGGCGGCGAGGATGCTGATGGCAGTGTGCATACAGTAGGTGCCGTAAGGTTTGCTGATCTTGTGGACGGTACGGACAGTCTGCGGGGAATAAGGCGGCAGGTGCTGTTTGCAGTGGATGGGACGGATACGGCGAGGACTGTGTCCTGCTACCGCATACCGGCCATAACCACAGCTCCGGACGGCAGTCTGATCGCCGCGATAGACGAGCGAGTGCCTTCCTGCGGAGACCTGAAGTGGAGCCGGGACATCAACATCGTCATACGCCGCAGCGACGACGGCGGACGGACTTGGAGTCCAGTACGGAAAGTCGCGGACTTCCCGGACGGACAGTCGGCCTCGGACCCGTCGCTGATTACCGACACGGTAAGCGGCACTGTATTTCTCCTCTATAATTTCATGGACCACGACCGGGCGAAGGATGTCTATTTCTTCCACGTGATGCGCAGTACTGATAACGGCCGGACCTGGTCCGCTCCTGAGGATATTACCGCACAGGTCGCTCCGGATGAGTGGATGTGCGATTTCAAGTTCCTTACCTCGGGTCAGGGCACAGTCACCCGCGACGGTCGTCTCCTGCATACGATGGTGAACCTCCGTAAGGGCATGCATCTGATAGAGAGCACTGACTGCGGCCGTACCTGGCATCTGCTGCCTGCCGCCATCGTCCCTGCCGACGAGTCGAAGATCATCGAACTGCCCGACGGCCGCTGGATGGTAAACAGCCGGGTCAATGAAGGCGGCTGCCGCTACATCCATATCTCGGATGACAAGGGCCGTACATGGACCTCGAATCCCGCACCCGATCTGCCCGACCCCGGCTGCAACGGTGCCATTGTCCATTATCCCTATTATGGGGAGGACGGCTGCCTGCTCTTCGTCAATGCCGCCGATCCGGAGCAGCGTCGTAACCTTACCCTGCGCTACAGTCTGGACGGAGGCATCACCTGGAGTTCCGGCCTGACGATTGTGGAGGGCGATGCAGGCTATTCGGACATTACAGTCCTGCCCTCAGGGGAGATAGCCATGTTCTATGAGCGTGACGGCTATACGGTTAACGAGGTGGCGGTGGTGGCCCCTGAGATGCTTTTCGACCGGAAAAATCTCTGATGTGAAGGAACTGCGTCCCTCATCTGTCAGAAAACTGAAAAATGCAGGACTTTGGCGATTTATAGCTATCTTTGCTAAGATATTCGGATACAATAACGGATAAAATAAGACTATATGGTTGATCTTCTTGCAATTACCTGGAATGTCAGTCCAGATATCCTGTCTGTGGGCGGCTTTCATCTGAGATGGTACAGTGTACTTTTCGTAGCCGGCCTTTTCCCGATAGGCTATTATATCATGCGGTCTTTCTACAAAAGGGAAGGGCTGCCGGTCGACCTGCTGGATCCGCTGCTCTTCGCGCTTTTCATCGGCACACTGGTCGGTGCCCGTCTGGGGCACTGTCTGTTCTACGACCCGGGGTACTATCTCAGCCATCCGTGGGAGATACTGATGACGTGGAAAGGCGGTCTCGCCTCTCATGGCGGTGCTGTGGGTGTTCTTCTGGCAATGTGGTGGTATGTACACAAATACGGCAAGAAATACGGATTCGGATTCATACAGATTATAGACCGGCTGGTTATTCCCATATGTTTTGCGGGCATGATGATCCGTCTGGGCAATCTGATGAATTCGGAGATTTACGGCGTTCAGACCGACCTGCCCTGGGGCTTCATCTTCGTGCGCGACCCCATGGGAGACGGCCTGCCCCATCATCCGACCCAGCTCTATGAGGCTCTGAGTTACTGTATCCTGGGGCTGGTATTGCTCTGGATGTACCGTACCAGACTGAACAAACTGCGAACGGGCACCATCTTCGGTATTTTCCTGATCGTGCTTTTCGGCATGAGATTCCTGATAGAGTTCATCAAGGAAGACCAGGTGGATTTCGAGGCCGGTATGGCTCTCAATATGGGGCAGTGGCTCAGTGTCCCGTTTATTCTTGCCGGGATACTTCTGCTGGTATGGAGCTTCACCAAGGCCGGTCCGGCTGCGATACATGTGCCTCAGTCTGCATTGAAAGCAGGGGGACAGACCGCACAGATGCAGAAGAAACCGAAGGACAAGACTCCGCTTACCCACGTTCATGCTAATTCGGAAAATCAATAAAACATTATAGATATGGCAAACGAAAGAATACAGTTACTGATCATCGGCAGCGGTCCTGCCGGATATACTGCGGCGATATATGCGTGCCGCGCCAATATCAAGGCAGTGGTCTACGAGGGTATACAGCCCGGAGGCCAGCTTACGACCACGACCGAGATAGAGAATTTCCCCGGCTACCCCCAGGGAGTGCAGGGACAGCAGATGATGGACGATTTCCGTGCTCAGGCCGAAAGGTTCGGGGCTGATGTCCGCTTCGGCATCGTGACAAAGGCAGATTTCTCCACCAGACCCTTCAAGGCTCAGATTGATGATGACAAATGGGTGGAGGCCGATGCAGTGATTATTGCGACAGGTGCCACGGCCCGTTATCTCGGTCTGGAGTCCGAGGAGAAATTCAGGGGACAGGGAGTGTCGGCCTGCGCCACTTGCGATGGTTTCTTCTACAGAGGAAAGGATGTGGCTGTGGTCGGAGGCGGAGACACCGCATGCGAGGAAGCCACCTATCTGGCGTCTCTCTGCCGCAAGGTGTACATGATAGTGCGCCGTAACGTATTCCGCGCCTCCAAGGCCATGCAGGAAAGGGTATTCAACACTCCCAATATCGAAGTGCTCTGGGAGCACCAGACCAAGGAGATACTGGGCAACGACATGGGTGTCACCGGAGTCCTGCTGCGCCGTAACGACGGTGTGGAGAAGAAGATAGATGTCGACGGCTTTTTCCTGGCCATCGGTCACCATCCCAACTCAGACGTCTTCAAGGAGTGGGTCGGGACCGACGAGGAGGGCTACATCATCACCGAGGGCAAGAGTACCCGTACCTCCCGTCCCGGTATTTTCGCAGCGGGAGACGTGCAGGATCCTACATACCGTCAGGCCATCAATGCCGCCGCCTCAGGATGCCGGGCCGCGATGGACGCCGAGAAATATTTAGCGGAGAACAGATAGTCATGGATGCTCAGACATATTCGGATATTCTGGAACTGCTGCACAGGGAGGTCAAGCCGGCTCTCGGCTGCACCGAGCCTATAGCAGTAGCTCTGGCGGTGGCCAGGGCGTGCTCTCTTTTCAGACCGCAGCAGCCTTCTCAGATCAATGTGCAGGTGAGTGCAAATATCCTGAAGAACGCCATGGGTGTCGGTATTCCCGGCACCGGAATGGTGGGACTCAATATCGCCGTTGCCCTGGCCATGGAGTGCGGCAATCCGGATTATGGTCTTGAAGTGCTCAAGGACCTGACTCCGGCCGATGTGGAGAAGGCCAAGTCCTATGCGGCGGAGGGCCGTGTCAAGATATCCCTTGCAAGGACATCGAAGAAACTGTATATAGAGGCTGAGTGTCTATACGGACCTGCCGATGCGCCTGAACATCGTGCAAAGGCGATAGTCCAGGATGACCATGACGCCATAGTCTTCGTGTCGAAGGATTCGCAGGTGCTGCTGGACAGTATGTCTTCGGAAGCGGAGGAAGATGGTGCAGCATCCGGCCATGAGGCTGTATCGCACAAGACTACACTGGACTATCATCTGGACATGCGTAAGATATTCGATTTTGCCACGAAGGAGGCCGGACTGGAGGATATCGCCTTTATGCTGGATGCCGCCAGGATGAACCGGGCTCTCGCGGAGGAGGGACTGGCCCGTCCGTACGGTCTTCAGGTCGGACGCACCATTCAGGACAATATCCACCGCAATGTATTCGGCAAGGGACTCCTGACCCACTGCATGGCCATGACTGCCGCGGCCTCGGACGCCCGCATGGCCGGATGCACTCTTCCCGCAATGAGCAACTCCGGCTCAGGCAATCAGGGCATCACCGTAACGATGCCTGTCGTGGCCGCTGCGGAGCAGTTCGGCTCTTCCGAAGAGCAGCTCATACGTGCCCTGACTCTCAGTCATCTGACGGCTATCCACATCAAAGGTTATCTCGGAAAGCTATCGGCTCTCTGCGGCTGTGTGGTGGCATCCACAGGTTCGGCCTGCGGTATCGTATGGCTCAGTGGCGGCAGTTTCGAGCAGGTGTGCAGCGCGGTCAAGAATATGATCGGCAACATCACCGGCATGGTCTGCGACGGAGCGAAGGTAGGCTGTGCCCTTAAGGTGGCCTCAGGCGTATCTTCTGCCGTGCAGTCGGCTGTCCTTGCACTGGACAACCACTGTGTGACCGGCAATGACGGCATCATTGAGGACGATGTGGAGAAATCCATCCGCAATCTCGGTACCATCGGCTCGAAAGGCATGCAGGTTACGGATGAGATGATTCTCAATATAATGGTCTGCAAGTAAGCATCTTCTGAGTAAATGATAAAACTTTTAATTTTTAATATAGATGAAACGGATTTTTAGAACTTTTCTGGGTGCGGCCATGCTGGCGGCAGTGTCAGTGGCCGCAGGAGCGCAGGAGCCTTCCGAAGGCCCGCTGTGGATGCGTTACTGTGCTGTGTCTCCTGACGGCAGTACCATCGCATTTGCCTATAAAGGTGATATATTTACAGTTCCTGTGACAGGTGGCGAGGCGCGTCAGATCACATCCAACTCCGCATTTGACTCCCGTCCGGTATGGAGTCCGGACGGCAGCAGGATAGCGTTTGCGTCCTACCGTATGGGAAGCGCCGACATTTTTATCGTGGACAAGGAAGGCGGTGTTCCTGTCAGACTGACAACACATTCTGCCAATGAGTATCCTGTGGTTTTCAAGGATGATTCGACAGTGCTTTATACAGCCTATTATCAGCCAGCCGCTGAAAGTATGCAGTTCCCGTCCTCTACATTTTCCCAGGTCTATGCTGTCAGTACCGGAGGTGGACGTCCTGTGATGTTCTCCTCGCTTCCTCTTGAAAGCATATCTTTCAGCCCTGATGGAAGTATGATACTGTATCAGGACAAGAAGGGATATGAGGACGAGTGGCGCAAGCACCATACGTCCTCCATCGCCCGCGACATCTGGAGCTGCACCTTCGAGGGTGATAATGTGAAGAACGGAAAGTTCACCAAGATAACTGATTTCAGGGGGGAGGACCGCAATCCTGTCTTCTGCGCTGACGGAAAGTCATTCTACTATCTCAGCGAGCAGGACGGTACCTTCAATGTCTGGAAACGTTCTCTGGAAAACGGATCGGACGAGCAGCTGACGCATTTTTCCGGCAATCCAGTACGTTTTCTGACCATGGCCGGTGACGGCACCTTGTGTTTCGGCTATGACGGAGAGATATATACCATGAAGGAAGGTTCCGATCCCGTGAAGGTGGACATCGAGGTGATCGCCGACAAGCAGGACCGCGACCTGATCAAGTCACCGGTGTATTATGCACAGGACATAGCTGTAAGCAAGGACGGCAAGCAGGTGGCTTTCATATATCGTGGAGATGTGTATGTCACCATGACCGATTACAAGACCACAAAGAGGATAACCAACACTGCCGAGCAGGAACGCGACCTGGACTTCTCTCCCGACGGACGCTCGCTTGTCTATTCGTCCGAGAGAGACGGTCTGTGGCAGGTATACAGGGCGTCCATCGTCAATGAGGACGAGAAGCTTTTCCCATACAGTACAGAGGTAAAGGAAGAAAGGATAACCGATTCGGAGAATCCATGTTTCCAGCCTCTATACAGTCCAGACGGCAAGGAAGTGGCTTTTCTGGAAAGCAGGACGGCCATCCGTGTCATCAACCTGGACAGCAGGGAGGTACGTACGGTAATGGACGGAAAGTACGAGTATTCTTATTCTGACGGGGACCAGTGGTACCAGTGGTCTCCTGACGGAAAGTGGATTCTTTCCAACTGCATATTCGTAGGAGGATGGAACAACAAGGACATAGCTCTTGTCAATGCTTCCGGCAACGGTGAAATGTTCAATCTTACCCAAAGCGGATACACGGACGCCAATCCAAAGTGGGTGCTTGACGGCAAGGCCATGATATGGTTCAGTGACCGAGCAGGTTACCGCAGCCATGGCAGCTGGGGTGCGGAGATGGATGTGTACATCATGTTCTTCGACCTCGAGGCATACGACAAGTTCCGTATGAACGAGGAGGAACTGGCTCTCTACGAGGAGGAGCATAAGGACAATGAGGAAGCGGCGTCCGAGGACAATGCTGACAAGAAGACCAAGAAGGACAAGAAATCCAAGAAAGGTGAGGAGGATGAGGACAAGACCGAAACTCTCGTGCTTGACCTGGACAATGCCGAGTACAGGATCATGCGCCTTACAGTCAATTCGTCCAACCTCGGTGATGCAGTCCTGAGCAAGGACGGAGACAAGCTGTACTATCTGGCCTCATTCGAGGGCGGCATGGATCTGTGGGTTCACGACCTCAAGGAGAATACGACCAGTATCCTGTCCAAGGGTGTCGGTTACGGCTCGCTGATTCTCTCCGATGACGGCAGCAGTATCTTCATGAACACGGGAACCATCAAGAGGATCGACGTCAACAGTGGTCAGATCACCCCTGTGGAGATGGAAGGTATATTCGAATACAAGCCTTACGCAGAACGTGCATATATGTTCGATCATGTATGGCGTCAGGTCAAGGAGAAATTCTACGATCCGGAGATTCACGGCATAGACTGGGAAGGTTACAAGGATACCTACCGGAAGTATCTTCCTTACATTACCAACAACTTCGACTTCGCCGAACTTCTCAGCGAGATGCTCGGAGAGCTGAACGCATCCCATACCGGAGCGAGATACTACGGTGGCGGAGCTTCTTATCCGACTGCACATCTTGGAGTATTCCTCGATGACACTTATGCCGGAGACGGTCTGAAGATAAAGGAGATCATAAAGAGAAGCCCTCTTACTCTCGTTCCGTCGGACGTTAAGGAAGGCTGCATTATAGAGAAGATAGACGGTGAGTCGGTACTTGCAGGTCAGGACTATTTCCCTCTGCTTGAGGGCAAGGGCGGCAAGAAAGTGCGCCTGAGTATATACGACCCCGGGACATCGAAGCGTTTCGACGTGGAGATCAAGGCGCTCAGTTCAGAGAGCGACATACTGTACCAGAGGTGGGTTGAGCGCAACAGGGATATCGTGGATTCCATATCCGGCGGCAAGATAGGGTATGTGCATATCGAAGGTATGGACAGCCCCAGTTTCAGGAAGCTTTACAGTGAACTGCTCGGACGATTCCGCCATTGTGATGCCGTAGTTGTCGACACCCGTCACAACGGGGGCGGATGGCTGCATGACGATGTGGTGACACTGCTCTCAGGGGAAGAATACCAGCAGTTCAAGCCTCGTGGCCAGTATATCGGCAGCGACCCGTTCAACAAATGGCTGAAACCGTCATGCATGCTGGTATGTGAGGACAACTACAGCAATGCTCACGGAACACCGTGGGTTTACCAGCATCTCAAGGTAGGTAAGCTTGTGGGTGCTCCTGTGCCCGGTACCATGACGGCTGTATGGTGGGAGAGTCAGATAGACCCGAGCATCATCTTCGGTATCCCTCAGGTCGGCTGCTGGGATATATCCAAGGGTGAGTACATGGAGAATGTGGAATTGGAACCCGATATCCTCATATACAATGATCCTGCGGATGTCATGAACGGTTTCGACGCACAGCTCAAGGCTGCTGCGGAGTCCCTTATGGTTCCGGCTTCAGAAGAATAGCGGGCCTGTCCCGGATAATGTAGGAATGGGGGCTGTGTCGTAATGAAGTTTTACGGCGCAGCCCCTTTTTGACGCATACCGTCATGGTCATGACAGCCGATTTTTGTAATATAATCTTAAACATGATGTAGTATCTATAATTACCGTTTGTAATATCTCTGAAACAGGAACGGGGTACTTTTGCGGCCGAAAAAATGGAAGGTATGGACAAGAAAGTGCTATTGTTGTTGATTGTAGTTTTGCATACTGCTGTCGCATTGGCCGAGCCGGTCATCAGAGGCAAGGTGGTGGATGCTACTACGGGAGGGGAAATTATAGGAGCGACGGTACAGCTTAAGGGAACGACAGACAGGTGGGCTGTGACTGGCCTGGACGGCAGTTTCTCGATAGATGTGAAGGTACACTCCGGAACGCTGGTGTGCAGTCTGATAGGTTACAAGGATATGGAGGTGCTTTTCAATGACTCTGGCGAGGAACTCAGCATACCGATGGAACCGGATGTCTATATGCTCGAGGCAGCGGTGGTGACGGCTACGGGGGCCGGGCGTACTGAAATGGCTGCGAGAAATATCGAGCGGAATTCGATTAACGTGGTCAATGTCATGAGCGCCAAGGCTATGGAGTTGTCTCCTGATATCACGGTGGCAAATGTCATAAAAAGGATGTCCGGAGTGACCGTGGAACGCAACAGCAGCGGAGAGGGCCAGTATGCTATCCTGCGCGGTATGGACAAACGCTATAACTACACTTTAGTCAACGGTATCAAGATTCCCAGTCCGGACAACAAGAACCGTTTCGTGCCTCTGGATATCTTCCCGTCGGAGATACTTGACAGGATAGAGGTGACGAAGTCCCTGACGGCGGACATGGAGGGGGACGGTATCGGAGGTGCTGTGAATCTGGTGATGAAGGATGCTCCGGAACGCATGGAGATTACCGCCAACCTGTCCACCGGCTACAGTGCGCTTTTTATTGACAGGGATTTCCAGACATTCAACCGTAAGGCGATACAGAAACTTTCACCGAACGAGCGGATGGGACGTCCTGAACTGCACAATCAGAATTATTCCGTCTCTGCGGATGACTTTACAATGGAGAACCTTCATATGACAGAGAGCCGGCCACGGCCTGATATAGTGGGAGGATTCTCCTATGGAGACCGTTTTTTCGGTGGCAAGTTAGGTGTGATTGCCGCGTTCAGTTACCAGAATCTTTTCCGTGGCAAGGACGCATCATTATATTATATCCCCGGGTCTTCGGGCAAGGGAACGGAAAACCGTCTGTATTCTGAGGAACAGAACCGTATGGGAGCCCATGCCAAGCTGGATTACCGGATTTCCGACCGGCATAAACTTATGCTGTATGCCGGTTATATGGACTTGCAGGAAACTGAAGTGCGCGACGGTTCCAATGACCAGGAGCGTACAGTCAGAATGAAATGGAACCACCAGTATATCGTCAATACGACTCTTAAAGGAGAGCATTCGTTTCTTAATTCCGGCCGTCTGAAGCTTGACTGGACGGGAGTGTTCTCGAAGGCGTACAGCACGACTCCCGACAACGCCTATATCTATATCAATGGCGACCATCTCTACAATACCGACGCTGCCGACCGCCGCTGGGAACACAACAGCGACCGGGACGTGGCAGGATATGTCAATCTCTCCTACAGGCTCGATTTTTCCAACAGCTCCACGCTTGACCTCAAGTTGGGAGGAATGTACCGGGACAAGGTACGCAACAGCTTTTTCAACGAGTATACATTTGACTCTCCGACAGGCATACACGACCTTCAGATATACGGAGAGGACTGGACCAATTTCGATGAGCTCCTGCTCAAGCCCCGCCGTTACGGCAATGTCGGCGATCCTCTCAACTACGATGCTTTCGAGAGGATAGGGGCTGCCTATATCATGGGAACCTACGACTGGGACAGGCTGGAGATTATCGCCGGACTCCGGGTGGAGCATACTGACCAGGGCTATACGCTGGTGTTCCCCAGACAGACCGACGGGGAGGGACACCAGGTCTACACCGACCTTCTGCCCAGCCTGCACCTCAAGTACAACGTGCACCGGAACGCGTATCTGCGCCTGTCCTACGGCCGTTCCATCAACCGTCCCGGATTTTTCGAGATAGTGCCTTACACCATTCTCAACGAGGATTACGACGAGCAGGGTAATCCCGACCTGAAGCATACGACAGCAGACAATATAGACCTGCGCTACGAATTCTTCCCCAAGTCCTCCGAGCAGTTCATGGTAGGCCTGTTCTGGAAGAAGCTCTACGACCCCATCGAGTACGGGCTCATCTCCGAGGGACAGGCCACTTTCCTGACTCCCATGAACTTCGGAGATGCTGTCAATGCCGGGGTGGAGGTTGACATCATGAAATATTTCAACTGGTTCGGAGTGAAGGCCAATTATACCTATACGCATTCCTCCATCACCACTACCAAGAGGACAATGGATGGAACGGAGGTCATCACCGTGGACCAGACCCGTCCTCTTTACGGGCAGGCGGCGCATGTGGCCAATCTCTCCCTGCTGTTCAAGTTTGCCAGGGCAGGGGTCGAAGCCCAGGTGTCCGGAAGCTACACCGGCCGCAGGCTGAGCGAGATATCCAATTGGGTGGACAATGACATCTGGGAGGCCGGCTACGTCCAGCTGGACGCTTCGCTGGAAAAGAGCTTCAAGTGCGGCATCACCGTCTATGCCAAGGCCAACAACCTGCTGGACACACCTGTCCTGCGTTATATCGTCAACAATCCGCGGACAGAGAACCTCAAGGACTACGAGCGTTATCGCGGAGGTGTCATCGAGCGCCGGGAGTGGCACGGACAGTCCCTGATGATAGGCCTCAGGTACAATTTCAAGGAAAAATAGAATAGGAATAACCATTAATCAGTATTTACACACATGAAAACAAAAGCAATTTTTGTCATTGCTGCGGCAATGGTATTTTCCCTCGCATCCTGCGAGAAAAATCCTGATCAACAAGAAGAGACGGAGCCTGTAGAGGCAGCCGGAGAAGTGTCCGGTGTATGGGAGGCCGGCTCAACAGTCTATGTTGACGGGCATATCGTAGTTCCCGAAGGCGAGAGCCTCACTATTGAAGAAGGAGTTACCGTCATTTTCAGTGATGCCGGAGTGGGAGTAAACCACACTGCGATAGAGTTCTCCGTAGACGGCAGTCTCTACTGTCTCGGAACAGCCGAGAATCCTGTGCGTCTGACAGTGGATGAGAGCCTCAGGACTCCAGAGAATACGTTCGAAGGTCTCTGGGGCGGAATCGTCGCAGGTGCCACCTGTGAGGAGATGCTTATCGACCATACCATCATAGAGTACTGCGGCGGTCAGGTAATTGAGGGTTCGCCCGCTGCCGAGAACGGTTACTATACGGCAGGTGACGACGCCTATCCCCACATTACCACCAACAACGTGGACGGCCGCTATGTCATTACCAATTCCGTCCTGCGCAACGGCTGGTCCGATGCCATCTACATGATGGGCGGCAATGCCATCATCGCCGACAATATTTTCAGTGCCATCGGCTATGACGGGGCCGAGGCGGTCAATGTGAAGTCCGGCTGCACCGTGGACGTGACCCGCAATATCATGTTCAGCGCCAATACCAACGGTCTGAAGCTCTCCAGCTCAGACCAGAGCGAGGTGCGCCATCAGGCTCAGATATGCGCCTACAACAACACCATCATCGGCTCCGGCTGGAGACGCGACGGCGAGAAGGGCGGCGGAATCTATGTTGAGGAGAACGCCGATGCAGGGGTGTTCAACAACCTGCTGGTGAACTGCAAGTTCCGCGCGACCACTCCCGCATGGGACGAGCCCGGCTCGGAGGACTGCTATGACGGTGAGCATTCCATGATAGATTACAATTACTACGCCTCCGGCACAACCGCCAGCTCGATAGTATTCAGCGGCGAATATGAGGATGACGGTGAGACACTGCTCTACTCCGGCGTGAGATATCCCTACGAGGGCTACGCCTTCGACCACGAGTGGTATGACAACGACAAGGTGGACGTACACAGCGTGATAGCTAAGACGGCGGAGGAAGCTGCCTCTCTTGACCCTATGTTCGTCAATTTCAGTCTGGACATGGATCCTGCCAGCTACACCTTCAACGACAGCTGGAATTTCCATCTCCAGGCCGGCTCTCCTGCCCTCGATGCCTCGAAGACCTATACAGCCGGTGACCGTCAGCCCTATTTCGGAACATCCGGACTTCAGGTCAACGGACAGACCTACACCTCTCCCGCCATCGGTGACTGGTTCGGTGCATACGGTGAATAATCGGTACAGTTTGAACTTTATAACAAGACAGCTTTATGAAAAGAATCAACTTCCTTGCCCTTACCGCCGCTGCGGTACTCTCCCTGTCAGCGGTGTCCTGCAACATGTCCGCGAGTGTGTCCTCCAGTGTGCCGGAGGACCGCTCCGGGGAGTGGAAGGCTCTCGAGCAGCCGCTCAATTTCTATATTGCCAATGACCTGGGACGCAACGGCTACTATGACCAGAAACCGATAGCGGAGACTATGGGCAGGATGGCCGAGACCATTGACATCGAGTTTGTGGTAGCGGCCGGAGACGTACATCACTTCGAGGGTGTGCAGAGTGTCAGCGACCCTCTGTGGATGACCAATTACGAGCTCATCTACTCTCATCCCGACCTGATGACCCCCTGGTATGCCATCTGCGGCAACCACGAGTACCGCAGCAATACCCAGGCCTGCATCGACTACAGCCAGGTTAGTGCCCGCTGGAACATGCCTTCGCGCTATTACACCTTTGTCAAGGAGGAGGACGGTGTGGAGATACGTATCGTGATGATCGACACCACTCCGCTTATCGACAAGTACCGCGAGGAGACCGACAAGTATGCCGACGCTTCTAGGTCCGACTGCAACGAGCAGCTTGCATGGCTGGACAAAACCCTGTCGGAGGCGGATGAGGATTGGGTGATCGTGGTGGGCCACCATCCGATCTATGCCTACACCGACAAAGACGAGAGCGAGCGCACCGACATGCAGGAGCGCGTGAACTCCATCCTGCTCAGGCATGACAATGTGGATATGTATGTCTGCGGCCACCTGCATACTTTCCAGCATATCCGCAAGGACGGCTGCGATATCGACTATGTGGTCAACACTTCCGGTTCGCTTAGCCGGGACGTGGAGGCCATCGAGGGTACCGTCTTCTGCAGTTCCGAGTCCGGCTGGTCCCTGGTGACCGTCTCCTCCGATACCCTGAGCCTGCACATGCTCGACAAGACCGGCAAGGTCCTCCATACGGTTACGCGCACTAAGTAGTCCGGAGGTATTGCGATATTGTAGAAAATGCCTATCATTGTGTACGTAATTGGTACACAAGGATAGGCATTATGTTAGTAGTTTCATCAAGAGAATTCAGGGATAACCAGAAAATTATCTGGATATGGTGGATGCCGGGCAGGAAGTGTTGATACACAGAGGTAAAAGCAGAAGTTACAGAATTGTCCCGGTGACTGAAGAAGACGTTCTGGTCAGCAGGGAATATCTTAAAGAGCCTGATGCGGAGTATGCAAGGGCACTTTCTTTCGATGAGTTCAAGGAGAAAGCATTGAGGCATGTAGAGGAACTTTATGAAAGAAAGCCGCGATGAAAGTGATTTTTGCACCGGAAGTCTCAGCCTGTTTCAATGCACTGGTGAAGTCCGGCTCCCGCTTATTTTGAAAAATGCGGGCAGCAGTTATTGTATTCTGTATTCAAGTCTGGTGCAGCTACACGTTGGTATGTCTTTTACAATGTTTACGTGGTTGACGGCGATAGTGTGTTCCTGATGCACAGTTTCTCTGACGTTATTCCGGAGAATAGCGGCGCAGGTCCTTTTCCTTGATCGACTCACGCTTGTCATACTCTTTCTTGCCTCTTGCGAGGGCGATGTCGAGCTTGGCATAGCCTCTTTCGGATATGAAAAGACGGCGTGTGGTGATGGTCATTCCTTTTTCCTTGACGGCGCGGGAGAGCTTGCGGAGTTCCTTGCGGGTAAGCAGCAGTTTGCGGTCCCGTTTGGGATCGTGGCGGTTGAAAGTGCCCCACCAGTATTCGGCGATATGCATGTTCTTGACATAGAGCTCGCCGCCGGAAAAATAGCAGTAACTGTCCACCAAGGATGCTTTGCCGGCACGGATTGACTTGATTTCCGTACCGGTGAGAACTATGCCTGCGGTGTAATTTTCCAGAAACTCGTATTCGAACGAGGCTTTCTTGTTGCGGATTTCTATTTTGCTCTTTGCTTTGGCCATAAGGGAGGCAAAGATAGAAAATAATTCTTATTATACATCGCTGTAAATGTAGAATGGCACAAATATTGGACAGTCATGAAAGGCAGAAATGAAATACGAGATATTTTATGCAATTGACAGGATATATATCGCAGATTATAGGCCCGGTTGTGGATGTCCATTTCCCGGAACTGGGGGAAGACCATAGACTTCCGGGCATTCATGAGGCCATGATAGTGGCCCGTCCCGACGGGAAGGAGCAGATACTGGAGGTCCAGCAGCACATAGGGGAGAATACTGTCCGTTCCATAGCCATGGAATCTACGGACGGACTTCAGAGACATCTTGCTGTAATGACGACCGGCAGTTCTATTTCCATGCCAGTCGGAGACCAGGTCAAGGGCCGTCTTCTCAATGTTGTAGGTGAGAGCATTGACGGGATGCGTCCTCTTGACAGGACAGGCGGTCTTCCGATCCATCGCGAGCCGCCCAAGTTCGAGGATCTGGCTACGTCGCAGGAGGTGTTCTATACCGGCATCAAGGTGATCGACCTGCTGGAACCCTATGTAAAAGGAGGCAAGATCGGTCTGTTCGGAGGAGCCGGTGTGGGCAAGACCGTTCTCATAATGGAACTCATCAACAATATCGCCAAAGGCCACAATGGCTTCTCGGTCTTCACCGGTGTGGGTGAGCGTACCCGCGAGGGGAATGACCTGCTCCGTGAAATGATCGAGTCCGGGGTCATCCGTTATGGCGATGAGTTCAAGAAAAGTATGAAAGAAGGTCACTGGGACCTCTCCAAGGTAGATTACGACGAGGTCGCCAAGTCCCAGGCCACTCTGATCTTCGGGCAGATGAACGAGCCGCCGGGAGCCCGTCTTTCAGTGGCCCTTTCCGGTCTGACAGTGGCCGAGTCCTTCAGGGACGCCGGACGCGAAAGCGGGGAACGCAGGGACATCCTGCTGTTCATCGACAACATTTTCCGCTTCACTCAGGCCGGTTCCGAGGTCTCCGCCCTTCTGGGCCGTATGCCTTCGGCCGTCGGTTACCAGCCTACCCTTGCCACTGAAATGGGCCAGATGCAGGAACGTATCACCTCTACGAAATACGGTTCCATAACGTCCGTGCAGGCCGTTTACGTGCCGGCCGATGACCTTACCGACCCGGCGCCTGCCACAACATTCTCACATCTGGACGCAACGACAGTGCTCAGCCGTAAAATCACCGAACTGGGTATATATCCCGCTGTTGATCCCCTTGAGTCCTCATCGAGGATTCTCGACCCCAATATCATAGGCGAAGAGCACTATGAGGTGGCTCGGAGAGTCAAGCAGATACTTCAGCGCAACAAGGGGCTGCAGGACATCATAGCCATTCTCGGCATGGATGAGCTGTCCGAAGAGGACCGGACTACGGTCAATCGTGCCCGTCGTGTCCAGAGATATCTCTCACAGCCTTTCTCCGTAGCCGAACAGTACACCGGAGTGCCCGGGCAGATGGTTCCTATCGAAGAGACCATCCGCGGTTTCAAGATGATTCTGGACGGAGAAGTGGACTACATTCCGGAGCAGGCATTCCTCAATGTCGGTCCGATAGATGAAGCCATCCGCAAGGGTGAACAGATGCTTGCGGCCACAGCGTCATGATTACGCTGACAATACTTTCTCCCGGTGGAACACTTTGCTCTGCGCAGGTTGAGAAGGCCACCTTTCCGGGGGCTGCTGGTATATTCACGGTTTATCCCGAGCATGCACCGCTGCTTTCTTCCCTTGTGCCTGGTGAGATAACATGGACGGCAGAGGACGGAACTACAGGATCGGTGCCTGTCCGTGCCGGTTGTGTAAGGGTGCATAATGACAATATTGAAGCATGCGTGGAAGTAAGGAACATAGAATGATTGCAGCGGTAATGACAATGCTGGCGGCAGCCTTCCTGCTGTTTCCGCAGCAGGCACTTGCGGCCCGGCCGGCTGGTGACTCTGCCGCTGCAGAGGAGGAAGTGGATGTCAAGGCCATTGTTCTGGAACACCTGAGCGACAGCTACTGGTGGCATATCGGTACCTTCGGGGACCGTAGTGTGTCCCTGTATCTGCCTGTAATTGTCCGCTCATCTGCCGAAGGGGGCGGATGGCACTGCTTTTCCTCCCGTTACTTGGCGGACGGGGCATCGTGGGATGGATTCAGTATTGCTTCGGAAGGTGAGTATGAGGGGAAGATAGTAGAGACTCTGCCCGACGGTACGGTTGTCCGGCCTTTTGACCTGTCTGTCACCAGAACAGTGGCGGCTTTGCTGCTGAACTCTGTGATCGTCCTGCTGGTGATACTTGTTCCAGCCGGATGGTACCGCCGTCACAGAGACGATGTCATGGCTCATCCAAGAGGCTTTACCGCCTTTATGGAAATGGCCGTCGAAGGTTTGCAGGACGACCTGATCAAGCCGTGCGTGGGGGAGAACTGGAAAAAGTTCTCACCGTTCCTTCTTACGGTATTTTTCTTTATTCTGGTATGCAACTTCATGAGTCTGATTCCGTTCTTTCCGGGAGGAGTCAACGTAACCGGCAACATCGCCGTTACATTCGTGTTGGCTCTTGCGTCATTCCTTGTCATCAATATATTCGGAGGCAGGGCGTACTGGAAGGACATATTCTGGCCCGATGTGCCGACCTGGCTTAAGGTACCTGTTCCCTTCATGCCGTTCATAGAGTTCATCGGCATATTCTCCAAGCCGTTTGCGCTGATGATACGACTTTTCGCAAACATGGTGGGCGGTCATGCGGCTATTCTCTGTCTGGTGTGCATCGTCTTTGTGACGGCCGGAATGGGAGTGGCGATGAACGCTTCGATGACGGTAGTGTCGGTGCTGTTTACTATATTCATGAATTGTGTGGAGGTCCTTGTGGCTTTCCTGCAGGCGTATGTGTTTACCATGCTTTCGGGAGTGTTCATAGGATTGGCTCAGGAGGGTAAAACAGAGAAAAAAGTGGAAAATCAAAAAAATAGAAAAATATAAAAACGTTTAAAAATTTAAAGTCTTATGTCTGAATTAGCAATACTCGGAGCTGCCATAGGCGCAGGACTCGCCGCCATAGGCGCAGGTATCGGTATCGGTAAAATAGGTTCTTCGGCCATGGAGGCCATAGGCCGTCAGCCGGATGCCGCCGGAAAGATCCGTACAAATATGATCATTATCGCTGCCCTGATCGAAGGCGTGGCCCTCTTCGCAGTCGTAATCTGCTTCATGGCCCTTTAAGCGTATCGGATTATGGGACTGTTGCAACCGGAACCGGGACTGCTCATCTGGATGACTCTGGCCTTTGCGGTCGTCTTCATCCTGCTGGCCAAATTCGGCTTCCCGGTGATCCAGAAGTCGGTGGACAGGCGCAGAGAGTATATAGACTCCTCCTTGGCCGCCGCCGGTGAGGCTCGGAAGAAGCTGGATGATCTGCAGCAGGAGATGCAGGCTGTACGTCAGGATGCCGAGAGACAGAAGACGGAGATACTCCGTTCGGCTGTCCAGACCAGGGAACAGCTTATTGCCGAGGCCCGCAGGAAAGCAGGGGAGGAGGGTGAGAAGATCATCTCTGCGGCCAAGGCGAGTGCAAGGCTCGAGAGTGATGCCATCATCCGCGATGCCAGGCATCAGGTGGCCCTGCTGTCCATAGCGATAAGCGAGCGTCTGCTGCGTGAGCGTCTGTCTTCCGATCTCAATAGCCAGACCGCCCTGGCGGAGAGGCTGTTGGCCGAAATGGACCCGGACAGGAAGACCACGGAGGATAAACCCAAAGAGTAGCGCGCTATGGATACCGGATTGATATCGAGACGCTATGCCAAGGCACTTGCGGAGTATTCGGCTTCCCTTGGGGAGGAGGCCAGGGTATATGAGCAATTGCGTTCTTTCACAGGACAGTTTGACTACCGGCCTGAGGTAAGGGAGGCTGTTCTGTCCCCTTCATTGTCAGATGATGAGAAGGCGGATGTGATCTTCGGTCTCTTCAAGGAGAATCCTTGCCGTTCCTTGCGCGATTTTGTCCGGCTTGTGCTGCGTCATCATCGGGAGTCCTGTCTCTACATCATGCTTCATTCCTTTATGGCCCTTTACCGGGAGAGGCATCATATCAAGGAGGCCGTGCTGACTACGGCCGCTCCTGTAAGTCTGGAAGTGGAGCGGATCATCCGTCTGAGGGTGAGGAATCTGGAGCATTGCACCGTGAATATAGCCCGCAAGGTAGATCCGTCCATTATCGGCGGTTTCGTTTTCCGCATGGAGGATATGCTTATAGACGCCAGTACTGCCTCGCAGATCAAGCTGCTGCGCAAAAAGCTGGGGACTGAACCAGTCAGGAAAATATAGAAGAAAGCTTTTATTGAAATGAAATAATAAGAAATATAGAAATGAGTGATAAATCCAACAAGATAAAACCTTCTGAGGTGCCTCAGATTCTGCTCTCGGAGTTGCAGGGCATAGACCTTGGTGCACAATATGCTGAAGTCGGTACAGTGCTTCAGGTGAGTGACGGTGTCGTGCGTATCTTCGGGCTCCGCAATGCCGAGGCGAGCGAGCTGCTGGAGCTGGACAGCGGGATGAAGGCTGTTGTCATGAATCTCGAGGAGGATGATGTGGGAGCAGTGCTGCTGGGTCCAACCGATCTGGTCAAGGAGGGGGATATGGTCCGGCGTACTGGAAAGACTGTCTCTATAGATGTGAGTGAGGCAATGCTCGGCAGAGTGATCAATCCTTTGGGAGAGCCTATTGACGGCGGAGGGCAGATAGGCGGAGAGAAAACAGAGATGCCTCTGGACCGCAAGGCTCCCGGGGTGATTTTCCGTCAGCCTGTAAGCGAGCCTTTGCAGACCGGTCTGAAGGCGATTGATGCGATGATACCTATCGGGCGCGGGCAGAGGGAACTGATTATCGGTGACCGTCAGACCGGTAAGACCGCGATAGCAGTGGATACGATTATAAACCAGAGGGCCTGCTATGAGGCCGGGGAACCGGTCTACTGTATCTACGTAGCTGTGGGACAGAAGGCATCGACAGTCGCTGCATTAGTCGACACGCTGCGCAAGTACGGGGCAATGGACTATACGGTAGTGGTGGCCGCGATGGCTGCCGACTCAGCTGCGATGCGTTACTATGCACCGTTTGCAGGGGCTGCGATAGGGGAATATTTCCGTGATACGGGAAGGCATGCGCTTGTGGTGTACGACGACCTTTCTAAACAGGCTGTGGCTTACCGCGAGGTATCGCTCATCCTTCGCAGACCTTCCGGACGTGAGGCCTATCCTGGCGACATATTCTACCTGCACTCGCGTCTGTTGGAGAGAGCGGCCAAGATTATTGCCCAGGAAGAGGTGGCCCGGCAGATGAATGATGTCCCGCCTGCTCTGAAGGATAAGGTGCGCGGGGGAGGTTCGCTGACGGCCCTGCCTATTATCGAGACTCAGGCGGGGGATGTGTCGGCCTACATCCCGACCAATGTCATTTCGATTACCGACGGCCAGATTTTCCTCGATACCGATCTTTTCAATGAGGGCAATCTGCCGGCTGTGGATGTGGGTATCTCCGTCTCCAGGGTCGGGGGCAACGCTCAGACCAAAGCTATGAAGAAAGTGGCCGGTACCCTGAAGATAGACCAGGCACAGTATCGTGAACTGGAGTCATTCTCCAAGTTCAGCAGCGACATGGACCCTGTGACCGCCGCAATGCTGGACAGGGGGCGCAAGAATACCCGTCTGCTGGTGCAGCCCCAGTATAGTCCTATGCCTGTGGGTGAGCAGATAGCCGTGCTCTACTGCGGTACCCACGGACTGCTTAAGGACGTGCCTCTGGAGCATGTGTCTGATTTCGAAAGACTGCTGATAGAGGCCCTGACGCCTACCGGTGTATTTGACAGACTTGTGTCCGGCGGACTTACGGATGATGTGTGCATGACCATTGAGAAGGCTGCCGCAGAGGTGGCCGGTTCACTTAAAATCTCGTAGGGACTATGGCTGCGCTGAAAGAGTTGAAGGAGCGTATCGCATCCGTACAGAGTACATTGAAGATTACCTCGGCGATGAAGATGGTAGCTTCGGCCAAGCTGCTGAGGGTGCAGTCCTCGATGGAGGCTCTGGCGGAGTATGAGCGGCATTTCTCCGATATAGTGGCGGCTCTGGTCAGCGACCCGGATGTGGAGGTGGCCTCGCCGCTGACTCTTGAACACGGGGAGAAACGACGGGCCTGCCTTGTGGCTCTTGCCTCTGACAGCTCCTTGTGCGGTGCGTTCAATGCCAATGCCCTGCGGGAAGCTGTTGCGGCTGTCGAGGAGCTGCTGGCCGATGGATTTTCCCAGGTTACGGTCTATCCGATAGGGGAGAAGATGGTGCAGGGGATGAGCCGGTATGTCGCTGCATTTGCGAAAAAATCTTCTTATGCCGGAGAGCATGGCTCTGTAGATATTTGTCCGGATTACCGTTATCTTGTCGGGAAGCAGTCTTTCGACGGGATTGTTCCCCTTGCGGATATGCTGATGCGTGACTTTCTGGCCGGACGGTGCGACCGGGTATGCATTGCACGATGCCATTTCCACTCGATGGGACGGCAGGTGCCCATGCGTGAGCAATTGCTGCCTTTCAACCGCGTGAGCCGTGCCAACGTGGACCGCACCACTGCCGTCGACTATATCCTCGAGCCCGGTCCCGATACGCTGCTGGACGCCCTGCTTCCTTCGTCTATCCGTATAATTCTTTACAATGCCCTGCTGGACAGCATCACTGCCGAGAACGCAGCCCGTATGGTCGCCATGCAGACCGCTACCGACAATGCCGGAGAATTGTCTGACGACCTGACTCTTGAGTACAACAAGCGCCGCCAGCAGGCCATTACTTCCGAACTGGCCGATATCACATCTTCTTCCGAAGGCTGATAGTTCATTGGGGTGTTTTCCCCTGTGTCAGGGCCTGATTGAGCCTGGACGGAGGTTACAGCATGAGGGCTTTTGCGACTGTACGGGCAGTGTCGGCTCCGGCGATGTGTTCCAGGATTTTCAGACCGAATGCGACAGCATGTCCCGGACCGCTGGCGGAGATAATGTTTCCGTCTTCTACTACACCATGACGCGGGTCGATGACTTTTACTCCTTTTTCTATCAGGGCGGTTTCACAGCCTTCATAGGAAGCCATGGTGAGACAGCCCTTTGTCCTGACCACCTCTTCCAGAGGAAGCTGTGAAAGGACGAAGCCGGGAGCGGCGCAGATAGCCGCTACAGTGCCTCCTTCCGCAAAGTGACTCTGCATTTTGTTCATGAGGGGAGTGCATGCGGCCAGATTGGTGGTGCCGGGCATTCCGCCGGGGAAGATCATGACGTCTTCCTTACGGATATCGTCAAGAGAATATTGTCCCAGAGTGCATTCGGCATTTACGCTGATGCGCTGGGCACTGGTGACCGTGAGGCTGTCGCTGATGGAGATAAGGTTGAGTTCTACACCTCCTCTGACGAGGATGTCGGCGGGAGCCATGGCCTCTGTAATCTCGAATCCGTCGGCGAGGAATAAAAATGCTCTGGGTTGTGTGCTCATAATATTGAAAGTTAAAAGGTTAGAAAAGGGCTGCGACAATTGCTGATGAAACACCTGCTACGCCTATCGCTGCCGCAATCAGGGCGAATACGAACAGTATCATGATGAGGCCGAGCAGGGAAATGACGAATCCGGCTATTGCCAGTCCCCTTGGGGCTTTGAACATGCCGATGAAAGAGAATAGCAGTCCGAGGGCCCAGGTGAACCATCCGAAAACCGGAATCCAGCCCAGGACTATCGTAAGAACAGCCAGAACGAAACCTGCTGTCCCGAGGCCGTTGGTACGTCTTTCGACATACACCGGCCGGTTATATCTGTCATCATAAATTTCCATAGTATGGCAAATATACGAAGAAGCCGAGAGCATAGCAAATTTATTTGCTATGCCGAGACTGCGCGTCGGGTGCAGACGTAGGAGCAGACGGAACCTGCCGCGAAGATGATGCCTGTCGTGCTCATTATGTCGCCCAGGCCAACGAGAGGGGAGACTATGCCGCCGGCAGCGAAACCGAGGGCTCCGAGGAGGGCGGACGCGGCCACCATTCCTATACTGCCGCATCGCAGTGCCCGGCCCGGGGTCCTGAACCTTACTGAGGCCGCTGCCGCCACTACGATGGCAACCGCATTGATCCCGAAACAGATACTGAACATCATCGGAGTGAATCCGAAGTGCTCCTGCATTATGAATGGCGCGGATGATATGTTGGCGAAGAGGACAGCCTGTGCGAAGGCGAACTGGAGGACGCACCAGACGTAGACCTTGTTCCGGAACAGGGAACCGGCGCTCCTGAATACATTTTTCCAGTTGCCTTTCACCCTTTGTGCGGCAGGCAGGGACTCTGAAAAATGGATGCTTCCCGCGAGCAATATTGTCCCTAATCCCATGAGAATCCAGAAAATGCCTTTCCATCCCCAGCTCCCGCTCACCATTCCTCCGATCATCGGGGCTGCTACAGGAGCGACGCCGTTGATGGCGCCGATGACTGCGAGCATCTTCGCAAGATCCTGTCCGCGGTATTTGTCCGCTGCTACCGACCGGGATATGACGATACTGCCGGCCCCGGCCACACCCTGAACCAGTCTCCAGGCTACGAACTGGAAGATGTCGCGCGCTAAGATACACCCGAGAGTGGACAGCAGGAACAGGGTCATGGCTATGACCAGCGGCGGACGGCGGCCATATCTGTCGCTGACCGGACCGAAGAGGAGCTGTCCTGCAGCCAGTCCTGTCATGCTGGCTGTCAAGCCTAACTGGACCATGGATGACGAGGTGGAGAAATAGCCGGTCATCTCCGGCAGGGTGGGCAGGTACATGTCGGTGACCAGAGGACCGAAGGCGGTCAGGGTACCGAGGAATATCAGCAGGAATGCTTTTGAATTGTATCTTTCTTTCATATTTTTTGCTGTTTTTGTGGCCGCAAAAGTATTGAATATGTTCGTAATCCTTGTGCGCTTTAAAGTCCGGTGCTGTGCAATTTGAGAATAAACTACGTGTTTCTCGTCAAAAAGCATTAGTTTTGTGACCGAAACAGAATAACGATGAATAAAGCCTTCTATTCAGATACACCTTGTATACAGTATGGAGAGACTGACATGTCTCAGCTTATGCGTAATCCGTGCCGTTTCGGCTGCGATGTCCAGATAGTCTGCACTGACGGGACGGCAGAGATATCCACAGGAATAGAGAATTATACCATGCGTCCCGGGACGGAACTGTTTCTGCTCGGGGGCAGTCTGGTGCAGGTGTGCGGCATGAACCGGGATTTCAGGGCAAGGATGCTGCTGTATCCCAAGGATGTGGTGTTCAAGGCACTGCTCCCTCTCGATGCGTCATTTCTCAATTATATTCATGAATATCCTTTCTTCGATCACCTGAGGCCCGGGGCCTCGGAAGATGAGTGGAGTCATATAATGCAGTGGATGGATATGGCCCGTATGCTGTTCAGGGAGTCTCTGCCCAGTTTCCGCAAGCAGCTTGAGCAGAATTTCCTGCAGAGCATGCTCATGTACCTGTACAATCAGATTCCGCGCAAGGAGATAGCCGGGCCCAGGGAGAGCAGCCGCAAGCAGGTGCTGTGTCATCAGTTCGTGCGCCTTATCAGGGAAAACAGCGCCCATGAGCATCAGGTGCCGTTCTATGCCGACAGACTCTGCATATCTTCAAGGTATTTGGGAGATATCGTCGCCGAAAATTTCGGAGGATTGACTCCGAAACAGCTGATCGACAAGCAGCTGATATCGGAGATAAAGGTCCAGCTGGACAATCCTCTGCTGTCCGTGAGCGAGATAGCCCAATACTTCAATTTCCCCGAGCATACTTCGATGAGCCGCTTCTTCAAGCGCAATACCGGAATGTCGCCCAAGGAGTACCGGGCTTCACGCAAATAGATATGAGTGTAATGAGTGATCTGGACAAATACCGGCTGACTGTGGTTTTAGGGCCGACGGCCTCGGGCAAGACCCGCTATGCGGTGCGGCTGGCAGGGGAGGCAGGAGCTGAGATCATCTCGGCGGACTCCCGTCAGATATACCGCGGAATGGACATCGGTACGGGTAAGGACCTGGACGAGTACGTGTACGAGGGCCGGCCTGTGCCGTATCACCTGATAGACATCGTGGATGCCGGAGTCCGGTACGATATCTTCCGCTATCAGAGGGATTTCGCGGCAGCTTACAACGATATCGTCTCGCGGGGCCGGCCGGTGATTCTCTGCGGAGGATCCGGACTGTACATCGAGTCGGTGACTCGGAACTATGCGATACCGGAGGTGCCTTCCAATCCGGCTCTCCGCGCAGAGCTGGAACAGTATTCGGACGAATATCTGATAGATATGCTCAAGTCGCTGACCGTCCCGCACAATACCACCGATTACGACACCCGCAAACGGCTCATCCGGGCCATCGAGATAGCGGTGTACCAGAAGGAGCATCCGGAGGATGCGGGGGTATTCGGGAAGAACAATGCCGGCGGTGAGAACTCAGGCTCTCTGGCCAGTTTTGCGCCGGATGAAGTGCATTACATCGGACTGTCCGTCTCGCGGGAGGAACGCAATGCCCGTATCGACCGCCGTCTGGACGCCCGCCTGCAGGAGGGCATGGTCGAGGAGGTCCGGCACCTGCTGGACAGCGGCCTTTCGCCTGACGACCTTATCTACTACGGTCTGGAGTACAAGTTCGTGACCCTGTACCTTACCGGTCAGATGAGCTATGACGAGATGCGCAGCCGCCTTGCCATCGCCATCCACCAGTTCGCGAAAAGGCAGATGACCTGGTTCCGGGGCATGGAGCGGCGCGGCATCCATATCGACTGGGTAGAGGTTTAGAGTTCCTCCCACTCGCCGCCCCAAAGCTGGATGAAGCGGTACATGTCGTCGCGGGAGATTTCCAGCGAGGCGGTATTGTCGTTGGGGTGGAATGTCACACGCTCCGCCTGCCGCAGGTCCTTGTCCAGATAGAGCTTGACCTGATGGTCCGGGTCGTTGATCAGCCCGAAGAGGGAGACCGAGCCGGGAACTGTACCGAGGTACTTCTCCATCCTCTGCTCCGAGGCGAAGGACAGCTTGCCCTGATGCAGCTGATGCTCCAGCCCGTGGATGTCCATCTGCTTGTGGCACTCGAGTATCACCAGATAGTGCCGGTTCCCCTTGTGGTTCCTGAAAAACAGGTTCTTGCAATGCGTCGAATCGAAGTCCTTCCAGTACTTCATCGCCTCCTCAATCGTCGGTAGCGGCGGATGCTCGTGGATTACATAGCTGATGTTCATTTCCTGAAGTTTGTCGAGTACTTTCTGCCGTCTTTCTGCTGCTGTCTCCATATCTGATTCTTTTATCGGGCCGCAAATATAGTCCATTCTCTCCGGAACTTGTGTATTTTTGCGGTTTTAAAGTCAGAATATGGATTATCAGAATGTGATAGACAAGATACACGGCCAGTTGGGCGAGTTGTGGAAACAGGGCCGTGTGGCGGATTATATTCCGGTGCTGGCAGAGGTTGATCCGAGGCAGTTCGGGATTGCGGTGGCGGCTCTTGACGGCGGTGAATACAAATGCGGGGACGCACAGGTGTGTTTCTCCATACAGAGTATATCAAAGGTATTTACATTGGCGATGGTGGTGCAGCGGCTTGGAGACGATATCTGGAAGTCGGTAGGGCGCGAACCGTCCGGCAATCCTTTCAACTCATTGGTACAGCTGGAGTACGAGCAGGGTATGCCGCGCAATCCGTTCATCAATGCCGGTGCCATGGTGGTTACGGACCGTCTGATCTCGCTTTATCCCCATCCTAAGGATGCGTTGATTGAATTTGTCCGCGGAATATGCGGCAATGACGATATCTATTACGACAAGGAAATAGCCCGTTCTGAGTGGCTTAATGCCGACCGCAACATGGCGCTGGCTTATTTCATGAAGAGTTTCGGGAATATCGTCAATGACGTGGATACTCTTCTCGATGTCTACTGTCATCAGTGCGCCATATCGATGTCGTGCGTTGATCTGGCCAGGGCTTTTCTGTTCCTGAGCAACCGTGGCGTGAATCCGTTTGACGGCACCAGGATACTGACTGTCAGTCAGGCCAAGCGTCTCGGTGCCCTGATGCTTACCTGTGGTTTCTACGACGAGTCAGGAGACTTCGCATTCCGCGTAGGACTTCCCGGCAAGAGCGGTGTCGGCGGCGGTATAGCGGCCTATATACCGGGCAATCTGGCAGTTGCCGTCTGGAGCCCCGGCCTTGACCGTCACGGCAATTCCCTGGCGGGTATGGCCGCTCTTGAGCGTTTCACCACCGATATCGGCAACTCTATCTTCTAAAACCGTGGTCGATTTGATTTCAGAAACACATGCTTGGTTGTGTAACTTTCTGGGTGTTAGAGTATAACTAATTTGCCAAAGTTCTTCTCGGCGGTTTTTTAAGGCTCTTGGAGAACATGGGTGTGGAGTTATGAGCCTGATTGTTAGGCGGTTGCGTCTGTGGTAGTGTGTTTGTGAATTCAGATTATGCGTGCGGATGAAGTGATGGCATGAAATTGATGGGTTGAATAGGAGAATTGTGTATATTTGCCGGGAAGTCTTGTAAACAAGTGGGCGAGAGATGAAGGGATATTGGCATGTATGTACTGATGGACTGGAGAAAGGTCTGATCTTCAAGGATAAGGATGATTTTATTTTCGGGATGAACGGTGTCCCGGTATGTGCGTTGAGGCATGGTGTCTATGTCTTGGCCTTTTGTTTGATGGACAATCATGTTCACTTTATTCTGACGGGTGATGAATTCTCGTGCCGGAATTTTATTCTGTCGTACAAGCGGCGCTTGTTCTCTCTGGCTGACCTTGACGGTGTGGATGTGTGTATGAAGAAGATAGAGGATAAGGAATACCTGCTTAAGGCTATTGCATATGTCCTTCGTAATCCGTTGACTTCCAGACAGAGGATATTGCCTTATCTTTACAGGTGGAGCTCAGGGGCTGTCTGTTTTGGCGGAGAATGCTCAAGTCGCGGCAGCGGGGAGCTTACAGTGGCTGATGTGGGTGTCAGAAGGATGCGTAGTGTACTCCGTTCCAATTTCATACTTCCCGAGCACTATAGGCTGACATCGGACGGTATGGTGATGCCTGAGAATTATGTCAGGGCTGATATTGTAGAGCGCCTGTTCGGTTCGCCAGTTCAGATGATGTATTATGTGCTTCGGAATGATGTGGTTGAGATGGAGCTGGCAGGTGGTGTGCTTAAAAAGGTGCATTACGATGATTCGGATCTTGTCAGTTCAGTTCTGAGTATCTGTAAAAAGCAGTTCCATGTAGCATCGTTGGAGAACCTCTGTATGGAGGATAAATGCCGTTTAGCCGGTATCCTGAGGAAGAGGTACGGGATAGGCGTCAAGCAGATAGCCAGGTTGACCGGCCTGAATCCGGAACTGGTCAGAAAGGTCCTGGGAGAGTGACAGGCATGCCCGGAGTGGGATTCCCGTCAGAGACTGGCGACGTAATCAAAGTCGAATTTGAATTTGCAAGCACATAGGAATTTACGTAAATGGCAGTATGTCAAGAGGATAGTGTGTGTAACGAGTTCTTCTCGGAGATTTTTTGAGGCTTGAGAAGAACGGTCGGTATTGTGTAATGGATTGGTTCTTAGGCAGATGTGCTTAAATGGCTGTGTTTCTGAATACAAGTTTGTTGTGGTCGAGGGGAGGAGGCTGTGTGGATTAAAGTTTGATTGCAAACCGCTTGAGGCGTGAGTCGAGCATACTGTCCGGGACAATGTGCTTGATGCAGCCGGCGATGACGTTGAGCAGCCGCTCGCGGACGTAGTCCTCCCGGATGACGAGGGAGACTTCGCGGACGGGGATGCAGGTGGGGCAGTCCGGGACAATGGACTGGCCGGGTACATCGGGCAGGGATGCGGTCATGGAGGCTCCGGTCGTGGTGCTACCGGCCACAGAAGGGGCGGAGGCGGTGCTTGCGGCATCAGTCTGGCGGACGATAGGGCGGAGGTTCCTGCGCTGCTCCTCGGAGAGGAAGGCGGTGTGCATTTCCGGGATGACGGTGTAGCCTCCGTTGGTATCCACGATGCGCACGAGCGTGTCGATGCTGCCGGCCTGGTACTCGGTGTGTGTGCGCCGGCGGCTGTGGCAGAAATTGAAGACCTGGTTGCGGAGGCAGTGGCCTTCTTCCAGTATCCACAGTCGGTCGGAGGCCAGGCTGTCAGCCGGAACCTCGCTCATGGCGTACAGTTCGTCGGAAGGGGAGATATAGGCCGCGAATTTCTCATAGTACAGCGGTATCTCCAGCAGGCCTTTCTGCTCCAGCGGGGTTGCGAGGATAGCCATGTCTATCTCCGCCGCCAGCAGTTTCTCGATAATGAAGCGTGTGCGCATCTCTGAGACTTTCAGGTGTACTGCGGGAAAATCGGAATGTATCCGTTTGAAAAGTCCCGGCAGGATGTAGGGGGCAATGGTCGGGATTATGCCTATGACCGCTTCTCCGCTTTCATCGCCTTTTTCGGCTGCGACCAGTTCCCTGAGCTGTGAGGCGTTGTGCAGGGTCACCCGGGCCTGGGCGATGATCTTCTCTCCGAGTGCAGTAGGCCGGACGGGATGTGCTCCACGGTCGAATATGCTCACGTCCAGGGCTGTCTCTATGCTGCGTATGCCGGCGCTCAGGGTCGGCTGGGTGACGCCGCAGGCCTCGGCGGCCCTGACGAAGTTGCGGTGGGTGTCCACGGCCACGATGTAGCGCAGGGCGGTCAGGCTCAGATTGGCCTCAGCCGGTACAGGAGGAACTGTGGATTTGGCTGCTGAGCCGGTTGCCGGGCCGGATGTCCCGGAAGTCCGTCTTTGCATTGCGCTGGAATTCCTTGCTTCTGAGCGGAACTGTTCCTGGTCAGTTGCGGGTGATGTGCTATGTCTGTTCATTGCATCAAATTTTATGTCGAGTACACTCCGGCTTCGATTTGTCTACAGGCAAATATATAGAAAATTTCGATAATAATATAAAAATTATCGATTTGATTTATAAAAACCGCCGCCGTATCTTTGCACCGTAAAACAAAAACAAACGGAATATTAATCATTAAAAATCAATAATTATGGACAACAGCAACAACATCCAGACCCAGAACCAGCAGCAGTTTTATCCGATGCCCCGCATAGGCGACCAGGCCCCCGCTTTCGAGGCCGTAACCACTCAGGGCAAGATCCGTTTCCCCGAGGATTTCAAGGGCAAATGGAAGATTCTCTTCAGCCATCCCGCTGATTTCACTCCTGTCTGCACCTCCGAGTTCATGACCTTCGCCTCCCGCGCCGCCGAGTTCGAGGCTCTCAACACCCAGCTCATCGGCCTCTCCGTGGACGGTCTCTACAGCCACATCGCCTGGCTGCGCACCATTCAGGAGAAGATAGAGTACAAGGGCATGAAAAACGTCGAGGTACGCTTCCCCCTCATCGAGGACATCACCATGGACATTGCCCGCAAGTACGGCATGATCCAGCCCGGCGAGAGCGCTACACAGGCCGTAAGAGCCGTATTCTTCATCGACCCGAAGAATGTCATCCGCACCATTATCTACTATCCCCTCTCGCTTGGCAGGAATTTTGATGAGCTCAAGAGAGTGCTTGTAGGCCTGCAGACCGCAGATGAGTTCGGAGTGGCCCTGCCCGCCGACTGGCAGCCCGGAGACGAGGTGATCGTGCCTACGGCCGGTTCCTGCGGAGTGGCCAAGAGCCGTATGGACGGAGAGGAAGGTGACATGAAGTGCTACGACTGGTTCTTCTGCACCCGCCAGCTCCCCAAGGACAGGATAGAGGATAAAATTTACAGGAAATAATGAAACGCATAACAACACTACTATTAACAGCCGGAATCCTGCTTCTGTCCGCTGTCCCGAACGGGGCGGCCGGGCAGGAGAGGAAAGCCGGGAAAAACGACAGCGACATGGAAAAGGTACAGCATATAACGAAAGCGGAGTTTCTGCAGAAAGTATATAACTACGAGGCTAATCCCCAGACTTGGAAATACGAGGGCGAGGGTCCTGCCATTGTGGACTTCTTCGCGACCTGGTGCGGACCGTGCAAGGCTCTCGGTCCTGTCCTGGACGAACTTGCGGCCGAGTACGGAGACAAGCTGACGATTTACAAGGTGGACGTGGACCAGGAACGCGAACTGGCCGGAGCCTTCGGTATCCGCTCGGTACCTACGCTGCTCTTCATCCCCGCCAACGGGGAGCCGTCGATGAGCCCCGGCGCGCCTTCCAAGGCCCAGCTCAAACAGATCATCGATGAGCATCTGCTGAAATGAACGAGGAATAGAAAACGTCTTATCCTGCGAATGTACGGGAGAGGCTGGAGCACGGTTCTTCAGTCTCTCCCGTACTGCTCATGATAAACACTGCCGTCTGGTTCCGGATGGATATGTTTCCATAGAACCAGTATGTTCTCGTCGCCGCATCTGCGGTAGTTGATTCCATCCATTATCTCACGGATCAGGAACAGTCCGAGTCCTCCGATCTGTCTCTTCTCGGCAGGAAGTGTGATGTCTGTATTTCCAGCGGCGGTAGGGTCGAACGCAATGCCTTTGTCCCTTATCTCGAATGTAAGGCATCCGTCCTGAGTCCAGGCCGTCAGGTGTATGTCGCCATTACGCTCTGCATATGCGTATAGAATAATGTTGGTGACAGCCTCCTCTACTGCTACAAGCAGTTTTTCGGCGGAATCATATTCTATTCCTGCCAGTTTTCCTGCTGTCAGGACAAATTCCTTCAGGCGGGCTGTCTCGGAAATGCAGTTGCGCAATGTCAATTCTGTTTTCATGTCAATATTGTCATTTTCCGTCAGGACAGTCTAAATGACGAAGTCAAATATAGTGAAAGTTGCCCAAATACGGATGAAAAACGGAGGAATAATGATATAAGTATTATTTTCGCGGCATGAAAAGAGGTCTGCTGATATACCCCTCGACGACTCCGAGGGGGAACAATGCCTTCGGCTGGTTCCGGGAGGCGGCAGCCCGTCACGGGATGTCTGTCGAGGTACTGTTCTACGGATATTCGGTGGCGGAGGCTCCTGAGGGCGCACCTGAGTGGAAACCGGATTTTGTCTTGATGCGCGGGTACAATACCGCATTGTCGCGGTGGTACGAGGCTCAGGGGGTGACGGTGGTCAATTCCACTGACTCGATGATTCTGTGCCGGGACAAATACCGCTGCTCGGAGGTTTTAGCTGCGGCGGGAGTCCCGGTGCCAGGGGCATTGTCCCTGGCGGAGGCAGAGGGCGGTGCGGCATTTCCATTTATCCTGAAACTCAATTACGGCTCCAAGGGGGAGAATGTCTTTCTCATCGGCAATGAGCGGGAGTACATGGAGGCTCTGGATGCCTGCCGCAGGGAGATGGACCGCCGTTTGGAGGATCTGTCGCGGGGCATAACCGAGTTCGGGGAGACTCCGGAGGAAGTGGCCTACGGCTGTACCCCGGTGCTCCAGGAGTTCATCGCCTCCAGCCGGGGCCGCGACATCCGGGTGTGGGTGACCGGGGACGAGGTGGCCGGGCACGTGCTCCGCTACAACGACCGCAGCTTCAAGTCCAATTTTGCCGCCGGCGGCTCTTTCCGCCAGATACCCTTGCCGCCTGAAGCCGCTTCGACGGCCCTTGCCGCTGCCCGTGCCGCCGGCCTGTTCTTCGCAGGGGTGGATCTGCTCTTCGACGGGCACGGAGGATTCAAGGTCTGCGAGATAAACGGCAACGCCGGCTTCCGCACTGCCTCATCCGACATCCCTGATGCACTGTTCAGAGCCCTGAGCCGGGCTTCAGGTCAGTCGGCGTGAAATATTCACCCGTGAAAAATTTTCCTGTTGTTTCTTTTGATGGAAACAAATAGTTATATTTGCACCCGGATACAGATAAAAAAGGCTGATGAAACTTAAAGTAGTGTTGATGGAAGAGGCGGATGCCTTTATGTATTCGCTTCCGCGAAAGGCATATCAGAAAGTTGTGTATAACCTGCTTAAGGTAGAGAATGGAATCTTGGACAAAGAATTGTTCAAGAAGTTGGAAAATACGGAGATATGGGAATTGCGTACTTTGTTCGACGGTGTTCAGTACAGGCTGTTTGCCTTTTGGGACACGGAAGAGTGTGCGCTTGTCATCGCCACGCACGGCGTTATCAAGAAAACGCAGAAAACACCGGTCAAAGAGATAGCAAAGGCGGAAAAGATACGGAAAGAATATTTTTATCACAAAAGACAAAATAAATAAAGAAGATGGCACAGATGAAACTTACCCCTTTGAGTGAGCACATAGATAGGGCCTTCGGCAAACCAGGCACTCCCGAACGCGATGCCATGGAGGCACAGCTGCAGGAGGATGTCCACGCCTACATGGTCGGAGAGGCCATCAGGAAGGCGCGTCAGGAGCAGCACTTGACGCAAGAGGAACTGGGAGAGCGCATCGGTGTGCAGCGGGCACAGATATCCCGGCTGGAAAAGGGCAAAAGCATCATCACCCTGCCCACAATGAGTCGGGTGTTCAAGGCCCTGGGTATAGATACGGGCATACTCGACTTGGGCAGCGCAGGCAAGGTGGCACTGTGGTGAGCATTCAGAAACCCACCTGTAACTGTGTGATGAGCATGTGCGAGGACGGAATGCCGCTGTAGATGCCTTCGCTCTTACTGGAGCGCTGCTGATAGACGTACTGTGCCTGGAGGCGGCATTTGCGGTAGATGTTCCACTGCAGTCCGAAGATATAGTTGCACTGCCAGTCGCTCAGGGCAATGTTCCGGTCCAGCCAGTCGACCGAGGCCACGATGTCAAGGAAGCGGGCAGGGGAACCTACGAGGGTGGCGTATGCCCCCCGGCTTCTGACATCAGCGTCAAGTCCTTCCATGTATTCGCTCCGGAGATATACCGGCCCGGCCTTAATCTCCGCTCCTGCACTCCATCTGTTCCTCCGGTATGTCTCGCCTTCCCTGAAGCAGCCGTAGGGACTGTCCGCCTTGGCTGTACCTTCTCCGATGTAGACGGAACCGTGCAGCTTGAGGAAACTTGCCGGCCTGAGAGCCAGGCTCGCGACAATATCCTTCCGGTTGTTGGTCTCGGCCGTATTGTATGGTTCTCCGCTGAACACGCCGATGCGGTACTCGAAAAGATTGCGGCCGTCCTTCCCTATTTTCAGAAATGCACCGCCCGCTTCCAGACCAAGGTCCCTGCCTGCTCCTCCACCGAAGCAGATGTCCGAGCCGTCGATGCCCGCGAGGTACTGGACTGCCTGGGCTCCCTTTATTATTTCCAGGACGGAGGGAGACATATTGCTCTCGATAGAGAAGGGCGTCTTGTACTGCCCGAGCCGGATGTAGAACGCATCCACGGGGCGGTATCTGACGAACAGCTCGTGCAGCCTGAATTTGGACAAGTCGGCCATGAAATAGAGGTCGAGATGCCTGACGGGCCTGATGTCGGCGATGATCATTGCCCTGTACAGATTGAACTTGTTGAAGGCTCCGTCATGCGCCATGTCGTAGGTGTCGTATTGGTAACCGACCTGGGCATAGCCGCTTACGCTTACCTTTTCCGAGAGGAAACGGAGAATCCTGCTGCCCTTTGAGTCGTTCGCATTATCGATACCGAGGGTGTCTGTTGCCGCTGAAGAGCTGAGGCATGCAGCTGCGGTCAGGACGAGGGAGATGACGGTGGCCTTGAGGTGCATGGCTGTAGGTGTTGAGTCAGTTGTCCGGTTTTAGTGTCTGTTTAACAGGCGGCAAAAATAGCAAAACCTCCGGAATATGCAACTGACCCGTCCTGTAGGACTGCGCGCTTTTTGTCACGAAACCGCCATTTTCGCCAAGGTGGGCGTGAAGGACATCAATTTCCTCAAAGAACCGGTCAGTCCGAGGGTAGTGGCGGGCGAATAAGCACGAATCAGCTATTGTGGGTAATCCGTTCTTTTACTTTGTTCCATGCATTCGTATGGAAGAGGCAACAACGGTCCATTGTCCGGCACATTTCTTTGAAACGGCTTGCCGGAATCACAAAACTCAGCACATTGCTTTCTACATAAGGGCGCACGGAAGGGTCGAGCAGGCCTATAAACGTGCGGCGGCCGCCTATGCTGTTTTCTCTTACGGCCTGGGCGACGACCGATGAGCAGCCTGAACCGAAAATGCAGGAGACCGCATCATCGGCGTTGTTGTCGAAGAATGCCCAAGTTGCCAGTCCAGACAGCATGTCGGGAGTAGCAAAGAACAATATTCCTTCCATGGGCTCAAAACTCTTTGCGCGGTCAATCCGTATGAAATTGAGATACTTTTTAGCAGCCGGCCGTATATCAAGTCGTTCAATGCACGTTATCACATCTTCCGAGAAGCTTTGTAGCGTTCTTTCTGCGACACGAAGCCGGGAACATGCTCAGGCATCGGAGCAAAGGCGGTATAGAGCTTGCCTCCGCCACAACCGATGGTCTCGGCACTCAGGCTAAGCCCTTCCCCTTTTCTCGCAGCATCCATGCCCTTAAAGAGACAACCGTTTATCTTATCTGTATCTGCCACCGGTTCGTTATCATAATAGAACAGAAGCGGAAGTTCCGCCGTTTCACCAAAAGCCTGGCGGTATTTGCTGATGAATGTCTGTATATCCATATCTTTTTTAGAATAAGTTGTTTTGTGCCGTATCAGGCCGCTCTCTTGAACCGCATCCAGGTCCATTTGTGCCACAAGGTCTCCAGCGGGCCCTGTCTGTGGCGTGACAGCCACCATCTGCTCAGCAGCACCTGCAGCAGGAATACGGCGATTCCGATGAGCAGGCTGACCGTGTATCCGCAGTACGGGGCGAGGTTGAGGCCGATGGGGAAATAAATCAATGCACCGGCCACTGACTGGAAGATGTAGTTGGTCAGACTCATACGGCCGTACCAGCGCAGGCCTGAGACGCTCTTGCGGAATCTGCCGCTGAGTCTGTATGACAGCATGAATGCGGATACCAGTACGAGGGTGAATGCCAGTTTCTGCCACATGTCGAGGGCCGTAGCTGCGGACTGGGCGGCTGTGCCCGGAGTCTGCATCGCCATCTCCTTCAATGCGTAGAGCGGGGCAAATGCCGTCGCGGCGGCTGCGAGGATGATGGTCCATGTGCGGGTGTTGTCCCCGTTGCCGCCATTGCCGCCGTTGTCGCTGAATATCCGCTTGCGTCCGAGCCAGTGCCCTAAAAGGAAAAGTCCGGCGGTCTGGACGAACCGGCCGGCATTGACAGCCCAGAGGAGACTCGCCTTCTGCCCCAAGGTGATGTTTCCTAAGAAAAATGCCCCCGGCTCTCCTGCTTTCGTGTATTCGGCGGCCTCGGCGTACATTTCGGCTACGTGCAGGTCCGGCAGGGTGTGTCCGGGGTTGATCAGTGCGGCGATGCAGTGGAACCACTCGACGGGCTGGAGCAGGAAGATGATGGCGGTGATGAAGATGGCCTTGTCGCTCCAGTTGCGTGTGAGCAGCAGCACGATGCTGACCACCGCGAAGAGCATCAGCACGTCGCCCGCGGGAAAGAATGCCGCGTTGAGTGTCGCGAACACGGCCAGCATCAGCATCCTCCACAGAAATCTCCAGCCGAAATCCTTCCCTTCTCTTTTCTGCCTGTCATTCTGAAGGAAAAATGTCAGACCGAAGAGCAGGGCGAAAATGGCGTAGGCCTTTCCCGCGAAAAGGGAGAAGGTCCCGTCCAGCACTATCAGGTCGAGCGTACCGAGCCATGCCGGTGCGTCCGTCGGATACACCGGGTAGATAAAATGCTCCAGGTTGTGGACCAGTACAATGGCCATAACCGCGAATCCCCTCAGAGCGTCCACCGACTCAATCCGGGAAGAATTGTTTGCGGGATGTTTCATAGGTCTGCAAAGATACGCCATTTGTTCTGTCGTCCGTGGTTTTATTGCTGCCGTTGTGGGGGGAGGCTGTCGATGGCTCGGGATTCGGGTGTATTTTGCGGTCGGGTCTGCATTGTTGTTCGGTAAAGTACAGAACGGGACGGGACAATGGCAACGGTAAGCAGAGTAGCGGGGCTATTTTGTAAGTCTTAAATTATCAGTACCTTACGAAATGGGTGTGATCTTTTCGAGATGTTTTTAGAGGTCAGGAAGATCAATGTCGGTTTGTACATCCCTGAGTGTTAGTGTGTTATGGAAAAGGAGTGCTGCGCAACTTACCGTTGTCCTGAATGGAAAACTTGCCCGAGCAGACTGGCGCTGGTACGGGTCAGCCTGGCCAGTTGTTTGATGCCTAAACCGAAACGTTTGCGGAGAATATTGGCCAGCCGGTATCTTTCATCGATACTGAGGTTGTCCGGGGACTGTTTCCGGAATATTTCGAGACAGATATTCGTGACTGTGCCTGCCAGCTCGCTGTCGGTGTAGCGGGCCTTGTGAAGGATGCCGGCGGTGAGTTCCATTTCCATGCTGTCATTGCGTGAGAGGAAATAGAGCATCCTGACCGGTGTCCCGAATAGGTTCTCGACGAACCAGATATCCGTGTAGCATTCCGGACAGATGAGTCCGTCCGCTGTGACGGTGTATTGTCCAGGCAACTGTTGTCGGGAGCGGAACAGGCTGATCTGCCTGCGTTGGCTGAGATCTGCGATAGTGGTTTGCGGCAGGTTCCTGACAGGGATATTGCCGCCGTTGAAATACAGCGGCCCTGAACCCCACCTGTAATGTGACGGCAAGACAGCGAGACCGGCAGCTGTCGGATTTCGCAGGACATAGCATATTGCCCGCATCAGATATTCAGTGTCGTTAATCTCCTTCATGCAGATTTCAGCCCGGCTCATATCGGCCAATGTGAACAGACGTCTCCGATATCCTTTGATGAAACTGCCGCACTCTTCAGCCGCTCCGTGAACGATGAAATGGACATGGTTGTCCATCAGGCAGAATGTCTTTACGGATACCGCTCTGTCCGCAATGCTCAACGGAATGCAGTTCATCCCGAAAATGTAATCAGTCTCTGTCTTGAAAATGAGTTCCTTTTCCAGTCCTGCCGTGCAGATATGCCAGAATTTCTTCTCCCGCTCCATAATCTATCGCTTCTGTCGGTTAATGAATATCCCAAAGTTAGGTATAATATTCTGACTGTGCAACAACGGTAGGCAGGAGAGCGGAGCGTTTTTGCAAGTCTTCTATAATCAGTAAATTACATGTGATGTGTGATCTTTTCGGGATGTTGTAAGAGGGCTGAAAGATCACACGTGCTTTCTATTGTTTTGAGTATTAGTGTTTTGCGAAAATGGGGCGCTGCACAGCTTACCGTTGTGCGGGGAGGGAAAGTCTCTGTAGGCCGGCATCGGTGTCGGCGGACTGGCCGGACTGGTTAGAGATTGAGCATGATGGTGTTGACGGTGCGTCCGCAGGAGGGGCCTTCGCGGCGGGCGGAGAAAAAGCCGGGGTGGGTGTAGGTGTCGATGCCGGCGGAGAGGATATGGCTGTCAGGGACACCGGCCCGGAACAGTGTCAGGCGGACGGCTTCCCAGAGGTCAATGTGCAGGCCGCCCTGCATGGTGCCGGGTATCCTGGGCCCACGGTCGGAGATAACCGGTCTGTCGGAGGAGTATGTTCCGGGGAGTCCGGCTTCCGGAAAGCCTGCGTCGAGGAAGGCCCGGGCGACTTCGGGGCCGACCTGGAAGCTGTCGGGGCCTATGCCGGGACCGATGACCGCTAAGATGTCGGCAGGGCGGGTTCCGAACTCGCGGAACATCGCGGACAGGGTCTTCGCCGCGATTTTCAGCACCGTACCCTTCCATCCGGAATGTACTGCGGCTACTGCCCGACGGACAGGATCGTACATGAGCACCGGAATGCAGTCGGCGGTCCTGGCACCGATTGCCACTCCCGGCACGTCGGTTATCAGCGCGTCGAAGCCTTCGAGGTCTTCCCGCGTGAGAGCCGCCGACTCCACCACGGCCACCCTGTCCCCATGCACCTGATGTGCCTGCACCACATGCATGGGAAGCGCGGTGTCCCTGAGCGGGGAGAATGCCGTCACGTCCGGGCTGATGCCGTAGCGCAGGAAGCCGGACAGGCTGTTGGACTTTATGCTGCTGATATTCATGCTGATGTCGTTAAATTGTGCTGATTGGCTGTATTGCATTTACGTTTGCTTTGCTGTATGGCTCCCAATGAGAATTAATTGAAGGGCTCAAAATATATGTTGTCTTGTATGCTCATTTTGTTCGACTGATTTTATCTATTAAAATAACCCAGGAACCGCTCTTGTCACTATTTATACGTTTGAGTACTCTTTTGGTTTTTAGCCTGCGGATGATTCTGTATATTTTGGATTTATTCATATTTAAAGTTTCAATGAGCATTTGGTACGTGGCATTAGGATTCCCTTCCAAAATCTTCAAGATGGCACATTCGTCTTTTGACAAGTTTACATCTTCATTTACATCTTCATTTACATCTTCATTTTTATACGCAAAATTCTTTTCCTCACTCTTTTCCTCATTTACATCTTCATTCGAAGATGACGATATATGCTCGATGACCATAAAGGCAGTACCAAGGTTCAGACTGAACTCAGGTTCACCATTGCCGTTTTCTTTGAGTTCTTCTTCTACACGAAGCACTCCACGGCTGAAACGATTGACAAATCCAAGTACTTTCATAGCCTCAGCCACTATAGGATTACGGTAGTCGTTTACCAACGGAAAATTTTCCGCGTTGACCTTACCATACAATCCTCCGGGATTCATTATCTCAATGCGGTCATCGTATTGGTAAAATTGAATGGGACCGTTGCTCTCGTATGTACGGTGGCATACCGCATTCATCAGGAGCTCTCGTGTAGCCCAGTGCGGATAGTCCATCACTGTTTTTTCTCTAAGGGCACTGACAGGCACGGGACGACGATTGGTTATAGCCGTATCTACAAATGTATCTAACTGGTAGAGCACCTTACAGAGATTACCTGCAAATTTATATTCGCTCTTTACCTCTGAAGCTCGTCCCTTGCCGCCAAAGCGTACATACTGGATGTATGCACCGGGCAGGAACCGCTCTATGTTTTTCCCGAAGAACAGGATGCCTGCATTAGTCGGGCAGTCATAACGAGTGTCAAAGAATCCGAGCGATTGAAGTTGTATCTTTACATTGCGGCGGTCATCGCTCAAAACATCGGCCGGTATGGCCTTGGGCATATACTGCTGTTTGAATACGTCAATGTCAAGATCCTCCACGACAGCTCCCATACATGGCATGGCATCAAATGTTTTGATATTGGCGGCACGTTTCTCGTACAGCCGTCGTTCGTCATCCTCGTTGGCAACTCCTTTCCTCGGACCGATTCTTACCCATACCCGTCCCTTGTATCTTACCGGAGGAAACTGTGAGGGATATACCTCCGCCACCACAACATCTCCTTCAGGCAGCGTCACTTTCTGAACGCTCATTGAAGGTTGTGGCTGAATGTTGCCGTCAGTACGGATTGCTGCAATATTTTTGAGCAACTCGTCTGTCACTTGAATTGGATGAACTTTCCCATCATCTTCTGCACCGATAATTAAATACCCAGAATGGTTGTTGTCCGGCAAGTCGTTGGCAAATGCACAGATAGTCTGCCCGAACTTGTCGGTGTTGGTGGTCGAGATGGTACGTTCTACGCTGTCGTTCTCCAAATCCCGCAACAATGTCTGTATTTTTTCTGTCGTTATCGCCATTATTCGTTAATATTTATGTGTTTTCTTGCGAGGCTTGTTATTTCTTACGGTACTTTTGATTGCTGGCGTTAGGGTTATCAGGATTTGTCATTTCCAAATATCCGGCTTCGACCAATGATGTTACATATTTTTCTCTGTTTTTGGTGTGCGAAGAAACTCCTACACGGTTTAAAATCTCTTTAGCACTTCTTGGAACGCTGCAAAATTGAATTATATCTTTTTCTTTATTGGTTAATTTCCTCCGTTGAGGACTAGTGTCTAAGTCAGTGTCAGGGTTTGCCCGGGTAGTGTCTAAGTCAGTGTCAGGGTTTGTCCTGATAGTGTCTAAGTCAGCGTCAGGATTTGCCCGGATAGTGTCTAAGTCAGCGTCAGGATTTGCCCGGATAGTGTCTAAGTTTCCCTTTCTGGCTATCGTAATCAGAAACTCATGTATTCTTTCATCATTCTTGAACTCTACCTGCAAGCCGTCTTCCAAAGCACGCTGAATGCCTGTACCTGCTCCTGTATAAGGAAGGAGGTAGATGGCATTGCTGAAAAGGAAATTGTTGCGGGGCATGGATGTGCCGTTGGTAACGTCCTCTACCTGCAAGCCATTCGGCAGGATACCCGGACTATGTATTTCAACACGGTTGTCAAAAATAAAGATACGGATGGGAGCATTCCAGTTGAGTGAACGGTGGACAAGTGCATTGACAACAAACTCGACCAGGCTGCTGTATGGGATTTCAAGTCGTCCCATCGAATTGAACTCTTCATCCACCTGTATGCTTTTTAGATTACGGGTAAAGAACGACATGATGGTTTCAAACTGATGCAACAGATTACCCTCCATGTCTGCATCATTCACTTTGTCCCGGAATTGCTTGCCACCAATATTATTTCCCACAAAGCTGATACATTTGGTTGTCATAACAGGCAACCAACGCTGGGGATATTTGCCAAACAACAGGATGGCGGCAACCGTCAGACTTCCGTCCGGACGGATGAATCGCAGATTACGCATCAATTTGTTCAAGTTGTGACTTTTGGCAATTGCATCAGCAATGTCGTCAGGAGAAGTTTTACGGAGTACGTCATCCACAATCCCTTTCTTTTCCAATACGAGTGAAAAGCGGTTCTGCAGGAATGTCTTGAGCGTATCCTCATCCAAATCGTCCAAAGTAGCATCCCTTACCACCGCTTCATCCGGGGCAAAGCTGCCGCATTCAGACATCATCTCGGCCAATTCAGCATTATCGAAAACCTTGCGCTTGTCCGCACCGTTTTTTATCCATACGATGCCCTTGTTGTCGTGATAAGGCTTGTTGTTTCCCTCTTTGATCGTGGCCACAACCACGCTGCCGCCATCTACACTTGCAGTATCTATATCAAGCAAAATGCTTGGAACAACGTTTTCCGAAGCTATATTGCCGAGCATGTTGGTTGTCTCCTGCACTTCGGCATACGACAACGGGTTAAATTCCCCGCTCTTGTCATTGATGCCAATCACAATCTGACCTCCGCGAAAGTTACTCATGGCAACCAGTTCGCAGCCAGTGTCGTATTTGTCCAAGATGCGTTCCTTGAACTGCACCTTGCTCATTTCGCCACGGTCTCTGAGTTGTAATATATCTTCTGTTGTCATAATAATCAATTCTGGATTAGATGTGCCGCATAAACCCACGCCTGGTCATTGCCGCTGTATGGGGCTTTTAATGTCCGTATCCATCTTGCGTAGGTAAATTCTGAATTTACTGCAAAGTAACATAAAAATCCGGATAGACAATCGTAGATTCACGTGGATTCACGAATAAAATATTTGCATCTGAAAAAATAAACCCTATCTTTGTCTCAGCAATGAGAAAGCACTCCAACATATCCATGATGTCCATGCGAATGCATCGCTCTACGATGCATGGCTTTCTCTATTGCCGGTAAGTCAGGCGGGATGCCGGCTCCGGCGCATTAAATCCAAAAACACATATCAAGTATTCCACAGGTCCGGATTCTGCCCCCGGGACTGGTTTGGATTTATCGTTACGGGCATCAATGGAGCATCACGCGATGACAAGAAAAGAATATGTCCACAATGGACCGTTCCGGTGCGAGGCCGGAGGCACAATCAGCAATCTGAAAATAGTGTATCACATTTCCTGTCCGGATGGACTGCCTGCGTGCAGCGGTCAGGGCAATGATTCCGTAAACCGCCCGAATGCAACCGCAGAAGTGACGGAAAACAGTGCATCGGGGAAGGTGATATGGATCTGCCATGCGCTGACGGCCAATTCGGATCCGGAGGAATGGTGGCCGGAGATGGTCGGACCGGGCCGGCCCATAGACATTGAAAAGTACACGGTGGTCTGTGCCAATATGCTCTGCTCGGCCTACGGCTCTTCCGGCCCGGCGGACGGGGCTTTTCTGGATTTCCCGAAAGTGACGGTCAGGGATATTGTCCGCACCGAGATTCTCCTGCGCCGGCATTTAGGCATCGGTAGGATAGACCTGCTGATAGGCAGCTCCATCGGCGGCTTCCAGGCCCTGGAGTGGGCGGTGATGGAGCCGGAGGTGATAAGTCGTGCCGCGATTATGGCCTGCGGTCCCAGAGTTACGCCCTGGCTCACTGCGTCCAACGAGGCCCAGAGGATGGCGATCGAGGCCGACCCTACCTTCCGCGAGTGCCGGAGCCTTAGCGGCGGAGAGGCCGGACTGAGGGCGGCAAGAGCTATAGCGCTGATCTCCTACCGCAGCTATCGGGGCTACAACACCACTCAGAATGAGGAGGATCCCGACGCCCTTTTCGCCACCCGCGCCGCCTCCTACGAGCGCTATCAGGGCCGCAAGCTTTCCGACCGTTTCGACGCCTATTCCTATTGGTATCTGACTCATTCCGTGGATAGTCACAATGTGGGTCGGGGACGCGGAGGTGTGGAGGCGGCTCTCCGGGGTATCAGGACCCGCTGCATCATCGTAGGCATAGACAGCGACGCCCTTTTCCCGACAGAGGAACAGCGGTATATGGCCGACCACATCCCCGGGGCGGAATACCACGAGATAACCTCCGCATTCGGCCACGACGGCTTCCTGCTCGAATACGGCCAGATATCGGAGATTCTCAGACCGGAGTTGGAGGCTCCAGTCAGCGATAAATAAACGGCAATCTTAAGTAAAATCAATAAAATCAGATATATGCAGGTATTGAAATTCGGCGGCACATCTGTCGCAAACGCAGAGAATATGTCAAGGGTCGCGGATATAGTGACCAAGGCTGTGGACCGGGACAGGACCATTCTGGTCTGTTCTGCCATCAGCGGCTTTACCGACGCCCTCATCCGGACCGGCCGTCTGGCTGCGGCGCGGGACGAGGCTTACAAGAGTATCATAGACGAGTATCAGGAGAAGCATTACCGGATCATTCACAGCCTGATCCAGGCGGACAAGCAGCGCGGTACCTTAGAGGCGTGCGATGCGGTGTTCGAGTCGCTCAGAGGCATCGCCAGAGGAGTCTGCCTGTTGGGCGAGCTGAGCGAGGCCAGCCTGGATGCGATACAGGGCTGCGGAGAACTCCTGTCAACCAGGATAATGGCTGTCCGTCTGGCCTCGGAGGGCATTCCGGTCAAATGGGTGGATTCCCGCGAGATAATCCGGACAGTGCGCAAGGACGGGGTGAATGTGGTGGATACGGCTGTCAGCTACGCCAATATGGCTGCAATGCTGGAGCGCAATCCGGTGACTTCGCTGTTTGTCCTGCCCGGCTTCATCGCCTCTGATAGTCAGGGACGTACCACGACTCTCGGGCGGGGCGGCTCCGACTATTCGGCTTCCCTGCTGGCCGTGGGTTGCGGGGTACGGCGCCTGGAAATCTGGACCGACGTGCCCGGAATGATGACGGCCAATCCCAAGACCGTCCCTACGGCCCGTACCATCAGCAACATCTCCTACCGTGCCGCATTGGAACTGTCCCATTTCGGAGCCAAGGTCATCTATCCTCCCACCATCCAGCCGGTGGTCTCCGAAGGTATTCCCATCTATGTCAAGGACACTTTTGACCCGGACGCGCCGGGAACCCTTATCGAGAAGAACCCGCCCCGGAGCAAGGAGAGGCTGGTGGGTATTTCCAATTCGGACAATATTGCCCTCATCTCCTTGGAAGGCAGCGGCATGGTAGGTGTACCCGGCTTCTCGGCCCGCCTCTTCGAGGCCCTCAGCCGCAGCGGTATCAACATCATACTCATCACCCAGGCATCTTCGGTCCACACCATGTGCGTGGCCATCCCGGAGAAGGACGCGGAGAAGGCCAGGGAGGCGGCGGACAGCTGTTTTGCCTACGAGATCTCGTTAGGCAAGCTCAATCCCCTGAAAGTCGAGCAGGGCTATTCGATAGTATGCCTCGTGGGGGACGACATTCTCAGCCAATGCGGTACGACGGGCCGGATGCTCGATGCCCTCGGCCGTCACGGGATACCTATCAGGGCCACGGCCCAGGGCTCGTCCGAGCGCAATATCTCAGTGGTGGTGCGTTCCTCCGAAGCGGACCGGGCCATACGCTACATCCACAATGAGTTTTTCGACAGGTCGCCGCTGAAGGACATCAATCTGTTCATAACCGGGTACGGCACTGTGGGCAAGGCCCTTGTGGACATCATCCGGTGCAATGGGGATGCGGTGGCGGCCCGGACCGGGAAGCGGCTGCGCATAGCGGGGATAGCCAACAGCCGCCGCTACGTGCTGGATCCGGAGGGAATTGCCCCGGAGAGGGCAGGGGAGCTGCTTGCCCAGGGCCTCAGTGCGGCTGACGATGCCTGGACGGAGGCCCTGGCCCACACCTCTTTGGAGAATTCCGTATTCGTCGACTGTACCGCGAGTGCGGACATAGCCTGCCGGTACGCCTCCCTCTTCCGTCACGGGTATACGGTCGTGGCCTGCAACAAGATCGCCTTCTCCGCCCCGTTGGCCCAGTACCGGGCGTTGAGGAAGGCTGCCTTGGAGAGCGGTGCGGGGCTGAGGTACGAGACGACGGTCGGAGCGGCCCTGCCGGTGCTGGAGTCCGTGTCCCGTTGTGTCTGCAGCGGAGACCGTATCCACCGGGTCGAGGCCGTGCTGTCCGGGACGCTCAACTACATATTCAGCACCTACGATGGCGGAAAGTCGGTGACATTTGCCGAGGTGGTGCGTCAGGCCGTGGAGAAAGGCTATGCCGAGCCGGATCCGAGGATAGACCTAAGCGGACGGGACGTTCTGCGCAAGCTGCTGATTTTAGGCAGGGAAGCCGGAGCCGCACTGGAGGAGGGGGACGTGGAGACGGAGCCGCTGCTGCCGCAGGAGTACTTCCGGGGGAGTGTGGAGGATTTCTACAAGGCATTGAAGGACAATGAAAAAACCTTCGCGGAACAATTCCTTCAGGCGGCTACCCGGGGACTGCGCCTCCGCTTCGTGGCCTCCCTGGATAGGGTTCCGCTTCCTGGGGATGAATGCTGCGGAGCCTCCCCTTGCCGTTGGAAAGCCTGCATTGCCTTGGAAGCATTGCCCCCCGAGCATCCGCTTTATTCCCTCGAAGGGACCGACAACGCCGTGATTCTGACCACGGATTTCTATCCCTCGCCCTTGGTCATACGGGGTGCGGGAGCCGGAGCGTACCAGACGGCCTCCGGAGTATTGAACGATATTTTAAAATAAGCATATTTTATGGAAAGAAATTACAGATTCGAGACCCTGCAGGTCAGGGCAGGACAGGAGATCGACCCTGTCTCCAAAGGCACGGCGGTGCCCATCTACCAGAGTACGGCGTATGTCTTCGACGACATGCAGTACGGCAAAGAGCTCTTCGAACTCAAGAAACCGGGCAATATCTACACCCGTATCACCAATACCACCAACGAAGTGTTCGAGAAGCGTATGGCGGCCCTCGAGAACGGTGTGGCGGCCACGGCCACGGCTTCGGGCCAGTCCGCGGTGCTGCTGAGCATCCTCAATATCGCCGGTCCGGGGGACAATGTGGTGACCTCTCCCTTCCTCTACGGTGGCACCTTCACCATGTTTGCCATCACCCTCAGAGACATGGGGATAGAGATGCGTTTCGCGGCCAGTGACTCGCCGGAGGACCTGGAGGCGCTGGTGGACGGCAGGACTAAGGGTATTTTCATAGAGAACCTGGCCAATCCGGCTTTCAGCATCCCGGATTTCGAGCCGATCGTGGAGATGGCCCGACGCCGCGGTATCTGCGTGCTGGTGGACAATACTTTCGGCATGGCCGGCTGGCTGCTGCGTCCGGTGGACTGGGGCTGCAATGTGGTGATTCATTCGGCTACCAAATGGATCTGCGGACACGGTACGGCCCTCGGCGGGGTGGTAGTGGACGGAGGCAATTTTGATTGGGATCCTGAGAAATATCCTTTGCTCGCGGCCCCTTCGGAGAGTTATCACGGGGTGGTCTACACCGATGTGTTCGGGAAGGCGGCCTTTGCCGGGCGCGTGAGGGTGGACGGGCTGCGCAATCTCGGGCCGGCTCCCTCGCCGTTCAACTCCTTCCTGATGCTGCAGGGGCTGGAGACCCTCTCGCTCAGGGCGGAGCGGTGCTGTGACAATACCCTCGAGGTGGCCCGTTTCCTGACCTCTCATCCGGCGGTGGAGAGTGTCAACTATCCCGGTCTGGAGGACAATCCCTATCATGCCCTTGGCTGCAAATACCTCAGGCACGGCTTCGGCGGGGTGCTCACTTTCAGGGTGAAAGGCGGATTTGATGCCGCTGCGGCCTTGGTGGACCGGCTGGAGCTGATCCTGCACGTGGGCAGTGTAGGGGATGCCAAGTCGCTGATAGTGCATCCGGCTTCCACGACCCATTCGCAGCTCAGCCCGTCCGAGCAGGTGGCTGCCGGGGTCTATCCCAACATGCTGCGCCTGTCGGTGGGCATTGAGAATGTGGATGACCTGATTTACGATCTGGAGAATGCCTTGAAGTCTTTGCAGGGGAGGGCCGGACTATGAGAGTGGCGGTTGTAGGAGCTACCGGGCTGGTCGGCTCGGTGATGCTGAAAGTCTTGGAAGAAAGTCATTTTCCTGTGACGGAACTGTTGCCGGTGGCTTCGGAGAAGTCGGTGGGAAGGTCAGTGCGCTTTGCTGGCTCGGATGTGCAGGTGGTGGGAGCTGAGACTGCCTTGGCTGCGCGTCCCGACATTGCCCTGTTTTCGGCAGGGGCCTCCGTCTCCCGGGAGCTGGCTCCCCGTTTCGCTGCCGTCGGCTGCCGGGTGGTGGACAATTCCTCCTGCTGGAGGATGGAGCCCGGCGTGCCGTTGGTGGTGCCCGAGATCAACGGCAATGTGCTGGGCCCCGGGGATATGATCATCGCCAATCCCAACTGCTCCACGATACAGATGCTCATGCCTCTCGCCCCGCTGCACCGCCGCTGGGGCATACGCCGCATCGTGGTCTCCACCTACCAGTCCGTTTCCGGGTCAGGCTATAAGGCCTTGGCCCAGATGCAGGCGGAAAGGGCCGGAGGCAGGTGGGGAGAATATCCGGCGGCCTATCCCCATCCCATTGACCTGAACATCCTGCCGCATATTGACAGTTTCCTCGACAGCGGCTACACGAAGGAGGAGATGAAGATGGTGAATGAGACGCACAAGATATTGGGGGACGAGGGCATTGCCGTGTCGCCCACGACGGTGCGGGTACCCGTGACCGGAGGCCATTCCGACTCGGTCAATGTGGAGCTGTCCAGGGAGTTCGACCTTGGGGAGGTCCGTGCCGTCATTGCCTCTACGCCGGGCTGTGTCCTGCAGGATGACCCGTCTGCCGCTGTCTATCCCATGCCCTTGTATGCCCAGGGCAGGGACGAGGTCTTCGTCGGCCGCATCCGCCGCGACCCCACCGTCCCCCACGGCCTCAACCTCTGGTGCGTCGCCGACAACCTCCGCAAGGGAGCCGCCACCAATGCCGTCCAGATCGCGGAGCTGCTGCTGCCGTTCCTTCCGCAGCAGTCCTGACGGAGCAGCAGGGTAATTTCCACTCCCGGGGAAAGTGCCGGGCTTTCCCGCGATTCCGGTGCACTTTTCCCCAACGGCTTGCAGACGCATGAAAATCCAGCAACGAGAAAAGACTAGCCGCCCTCGGCTCTAGAGGGAGGGACCCGCCGCGAAGCGGTGGGAGGGCCTGGTCTTTTCGACTGCTGGATTTTCATTGAGTCATCTGATTGGAATCTGAGAATTGCAGGCCCTTTTGCATATGTTTGATTCTTAGTGAGTTATAAATCGAGGCGCAATTTTCGCGGTCTCACAAGGGCTTGAAAAATGCACCTCGTTTTGTAAGTGTCTGGTTGTCAGCGTATACAAAAACGTGCTGCATTTTCCGTCTGCACCGCTACGCCACACCGGCATCGACACCGACACCGGCACTTTGCAGGCGCTGGCATATCCCGCGATTAGTGTCGGTACGTAGTCCTATCTATGGGAACGTGTAACGTGTGGTTGTCACTAAACCCGATAGTTAAAGACAAGTGTCGAAGATGGTGTTTAGTGGACTAAATTAAATACTGATGGCCGGACTGACCGGTCAATATTTGATTTTAAAATAATCCAATGCAGCCTTGTATTGGTCCTGTGTGCAGAGGCAGGTGTCTGTCAGATAGCCGGGTGTGTGTGGCCATTCGCTCAGCCCTCTGTAGTAGAATAATTTAAGATCTTCAGTGATTATGAAGGGGACGATGTTGTGGTGCAGGCATTCTTTGAACATGATCAGTCGCCCTACACGTCCGTTTCCATCCTGAAACGGATGTATGGACTCGAATCGTTGGTGGAAATCTAGTATGTCCTCAAAATGTATTACGGGTTTGGACTTGTATTCTTTTAGAAGACTGCGTATTGAGGTTCCGACCTTTTTCGGTTCAACGGTCTCCTTACCGCCAACTTCATTGGGGAATTTTTTATATTCTCCCACTGCGAACCATGATTTTGAAGCATCGGATGTGCCTGATTTCAATAGCCCGTGCAGTTGTTTTATCATGCTTTCAGTCAACGGTTCCTCAGCACGGTCGATGATGAAGTCTATGCAGCGGAAGTGATTGGTGGTCTCGATTATGTCGTCTACGCGGACGGCCTCATCGGTTATGCCGACAGTATTTGTCTCGAATATGAATCTGGTCTGTTCCTTGGTCAGGCGGCTGCCTTCCATGTGGTTTGAGTTGAAGGTCAGGTCGATTTGGGTTTTATGATATATGCCGCCTTTTGTTCTGCCGTCTTTCTGCTCGCGCAAGGCCTTCAGAAGTGGCGATATTTTCCTCCGTGCATTCTTTCTTTGCGGCAGATGGGCATCGGCCGGCACGTTCCATGTCTTTCCGACGAGCTGTGCTCCCTGCAGTTTGCCCTGACGGCAGTAGTTCCGGACCGTACGTTCTGCTATGCCGTGATTGGCGGCATACTCTTTCGTTGATATGAAATCCATTTCTATCGGCATGAATCCTTTTGTTTTCTTGCAAAAGTAATCATTATTTTGCCGATATCGGCAAGAAATGCGGGCTTAGGCATTCATCCCGCGATATTCTTTCGGCGTGTATCCCGTCACTTTCTTGAACAACCGGCTGAGATGGTGCGGGTACTGGAATCCGACTTCGTAGGCGATCTCGCTTACAGTCTTGTCCGAGCCGGCCAGCAGGTCCTTGACGCGGTTGATGACGGAAAGGTGGATGTATTCGATGGCGGATTTGCCTGTCTCTTTCTTGATGAGGTCCCCGAAATAGTTGGCGGAAAAGTGGAGCTGGTCTGCGCACCATGCTACCGTGGGCAGTCCGAGCACTTCCGGCTTTTCAGAATCGAAATAGCTGGTTATCAGTTCCTCGAAACGTGTGAGGACATCGTGGTTGATAGCTTCACGTGTAGTGAACTGGCGGTCATAGAAGCGGAGACAGTGGTTCAGCAGGACTTCTATGTTGGATGTTATGATGCTGCGGCTGTGCGGAAACCTTGCATTTTACCTCTGGGGCATTTCTTTGATAATAGCTATCGGACTTACCCTCCGCTCTGTGGTGAACAGCCACTTTGACCCGCACGTGATGTGGATGCTTGCCCTCTCGGCACTGGTGGCGTGCGCCTGGCAGTTCGGTATCGGAAAATTCGTGGGCAGACGCTGCAACGACTATATCAGCTGCGGGCAGGGCTTCGGGCAGAAGAACACGATACTGGCCATCTGGGTATCGTACACGTACCTTACTCCGGTCATTTCCGTGGCGCCGAGCTGCTACATCGTATGGCAGAATGTCGTGAATTCGTGGCAATTGTGGAGGAAGGGCAGGGCAGCACGGGCATAATCCGCAAAAACTGCAAATCCTCCCGAATTATCTGTAAGACTGCTCCGGCAGGCATCTTCTAACTTTGCAATAATTAGGAAAAAGTATGAAAACTGACAACAGAATCAGCCGCAGGACGGCATTGAAACGGATGGGAATGGCTGCGCTCGGCGGTGCGGCCGTCACCTCAGGCCTGGTGCAGTTCACTTCGTGCGACGCTTCGAAAGCCAGACGCATCATCCTTTATTTCACCGGGACAGGCAACTGCCTGTATGTCGCCAGAGAGTTGGCGGATGAGAACACCGAGCTGCTCAGCATTCCGCAACTGGTGAAAAAGGGCCGCTATACGTTTGAAGCGGACGAAATCGGCATCGTCTATCCCGTCTACGGGCACATGCCGCCCAATATGGTGCGGGAGTTCATCGGGAAGGCGCACCTGAAGGCCGGATACAAGTTCGACGTCCTGACCTACGGCAACCGCAAATGCAGTTCCGTCGAGATATGGGACGACGTCTCCCGGAAGGCGGGATGCCCCTTCGACTACATCACCACGATGATAATGGTGGACAACTGGCAATAATCCGACTGAAAACAATAAGAGTATGAAATCATTTACAAGACTTATGATGATGGCCGCCCTGGTCCTGTGCGGCAGTATAAGTGCTTCCAGTGCACGAGAGAAAACGACCGTGGCGGGCGTGCCTATGGTCAAGTTGAACAACGGCGTGTGGATGCCCCGCTTCGGACTCGGCACTTTCCTGCAGCCATCCAACGATGTGTGCAGGCAGTCATGCCTTACAGCCCTGCGTGCCGGTTACCGCCACATCGATACGGCGCATGCCTATTACGATGAGGAAGGTGTGGGCGAGGCAGTCAGGGAAAGCGGCATACCCCGTGAGGAAATCTGGATAACCAGCAAGCTCTGGCCTACGGAGTATGGCGAAGGCAAGACACTGAAAGCCATCGATGAGATGCTGGAGAGGATGCAGCTGGACTATATCGACCTGCTCTACGTCCACCAGCCTGTCGGCGACTTCGTGGGTGCCTGGAAAGATATGGAGAAGGCAGTGAGGATGGGTAAGGTGCGCACCCTCGGTATCAGCAACTTCGATGCAAACGATGAGGTGTGGGACACGATCTTGGAAGAAGCGGAAATCAAGCCCGCCGTCCTGCAGATAGAGTGCCATCCTTATGCCCAGCGTCTGGAAATGCGCAAGAAAGCCGCAGCAGAGGGTATCCAGGTGGAATGCTGGTTCCCTTTGGGAGGGGCAATGTCGGACGGTGCGCTGCTCAAGGACCCCGTGATCATGAAAATCGCCGAGGCCCATGGCAAGACTCCTGCGCAGATCATCCTGCGCTGGCACATCCAGGAAGGTTTATCCGTCATCCCCGGAGCTTCGAATCCGGACTACATCAAGGAGAACATCCGGATCTTCGACTTCGCCCTGACCGACGGGGAGATGGAGCAGATGCGCTCGCTCAACAAGGAACAGCGCTTCTTCAACGCCACCTTGGAGGATGTGGAGAAGATGGTCTGGGGTGCGGAGCTGTAGACCGGCAGCCGCCGGTTACCACCCTGCCAAAGGAATTTTGTGTGTGGGAGCCGGAAATGCCTTGTCGATCTCTTGCAGGTCTTCCTCTGTCAGAGAAATGTCAAGACTTCCGGCATTTTCCTCGACATGAGCGGTGCTGCTTGCCTTAGGGATGGCGATGACATTCTGCGTCCGCATCACCCATGCCAGTATGATCTGCGTGGCAGTGGCATTATGTCTGCGGGCTATCTCTGTCAACGTCCTGTGGCCCCGCAGCCGTCCTTCGCCAAGAGGAGTGTAGGCCATGACAGGAATTTTATGCTCCTCGCTCCACGGGATAAGGTCATATTCGATGCCACGGTCTTTCAGGTTGTAGAGCACCTGGTTGGCCGCACATTCCCCGCCATGCGGCAAGGTAAGGATATGCTCCATGTCCGCCACATCGAGGTTGCTCATGCCCCATTGCAGGATTTTCCCTTCCTGCTGCAGCTCTGCCAGGGCGCGGACTGTCTCTGCGAACGGGTAACGTCCAATCCAGTGCAGCAGATAAAGGTCGATGTAATCCGTGCCGAGCCGCATAAGGCTTCGCTCGCAGGCGCGTTTTGTCCCCTCATAACTGGCGTTGCCGGGCAACACCTTGCTGACGATGAAGGCCTTGTCGCGGCAATTGCGCACGGCTTCACCGACAAGTTCTTCCGTACCGTACATTTCTGCGGTATCTATCAGTGTCAGGCCTAAGTCGATGCCACGGCGCAGGGCCTGTATCTCCTCGTTGCGCCGCCGTCCCATCTGGTAAGTGCCTTGTCCGAGCGGGCAGACCTGCCGCCCGTCCCGGAAAGAAATCAGTCGCTTCATTGTTTCTGTCCGTATTTTCTTTCAAATAATTCCTTGTTCTTCTCGCCCCAGGCCATCATAGCGTCGATGATGGGAACCAGTGTCATGCCTAACGGCGTGATGGCGTACTCCGAACGCGGGGGCAGCTCGTCCAGAATGCAGGACTTCCATTTGGAATCGATCAGACTCATGGTAAGCCGCAAGGGACAGTACAGGTCAACGGGTGTCTTTCTCTCGTACATGGTTCTATCGCTGTTGAATATTACGTATGCAAATGTAATGATAATATGCGTGTATGGCGGTACTTGTTCCGGCTGGGGGAATCGCCTACATTTGCAGTATCAAAACGATAATCAACAATCAGTATCAAGAACAATGGGAAAGAAAATTGTCATATTGAACGGCAGCCCGAATCAGTCGGGCTGTACCTATACGGCCCTGCATGAAGCGTACCCTGGGCCAGAACATGGCCTGGCTGCTGAAATGCATCGAAAGCGGACGGCAGAACGGCATCACTAAGCCGGAGTACGAGCCGAGGATGCGGACCCATTTTATTCAAGACAAATAAGTGGCGACCACCTAAGTGATGAGTGATGCCCTCCCCTCCTTTCCACAACGGCAGCATTTTCCGTGATTCGGTGCTGTTGCGGAAAGCAAGTGTGCAGTTCGCCATTTCGGGAGAAGATGCGGGACAAGCTTGCTGGTCGGACATCGGAAAATGCAATTCGGAAGGGTGATGACCGGGGACTCCCGAACGGGTCCAGCATTGTCTTGCGGATGTATTGTCCGCATTATCAGAAGTTTATGTTTTGCGCTATTTGCTGGACCCCCTGCTTTTTGCCGGAAAACAGGCATTTTACCCGTGGTCCAGCAGATGGCATTTTTTGGATGCTCTGATTATCAGGTGTTTCTCGAAACATGACTTGCTGGACATCTGAGAGCTGTTGGAAGTTGTTCCCTGCTGCCTGTTGGACGTTGCTTCCTGTTTCCTGTTTCGCCCTTTGGACGGTAGCGCCCTTCATCAGCAGTCTGAGGACTCATTCTATTCACTTCTTGGAGGAGTGCTCAATTTTACCACCATGGCGCATGTGACTGTAGCCGACAGTTGAAAAACAGCTTTATGCAACCGGTTATTCCTGGACAAATGGCTTGAGCCCCTTCACGGCTTCGGCAGCGGTGATGCGTTTGCCTCCGTTGTCCAGGTCTATGAGGATGTAGCGGTTGTTGCCCATGCCCAACTCTTTCATGTAGGAGAGCTGGCGCAGGCCGTGGCGGGTCTCGATGCGTTCCACCAGGTCGTGATGTTCTGCTTCGGTCATGGCGTATATCAGATCCACGCATGCCTGGTCGAGGGCAAGGATGTCGGTGGATGACAGGATGCCGACATTGGGTGTCACGACAGGGGCCGCGTTCACACCTTCACAGTCGCACGATACCGACATGTTGCGCATGACGTTCACGTATGTAATGTGTTTGCCGAAATAGTCCATAACTGCTTTCGTTGATTCGGTCATGCGCTCCATAAATTCTTCCTTGGCGATGTCCCACTGGTTGTCCTGTCCCGGTGTGGTGTGTATCCAGGCCTTGCCGATGCGGCCGTCAGCGCAGCCGATGCCGATGTTCTTATTGCTGCCTCCGAAACCGCCCTGGGTATGCCCCTTGAAATGGGTCAGTACGACAAGTGAGTTGTAGTCGGTTATATGGCTGCCCATAGACATTCTTTCAAACCATTTTCCGCCATGGACAGGCAAGGTCAAAGTGTCCTCCTCGTCCATGATGTCCACGGGGCAGAATGTCCATCCGTTCACTTCCAAAGTCTTGCGGTGCTGCTCCGTCGTGTACCGGTCGCCTGTATAGTAGGTGTTGGTTTCCACAATACTGGCTTCCGGCAGGTCTTTCTGAAGCAGGGCTTTCACCCATTCGCTCGGAATGATGTTCGGTCCGTTCTGCTCTCCGGTGTGCAGCTTTACCCCGACATTCCCTTCGATGTTCCCGCAAACCTGCTCGTATGCCTTGATAAGGCCCTCCGGACTCAGATTGCGTGTGAAATATACGATGGATTCGTTGCCTGTGCGCTCCTCATAAGGCACATATTTGTTCCCGTCTTTCCCCGGTACGGGATTCGGTTGCGCGACAGCTGTTGTCCCAAAGGCAAACAGACATGTCATTGCTATAATTGCTGTACGTTTCATGATTTGATACTATCTGTTCGGGATGCAAAAATAGCAAATCTGACTATGACGGCGGATACCCGGAAGACGGATATGATTACCCCGTCTACGGATTTCTGCGAATGGACTGACGTAGCTGTTCCATCGTTTCGCCGCTCCAGAAACCTTCGTCCACGGGGAAAATCACCCGCCCCAGTCGCCGAAAGCGGGTCGTTCATCACATCGCTGATGCGGATGGCTACATTTTTGCGGTTAGTTGCAAGGCCCGGACACGCTTCACGTATCCACGGATTCTTGTTCCAATGGGATGTTGGAGTGAGAAAATTCGCCGTTAATCCAGAAGGTGGCTTCCTTGCCAATGAAGTGAAGAAGCACATAATTCGGGTCGTTCGGTCCGCCGGGGAAATGATAGGCAAACCAGTCCTGCCACATTTCCTTGCGGATGGCATCGTCCGTGATAACCTCTACCGTTCCGCGTAGGGCAACCCCGTCTCCGTAATGGTCATAACAAAGACCCGTCTTGTTGTTCGCCTTAAAATCATTGACCTTTACAGAACCGGCACTTGTCGCCATCCACACCTCATGAAAACCCTTTGCTCCAATCTTGGACATCTGCACAGGTCGAGGATAACCGTTGGTGTCAATGGAAGCGACCGTCACGTTTTCGCATTGGGCAAGCAAATGAGTCGCTTTTTCCGTCAGTGTCCGTTCATCTTTTTCTTTCCACCGTTTCAGGCGCGGAAAGTATTGAAGCATCTGTTCTTTGGCCTGTATGGGAGTTAAGTTACATCCAGCCTGTGTATTCCATTGGTCTAAGAATTGCAGGCAGAACTCTATCATTTGCCCCATCGTAAAATCTTGGGTAAACGCACCGTTCTTGTAACAGTACATGCAATAATCCTCGCTGCGGCTTCCATCGGCATTGAGCCCTCTGTTCTCATCGTTCAGGGGCATGCCGCAACTTTGACAAAACTGTTGTTCCATATATATATCCTATTTATGTCTATCTCTTTCTTTATAAGCGGTTATAGTTACTTAACAAGGGAAAGAATATCACCCCCTATACTCCGTCGGGCTTACCCCCAGATGCTGCTGCACGTAACGGCTGAAATAGGCGGGTGACGAGAAGGCGAACATGTCGGAAATGCTGACGAAGGTCAGGGACTTGTCGCGGAGCAGGCGGGAGATGTCGAGGACGGTGTAGCGGTGTATCCAGTAGTTGGCGGCGTAACCGCTTATCTTGCGGGAGATTTCGGACAGGTATTTGGGAGTCACGCACAGCTTGTCGGCATACCAGTTCACTTCGCGGTGTCTGCGGTATGTCCCGTTCTCCAGCATGTTGAGGAATCGGCTCATGATGGCGGCGCTTTGCAGCGGGATGTTGTCTACTCCATACAGATGGGAATGGAAGTCGAAGAAATCAATTATCAGCATCTGTATGGAGGCTATCAGCAGGTCCTTGCGGAAATGGTGACCGGTCTGCGCCAGCCGCGCTTCCACCATCTCGAAGTCCCGGCGGCACAGTTCCTGCTGTCCGGCGTCCAGTTTCATGATGGGATTGCGGAACAGAGCCAGCTGACCTTTCATGCCATAGTTACTGAGCGGCGTCGAGAGCACGATGAATTCGGAGGTGACGTATATCACCTTCACCCGGAAATCGTCTGCCGGACGGATGCACTCCACTAACTTGCCTTTGCGGACAATCATCAGGTCACCCGCCTGCAGCTCGCGTTCCTCGCTATTGTATTTCAGCCTGCATGAACCGGCCAGACAAAGGGCGTGGGCCAGATAGTCGCTGTAGGCATCCGTTCCCAGTCCGTCAAGGGTGTCCTTCAGGATTATATTTTCCTTGTCTGCCATAGCCCGCCTTTTTCTCAGCGAAGATACGCAGAAGCCGGGAGCAGAGCAAATTTATTTGCAGTACCGGGATGCCCCAGTCGTAATGTCTTACAGCAAACCGGTGATGCTCTCAGCCGGTATCTCCAGTCTGGAGAAGGCGAACATCTTCTTGCCGAGGTCTTTCAGCGAGGCTCCGATGTGATAGATGTCCGTGTCGTCGATAATCAGGAATCGGTCGTGGCACTTCTTGTAGGTATGGATGCCTATCGGGGGGTATTGGCTGTTATGCTTCTGCATGTCCAGTTGCAGTTGTCGGCTGACAGCCTGTGTGTAGATGTCGGCTTTCACGCCGGCATTCCGCTTGCTGAGCATCAGCAGCACCGACTCGTTCACGTAGTTGTCTATCAGCAGTAGGGATACCTTTGCGGAGCGTATCAGGTCGGTGGCGAACTTGTAGGCATCGAATATCTGGCCGTCGTGGAAAATGCCTTCTACGGGTGGCAACGAGGTGCGGACAAAGAAATCCACCTTATCCGTCAGGTATTCTATCTGCCTTTCGTGCTTCTGAAGCCTTGTATCAATCTGTTCCAACCGATAGTTGATGGCATGGCCGCGCAACAAATAGTCTTTCAGCACCTGGTTTGCCCATTGGCGGAACTGTGTGCCTCTGATGGATTTCACGCGGTAGCCTACGGAAATAATGACATCGAGGTTATAATACTTGACTCGGTACTTCTTGCCATCGGCAGCAGTTGTCAAGGATTCCTTGACAACTGCTGCCGGACTTAATTCTTTCTCTTTGAAGATGTTGTTCGTGTGCAGACTTACGTTTTGCTTGGATGTCTGAAACAATTCAGCCATTTGCGCCTGCGTCAGCCACACCGTTTCTTCTTCCAGCCGTACTTCCAGCTTGACTTCATTGTCCGGCTGATATAGTATGATTTCTCCTTGATTCTCCATAGTGTATAAAAATAAAACAGTCCCCGATGAGCATCGTCGAGAGGCTTGGGGACTTGTCCTGCAAAAGTACGGCTTTATTCCGTGCCCGCCAAACTTTTCCCCGAGGAATGAAAAAACAGAAATAAGTGTACGCCCTACCGCAATCCTTGTAAAACGGTGTCTCTTGAGCCGCCATACCTTTGCAGTGACAAAATAAATCCGGGATGCGGGTCTCTGTCCGTTGATATTGGTGTGTCAATCAGTAATTCGTGTATGGACCGGCGATGCCCTGTTCTGTAATTTTGCAATTGGAAATGAATCAATAAAAACATTGAGACAATGAAAAAATATTTTGTTTATCTGATGACGGCTCTTGCCGTCACTGCGTTTGCATCTTGTGTAAGCGATGAACCCGTATCCGACGGGACAACAGACCAACCGGAAAACCCCGAAGGTCCTTCGGCAGACAGCAGCAGCATGCTGATTGCTTACTTTACCCGCACCAACAACACGGGCACTGTAGCCGGACGTATTGCCGAGCTGACCGGCGGCACGCTTTACCGCATTGAGACTGTGGTTCCCTATCCGGAAGATTATACCGAATGTACTGAGGTAGCACGTGAGGAACTGGAGAACGGGACCCGTCCCGAATTAAGCGGGACAGTGGAGAATATGGAGCAGTATGACATCGTATTTGTCGGTTGCCCAGTATGGTGGGGAGATGCCCCGATGCCGATATGGTCGTTCCTCGAAAGCGAGGAGTATGACTTTACAGACAAGACCATTATCCCTTTCTGTACTTATGCGACAACGGGCTGGGAGGCTACATTGGACCGTATAGTAACTCTTACACCGGACTCAGAATATCTTGAAGGTTTCCATGTGAGCGGACGCAATACCGGCGGAGTGGAAAGCTGGCTGCAGGAAATCGGCATTATCTGACAATCATCTTCGACAAAAAACAGTTAAGCCAGTGAAAATGAAAAAAAGAATTTTTGCACTTGTGACTCTTTTACTTGCAGGAGGAATCTGTATGTATGCACAGAACAGCAGAATATTGGTTGCCTATTTCAGCTGGGGCGGCAACACCCGGCATGTAGCCGAGTACATCGCCCGGCAGACAGGCGGCACCCTTTTCCGTATAGAGCCGGAGAAGCCGTATCCTTCTGAATACGTTCCCTGCACCGAGGTGGCCAAGGCTGAGAAAGAGCAGAACGCCCGTCCGGCCATCAGGGACAGGGTGGAGGACTGGGACAGCTACGACACCGTCTTTATCGGCTGCCCCGTCTGGTGGTGGACTGCCCCGATGATCATCAACACTTTCGCTGAAAGCTACGACTTCTCGGGCAAGACAGTCGTTCCCTTCTGTACCTATGCCGAGACCTACCGCGACGAGACTCTTGCACGCATCGTGGAACTAACGCCCGATGCCAGTCACCTGAAAGGCTTCGGAGCCGTGGACCGGAACACTGACGGCATCACGGAGTGGCTGAAAGAGATAGGTTTTGGGAGCAGAAAAACAAACTGATGAAACGCAAATATGTGTGTCTCACATTGCAACTTTGCCTTTGCCTGCTGTATGTCTCCTGCGGCACGGACGAATACGGCATACGTCTACCTGCCTTACGGCTATGACGCGGCTGGCGGAGGTGTTCAACCCCACGAACATGACCTTCCATCAGAAAGAGGGCGCACGCCACGAGTTCCGTCCCATTCCGGAATACCTGTACAACGTCCTGCCGTTCTTTTTCCCGAAAGCCAACGATAATTATGAAAGAGAATAAATATGAATGATTTTACTTATCAATACCCCGTCCGCCAACACTTCGGCAAGGGGTGTGCCGAGAGCGCGATCAAGGAAGAAATGGCCCGCGTGGGACGGAACGTGCTGCTGGCCTATGGCGGTGGCTCGCTGCGGCGCACGGGATTGTATGACACAATCACCGGCTGGCTGCGCGAGTGTGGCAAGACGGTGACAGACTTCGGGGGCATCCTGCCCAACCCCACCTACGATAAAGTGCAGGAGGGGGCGCGCATCGTCCGCGAGCAAGGCATCGACTTCATCCTGGCCGTGGGCGGCGGTTCGGTCATCGACTGCTGCAAAATCGTGTCAGCACAGGCACGGACGGATGAGGACATCTGGGACATGATGTACGAGAAACACCGCCTGCCGACGGAGTTCGTGCCGATTGGGGCAGTAGTAACTGCATCGGGCACGAGTGCCGAGCAGAACAACGCATCACCAATACCGCGAAGAAACTGAAACAGCCGCTTGTCGGCGCTTATCACTCTTTCGCCATACTCGACAGCGACCTGACGAAGACCTTGCCTATGAGGCAGGTTGTCAGCGGAGCTTTCGATACATTGAGCCACTGCATGGAAACTTATATGGGCCGTCCGCTGGAGGACAACGTCTCCGATGAAATCAACGAAGCCGTGATGCGCAACGTCATCCGGAACCTGCGTGCCCTCATTGCCAATCCCGATGACGACTTTGCCCGTGGAGAGCTGATGTGGGACTCGGCCCTTGCCGAAAACGGCCTGCTGAAGCTGGGCAAGCAGACTGATTTCCAGTGTCACATGCTGGAGCATGCCGTCGGTGCTTACACCGACTGCAACCACGGGCAGGGGCTGGCCGTCATCCATCCGGCCCTCTACCGCCGCCTGCTCGATGAAGGCAAGGAGAAACTGGCGCGAATGGGCGAACGGGTGTGGGGCGTGAAAGGCCGCACGACGGAAGAGACAGCCGCCCTGTGTGTCGACGCGCTCGAGGCTTTCATCCGGGAGATAGGCTTGCTCGTGCGCTGGAGCGAGATGGGCATCACGGACGAGACAGTCCTGCGTGCCGCTGCCGAAACCTGTCTGCTGATGCCCGGCTGCTGCAGGCCGTTCACGAGGGACGAACTGTTCGAGGTGTTGAAGGAACGTATGTGACAGACATTTTAAAAGAAAATGGCAATGAACGACTTATTCAAGACAATGCTGTGCGGTGCCGCAGCTCTCATGCTGGCAGGCACGGCGGTGGCACAGACCAAACGTGCATTTACCGAGGAGGATTTCTCCACCATCCAAAGTCCCAACGCCAATCCTTTCGGACTGGTCTACCGGGGCGCACTCACTGAAAACGAAGCGGGCCAGGTGAACATCCACCGCATCACCTACGACCTGAACGGGCTGAAGATAGCCGCCAACGTCTATACCCCTGCCGGATATGACGCATCGAAGACGTATCCCGCGTCGGCTGTACAGTATGTCCGGGGAATGCCCGTAGTCAAGATTTTCGGACAGAGTGTCCTTCCGTTCCGTCAATTCAATGCCGAGATCCAGGCATACAGGACATTTGCCCTGAAGTGCTGTGATACCTTCCTGTTTTACGATACGCTCTATGAGAACATTGCCGTCGGCTCTTCTTCTGCCACCCACGAAAAAGTGATGGCGGCCGCCAGGGCAGCCCAATGCCATGATTTCATAGAAAGTCAAATGCAGAAATTTTTGTAATTTGCAGAAATTTTAGACGTAACGCGTATGAAAAATCTTGTATTTGCAGTGGTGGCTGCAGTCTCTGTCTTGTTTTTGTCGGGCTGTGTTTCCGGAAATAGGTATGTAATCGAAGGAGCTGGTGAGTCTCTCGTAGACGGGCATTGGATGTACGTTATGGATGGTGAAGACTGGTCCATACTGGATTCGGCCAGGATAGAGAACGGGTCGTTCCGGATAGAGGGATCTGATTTCGGCTCACAGACGGCTTTTCTGTATATGGGAGCAAATTCCGCTCCGTCCGGGCTTTACCAGGTGAGCGATATTGTGCTGCTGGAACCAGGGACTGTAACTATGAAGTACGAGCCGGATTACGAGATGTTTTTTGCGCACGGAACTCCGATGAACGATCTCTACAGTCGGCTGTCATTGGAGGGAATAGGTGAGGATGCCGATCCTATGGATCTTGTCCGGGGCAATCACAATGTGCTGGGTCTGGTACTCCTCGACGGATTAATGGAGGGGTGCTCCAAGTCGGAAGTCGAGGCTCTTCTGGCGGACTTCCACGTGAGTATGAGGGAGCATCCGTTGTATGTGCGTCTGCAGGAGACAGTTGAGGCGATAAAAGTCGATGTCGGACTGCCCTACTATGATATAGAAGGCAAAGATACCGATGGCAATACACTTAAACTCAGCGATGTCGTGGGCAGGGAAGGGGTGCGTTACGTGCTTTTGGACTTCTGGGCCTCCTGGTGCGCTCCTTGTCGTGAGGAACTGCCTGAACTTGTCAGTATTTACTGGCAATACCACCGCTCCGGCTTCGAGATATACGGTATGTCCTTTGACGGCAATCTGGTACAGAACTGGAAGGAAGCTCTTGGAGAGTTCCGCATGAACTGGCCCAACGCGCTTGCGGAATTTTCCGGAAATGCCAGTACCAGCCCATTCTGGACCGCATACGGAGTCAGCGGCATCCCTTCAAACTTTCTCATAGATGCTTCGACCGGGGAAGTGATCGCTAAAAATCTGCACGGCGAGGACCTTGCGGCAGAACTCGAGACTCTTTTCCCGGCTGAGGCCGGACAACGGTAAGCGAAGACATATCTGCGCTTACCGTTGTCCCGCGACCGCAGCAAAGTCTTATCTGCACTCAGCACCGGAGCCCCGCGACCGAAGCCCCTTCCTGGGAAGGGGTTTGGGGATGGGTAGGAAAAGCGGAGCGAAGTCGTATCTGCGCTCAGTGCAGATACGACTTCAGGGCCTCCACATACTCCGCAAACGCCCCCCGTCCCTTCTGCGTTATCCTGCAGACAGTACGCGGTTTCCGCCCGACGAACCCTTTTTCGACAGTGATGTAACCTGCCTCGGACAGTTTGTCGAGCTGTACGCTCAGATTGCCGGCTGTGGCTCCTGTGGCTTCGCGCAGGTACACGAAATCGGCTTCCTCAAGCGAGAGCAGGGTGGACATGACTGCCAGACGCAGTTCCGAGTGCAGCAGCGGGTCCAGTTTTACAAAGTCTCCCATGGCCGTTACTGTTGATTACGGGTTCTGTGGTTGAAGATCAGGCCGGGAATGACCAGATCCAGCAGCGATGCCGTGGCCATTATGAGGGGAATGTACGTAGGTTCATTGAGCCAGTAAGAGCACAGCAGGCCGCCGAGTCCGCTGATGATTCCGAGCAGGAAAATAGTCCATGACTGGCTCAGCCATCCGGTTATCGCACCTGCCATGCCGAGCAGCAGCACAATGATTGCGGTTGTCTGCAGCGGTATGAAGAATGCCAGTATTCCGGTGGCGACGGCGAATATGCCGAATGTACACCATACCTGGCCTACTGTCTTGGATATCAGATTCTCTCCGTGTCCGCGCCTCTCGTAATTCCTGGAAGCCAGCCTGTCCAGAGGCCATCCGAGTACGGGTATCAGGAACCACGCGATGTGCCACAGGCGGTTGTCGGTAAGGGCCAGCCCCAGCATCACAATTCCTGATACCAGCAGCAGCACCGTGCCCCATATGAGCATCGCCGTACCGCCTCTTCTTTGAAAGTCATTCCGGCTGTCGCGTATAGCCTGAGAAATGATTTCGAGGGACTTTTCTACTGAAAGTCCGTTCTGGTTGTTGTTATTGTTTTCCATTGCAGTCTGTAGTTTTATTGTCCGTAATAGTAAAAATTTTACAGGTAATTCATACCGATTGAAATCCTTTCGGTGTCCTCCTTTTCTTCATTTCCCATGCTGTCAGTCCTGAGTGCCGTCATGGCAAATCCCTCTGCGGGATATCCGTCCTCCGTCATGTCCATGCTCCAGTTACGGTTGCTGTCGTGCATCATGTACAGTGTCCAGCGTCCTTCTTCAGGAACTTCGATTTCGCTGTTGACGTTCAGTTTGCCGTCCTTGTCCGGTCTGGCATCGGTGCAAGAGATAATTGCGCCCCAGCCGGAGTTCATTATCGCCCCGAAGTCTGGTCCGGCACTTTCACCGTTGTCCGGTGCAATCCAGACCAGTACATTGCCGCAGGTGTCCTTCAGGTCAGTTACGGTCAGCACGGCCTTTATGGTTGATGAATCCCTCGCCAAAGTCACGATGACAGATGCGCAGCACATCAAGGCGATTGCAAAAATAGTAAAATTCCTTTTCATGATAAAATACTTTAAAAAATAAACTAAAATTTTCAAAAAAGAAGAGTGGCGCCTTCTCCTCTCTTTTATTTTACGATGCAAATATAAACTAATTTATATTATAAACCAAATTTTCTGCACCAGCCACGGTGGAAAGTGCACCGTTCTCGCGGGAAATCGCGGCACTTTCCCCGGGAGTGGGGCCGGTGTCCCGATATGAATGAAAAATCCAGCAACGAGAAAAGACTAACCGCTCTCGGCTTTAGAGGGAGAGACCCGCCGCGAAGCGGTGGGAGGGCCTGGTCTTTTCGACTGCTGGATTTTCATAGGCATTCTGCGGGAGGAAACAACAAGTGCGGCCAGATATGCCTGTAAAGGCAGACTTAATAAGTACTTTTACAATGTCCAGCGCACTGCCCAAATGTATCGCACTGATTGTTAAGCGCATACATTTTGGTGATTTGCTGGACTGCCCGCTTTTTGCCACAAAATCGCCATTTCACCCCAGGTCCAGCAGATGCTCTTTTTCAGAGTGCCTGTATACTAAGTACTTTCCCAAGCATGCCCTGCTGGACCTTCCCAGAAGTCTCATGACACGGGGGAAAGTGTACCGGAATCGCAGGAAAACCCGGCACTTTCCCCGGAGGTGAACTATTATGGCATGAGGGAGACCTGTTGCAGACAGGGTATATGGGGGCGATGGTTTCGGGAAAAGTTATTATATTTGAAAATTAATTTTTTACGATTATGATCAAACGTCTTTTTACCATCAGTGCAGCCATGTCAGTCGCTGTTGCCGCAATAGCCCAGGGAGGCATAACCGACGAGATGATGGCTCAGATCCGCCAGGGCTGGCAGGGAACGCCCGAGGAGCTGGCCCTGCGCAATGCCATATCGGCTAATGAAATCAACAAACTTGCCGTAAAACAAGGAATAGAGGCTGGCTATGACTTTCATTTCTCCGACAAGGTCGAGTCCAAGGGGATCACAGACCAGCAGTCCAGCGGCAGATGCTGGCTTTTCTCCGGTATGAATGTGCTGAGAGCTAAAATGATAGAGAAGTACAACCTCGGGGCGTTCCAGTTCTCCCAGAATTATATATTCTTCTATGACCAGCTTGAAAAGGCCAATCTCTTCCTGCAGGGCATAATAGACACCAGGGATCTTCCAATGGATGATCGGAAAGTCGAATGGCTCTTCCGCCATACGATTAACGACGGCGGGCAGTTTACGGGAGTGTCGGACCTTATCACCAAGTACGGCCTTGTGCCGTCCAACGTGATGCCGGAGACTTATGCAGCCAACCATACTTCAGGCATGTCCCGCCTGCTCGACCTCAAGCTGAAGGAGTTCGGTCTGGAACTGAGGGAGATGACAGGTCCTGAGAAGAAACTTCCGGCCATGCTTGAGGAACGCAAGACTCAGATGCTGGCCTTCGTCTACCGTTTCCTGGTGCTCAATCTCGGCGAGCCACCCGTGGAGTTTGTCTGGACGATGTATGACTCCGAAGGCAAGCCTGTCAGCACCAAGACCTATACGCCGAAGTCCTTCTATGACGAGTATGTGGGCGTGGACCTGAAGAACAACTATGTGATGCTGATGAACGACCCTACGCGCGAGTTCTACAAGGTCTATGAGATAGAATATGACCGCCATCAGTACGATGGCAAGAACTGGCTGTACATCAATCTTCCCATCGAGGAGATCGAGGCCATGGCCATTGCTTCCATCAAGGACGGCACAATGATGTATTTCTCATGTGACGTGGGCAAGTTCCTGGACAGGAAGAACGGTGTGCTGGACGTGGACTATTACGACTACGGATCTCTGATGGGCACTACATTCGGAATGGACAAGCGTGAGAGGATACTGACCGGAGCCAGCGGCTCGTCCCATGCTATGACGCTGATGGCTGTGGATCTGGATGAGAACGGCCATGCCAGGAAATGGATGGTGGAGAATTCGTGGGGCATGACCGGCCACGACGGGCATCTCGTGATGACAGACAAATGGTTCGAGGAGTATATGTTCCGTCTGGTAGTGGAAAAGAAGTATGTTCCCGGGAACATACTCAGGCTTCTCGACACTACTCCGATTATGCTGCCGCCCTGGGATCCTATGTTCGCCGATGAGATATGACCGCGCGTAAACTATGGAGAGAATTCGGAAAATATGGCGGTTTTATTATGAAGGATTCAGGGACATGGGGCCCTTGGGCAGGACGCTGTGGATCGTAATCCTGATAAAGCTCTTCATTATCTTTGCCATACTGAAGGTGTTCTTTTTCCGTCCGGCCCTTTCGGAATACGGCACCGAGCAGGAGAAAGGCAGGGCAGTGATAGAGAATCTGATTGAATAAATAAAAAAACACTAAACCTTAAGCAGATGATATTATCAACTTTGGTGGATCTTTCAAGATGGCAGTTCGCTGTGACTGCCATGTACCATTGGCTGTTTGTGCCTCTGACTCTGGGTCTGGGATTTCTGATAGCCTTTATGGAGACCCGGTACGTTATGACCGGAGACGAGTTCTGGAAGAGAACTACGAAATTCTGGATGAGACTGTTTGCCGTCAACTTCGCAATGGGTGTCGCGACAGGAATCATCCTGGAGTTCGAGTTCGGTACTAATTGGAGCAACTACTCATGGTTTGTGGGCGATATTTTCGGAGCACCGCTGGCCATAGAGGGAATATTCGCTTTCTTTATGGAGAGCACATTCTTTGCCGTTATGTATTTCGGCTGGAACAAGGTGAGCAAGAAGGCCCATCTGGTGTCCACGTGGCTGACGGCCATTGGTACGAACCTGTCTGCTGTATGGATTCTGATAGCCAATTCGTGGATGCAGTATCCCGTCGGTATGGAATTCAATCCGGATACTGCCCGCAGCGAGATGGTGGATTTCTGGGCAGTGGTCTCCTCTCCCGTTGCCATCAACAAGTTCCTGCATTCCGTGACAAACGGCTACGTGCTGGCTTCTGTATTTGTTATCGCTGTATCCTCATGGTTCCTGCTCAAGAAGCGCGAGACTGTGATGGCCCGCAAGTCCATCCGTATCGCTTCGGTATTCGGAATAGTATCCCTTGCCGTGCTTATAGGAACAGGTGACGGCTCGGCCTACAATGTGGCGAAGGTGCAGCCCATGAAACTGGCTGCGATGGAGGGTCTCTACGATGGTTCGGAGAAGGCTCCGCTGGTGGCCGTAGGTATTCTCAATCCGGATAAGGACATCATCGGGGAGGATGGGGCAGAAGAGGATCCTTACCTTTTCGAGATATCATTCCCCAACATGCTCTCATTCCTTGCCACCCGTCAGGCAGACGGTTTCGTACCCGGTATCAACGACATCATCAAAGGCGGCTACGAGTTTACCGACAGAGATGGCAATACTTACATCGAGCCCTCGTTTGTCGAGAAAAAGGCAATGGGTACGGCGGCAGTCACGGCCCTGGCCGACTATCAGACAGCCAAGGAGTCCGGAGACACCCAGGCAATGGCTCAGGCCGAGGCAGTGCTGGAGCAGAATTTCGACTACTTCGGCTACCATTATGTGGAGGAGCCCGAGGACCTCGTGCCAAATGTTCCCCTGGTATTCTACGCCTTCCATATCATGGTGGCCCTCGGCATGTTCTTCATCCTGCTCTTTATTCTCTACATCATCTTCGAGTGGAAGAACCTCATCGTCAAGGATAAGCACAAATGGCTCCTGTGGCTTGGCATCATCAGCGTACCTCTTGTATACATCTGCTCGCAGTCGGGCTGGATAGTAGCCGAAGTAGGCCGTCAGCCCTGGACGATCCAGAACCTGCTTCCAGTGAATGCGGCCGTATCGGGAGTCGGGTCCGGCAACGTTCTCACGACCCTGATCATTTTTGCTGTCCTGTTCACCGCCATGCTTTGCGTGGAGATCAGCATCATGCTCAAACAGATTAAGAAAGGAGGAGAATAATTATGGATACACTGTATTTTCTGCAACATTACTGGTGGGCTCTGGTAGCCCTTCTCGGAGCTATTCTTGTGTTCCTGCTGTTCGTGCAGGGTGCCCAGGGTCTGCTGCTCCGTACCGCCTCTTCCGAGGATGAAAAGGATTTTGTAGTAAAATATGCAGGGCACAAGTGGGAGATAACCTTTACGACTCTCGTGACTTTCGGAGGGGCCGCATTTGCATCCTTCCCCTTGTTTTACTCCACCAGTTTCGGAGGAGCCTACTGGCTGTGGATATGCATTCTGCTGTTGTTTGTCATCCAGGCGTTCTCGTTCGAGTACCGCAAGGCGGCCGGCAATCTTCTCGGTGCCCGTACTTATGAGATATTTCTCTTCCTCAACGGTGCTCTCGGAACATTCATGCTCGGTGTGGCAGTCGGGACGTTTTTTACAGGCGGGGCATTTGTAATGGACAAGGTGACCATTACAGACGCGGCGTCTCCGGCCATTTCCCGCTGGACCAACGGCTGGCACGGTCTGGATGCCCTTGCCGATCCGATGAACCTGCTTCTTGGAGTAGTGGTATTTCTGGCAGCCAGGACTCTGGGACTGCTTTACCTTCTGATGAAACCGGACGTAGGTACATTTGCGGAGAAATGCCGTAAGAGGTTGATGATCACGGCTCCTGCCTTTGTCCTGACTTTCGTGGCCTTCGTGCTCTGGATGTTCCTCAAGACCGGATACGCGGTGGATCCCGCTACAGGAGTGATTTCGGCAGAACCGTTCAAGTATCTGCACAATATGCTGCACACCTGGTGGATAGCCGTGGTGTTCCTGCTTGGAGTGGTTCTTGTCCTGGCCGGACTTGCAAGGCATTTCCTCGGCAAGGGTGTAAGGCAGAACTTCTATATCGTGGGTGGTGGAGTACTGTTGGCCGTATGGGCCATTCTGCTCTGCGCCGGCTTCAATGATACCGCCTACTACGTCTCTACCGTGGACGTGCAGAGTTCCCTGACTCTTTACAACAGCTCGTCCAGTCTCTTCACCCTCAAGGTGATGGCCTGGGTATCCATTGCCATTCCGTTTGTGATCGCCTACATAGTGTGGGCATGGCGCAAGATGCGGTAGTATCCGGTATTGCAGTTCTATGAGAACAGACTATTATTCCCTGATGGAGAAGCGTATTCGCAGGATACTCATGATCTCCAGCAGTTACGATGCCTATATCCTGGAGGAGGACGGGCAGATCGAAGCCCAGCTTTACCGGGAGTACATCGACCTGAATATCAGCAATCCTCCGGCCCTTACCTGGGTCAACACTACTCAGGAAGCAATAGCACTGCTGGAGAAGGAGCCCGGGTACGACCTGATAATAGACATGTTCAATGTCAGGGATGCCGCCATTTTCGACCAGGCCAGACATATCAGGGAGAGATGGCCCGGTATCCCGATAGTGATACTGACCAATTTCTCCAGAGAACTGTTGAAGAAGATCGCATCCGCCGATCAGTCGGCCATAGACTATATATTTACTTGGAACGGCAATGCGGATCTGATTCTGGCGATAGTAAAACTCTTGGAAGACAGGATGAACGCTGATGCGGACATTCTGTCTTCGGGAGTTCAGGCAATCCTTCTTGTGGAGGACTCGATACGATATTACTCAACTTACCTTCCGGCTATCTACAAGCTGGTGCTCAAGCAGAGCGCCGAGTTTCTCAAGGAGGCTCTCAACGAACAGCAGCTCAAACTGCGGAAAAGAGCCCGCCCGAAAATACTGCTGGCGACGAACTATGATGAGGCACTGGAGCTTTATACCAGATACCGCAGGAATCTGCTCGGGGTGATTTCCGATGTGGGCTTTGTGATGCACAAAGGGGACGGACCCGAGACAGAGAGGATAGATGCCGGAATAGAACTCTGCCGGCATATCAAGCAGGACATACCCCAGATGCCTGTCATCCTGCAGTCGTCTCAGGGCAGTGTGGCGGAGACAGCCCGGGAGATGGGGGTCGGTTTCATTGAGAAATATTCCAGCACCCTGCTGATACAGCTGTCGGAATACATCAGTGAGGAATTCGGTTTCGGGGATTTCGTGGTCAAGGATCTGGATACCCATCTGGTGATAGCCAGGGCCAAGGATCTAAGGGAACTTCAGCTACTGATTTCCGAAATACCCGACAGGGAACTGGATTTCTACTGCTCGAAGAACCGCCTTTCCAAGTGGATGTATTCCCGGGGACTCTTTTCTCTGGGCCGCAACCTGCGGAAGGCCAGCCTTTCGGACTTTCCCAATCCAGGAGATGCCAGACAGTTCATTATACGGCAGATCAGGGATTACCGCATAATGGCCGGACAGGGTATCATAGCATCGTTCGACAAGGACAGCTACACCCGTTACATACATTTCGCCAGAATGGGTGAAGGCTCTCTCGGCGGCAAGGCCAGGGGACTTGCATTCATGAACAATGTGCTGCAGAGGTACGGTATGTCCTCCAAGTATCCTGGTGTGAGGGTGTCCATACCTCGGACGGTGGTGGTGGCTACTGACTATTTCGACCGTTTCATTCTGGAGAACGGACTTCAGTATGTCATAGACGCGAATATTCCGGATGAGGAACTTCTGTCGGAGTTTGTCAGTTCCAGACTGCCCGAGGAACTTGTGGAGCAGCTCAGGGCCTATATCGAAACAGTATCGGTGCCACTGGCTGTGCGTTCCAGTTCGAAGTTGGAGGACTCGCATTACCAGCCGTTCGCCGGCATCTATTCTACCTATATGATACCTTGTGTCGAGAACAAGGATCAGATGCTCAGGCTTCTGGGCAAGGCGATAAAGAGCGTGTACGCTTCGGTCTATCTGGCGGCGAGCAGGGCCTATCTGCACACGACGGGCAACCTGCTCAGTGAGGAGAAGATGGCTGTGGTGATACAGGATGTCTGCGGAACGGAGGACCGTGGCTATTTCTTCCCTACGGCTTCCGGAGTGGCCAAATCTATGAATTTCTATCCCATGGAAGGGGAAAAGCCAGAGGACGGAGTAGTGAATATAGCTTTCGGTCTGGGCAAGGTGGTGGTGGACGGCGGCAAGACCCTTCGCTTCTGTCCCAGATATCCGGCCAAGGCGGTGCAGATGTCCACACCCCGGTTTGCTCTCAAGGACGGCCAGGATACCATGTATGCGCTTGATCTGAAACCGGAGGAGTTCAAGACATCCATCGATGACGGAATCAACATCCGCAAGTTCTCGATACCGGAGACAGAGGGGTTCCGCAATCTCTCCAAGGTCGCTTCCACTTGGGACTACCAGAGCCAGATGCTGCGCCCCGGCACGTTCTCGGAAGGCATGAGGGTGATATCATTTGCCAATATCCTTCAGTATGATGTGATTCCGCTTCCCGGTATCCTGACAGACCTGCTGGATGTATGCAGGCAGGAGCTGCGCTGTGAGGTGGAGATGGAGTTTGCTCTGGACATGGATGTCCCGAAAGGGGAAAATGCAGTGCTGAGCGTATTGCAGGTAAGGCCCATAGCGGACTTTGCCGAGGAACAGGCAGTGGACTGGAGTACGGTGGATACCGCGCACGCTTTGGTCTATTCGGAAAATGCTCTCGGCTCTGGCCATATAGAAGGAGTTACCGATGTGGTATTCGTCAAGCCCGGCTCTTTCGACAAGTCCAGGACAGAGGAGATGGCTGCCCAGATAGAGGAGATAAACAGTCTTATGGGGGCGCAGGGCAGTTCGTACGTGCTGATAGGTCCGGGCAGATGGGGGTCGAGCGACCCATGGCTCGGTATTCCTGTGAGATGGAATCAGATATCTGAGGCCAAGGTCATAGTGGAATGCGGCCTGAAGGACTTCTGTATAGATCCCAGTCAGGGTACACATTTTTTCCAGAATATCACGTCTCTTGGAATAGGCTATTTTACGGTCAATCCTTTCAGGGGAGAAGGTGTCTGTGACCTGGACAAGGCAGAACAGGCCGTGACGGTGATGGAGACTGCTTTCATCAAGGCCGTACATTTCCCGGAGCCGCTTGGAGTCTTTATCGACGGACGTAGCGGACGCGGGGTTATAACGCTATAGCCGTCATTATGGTGGCAGACATAAAAAAAAGCGGCATTAGAATGTGCCGCTTTTTTTATGCCGTGGTTACTGCCTGTATCAGAGGAGCTGGCCGCGTGCTGTTTCGATTTCACCCTTGAGCTCCATGAGCTGGTCGCGGAGCTGCTGTACGCTGATGGCGTTGATTACCTCAAGTGGTTTGAGGATGCTCTGGAGCTGTTCAAGCTCGGGATGATAGGGGATAAGGGCCTTGATACCTTCATGGACAAGAATGAAGCGGTATGACACTTCTGCTGCAGACTTGTCATCGAAGCAGGGCATGAACTTGTCTATGTTCTGTGTGATAATGAAGAGCTCCTCAATGGTTCCTGCAGTGATGGCGTTCCAGAAATAGTTGAGGGTTTTGGTCTTCAGTGCTTCGTTGTACAGGTTCCTGATGCCTTCGGCGATGCTGGTTCCGTTGCTGCCGTCAGTCCCGACTGTGAGGACTGGATTGTTGATGTCTACGAGGAGTTTTGATATGACCTGCTTGTAGTTGTCCACGGGCATGCCGTAGAGCTCCGCAATGCTCATATCCACCCTGTACATGACTACTGCCCTGTATTTGTCGTTCAATGTTACCGCCTCGTCGGCTTTTGAAAGAGGGAGAAGGTATTCGGGCTTGTTTTTTTTCTCTTTTTCAGTCAGTGTCAGTTTGCCGTTCTGAATATCCATTATGGCGGGTGTGGACAGGCTGCTCATTGCATTGACAAGGGAGTCCATTTTGGCTTTCAAGTCAGCTTTGAGGTATTCCGCTTCAGTCTCAGATGACTGTGCGGATGCCTTTTTCTTTGATGAATTATTGCCGCATGCGCAGACAGCGAGTATTGCGACAGCAGTCATAAGAATAACAGTTATTCTTTTCATTTTGTATTTGATTTAAATTAGTATTTTGCTTGTAGCATAAGTTAAATTCAATGCAAAGATAAAGTCTTTATGATAATGGACAAAAACTATTTTCTGTTTTTTTCCGATGTCAGTTTTTCACCGAAATCTGCAAACAGCAGCACGATGGCGATGATGCACATTATCATTAGGACAGAGCAGTTGAACAGCACCGTGTCAATTCTGTGTCTCCCTAAGATTTTCACGGAACTGTAGAATGGAGCACGGCCGTTTCGGGATATTGGATCTATCCAGACCTGTCCGGTTTCGGGGACTATCGTGCAGTCAGTTATCCTGTAGGCGGTTTCGGATCCTGAGCCTGTGAGGAGTTGCTCGAGTCCCTTGTTGCAGTTGTTCCTGTAAAGGGCGAGGAGTGCATCTCTTCCATGGTAGGAGATATATTCGGTCAATGGTCTGTCTGCATCCATGTTGGCTTCTGACCCGATTGATGCCAGCGTGTCCCTGGCGTAGTCGAGCCAGGCGGATGCTGTCCTGTATGCGGTGGAGTCGAATACTTTGCTGTTCAGAGAGTCTATGCCTGTGTACGGTCTTATGCCGAAGGTGCTCCACAGTCTCGGTATGTTCCTGCGCAAGGTCTCCAGGCTGATGCTGTCCGCAGATTCGAGACCGGACTGCAGTCCGTCGATGAAAACGCTCCTGTAGAACAGGGTCTGGTATTTCTGCCTGTCCGCGTCAAACTTCATCTTCTCGTAGTCGTTGTATGCAAAGTATCCGACGGAAAGGGCTTCGTAGGCCCATCTTGAGGGTATCAGATCTCCGATGACCGGAACATTGCCGGTAGCGGACCGTTGTGTCAGATCTTCGAACTTTACAACGAGACCGCAGAGCAGTATCTGCGGAATGAGCAGCATCGGGACGGTAATGTATATCGCTACGGCTGACCGGAGGGATTGGGAAAGTATAAGACCGGTAAGTCCTGCCAGCAGGGAGGCGAGGAACAGTATTGTCCACCATATCCAGAAAGCAGAACCAATTCCCATGATGGTGTTTCCGACCAGGATGAACAGCAGTGACTGGACAATGGAGATGCCTGTGACATAAAGTATCTTGGACCACAGGTATGATGCCTTGGAAAGTCTCAGAAACTTTTCTCTTTTGAGAAGGGCCCTGTCTTTCAGTATTTCCTCCGCGCTGATACTCAGACCTGCAAATGTGACGACAATCACGGACATGAAGATGTATGAGACGAGATTCTTGTTTTCCAGCACCGTATATCCGGTTCCTGGGGCGTAGTGCGTGAGTATGGCCACGATGACGGCAAGCAGCGGCGTGCCGATAATGGCCAGTGCCATATACTGTCTGTCCGCAAGTCTTTCCTTTATGTTCCTTTGCAGAAAAATCAGAAACTGTCTGAGGCGTGAGGGCCTTCTCAGTTCCGTTTTCGGAACTTCTCTGATTTCTTCTTCCCCAGGGCTTGTGCGCATTGTCTCCAGGTATTTTCTGTGCCAGTCTTCTGGCGGTACCTTCCGTGTCTGCGTGATCCTGCCGCTGTCATCCATTGCCTTTTCTTCTATTATGTTGAGGATGATCTCGGGGTTGATGTTACCGCATGTGGAGCACATGCTGACCTCGGCGTCAGCATAGTCAGCGGCTCTCTTGAAGTACGTGACGGCCTCTATGGGATTGCCGTCGTATACGGGGTATCCTCCTTTGTCGAGTATCCACAGCCTGTCGAAGAGCTTGAATATGTCGGATGAGGGCTGATGTATGTTGACGATGATCAGTCTGCCCTTGTACGTCTGTTCCTTCAGCAGATTCATGACTTTTTCGGAATCGGATGAGGACAGGCCGGATGTAGGCTCGTCCAGGAACAGCACTGCCGGTTCCCTTATCAGCTCCAGGGCGATGTTCAGTCTTTTTCTCTGTCCGCCTGATATGAATTTGTGCAGAGGGGAGCCGACCTTGAGGTTCTTGGTCTCCTCCAGGCCCAGATCCTTCAGCATGCTGTTCACCTTGGCCGCGATCTCCTCCCTGCTTTTGTCGGCGAAGCAGAATCTTGCGGTGAACATCAGATTCTCGAATACGGTCAGGTCCTCGATCAGCAGGTCGTCCTGTGGTACGAAGCCCAGCAGGTCCTTTACTTCTGGACGGGATATGCTGTGGCCGTTCAGGGTAATCGTTCCGCTGTCCGGTACGGTGGTGCCGTTGAGCAGGGAGAGCAGAGTGGATTTCCCTGCTCCGCTTCCTCCCATCACTGCCACCAGCTGTCCGCTTCTGAGAGAAAACGAGAAATTGTGGATGCCGTTGTTGCTGTGCGGATATCGGAAGTTTATGCCGTTGCCTGCGAGTACGATCTGTGTCTTTTCCCTGTCAGTACTGTAGAGTGAGAGGATGTTGCTGTAGTACAGCGGAATCATGTTCCTGCTTTTCAGGACGCCGCTGTGCTGCCATATCATGAATGTGCCTGGCAGGACCGGAATATCGTTCATCAGGACTGTGTCCGGTCCGTGGTAGCTGAATACTATCTTGTTGTACTTTTCGAGGTATATCAGTCTCAGCTCACCGCGCAGTCCGTCTCTGTGGAGTGTAAGCACTTTGTCGCTTACGGTACCTGAGACATAGCATACGAATGTCCCGAATATGTCTTCAGGCAGCTTGAACAGTACGGATACCTTCCTGAACAGCTCCAGATTCTCGCCGGAGATGTTGTCCCCAGTCTCCGTACCGGGGGTAGGATCGCAGAACTCCATGAGCCTGAGCAGCATGAGCGCCCTGTCCTCTTCTGTGATCCTGCTTTTGAGTCCGGAGCATATCTCGATTATAATGGCGTCTTTGTCCAGTTCCGGGAACTCATCGTAATAGTCTCTCAAGTCTGAGTAGAGAGACAGGTAATCATCAAGAATCCTGACCCCGAAATGCTTTGTCATATACGAGGTCAGGATTCTCAGTGATCTCTGTTTGTCTGTGCTGTTGACTGCGCCGAAAAGCGCGAATAGATTCAATAGTCCAGATAACAGAATGTCGTTCATTTACATGACGTTTATTTTGGTGGTGATGATCTCGCTCGTTCCGTCCTCGTAGGTCAGCTCTGCCTTGATAGTGTGCTCTCCCGTCGTGAGTACGACTCTCGGCTCGCTCTGATATTCGTCATCCATATACCAGACTACGCTTGCGGGAACTTTGTTGCTGTTGCTGATCATGAGAGGAAGTGTCTCACCGTTGGTGAAGTTGCTCTTCTCAAGATAGATGGCGTTGATGCCCAGGTCTACGAATTCATCGATGGGCACACCGCCGTTCCCCATGATAAGGTTGAGGGTTGCGTTGTCGCCGTTGTCCGATATGTCATACAGGTTGTATCCTGTTGGATTGCCGTTCCAGCTTACGGCGGCGGGGGTTGTGGCCGATGTGAATTCCGTGACATTCATGCGGCCAGGGAACAGTTTGTCTGTATTGTAGATTGCGGATGTTTCAGGATAGGTCGACTCTACAAGATCATAGAGCTGATGGCTTGCCACGTTGTTTATCATGCTGTAGTCCCAAAGGATGTATGCAGGATATCCGCCTACGGTGTTGCTTGATCTGTCCACATGGTAAATGGCGACACCGGTGGCATTGATATAGGCATCGTAGCCTTCACCGTTTCTGTACTCGTACACGTAGGTCTCTCCGTCAGTATCGGTGGTGGTCATGTATGCGACATTGGTCTGGACGGGCTCGAGGGTCTTTTCTCCGGACTCAGTCCATTCGGTGAGTTCAGGCAGCCATCCGAGCATGTATCTCTCATATCCGCTGAGATACGGAGGCGTGCGTCCGTTGTTGTTGTAGGAACCCTGGTCCATGAGCGAAATGGCACCGATGCCGTTGGCATATCCGTTGGCCTCGTAGTCGGTGTCGTAGAAATCGGGAAGCCCGAGTACGTGTCCGAATTCATGAGTGAATGTACCGATTCCGGCCATGACTCTGGATGAGTTCGTTCCGCTGTATTCTGATGCGCAGGCGTAGGTGTTAAGGCGTTTGCCGTCGAAAGGTTCGTAAACAGGTCTGTATACGACCCACTTGTGAGGCCAGATATAGTCAGCTCCGGCTCCCTCGGCTTCGTTGTGGCCGGCGAAGAAGAAGAAGACGTTGTCTACAGTACCGTCATTGTCGATGTCATATTCGCTGAAGTCCACAATGTTCTCACTGTCAGCGATCTGGCATGCTTCTACCAGCAGATAGTCCGCTCTTTCCGTGCTTCCCAGATGCGCACCGCCATAGTCGACGTAGCTTCCGCTCACCTGGATAGGACCGTAGACATCGAAGGTCGGGTTGAACTGTCCCATGGAGTTGTCTTTGTAGTAGTCAGCGGACGACCCGGTTCCGCCGTTGTCACTGTATCCTTCCTCGTTAAGCAGTCTGGTGAAGGCTGTCCTTGCATCGGGAACGGTGAACTGCAGGTCACTGAACTCGATGAGCAGTACGAGGAAATGCTTGTCTCCGAAAGCCATGTCCTCGGATGAGGTCTGGACTGCAGCGGCTCTCTGTGCGGCAGCCTGTCTTCTCATGTTGGCTGCCTGTACAGCCGCCTTGGGGGGCTGTATGGCCGCTGTACCTGTCTGTGAGAAAGGTGTCTCCCTGACACGTGTATTGGTAATGGCTATGCTGCCGTCGCTGTTGAATGACGCATAGTAGTAGAAACCGTCGTGTCCCTTTTCTACAAGCTTGTTACCGGCGGTAGTCCAGTGCAGGAACTCGTCGCCGTGTATCTGTATGGTAATGGTGGTCCCGTCAGGCTGTTTTACTGTTATGGGGTGAGGGACTGCTTTTATGGCGAAGGCTGTGAATGTCGCTGACATCATCATCAGCGCAGCCAGAATCAGAGTATGTATCTTCATTGTGTAAGTATTATTCAGTCAGTATGATTATTCCGTGGTCATTCTCGTGGTCGTAGAGCCATGTGTGCGTGATGTTTGTCTGTTCCACGGTGAACTCTCCTGTCAGAGTGTCGCTGAGATTCTCTGTAAAGTTCTGGGTGATGGTGACAGTGACGACATCACCGGTTGAAAGTGCCGTGGGAATGCCGGAGACAGTCACGAACTGCGCCGGTGCTGTAGTGAGTACGCGGTAGTCGGCAGTCTCTCCGTTGTTGTATCTGTACACGGAGTACTGGCTTATGAAGTCAGTGTGGGTGAAACTCTCAATTACGGATTTGCCGTAAAAGCCAGGATCGGTATTGTCCAGAAAAGAATTGAGCTGTTCGCTCGGAAGATTGTTCCTTTCAGTGCATGAACTGAGAAAAAACACTGCTGAAACAGCGAGCAGCAGTGTTTTTATTGTGTGTAGTCTTGTCATTGATAGAAGTGAAAAATATTAGGGTTATGAATTATTTTACAGTCGGAACGAGATTTCTGTCCCCGTAGCCGTTGTCCACCCTTGCGCAGGCGGGCCAGAACTTGTTGTCGCGGATCCACTCGAGGGGATAGGCGGCCTCCTCGCGGGGGTAGGGATGGCTCCAGGAGTCGGAGCATACCTCCTCTGCGGTGTGAGGTGCCATCTTCACGACGTTGTCAGTCTTGTCGGCCTTGCCTTCCTTGATGGCCTCGCATTCTCTCTTGATGCTGATCATGGCGTCCACGAAGCGGTCGAGTTCCTCGAGGGATTCGCTCTCGGTGGGCTCCACCATCAGGGTCTCGTGTACGGGGAAGGAGAGGGTAGGAGCATGGAAGCCGTAGTCCATCAGACGTTTGGCGATGTCGGTGGCGTCAACTCCGTAGTCAGCCTTGAAGTTCTGCAGGTCTACGATGCATTCGTGTGCTACACGTCCGGTGACTCCGGTGTAGTAGATGTTGAACTCCTTTGACAGGCGTGATGCAAGGTAGTTGGCGTTGACGATGGCCATCTCGGTAGCCTTGCGCAGTCCGTCAGGACCGAGCAGCTTGATGTAGGCGTGGGTGATGGGGGCGAGCAGGGGGCTGCCGTAAGGAGCCGATGCCACTGCTGTCACACCGTGACCGCCGCACTGGGGCATTACGGGATGTCCGGGCACATAGGGTGAGAGGTGGGCCGATACGCAGATGGCGCCTACTCCGGGACCGCCGCCGCCGTGAGGCATCGCGAAGGTCTTGTGCAGGTTGAGGTGGCATACGTCGGCTCCGATGAAGCCGGGGTTGGTGATGCCGACCTGACCGTTCATGTTGGCTCCGTCCATGTAGACCTGACCTCCGTTCTCATGTATGATATTGCAGATCTCGCGGATCTTGACCTCGAATACTCCGTGGGTCGAAGGATAGGTGATCATGATGCCGGCGAGGCTGTCCTTGTTGGCTTCTGCCTTCTGGCGCAGCTCGTCCACGTTGATGTTTCCGTGCTCGTCGCAGCCTACTAAGACGATGTTGAATCCTGCCATGGCGGCGCTGGCGGGGTTGGTTCCGTGAGCCGATGTGGGGATGATGACGGTGTTGCGCGCGCCCTGGCCCTGGGCCTCGAGGTAGCGGCGGATGGTCATCAGGCCTGCGTACTCTCCTGCTGCACCGGAGTTGGGCTGGAGGGAGCAGCGGTCAAAACCTGTGATGACACAGAGGTCATGCTCAAGCTCGGATAGGATCTGGTTGTATCCCTCAGTCTGCCATGTGGGTGCGAATGGATGCACGTCGGTAAGCTCGCTCCAGCTCAGGGGCAGCATCTCGACTGCGGCGTTGAGCTTCATGGTGCATGAGCCTAAGGGTATCATGGAATGGGTAAGGGATATGTCCTTGCGCTCGAGTTTCTTGATGTAACGCATCATCTCCGTCTCGGAGTGGTAGCGGTTGAAGACGCTCTCGGTGAGGATGGCGCTCTCCCTCTTCATGGGTACGGGGTATTCAGTTCCGCGGGCGCACTCGGCTGCCACACCGAATATGCCGGCTATCTTTACGGCTTCTGCACAGTCGGAGAGCTCGTCGAAAGAGATCTGGACGGTCTGGTCATCGGGATAGTAGAAGTTGATGCCTGCTGCCTCGGCCTTCTCGCGGATCTCGCCTGCGTTTACGTCCAGCACGCGGATAGTGTCGAAGAAGTTCTCATTGGCAAGGGTGTATCCGCCTTTGCGCAGGATATCTGCCATTGCGTGGGCATAGTTGAAGGCGTTCATCGCGATCTCGCGGATGCCTTCCGGGCCGTGGTATGCGGCGTACATGCCGGACATCACTGCCATCAGGGCTGTGGCGGTGCAGATGTTGGAAGTGGCCTTCTCCCTCTTGATGTGCTGCTCGCGGGTCTGAAGGGCAAGGCGGAAGGCAGGTTTGCCGAGACGGTCTATGGACACGCCTATGATGCGGCCTGGAATATTTCTCTTATACTGGTCGCGGGTGGCCATCCAGCCCGCTGTAGGTCCGCCGTAACCCATGCCGAGTCCGAATCTCTGGGCTGTTCCGACAGCTACGTCGGCTCCCCATGCTGCGGGCTCCTTCATGACTGCCAGGGCGAGGATGTCGCAGTGTGCTGCCACGAGCATTCCGGCCTTGTGTGCGGCCTCGCAGAATGCGGTGTAGTCACGTACCTCGCCGTCTGCGGCGGGATACTGGAGCAGGGCTCCGTAGCACTCAGGATCGAATCCGGCAGAGAGCACTTCTTTGTAGTCGCCGACAACGACCTTGATGCCCAGACCTTTGGCTCTTGTCTCAACGACTGAGAGCACCTGAGGGAATACGTTTTTGTCCACGAAGAATGTGTTCTTTCCGGCCTTCACGGCGTCGCGGGGACGGAGCTCGTGGATCATCCTCATGGCCTCACCTGCTGCAGTGGCGTCGTCCAGCATGGAGCAGTTGGACATGGGGAAGCCCGTCAGGGATGAAATCATGGTCTGGAAGTTGATGAGCGCCTCCAGACGTCCCTGCGAGATCTCGGCCTGATAGGGAGTGTAGGATGTGTACCACGAAGGGTTCTCGAAGATGTTGCGGGTGATTACCGGCAGTGAAGCCGTGCCGTAGAATCCAAGTCCTATCATGGAGCGGAACTTCTTGTTTTTCCCGGCAATTTCCTTGAGGCGTGCCAGATAGCTGTGCTCTGACACATGTTCATCAAGTCTTAAGGACTCGTGCAGCAGAATATCTGACGGAATAGTCTGCTTTATGAGCTCATCGACCGAGCTCACACCGATGACGTCCAGCATATGCTTCAGCTGTGACTGTCTCGGACCGTTGTGCCTGTCGGCGAAATTCAGTGGCATATTTTATGAAATCTTTTAAATTGTTTTCAAACGAACTTCAAAAATAGTAAAATTTTTATTATTTCCACCGTTCTATGTCAAATCTGATATAAATAAATAACAGAATTGAAAATGTCAGGAACGAGGATCCTCCGTAGCTTATGAACGGAAGCGGGATTCCGACGACGGGCATTATGCCTATGGTCATGCCGATATTGACGAATACGTGCATGAATATATATGAGGCCACGCAGTATCCGTATACTCTGAAAGATGTCTCTTTCTGCCTTTCGGCCGTGACCACTATCCTCATGATCATGATCAGGTACAGGGCCAGAACGCCTATGCTGCCCACGAATCCCCATTCTTCACCTATTGTGCAGAAGATGAAGTCAGTGCTCTGCTCGGGTACAAAGTTGTACTTTGTCTGGGTCCCTTGCAGGAAACCTTTTCCGGTGAGTCCGCCCGAGCCTATGGCTATCTTGGACTGGTTGACGTTGTATCCTGCCCCCATGGGATCCACGGATATGCCGAGCAGATTTTCGATCCTGTCCCTGTGGTGCGGTTTCAGAACGTTGTGGAATATGAAGTCTACGGAGAAAATCAGGATCAGCGAGGCGGCAAGGGGCAGCAGGTATCTCAGCCATCCCTTGATGTTCTTGCGTATGCAGTAGATGACGCATGCGGCGGCTCCTGCAGCCGTTATTATGAGCAGCCAGTATTCTGGCTTGAGCCTGTTCAGTCCGGAAATCGGTTCTGTGCCTGTCAGTCTCGGAATGAATGAGGCTGCGGTTATGAATACGGCGCATGCGAGCACGTACCTTGCCGGTTTTCTTGTGGCTGCAGCCACAAGAAGCCAGCTGGCCCCTACGGCCACCAGGATGGACACGAACGGGGAGAACTTGAGTGTAAGGAGGAACAGCAGTATGGCGAATCCCGTGAATGCGATGAACTTGCCCGGGAATCCCTCTCTGTACAGCATGAATACGAGTCCGCAGTACACGAGTATGGTCCCGATGTCCGGTTCAAGGGCGATTAGGGCTACCGGGACTATGATGACAGCCGCGACTTTCAGAAAGTCCGCCGTATTGGAGAGTTTGAATCCGTAGTTGCCCATTACCTTTGCCAGACACAGTGCAGTGGCGATCTTAGAGAATTCGGAAGGCTGTACGGCTATGCCTCCGAACAGGCTCAGCCAGGATCTGGCTCCATTGACTTCATTGCCGAACAGGAGGACGGCGGTCAGCAGTCCGGTGGAGAGGATGTACAGCGGCCAGGCTATGGTTTTGTAGAATCTTGTGTTCAGTATGAACAGGATGAGGACTCCTGCCATGAGGGAGATCCCCATCCATACCAGTTGGTTGCCGCTTCGGGATGCAAGAGAGAATATGCCTGCCGCACCTTCGCTGTACGTGGAGGCGTAGATATTGATCCAACCGAACACGGCCAGTATGACATAGCAGGTTATCAGGACCCGGTCCAGTTTTCTGTGTATGCTTGTATTAGGGCTCATTGTCAGTCTTTTTCAGGTGGAACATAGTCGGGGCTGGCCGGTACCTTGTGAAGAAGGCTGGCATTGATCATCCTTTCTTCCAAGTACTTCCTTTCCGGGGAGATGTCTCCGAGAATATATTTCTCCACCATAAGGGATGCTATGGGAGCCGCCCAGGTGGCTCCGAAACCGGCGTTCTCGATGTATACGGCTATCGCGATCACAGGATTCTCCCTGGGGGCGAAGCAGACAAAGACCGCGTGTTCGTCTCCGTGAGGATTCTCGGCGGTACCGGTCTTTCCGCAGATGTCGAGTCCTTCCACTGCCGCTATTCTGGCCGTGGCCCCGGAACCGGCCGGGGAATTTACAGCCTGGTACATACCTTCTATTACAGTTTCGAACAGGGACGTGTCCACCATGGTATACTGTCTTTTCCTGAATCCGGCGTCTATGCTGTCGTTCTCATGCTGCCGGACTATGTGCGGTATGAAGTAATATCCCCGGTTGGCTATTGTCGCGGCCAGATTGGCCAGATGCAGAGGGGTACAGCCGAGCTCTCCCTGGCCTATGGACAGTGAGATGACCGACTGGGCCTTCCAGGCTCCTTTGCCGTATATCTTGTTGTATGTTTCCGAGGTGGGGACGAATCCGGGCCGTTCTGACGGGAAGTCCGTACCGAGTTTCCTGCCGAATCCGAAACTGGACACGTACTCATGCCATTTGTCCAGAGCATCTGCCTCTGACGGGAAGTCCGGGTTGTTGATCAGATCTTCGAACAGGTAGCAGAAATAGGAGTTGCAGGACATCATTATGGCTTCTGTGAAATCCACAGGGGACTTGTGTACATGGCATCCTACGTGTATGCCCTTGTCGGTAAATCCATTATGGCATGGATATCTGGTGCCTGAGGAAACGGCTCCTTCCTGCAGCCCTATCAGTCCGTTCACTATCTTGAAGACCGAGCCGGGAGGTTGCGGGGACATGACGGCCCGGTTGAACATGGGGGTGAAAGGGTCGGAGGCTATTTCCCTGTAGTGCTTGTTGATCTCTCCGAGAACGGCCACGTCGATCCCCGGGCTGGAGATCATGGACAGGATTTCTCCAGTGGACGGTTCGATGGCTATCACGGATCCTACCTTGTTGTGCATGAGTGTCTCACCGTACTGTTGAAGTCCGGCGTCTATGGTGGACACCACGTCTTTGCCGGGGACGGCCGGTTTGTCGAACTCTCCGTTGCGGTAGGATGACTGGATCCTGTTGCTGGCGTCCCGGATGAGGATGCTGTACCCTTTCTCGCCTCGGAGCATGGACTCGCATCTCTGCTCGAGTCCGGTACGTCCTGTGTAGTCTCCGGAAGAATAGTCCGGATGACTGTCAATGAATTCCTGGTCTACCTCCGTGACATATCCGAGCAGGTTGCCTCCGGCATTGTACGGATACATTCTGGTGGTGCGCGGGACTCCCCTGAATTCAGGAAACTTGTAAGCCGACTCGATGAATTTGGAATACTGCTCCTGCGATACCTGGCTAAGGAAAGTTACGGCCCTGTAACCTATTCTGGACCGTTTTTTCCTGTATTCCCTGAATTTTTCCCTGACGTCTTCCACGGACAGCCCGAATATGCGGCAGAGGGCTGTCGTGTCGAAATCTCTTACATAGTGCGGGGAAACCAGGATGTCGTAGGTGTTTCTGTTGCCTACCAGGACCTTTCCGTTGCGGTCGAGGATGAGCCCGCGTGCCGGGTATCTTGTCTGGTAGAAGAGAGCGTTGTTCTGAGCGCTGATCTTGAAGCTGTTGTCGAGGATCTGCAGACGGAATATCTGTGCGGCCAGTATGAGAAAGGCTGCTGTCAGACCGATTAGCAGATACTGTACTCTGCGGTTTTTTGCTTCCATGTCTATTTTCTCCTGTTGTCAGAGATTACCGCGTACAGGGCGGTCATCAGGGCGGTGTCGGTGACAAGGGACAGAGACATGCGGAGAACGCATGTCCCCACAGGCTTGAATCCGCTGTTGTCGATGAGGATGAGCACGATGATGTATATGAGTGTAAGGGGAATGCAGTATAGGATGAACCGGCGGATGCCGATGGACTCCATGCTGGGTCTTCCTTCCTTTACGGATGTCTCATGTGCCGTTGTGAGCAGCAGTATCCCCCGTCTGCACAGGGCAGTTGCCGTAAGGGCGGCTGAAGTCATGCCGAGTATGCCGTTGCCGAGTACGTCTACAACAAGTCCTGTGGCGAATGCGGTCAGCATGGCCGGGACTGTCCCCATTCTGTATGGAAGCATGAGAATGATGAACAGAGGCAGGGAGATGTCCACGTATGTGCTCAGATTGACATAATTGTCCAGTGCGCCCTGGGCTATTATCAGCAGCACGCCTACCACTATGTATTTTATGGAATGCTTTATCATGGACGTTCCTCCTCTTCGCTCTCTCCGTTCATGAGACGGTCTAACTCTCCGATATCCTTTCTTACGGCGACGTATGCGTGCCTGAGTCTGGGAAAGTCCTCGAACAGCTTTATTGTGAGATCATAGTTGATGCCGTCCCTCAGTTCGCGTCCGGAAACTGTGCCTAACGGGATGCCTGCCGGATATATGAGCGAGTATCCGCTGGATACGACAGTGTCGCCGTCATTTACGACAGTATGCACGGGAATGTCGTGCAGAACTGTGCTCGTGGCGGACGTTCCGTTCCACTGAAGTACGCCGAAAGTCCCGCTGCTGCTGAGTATGGCGCTGGCCATATTGTCCGTATCCAGTATCGAGGATACTTTCGAGTAGTGCTCTCCCGCTGTCTGTACGTATCCGATGATGCCTTTGTCGGTAATGACTCCCATGTCTTCCTTTACTCCGTCTTCAGTCCCTTTGTCTATTATGAGTATGTTGTGAAGCCTGTCTGTACTGTTTGATACGATCCGTACCGGTATGTAGTCGAACAGGGCAGTGGATGCCGGCAGCTCTCCGGGCAGCTGCATGCTCTCCAGCCTGTCCTTAAGCAGGCTGTTCTCGCGTCGGAGTGCGATGTTCTCCTCCATGAGCCTGTCATTTACCTTGCCTAAGGAAAAATACTTGCATACGTTTCCGGTTGCTCCGGTGACGGAGTTGGTCGCAGCTGATACAATCCTCATGACATCCGATCTCTGTACTATGCTGTTGTTGGATACGAGCAGCAGCGATGCAGCCTCAAGTGCGATGAATACTGTCAGGTTGAGGAGGATTATATAGGGTCTTCTACTGCTCATCTGCTATCGCATGAGGAAAGGATACTTGGAAGGGCTTCTCAAGGCTATGCTCGTTCCTCTTGCCACAGCGCGCAGAGGGTCCTCGGCGACGTGGAACGGTATGTTGATCTTGTCGAAGAGTCTCTTGTCGAGACCTCTCAGAAGGGCGCCTCCTCCGGTCAGGAATATGCCTCTTTCCACGATGTCCTGATACAGCTCCGGAGGAGTCTGCTCAAGTACCTGGAGGACCGCCGCTTCTATCTTGGCCACTGACTTGTCCAGGCAATGTGCGATTTCCTGACTTGTCACGGCTATCTCCACGGGGTGCGCGGTCATCAGATTGGGGCCTCTCACGATGTACGGCTCGGGAGCGTTCTCCAGATCGGGGATGGCGGCTCCTATGCGTATCTTGATTTCCTCGGATGTTATCTCTCCGACTTTGATGTTGTGCTGCTGGCGCATGTACTGCTGTATGTCGGCTGTGAAGACATCACCTGCCACTCTTATGGACTGGCTTGTCACTATGCCCCCGAGGGATATGACTGCTATTTCAGTCGTGCCTCCGCCTATGTCCACCACCATGTTGCCTGTAGGCGCCTCGACATCGAGGCCGATGCCCATCGCGGCGGCCATTGGCTCGTAGATCATGTAGATGTCTCTTCCTCCAGCATGCTCGGCGGAATCGCGCACTGCCCTTATCTCCACTTCAGTGCTTCCTTTTGGTATGCAGATGACCATTTTCAGGTTGGGAGTGAAGAAGGACCGCTTGTAGTTGATCATCTTCACGAAACCGCGTATCATCTGCTCGGCCGCGTTGAAATCTGCGATGACTCCGTCGCGCAGAGGCCGTACTGTCTTTATATTTGGATGTGTCTTGCCGTTCATGAGCCTGGCTTTTTGCCCGAAGGCTATTGGTTTGCCAGTCGTCTGGTCGAAAGCCACGATGGACGGCTCGTCGACTACGACCTTGTTGTCGACGAGTATGACGGTGTTGGCAGTGCCAAGGTCCATCGCCAGTTCCTGTGTTAGAAATGAGAATCCCATGGTTCCTGTATTATGGTTCTAATGTTTGAAATGTCTGTGTCCCGTGATTACCATCGCGAGTCCGTGTGCGTTGCAGTATTCCACGCTTTCGTTGTCCCTTATGGACCCGCCTGGATGGATTACTGCCTTTATGCCGGCCTTGTCGGCTATCTCCACACAGTCAGGGAAAGGGAAGAAAGCATCCGATGCCATGACTGCCCCGTCGAGTGAGAAGCCGAAGCTGCGGGCCTTTTCGATGGCCTGCTTGAGGGCATCGACCCGGGATGTCTGCCCTATGCCGCTTGCGATGAGCCTGCGGTCTTTTGCGAGCACGATAGCGTTGGACTTGGAGTGCTTCACTATTATATTCGCGAACAGCAGGTCGTCTGTCTGGGCCTTGGTCGGGTGTGTGACCGTTACGGGGGTCAGGTCTGCAGGAGATTCCTTGAAAGTATCCCTCTCCTGTACGAGTACGCCTCCGAGCATCGAACGGAACTTGATGTCCGAGGGACGGGCTGCGGCGTTTCTGAGTATGATGCGGTTTTTCTTGCTTTCCAGCAGTCTGAGCGCCTCCTCCTCGTAGTCCGACGCGATGATCACCTCGAAGAATATCTTGTTCATCTCGGCCGCTGTCTCCACGTCCACTGTCCGGTTTGCAGCGATGATGCCTCCGAACGCAGATACGGGATCTGCGGCAAGTGCTGATTCCCAGGCTTCTTTGAGAGTGGCTCCGGTGGCGCATCCGCAGGCGTTGTTGTGCTTGATCACGGCGACAGCAGTGTCCTCGATGTCGGATATCAGCTCTATGGCAGCCTCGATGTCCAGCATGTTGTTATAGGATATCTCCTTGCCGTGGAGCTGCTCGGGAAGAGTGCCGTGCCCTCCGAAGTAAATGGCTTTCTGGTGAGGATTCTCGCCGTAGCGGAGGTGTGTCGCCTCAGTCTCGCTGCGCGTGAATGCCGGGATATGCTCCTTCCTATTGAAATACTGGAATATATGCGTGTCGTAGCTGGAGCTCTTGAGGAAAGCTGAGGCAGCCAGTCTCCGTCTGTCCTCGATGGAAGAAGAGCCTTTTTTCTCCCTGAGCAGGGCCAGCAGGTCGGAATAGTGCTCCTTGCCGGCAACTATGACCACGTCCTTGTAGTTTTTCGCTGCGGCTCTGATGAGAGAGATTCCGCCTATGTCGATCTTCTCGATGATTTCTTCTTCTGTGGCATCCTTCGCGACGTACTCCTCGAACGGATACAGGTCCACGATGACCAGGTCTATACCCGGAATGCCGAATCTTTCTTTTTCCGCTGCGTCGGACTGCTCGTCCCTGCGGTAGAGAATGCCTCCCATTATGCCTGGATGGAGGGTCTTGACCCTTCCGCCGAAGATAGAAGGGTATCCGGTGATGTCCTCAACTGCTGTAACAGGAATGTTATGGGATTTCAGATACTGCTGGGTACCACCTGTGGAGAGTATCTCAATATTGAGACTAACCAATTCATTTGCAATGTCTAAGATGAGATTTTTGTCGTACACTGAGATCAGTGCTTTCTTAATCTGTCTGTCGCTGTTCATATCGGGTCGGTAACTATTGTGTTATGGAGCTCTGTTTCCTGAGCGGCTACAAATTTAGTAATAAATAATATATAATTTACTACATTTGGAGAAATATTTGTCAAGCCGATATGAGAGAAAGATATGTGGTAATTCCTGCCGGAGGGAACGGCTCCAGAATGGGGGGTGAAGTACCGAAGCAGATGATGGAACTGCGTGGAGTACCTGTAATGCGCAGGGTCCTGGACGTTTTTCTTGGACTGCCCTCAGATGTCCATGTAGTGATATCCATCAATCCATCCGTGCGGGATATGTGGGCGGATTACTGCAGGGCGTCCGGTCTGATGATGCGATATGTGCTGGTCAATGGCGGCGTGACCCGTTTCCACTCGGTCAGGAAAGCTCTTGAGTATGTTCCGGACGGGGCTTTGGTGGCGGTCCATGATGCGGTGCGGCCTTTTGTCAGGGTGTCTGATGTGGAAGAAATGTTCCGGACCGCGGAAGAATGTCCGGCGGTGATACCGGTGGTGCCTGTACCTGACTCTGTGCGGAGGATACAGGAGAACGGGGACTCATCCGCAGTGGACAGGCAGGGGCTGTATCTGGTACAGACGCCTCAGGTGTTCCAGTCAGAAGTGCTCAGGAAAGCTTACAGGACTGCTTTCTCTCCGGATTTTACGGATGACGCTTCGGTGGTTGAGAGAAGTGGAGTGCCTTTGCGTTTCTACAAGGGGAACAGGCTCAATGTCAAGATTACAACGCCTCAGGACATGGAGTTTGCCGGAATGGTCATAGACTCCGGCCTGTTCAGACAATAGTCATTATCCTTGAGAATCCGGTCATGTCGAAAATCTCTTTCACGTTAGGTCTCAAGTTCTTTATGATCAGGCGACCCTCCTTGATATTCATGTATTTCTGAAGTGTCAGGAACAATCTGAGTCCGGAACTGCTGATGTACTCCAGGTCGGAGCAGTCCAGGATGATTTCGGAAAAGCTGTCCGTAAGCAGCGTTTCTATTTTTTCCTGAAGAAAATAGGCGTTGTTGGTGTCCATCCAACCGGATATTTTGGCCAGTGTCCTGCCGTTTCCGTCATTTTTTATTGTAATGTCAATGTCCATAATTGTCCCTTTTTAACTGTGTCTGTGTCTTGCCGTCTGTCAGAACCACTTGGTCATGCTGACAAATCTCGGTTTCCCGTGAAAGTCCTGGATGACTTCCACATCGCTGAATCCACGGCTTTCGAACAGGCTTCGTACCTGCTCTCCGAAAGCCTCATTTATTTCCATCCAGCATCTTCCGCCTGTCTTTACTGTAGCTTCGGCCCATATTGCCAGGGCCTTGTAGAACCTTAGGGGATCGTTGTCCGGAACGAACAGGGCTTTCTCCGGTTCGTATTCCAGTACATTGGAAGCCATGAAATCTTTCTCGCTCTCGCATACGTACGGAGGGTTGGAGACAAGCAGGTCCAGGTCTTCGATGTTCGGCATGTGGCTGTCTCCGGTATCTTCCGGTACGCCATTCAGGATATCGGCCTTGAAGAAGACAGGCGGGTCCGGCAGCGGTTGCCTGCGGGCCTCGTCCAGGAAAATCTCCTGTCTTCTGGCTGTCTCCAGTGCCTTTTCGTCTATGTCGCACGCAAATACCTCCGCTTTTGGAAACGCGGCGGCAAGTGTGTATGCTATGCATCCGGAACCTGTCCCGGCGTCAAGGATGCGTGGATTGTATGTACCGGCCTTTTTCAGGTCGCTTATTATGAGTCGGCACATCTGGTCTGTCTCCGGACGGGGTATCAGTACTGATTCCGATACGTGGAACGTATGTCCTGCGAACGTCTCCTCTCCGATCACGTATTGTACTGGACGGTCAGCTGCCAGTTCGTCCAGGGCTGACTGCAGCCGTGTCAGGTCAGGTCTCGGGATGACGACATCGGGATCTACCGAGTATTCGTATTCGGAAAGCCCGAGAAAATGTGAGAGTATCCTGACAGAGAGAGCCTTGGCCTCTCCTGGCGAATATTTGCCGGCAAGATGTTCCGTGGCTTTTGTTACAAACTCCTTCCTTGTCATCGTAAGGTCAGTTCTCGTCTATTATCCTGGAGAGGAAGTCTTCCATGCTCATTCCGGCCTGGCGTACCATCTGAGGCACCAGACTGGCGGCAGTCATGCCTGGATTGGGATTTATCTCTATGAAATATGCCTTTCCGTCCGTTCCGAGCATGAAGTCCATGCGCACCAATCCACGGCAGCCTATCCTGTGGAATATCTTTATGGCCTCGCTCTGGATAAGTTCTTTTTCTGCATCTGTCACTGGGGCCGGGCAGATCTCCCTGCTGGCTCCAAGATACTTGGCCTCATAGTCGAAGAACTCGTTCCGGGGAATTATCTCAATCAGCGGCAAGGCGTGTATCCCGGTGCTGTCGGAGTATACTCCGCAGTCGATCTCCCGTCCTGTCACTGCTTTTTCTATGATGACAGTGCCGCTTTCCTTGAATGCTGTGCGCATGGCGGCATCCAGTTCCTCCACCTTCTTTACTTTTGAAACACCGAAACTCGACCCCCCTCCGGTAGGTTTTACAAAAACCGGCAGTCCGAGAGTCTTCACTACCGTAGCGGTGTCTAAAGTGTCGTCTTCCCGGAGCATGATGTCGGGAGCCATGCTGATCCCCGAGTCCCTGAGATATGTCTTGCAGGCATATTTGTCAAATGACAATGTGGTGCTCAGGGAAGAACATCCGGTATATGGCATTCCTATGAGCTCGAAGTAGGCCTGCAGCCTGCCGTTCTCTCCCGGATCTCCGTGTATGACGATGAAAGCCTTGTCACATCTGACACGTTCCCCGTTTACGGTAAATGAGAAGTCATCCTTGTTGACAGGATACGTGGCGGTGCTGCCGTCCGGCATCCTGTCAACGGCATGCCAGCCGTCCCTGGCTATCATGATCTCGAAAACTGTCTTTCCTGCGTTCCGCAGCCATCCTGCTACGGAGCGTCCGCTCTGTACGGATATCTCCCATTCGGAAGAGTAGCCTCCGTATACGACGGCTATAATCTGTGGTCTTGTCTTGTACATAAGCCTTACATATCGAAAAATGATCCTTCGTCATCATTGGCTCCGGAGTAGGTGTCGCTGTCGCTGCCGTCGCAGTCCGTGTTGAAATGCACTCCTGGCGGAGCAATGAACTTGTCGGCCGGGGATACGCCCAGAGTTCCGTCTTCAAGCACTTTCTTCATGAAAAGCCCCCATACAGGCAGGGCCGTGTTGGCTCCCTGACCCTGAGACATCTTTTCGAAATGGACCTGCCTGTCTTCTGCTCCGACCCATACACCTGCGGTAAGGTGGGGAGTGTATCCTATGAACCATCCGTCAGAATGATCGTTGGTGGTGCCGGTCTTGCCCGCTATGGGACCCTCAAGTCCGTATCTCCACCTTAGTCTGGCACCGGATCCTTCATTTACAACACCTTCCATCAGATTGACCATGAGATAGGCAGTAGCCTCGCTTACCGCCTCCCTCTTTCTTGGGCTGAACGTGCTCAGCACATTGCCCTCGCTGTCCTCGATACGGGTGACGAACATGGGGTCTACATGAACTCCTCGGCTGGGATAGGTGTTGTATGCCCCGACCATTTCCAGAAGGGTGATGTCGGCAGGTCCGAGACACAGGGACGGGTAGGGAGCCAGATATGACGTGATTCCGAGCTTGCGGCACATTTCCACCATTGCCTTCGGACCGAACTGTCTCATAAGGTAGGCTGAGATATTGTTGCTGCTTCGTGTCAGTCCCCATTTGAGCGTGACGCTCTTTCCTATATATTCTATCCTGTCCTCGCTTTTAGGTGTCCAGGTAGTGTCTCCTACGACAAATGTCTGGGGCACGTTGAGGACCTTGTCGCACGGATAGTATCCTTCCTGCATCGCCAGGGTGTAGAGGAACGGCTTGATCGTCGAGCCTACCTGCCTTTTCCCCTGTCTGGCATTGTCGTATTTGAAGTACCTGTATTCCGGGCCTCCTATATATGCCTTCACATGGCCGGTGGCGGGCTCCATTGCCACCAATGACGCCCTCAGTATGGACTTGTAGTACCTGATGGAGTCATCGGGGGTCATGACGGTGTCGATGTATCCGTCCTTGTTCCAGGCAAATACTCTCATCTCCGTTTTCTCTTTGCTGAAGACGTTCATTATCTCTCTGTCCGATGCTCCGGCACTTTTCATGTTTCTGTACCTGTCGCTCCATTTGCGTGCCTGCTCCATGACGGTATTGCGGAGTTCCTCAGGTATGTCCTTTGCGAACGGTCTGTGCGGGTTGTCCGCAAGGTCCTCGTTGAACGCAGGCTGAAGATCAGTGCTCAGGTGTGTGGCAACCGCTTCTTCCGCATATTTCTGCATGGTGGAGTTGATGGTAGTGTATATGGTCAGTCCGTCCTTGTCGAGACTGTACTCGGATCCGTCCGGCTTGAAGTTCTTGTGTGTCCATCCATAAAGAGGGTCGTTCTCCCAAAGGTCCAGGTCAGCCAGATAGTCCTCCTCAAAATAGTATGAGGAACGTTCCGGCATGGATGCTGTCATGTACTTGCGCAGCATGTCCCTGAAGTATGGAGCTTTGCTGGTGTTGTGGTCCTGCTGTCTGTAGTCAAGGACAATGGGCAGTGCCTTCAGGGAATCCGCTTCGGATTCTGTGATGAATCCGTACTTGCACATCTGGCTCAGGACGTGATTTCTTCTTGCCAGCGACTTGTCGTAGTTGAGCACGGGATTGAAGCGTGTCGGCTTGTTGACTGCTCCTACAAGGGTGGCGCTCTCCTGAATGTTCAGTTCATACGGCTCCTTATTGAAAAAGGTGTTGGCTGCGGCCTTTATGCCGTAGGCGTTGCTGCCGAAGAAGATGGCGTTCATGTACATTGCCATGATCTCGTCCTTGGTGTAGTTGCGCTCCAGTCTCACTGCCGTTATCCATTCCTTGAACTTGCTGATGACAAGGCGGAATTTGGCTTCTCCAGGGAATTTCCCGGTGGCGGTGTCGCGGGGAAACAGCGTCTTCGCGAGCTGCTGGGTGATCGTGCTTCCTCCTCCTCCGGATCTCTCGTTGCCCAGGATGATGGTCTTGACGCCTACCCGCGCCAGACTGCGGAAGTCTATGCCGCAATGGTTGTAGAAACGCACGTCCTCGGTAGCTATTGCCGCAGATACTATGTAAGGGGAAAGTTCCTGATAGCTGACATGGGTCCTGTTCTCGATGTGGTACGTTCCTATGATGTCACCGTCCTCGGAAATAAGCTCCGTGGCCAGAAATGTCCTGGGATTCTCCAGTTCCTCGAACGACGGCAGCTCCGCGAACAGTCCGGTCCCTGCGACGAGCAGGACAAGTAATCCTATAGGAATGAAAATAATGCACCAGATGGCCGTTATAAGCCGTTTTCTTACTATCTCCTTTTTTGTTGTATGTTGTTTTCTTTTCCCCATTTCCGTAAAATAAATACGTGCGAAGTTAGAAAAAATTTGGTTTTTGTCTTACTTTATCCTTTACTTTGCACATTCATTCAATCTTCGGTATGGATAATTTAGTCATAGTGGAGTCGCCTGCGAAAGCGAAGACCATAGAGAAAATATTAGGAAAGGATTATACGGTACGTTCCAGTTTCGGCCATATAAGGGATCTCGCGAAGAAGAATCTCGGCATAGATATCGAGCACGGTTTTACTCCTCGGTACGAAGTATCGCCCGACAAGAAAAAGGTGGTGTCGGAACTGAAGTCCGCATCCGAGAAGGCCTCGGTGGTGTGGCTGGCTTCCGATGAGGACCGCGAGGGGGAGGCCATAGCATGGCATCTTAAGGAGACACTTGGACTGGATCCTTCCAGGACCAGGAGGATTGTGTTCCATGAGATAACAAAGGACGCTATACTGACAGCCATAAAGGAGCCGAGGGATGTGGACATGAATCTGGTGATGGCGCAGCAGGCCAGAAGGGTTCTGGACAGGATAGTCGGCTTCGAACTGTCGCCGATACTGTGGAAGAAGATAAAACCGTCGCTTTCGGCCGGAAGGGTGCAGTCCGTGGCTCTCAGGCTTGTGGTGGAGAGGGAACGTGAGATCAATGAGTTCGAGTCCAAGGCATACTATCGTGTCGAGGGCGTGTTTGTCCCCGAGAAACTGAAAGGCGGCCGGAAGTCATCGAGCCGGATAACGGGTGTCCTGGACCGCAGGTTCGATACCAGGGAGGAGGCAGAGACATTTCTTGAGGGTTGTAAGGACTGCGTGTTCACGGTAGGTACGGTGGACCGTAAGGAAGTGTCAAGATGCCCGGCGCCTCCATTCACGACATCGTCCCTCCAGCAGGAGGCAGCCCGCAAGTGCGGTTTTTCCGTAAGCCAGACTATGTCCATTGCCCAGCACCTGTATGAATCCGGTTATATAACCTATATGCGTACGGACTCCACGACACTTTCGAAACTCGCTGTCGGAGCGGCCAAGTCGTGGATAACTGAAAACATCGGTGCGCAGTACCATAAGGCAAGGCAGTACAAGACGAAAGTCAAGGGGGCTCAGGAAGCCCATGAGGCGATACGTCCCACCTATATCTCCAATACGTCTATTGAGGGTACGGCTGCCGAGAAGAAGCTGTACAGCCTTATCTGGAAGAGGACTGTGGCATCGCAGATGGCCGATGCCGTTCTGGAAAAGACAGATGTGACGATAGTCGGGGACAGGATAGACGGACATTTCGGTGTGACCGGCAGCAGTGTGCTTTTCGACGGTTTTCTGAAACTGTACATGGAGTCATCGGACGATGACAGCGCTTCTGACGATGAGGAGAGAATACTCCCACCCCTCGAATCCGGTGACGTAATGCTGCGGGATGTGCTGACGGCTACGGAAAAATATACGGCCCATCCGTCCAGATATTCCGAGGCTTCACTGGTGAGGAAGATGGAGGAACTTGGAATAGGACGTCCATCCACGTATGCTCCGACGATATCCACGCTTCATCAGAGAGGATACATTGTCCGTCAGGACCGGAAAGGAGAGACGAGGACAATATCAGTGCTGACTTTGAAGGGCCGGGATATATCGCTGTCGGAAAAGAGTGAGGTGACGGGCTCGGAAAAAGGCCGTCTGTGTCCTCAGGATATAGGAATTATGGTCACGGACTTTCTGGAAAAGGCATTTCCTTCTATTCTGGACTACGGATTTACAGCCAGAGTTGAGGCGGACTTCGACAAGATAGCCGCCGGTAAGTTGGTCTGGAACAGTCTCGTGGCTGATTTTTACAAACCTTTTCACGACAAGGTTGTGGAGACTGTCAACGAGAGTGCTCCCGTGAAGTCGAGGAGGGTTCTCGGAGTGGACCCCGATACAGGAAAGACGGTGATAGCGAGGATGGGACGTTACGGGTCCGTAGTGCAGATCGGCGAGGATGACGATCCGCAGAAACGTATCACTGGACTTGAGAAAGGAATGCTCATAGAGTCAGTCTCGCTGGATGATGCACTCCGGCTCTTCAGACTGCCGCGCACTCTTGGAGAGTATGAGGGCAAGGAAGTGATATGCTCCAAGGGCAGGTTCGGCCCGTATGTAAAATATGACGGGAAGTTTGTATCGCTTAAGAAGGGGGCCGATCCGTATACGATTACGCTGGACAGTGCGGTGACCCTTATCAAGGAACACGAGGCGCAGCAGAAGAACCGCGATATAAAGTCATTCCCGGAAGCTGACGTGGCGGTGCTCAACGGCCGTTTCGGCCCGTATATCCGTCACAAGGGTGCCAATTACAAGATACCTGGAGGGACAGATCCTGCTCAGCTGAGCCTCGAGCAGTGCATGGAGATCATATCGAAGAAAAGCAAGAGTTAGAATATGAGTATGAAATATCACCTCGACAGGATAGACCAGAGGATTCTGTCGTACCTGGCCAAGAATGCCAGAATGCCGTTTCTGGAGATTGCCCGTGAGTGCGGAGTGTCTGGCGCAGCCATTCATCAGAGAGTCAAGAAGATGGAAAACATGGGCATTATCACCGGTTCCAGACTTCTGGTAAAGCCTGAGGCTCTCGGGCTCAATGTGTGCGCTTTCTGCGGAGTCTCCCTGTCAGAGACAAACAAGTACAATGAGGTCATCAATGCACTGAAGAGGATTCCGGAGGTGGTGGAATGCCATTTTGTTACGGGAAAGCACTCACTGCTTGTAAAGCTTTACTGTACGGACCACGAGCACCTTATGAGAATTCTGGTGCATACGATACAGAATATTCCGTATGTTGCCGGCACTGATACCATGATATCTCTCGATCAGCCTATAGAGAGGCAGATATGGGTCAATGACATGCCTGTCAAGGATTAGTCATCCATTACCCACGGACCGAAATCCTCGTTGTAATTGAAGTCAATCTCGAAGTCCACCGGTCCGGGCGCCCCGTCCTGGTAATTGTGGAAGAATATCGGGAATGTGTGTCCTTCAGACCTGAACCAGAATTCATTACCTCTGTGGTGGTCCAGACGGTGAGTCCATTTTTCCGGCCCTATAGTCAGATAGAGCCGTCCGTTTCTCATGCTTACTTCCGCGTCTCCGAACGGGGACTCCTTAGTATATCTGCCTACAAGTCTGTTTAGGTCAGGTGTCTCGCTGCTGCGTTCTATAGTGCAGGGGAATGCCCTGCGGCCAGGTTTTTTCTTGTCTGCGAACCATTGTTCGAGTCCTTCGGTGCTCCAGTCCCTGAGAGAGTCTTCCGGCAGGTACAGGTCTATGATGCGGCGCATGAGTCCGAGTCTGGCATATTCCGAGACTTCGGAGTTGCACAGTATCGCTATACCGAGGTCGAGTTCCGGTACGAAGCCGCATACACCGGTGAATCCCCATGTCGTCCCGGTGTGGTATATGACCTTGTATTTGTCATTCTGCTCTATGTACCAGCAATAGCCGTATTCCTTTCTCATGGTCGAGTCCTGTCTTACGAGGACGGCTCCTGTGTGAAGGTACTGCATCTGCTCTACGGAAATGACGCGTACCGTGTCCGTGTATGGATAGAAATGGAATTCGTGCAGCATACGGCTGCTGTTTTCGGGAAAGAATTCCATGGATGCGGATATGTCGGATGGAAATGACGAGTGCCGCTGCTCCGGACTTACGGTCATGACGGCATTGCCGTTGTCGAGGTGGAAACGTACCCATCTGGCCATGTCCTTGGCGGTGGAACTGATACTGCCTGCGGGCCCTATTATGTTCACCCAGTGCAGGGCCCGTTCCTCTCCGTGCAGCGGTGTCACGTATATGGAACCCTGGCTTCCGTTCCTGCCTTTTGAGTATCCGAAATAGTGTGCGGTTGAGGCTGCGGATCCTGCGGCCTCATATTCGTCTGCAGAGGGGACGGTAGAGGTCATGCCCAAAGGGTCCAGGATTCTTTCGCGGATGTTGTCTTCCCACGTTTTTCCTGTGACTTCCTCTATGATTCTGGCCGCTATGATGAACGTAATGTTGTTGTATGCGAATTTCTCCCTGAACGGATATGCTGTGGGTATGTGGCGGAACATCCTGTATATGTCGTCCCTGCCGTAGCCTATGTTGGCTATGTAGGTGCCGGCCTGTGCCGCAAGTCCTGTGGTGTGTGTGAGCAGGTCGTGTACCTGCATGACATGTTCGGTGCTGTCGTCGTACCAGTCGAAGTCAGGCAGGATGCTCTTGACAGTATCGTCCCATGAGAGCAGGCCCTCGTCCACTATTGACGCGATTACTGCCGCTGTGAAAGCTTTTGTCATGGAACCTATGTGGAACAGCGTGGAGTCGGTGACCGGGTCGTCCTTTCCTGCTTCCTTGACCCCGAAGCCTTGTGATATGACTGTCCTGCCATTGTGTACCACTGCTAAGGACATGCCCGGTATTTTCCACTGGCGCAGCACCTGTTCCGCATATCGGGCTGTTTCCCCGGCAATATCCCTGTCCTGTGCCGCATGTATCGGCGTGTGTACGACGAACAGCAGGACAAGAAGTATGACGGTTGATAAATTTCTGTACATCTACTACCTTGATTCTGACTCTTTAAATAATATACGGCACAGGCCGGCTATGTCCGCAGTCTCGACGATTCTTATGCCGGCACTGCCCATTTTCCCCCTCAAGTCTCCTGAGAGACTGTAGGAGGATATTATGATTTCCTTGTACCCGAGACGGGCGGCCTCTGATATCCGGGCCTCAATCCTGCCGACCGGCCTTATCTCTCCGCTTAGCCCGATTTCGGCCGCGAAGCACCTGTCCTGTCCTACAGGAATGTCGAAATTGGAGGAAAGCACGGATGCGGCGACTGCCAGGTCGCAGGCTGTGTCATTGACCCTCATTCCTCCTGCGACATTCAGAAATACGTCTTTTGAGGAGAGCTTGAGTCCGGCTCTTTTCTCCAGCACTGCCAGCAGCATGTTCAGTCTGCGCGCATCGTATCCGGTAGCGGATCTCTGCGGCATACCGTAGGCTGCAGTGGATACGAGTGCCTGGATCTCTATCAGGAACGGTCTGGAACCGTCCATCATGCTGCCTACAGCGATTCCGCTCAGGTCTGAGCCATGCATTGGGGTCAGGATCTCGGAAGGATTCTCGATTTCGCGGAGTCCGGAGCCAGTCATTTCGAAAATCGCGATCTCGTCAGTGGAGCCGAAACGGTTCTTGATGCTGCGGAGGATTCTGTGCGCATGTCTGGTATCTCCTTCGAACTGCAGGACGACGTCGACTATGTGCTCCAGGATTTTCGGTCCTGCTATCGCCCCGTCCTTAGTGATGTGCCCTATCAGTATGACGGGGATTCCGCTTTCCTTGGACAGCCGGAGCAGTGCGGCCGCGCATTCGCGTATCTGGGTGACAGAGCTGGCCGCAGAGTCTATGTTCTCTGAATAGATGGTCTGTATGGAGTCTACTATCATCAGGTCCGGCTTCTGCTCGCGGGCGTACCTGATGATGTTCTCGACCATGGTCTCACCGAGCACAGTGCAGTTGTCCTCCATCTCTCCGTCCTCTTTCCGAAGAAGCCTTATTGCCCTGAGCTTTATCTGTCTGGGGGATTCTTCCCCGGATACGTAAAGAGTCCTGAGATTCCTGCATCTCAACGGTATCTGCAGGGCAAGTGTGGACTTGCCTATGCCAGGCTCTCCACCGAGCAGTATCAGTGAGCCCGGGACTATTCCTCCTCCGAGTACCCGCTCCACTTCCGGATTGCCTATCAGTATCCTGTGGTCCTTCTCTATCGAGATGTCCTTTAGGGAAACGGGGCTGGAAACGGATACATTGACCAAGGACCTGTCTTTTCCTGAGTCTTCCCGGTCTCTTGACAGGCCTTCTTTCATGGTGTTCCATTCACCGCATGCAGGGCATCGTCCCATCCATTTGGATGTCTCGTTGCCGCATGAGGTACAGTACCATACAGTCTTGGTCTTCCGGGGCATGAGTTCTAAGCTGTATAGGGTATGAGTTCTGTACTGAGAGAGTATTCGGCCTGCCCGTCGGTAAGGGTGCTGAGTGTGTCTATCAGTATGCTCTTGAGTATGGGGAAATTGTCAGCATTGACAAGTTGTCCGAGCTCGGGGATGCCGGCCAGCAGTTCTGCGGCATTCTCGTAGGTGATGGCCTCGAGAAGGGCTTTCAGCATGCTCAGGGGCTGGGCGAGCTGTTCCTCATAAGGGTCCAGAATGACCTGAGTGGCAGTGAGATTCAGGGTGTTGTCCCCGGTCGTATAGTAGAGGGCAATGTTCATGCTCTGGGGATTCTCTATGAGGGACGAGAATCCGAGCATGCTGATGACATTCATGATGTCTGGTTCGTTCATGATGTTGTTGAAAAGTGTCTCCACTACGGACTTTCTCAGATGTATGCACAGACTGTTCTCCTCAGGACGCACGTAGTAGCAGAGCAGACCGTCCAGTTCTTCGCCGGCGTCAGATATGGATACAGACCCGTCTGTAGAAAGTTCCAGGTAGAAGTCGCTCAGAAGGTCGTCCGTCTCTATTGCCTGGGCCAGGTAGCCGTTGATCAGGTCCACAATGGTGGAAATGTCTACAGTTACTCCAGGAAACGCTTCGCTGAAGTCGATTGTCTGGAGCTCCGGGTGGGAGAAGGAGAAGACGGTGCTGCTTACGGCCCATTTTCCGGGAATGCCGTCCACGGTTATTTCCTCGGCTATGCTTATTGATGCTATGGTGGACTCTCCAGTGACGCCTTCCACGTTGACCGTTCTGTCAGATGTGGCGGCGCTGCCGCTGAATGCCGCTCCTGCCGTGGCTTTTGTCCCGCTTTCGGCAAGTGTGGCCTGGACTGTGATTTCGGGCTGTCCGGTTATGAAGTTCTCGAATATGATGTCGCATCTGTTCCCTTCCAGGACTCTGATGCTGATGCTGGCGTTTTCATAGTCGGACAGGAGGACGTCTTTGCCGTTGAGTGTGATGACGGTGTTGGCATCGACAGTGTAGTCACCGTCGTAGATGGACCATTCTTTTTCCTGATTGCAGGACGACAGCAGCATCAGTGCGGCTGCCGCTGTTAGAATTAGATGTTTCATTATACCTGTTTTTATGATTTTTCAAATTGTGCGGTAATGCTGTATTCTGTAGCCGGCATGGCGATTATGCCGGAGGCGAGGGTGAGCATGGCCTGCAGCTGCGAGAATTCTTCCTCGGTCATCTCACCGAGGGGACTGCCGTCATTTATGTAGTCGCTGTATCCGTAGTCCTCCATCAGGGAAAGCAGGGCTGCGACCCATACATTCAGGCCGTCCTTGTCCGCAGTAAGGCTAAGGGTGTTTCCTGATACAGAATATGCGAAAGGTATGTCGGCCGGTGATGCCGGCAGACCGGCGCCGTCTGCCACGGTCCTTCTCAGGTACAGGTGGACTGTGCCGGACCGGGACAGAGGATAATACTGTATGACTCCGCTCAGAAGCGAACTGACAATGTCGTCTGTCTGTCCGTTCCAGGATATGTTGACGTATCCGGTTCTGTCAAGCTCGATGTATCCGAGGTCTTCGATCAGTGGTGTGACGAAAGCTCTTGCTGCCTCCTGCAGCCTGACAGCGGCAGAATCGTCTGTAATTACGGGACTGCTGAGCTGCAGGGACAGTTTTATCAGACCGTCCTCTCCCATGGCCGGAGTCCAGCGTCCGGTGACTGGGGAGGTGAAGATATCTGTGATGCTTATTGAAAGCCTGCCTTTGTTTACAGTGCCGGATACTCCTATGTCCCTGTCATTGTCTTCGAAATCACCGCTGAAGGCATACTTGTCCCTTCCCTGGCTTGTAACCGAGCATTTGACGGTCAGGGTGTCGAAACCGAGCAGAAGGCTGTCCAGAGTCACTTCGGCGTTGTCTCCGTCAATGCTCCTTATGCTTACGGTGCAGCCTGGCCAGTCGGCCAGATTGATGATGACGCCGTTTATCTGAACGCTTTGGGCTTCGGGAATGTAGTCTCCCTCAACAGCGGAAGCGGGGGTATTGTTGCAGCTTTGCAGCACAATGAGTGCGGCAGATACTGCAGCCAATATGTATACGTACGGTTTCATTGCAGTTCGCTTTGTCTTCTTGCCAGTTTCCTGATCTTCTCGGTCAGTTCAGTGTTGTCTATGAGGGACTCGACGGTCACGTGCATTCTGTATCTCCAGTAGTGTCTGGGATTGGACGGAATGTTGATGCGTTCGGTCTCAGGATCTGCGGCTCTGATGTCGCCGTCAATGGACAGCCAGTCCTGGATAGGCAGGATGGCCAGCATGGACGGGCCCTCGGTATGCATCCGTATGATGCGTTCGCATAACCATGGCTCGCAGAAATAAGGAGGAACGCCCTGCTCGTGCAGGACTTCATGCCAATATCGTGCCGACATTTCCCTGTCCTCTTCCCACCATGCCCGGAGCGTACTGGTGTCATGCGTGCCTGTCGTGGATACGCTCAGGTACGGATAGTGTCCAGGGTCGGCGAATGCTCTCTCCGGGTCCTTCGACATGCGGAATATCTCCAAGGACAGAATATGCAGGTCGTTTATCACCTCCGGTACGCAGGCCGGGATCATGCCCAGATCCTCCGCGCATGTCAGCATGTTGGTGGACGAGATCAGGGCCGGCAGTCTGCTCAGGGCGGCCTTCCGCCAGAAGTCATTGTGCCTTTTGTAGAAGAAATCGTCGTATATGCGGTTGAACACAGCCTTCTGGTCTTCCGGAAGCGCTCTGTATGAGTATGTGTATTGGGCAGATATCCTGGGATGGAATTTTCCAGGTGCTGCAGGATCCTCGATGAACAGCACTTCGGATACAAGTTCCATGAGTCCTTCCCTTATGCGGATGTCTGCATCGGCGAGACTGTCGGCAATCTTTCCCTGGCAGTCGTATTCGGGCTTGAGAGTGAATACCCCGTAGGAAGGGCTGTCGAGGAAGTCCCTCATGACAGTGTCGGTACTGTCTCCGAATATGTCCCGCAGCTGATGGTATCTGATATAAGGTCGGGCGTGCGTTGAGTAGTCGAAGTTGAAACCGTTGTCTCTCAGTTCCTCGAAACTCAGCGGCAGGGCAGGGGAGAAATGTCCCATTATACCTTTGACCTGTGTGGACGGTATCTCCCATATCCTGAAGAAGCCGAGAACGTGGTCTATCCTGTAGGCATCGAAGTATGCGGACATCTTTGTGAAACGCCTGCGCCACCAGCTGTAGTCGCTTTCCGCCATTTTCCCCCAGTTGTATGTGGGAAATCCCCAGTTCTGTCCATCTGCGGAGAACCCGTCAGGCGGTGCTCCGGCCTGACAGTCCATGTTGAACAGGTCCGGACTGGTCCATGCGTCAGCGCTGTTGTGCGTGATGCCGATGGGAATGTCTCCCTTGAGGGCGATGCCTGCTGCGTGCAGGTAATTCACGGTCTCCTGCAGTTGTCTGTGGAGATGGTACTGGACGAACATGTGGAAAGACATATCCTTACAGTCCTGGCTGTCTTTCTGGCGCAGGCGGCTGATAAGTTCCGGTGTGTATACGGAGTCGTTTCCCCATTTCGAGAAGTCGGCGGTACCGTACTTGTCCCTGATGGTGCAGAAGGCACAGTACGGAAGCAGCCATTCTTTGTTGTCATTGTAGAATGCCATGAATTTCGGCTCGGCGAACGTGTCCTCTGAATAGGTGTCGAACTGTATGCGCAGGTACTTGATCTTGAGTTTCAGTACGCTTTCGTAGTCCACTGACGGCAGGGCGTTGAGGACTTTTTTCTTTCTGGTATAGGCGGATTTCAGCCCGGGATTGACTATCGGACCGATTTCCGTGATGTTTATGTAGACAGGGTGCAGTGCTGTCACGGAGATGCCTCCGTAAGGATAGGAGTCTGTCCACGTTCCGGTGGAGGATGTGTCGTTTACGGGAAGGATCTGTATGATGTTCTGGCCTGTGGCCCTTATCCAGTCTCCGAGTAGTCTCAGGTCGGTGAATTCTCCTATGCCGCAGCTGTTTTCCGTGCGGAGGGAAAATACGGGAACTGCCGTGCCGGAGAACCTCGGCTGTCCGGTCCTGAATCCGGCCATGGAATGCTCGACCGAGTATGTCTGGTGCAGCTCCGGTACGTTCATCTCCAGTATGCGGTTGGGGGTGTCTTCCCATACGTATGTGCCTGTGCGGAGGTTCTTCTTTATGAATTTGTATTCGATCCTTCTTCCGGTCCTGTCAGCCGGAAGGTGTACGGCCCATCTTGAGCCGTGTACAGGTGTCATGGCCACTGCCTTCTCAGGATTCCACGAACCGAGCACCGGGACATCTCCGCATATCTCCAGTATGCAGTCGGGCTCTACGACAGGGGCTGTCACCTTTATGATCAGTTCTTTTGAATAAATATGCGTCTGTACCGGCTCATGATGCGAGTGGGGGTAGAATATCTCGGAGAAAGGGGCTGTCAGAAAGGGTGCCGCATTGGAGTTTCCCTGCCATTCATCATGGAGGAAAAGTTCTTTGGACGCGCTGTTGAGTCCGATGGTCCGCTCGGGACCTACCTCGTGGAACGTGCTTCCGTCCGCGGAGCGTACGAAATATTTGTAGTGCATGTTCCTTTCCTCAAGTGACGACAGCTTCAGATCCGCTTTCCAGACAGCGCCTTCAGTATAGCGCATGGGCAGGGCCTTTGCGGGGTCATTCTTGCCTAACTCCGGCAATGAGCCGGTCAGGAACAGATCCTGTCCGTAGACTGTGCGGAAATTGATGAGAAAATGTATGATCATTATCCGTATTTTTTGCAAAATTATTGAAAAATCCCTAATTTTACAGAAATATCTGTGGACATGAAAAGGTTTTTCTCTTTTTTCAGCAGCCGTGAGAGAGATGTTCTGAAGTCGAATGTCATAGTGTTCATGTTTGTCATTGCCCATGCGCTTGTGTGCCTGCTTCTGCACGACACGAAGGTAGGGGACGGGATATTTCTCACCATACTGACCATCGCCATGGTCTATGCCCTGATACGGTTCTACAAGGCCGGTTCCGACATGTTTCTCGGACTGGCATTCCTGTCCTGCTTCGTAGGTTTCTATCTCGGTACGGAGGGCGCTGATTTTCTGGAGCGCAGAATCCCGTCATGGGGCGTCTGGATCAACGTTCTCACCACAATGGTGACTACGGAGATTCTTGGACTTATAATAATACTGCTGGTCAGAAAGAACTGGCATGAAGGAAACAGTGACAAATAACCGTGTCTCGTTGGTGGATCTGCTGATAATAACCGTCATAGTGTTATTGTCCAGGATCCTTATAGAACGGGTGATGCCTCTTTTCTACGAGAGCTTCGGCCTTTATTTCGGGGATTTCCTGTTCCAGACACTCTCCAATTTCCCTGTCACTGCCGGATCCGTGCTGGCGGACATACTTCTGGTGCGGCTTCTTACAAGGAAGTTCCATTATGGCGGAAGAGTGCTCATACGCTCCCTGCTGGAGTTCCTGATGATATGTTTCATGTCCTTTGTGACCACGATTATGGTGAGGTACGGGCAGTGTACGGGGATGTGGGAGAACAGCGTGTTTTTTGACAGAATGTTCCTCTTCACATTTGTGAGCAATCTCGTGTTCAACGCGGTAGTGATACTTTCCGCCGATCTGGTGTTCTACTACCGTTGGTCCAACCGCAGGGAGGTGGCCAGGGAGGCTGAGAAGAGGGCCAGGGCCAATTACCAGTACCAGCTTCTTAAAAGTGAGACCAATCCTCATTTTCTTTTCAATTGTCTCAATGTCCTGCAGTACCTGATTCTCGAGGATGCGGAGCGGGCCAGTGACTATGCAGGGAAACTGGCCGGAGTGTACCGGTATCTTCTGAAACTGGAGAAGAGCACGGTAGTCATGCTGGAGGAGGAACTGGAGTTTGTCGGGAAGTACAATGATCTGGTTCGGGAGCGTTTCGGAAGCGCATTTGTCGTGGACATGGATATACCGGAGGACTACAACGAGGCCAGGATTATACCCTGCGCCCTGCAGATGATGATAGAGAACGCAGTCAAGCACAATGTCGTCAATTCCGAGAATCAGTTGAGAATAGCTGTACGTGCGGACGGCCGTTTCATAACTGTTTCCAACAATCTCAATCCGGGAAAGCGGCCGGTGAACTCGAGCGGTATGGGGCTCAGGAACATAAGCCGCCAGTATGAGATACTGTTCTCCCGGCGGGTGGAAGTGAAAAGGACGGAAGACAGTTTCATTGTGCGTATCCCGTTGATAAGGTGAGGGGTTATGCGCCTTCCAGCCATTCAAGGAAAGGCTGGACGCGGTCACGTGGCACGATTATCGGCTCTATGTTGTTGGGCGACACCGTGACTTTAAGTCGCGAATTGAAATATTTCGAGATTGTGTAAATGGAATTCATGCAGATGATGCACTTGCGCGATATCTGATAGAATCTGGCAGGGTCAAGTTCCTCTCCGATCGCCACAAGGGACTCGTCGGTCATATATTCTTTGCCGTCTCTGGTTACCAGATACGTGGATTTCTCATTTGAGTAGAAATAGGCGATGTCGTTGGTGTCGATGACCAGTATCTGACTGCCCAACCTGATAGTGTAGTGATGTTTGTAACTTACTTTCACGTAACTGTTCAGGTTGTTCCTGGGAGGGGCTGTCTCCTGAGTCCGGAACAGCTGAAGGCATCTTTCCACTGATTCCTTGAACTCGGCAGGATCCATAGGTTTCATCAGATAGTCGAGGCACTTGGCCTTGAATGCGTCCAGGGCGTAGTCGCCGTAAGCGGTGGTGATTATGACGGGGCACCGGATATCCACTTGCCGGAACAGTTCAAAGCATTTCCCGTCGGAAAGTTCCACATCCAGGAAAATCAGATCCGGACTGTTGTCCTGAAGGTATTTGGCTGCGGCCTTTACGGAATCCAGAGCCCCGATTATGTTGAACTCGGGGAAATATTTTCTAATCAGCTTTATGAGTATCTGCTGAGCTGGGAGTTCGTCTTCTATGATCAGGACATCCATAACACCGGCAAAGTTAAGACTAAAATCCGACTTGTTAAAAAAATGTTACAGCCCGTCGTCTTTTTTTTTACGGTCTGTCGGAAAGAGTATTATTAAAAGGAATAGGAAAAGTAATTTTACATCGCTTAAATTTGAACCGGTCAATATGGAAAAGAAAAAGATGACCTTCTGGCAGATCTTCAACATGAGTTTCGGTTTCCTCGGAATTCAGTTCGGTCTTGCCCTGCAGAATGCCAACGTGAGCCGTATCCTGCAGTCGTTTGGAGCGGATGTGGCGCATCTGTCATATTTCTGGCTGGCGGCACCCATTACCGGCATGATAGTCCAGCCGATTATCGGACATTATAGCGACCGTACCTGGTGCCGGCTCGGAAGACGGCGTCCGTATTTCCTTGCAGGAGCCATCCTTGCGTCCCTTATGCTGTTCCTGATGCCCAATTCTCCTTCATTGGCTGGACTTATGTCCCCTCTTCTGATTGGCGCCGGTATTCTGATGATAATGGACGCCTCCATAAATGTGGCAATGGAGCCTTTCAGAGCCCTTGTGGCGGACAAGCTGCCTTCGGAGCAGCGTACGCTGGGATTTTCCATGCAGACCTCCCTTATCGGGATCGGTGCGGTAGTCGGAGCAGTTCTCCCCTTTGTGCTCACCAACTGGTTCGGCATGTTCAATGTACCGGCGGAAGACGGTGGTGTGGCGCCAAACGTCCGTACGGCGTTCTATATAGGTGCGGCGGTACTGCTCGTCTGCGTGCTCTGGACAGTGTGCAGCACTTCCGAATATCCTCCGGAGTCAGGAAAGACGAAGAGGAAGGACGGTGGATTCCTGGAAATATTCAAGGATTTCGGCCGTATGCCCAAAACGATGGTGCAGCTTGGGGTCGTGCAGTTTTTTTCCTGGTTCGCTCTGTTTTCCATGTGGGTCTATATGACACCGGCAGTGGCAGAGCACTGCTACGGTACTGTAGACCGTGCATCGGCTGCCTACGGCAATGCTGGAGACTGGGTAGGAGTGCTTCAGGGTATATATAACGGTGTCGCGGCTGTATATGCCTTTCTTCTGCCATGGATAGCTTCGAAGATAAGCCGCAAGGCCACCCATTCCCTGTCCCTGCTGCTGGGCGCTCTCGGCTTCGCTTCGTTCTTCATCTTCAAGAATCCGAATATGCTGGTCATCTCCATGATAGGCGTAGGTATCGCGTGGGGCAGTATTCTGGCTATGCCTTATTCTATCCTTGCAGGTTCGCTTCCCGCCGACAAGATGGGCGTGTTCATGGGCATATTCAATTTCTTCATAACGATTCCGCAGGTATGCAACGGTCTGCTGGGAGGAGTCCTTGTAAAATATGTCTACGGCGGTCATACCATATATGCGATGGTGTTCTCCGGCCTGTGCCTGCTCGTGGCCTCGTTCGCTGTCCTGCTTGTGGACGACAAGGACGATCCGGTGCGGCTGAGGCTGCCGTTGGGAAGAAAGACACAACAGTAATACTTAATATAGTTTTATTTACCAATCAGTTAAATATTTAACGTATGAAAAGATTGATGACAGTGTTGATCTCGGTTACGTTGCTTTCGCTTTCCAGTGCTTTCGCGCAGTATACGGTGAAGGGACAGGTTGTGGATGCGATGGGACCTGTAATCGGAGCAGCGGTCCTCGAGCAGGGGACTATCAATGGAACAGAGACGGACTTGGACGGTAATTTTGAACTGACCGTTTCATCTGCCTCTTCGATGATCGAAGTGTCGCTCATCGGTTACAAAACAGTAGTGGTGCGGGCTGACCAGGTGTCGGTCATAGTGCTGGAGGAGGATACCGAGCTTCTTGATGAGGTGGTCGTTATCGGATACGGTACTGTGAAGAAGGAAGACCTGACAGGTTCTGTATCCACAGTACGTGCAGACCAGCTCAACAAAGGTGTGGTCACATCTCCGGCAGAACTCCTGAAAGGCAAGTCGGCCGGTGTGGTTATTACGGATGGAGACGGTGCGCCTGGTTCGGCGTCGACAATCCGTATCCGTGGCGGTTCTTCACTGTCTGCGGTGAATGATCCTCTTATTGTCGTGGACGGTCTGCCTATCACCAACTCCGGCATAAGTGGTGTCGCAGACCAGTTGTCAAGTATCAACCCCAGTGATATCGAGACCTTTACGGTACTTAAGGATGCCTCTGCGACAGCTATTTACGGATCCAGAGCATCCAATGGTGTGATCATCATTACGACCAAGAAGGGAAGCAGGAACGACTCGGCGGTGCCTCACGTGAGTGCGGATTTCACAGCATCCGTATCCAACAACTACCGCTATCTGGATGTCATGACAGGCGACGAGATGAGGGCTGCGATGGTGCAGTACAGGGGCATTACCGATGTCGCCAATACTGATGACCCTGCCTATCTGGCGCTTGGAGATGCCAATACTGACTGGCAGAAGCAGATTTACCAGCTCGGACAGAGTTATGAGGGAAATATAAGCCTGCAGGGCAACTTCAAGTTCGGCGATGCCGGATACATGCCCTACCGTCTTTCCGGAGGCTATCTCAATGAAAAAGGTACGCTCAAGACCTCAGGGATGGAGAGGGGAACGGTGTCCCTGAACCTTACTCCGACTTTCTTTGATGACCATCTGACCATTTCCCTGAACGGTAAGGGTATGTTCCAGAGCAACCGTTTCGCCAATACTGCGGCCATATCCGCCGCTGTGGAATACGACCCTACCCAGCCCGTGTACGATGAGAACGGGGACTATACCATGTGGATGGGACAGGACGGATTCAACCCCCAGTCCACCATCAACCCTCTTGCCGCTCTTTATGATCGCGAAGACCGTTCGAATGCGTCCCGTTTCATCGGCAATGCCCAGATTGACTATAAGGTACACGGATTGGAGGACCTGAGACTCAATCTCAACCTCGGTCTCGACTATTCCCATTCAGAAGGACTGGTCGAGGTGCCTTACGGAGCCGAGCAGTCCTGGCACAACCAGACTCAGAACGGACGTGGTCTGTACAATCCTTACGACCAGACCAAACGCGACATGACCCTCGAAGCCTATGCTGACTACACCAAGACCTTAGGCAAGCACAGTTTCGGAGTCATGGCCGGTTACTCATGGCAGCATTTCTACACGGCTGACAACAGCATATCTCTTACTCAGGAGGACGAACTTGGGGCCCAGGAGACTCTGTCGGAGTACCACAATGCCACAGAATACTTCCTTGTGTCATTCTTCGGACGTATCAACTACGACTATGACAACCGCTACATGGTGACTGCAACAGTCCGTGGGGACGGTACATCGAGGTTCGTGAACAACAAGTGGGGCGTATTTCCATCCGTGGCTTTGGCATGGAATCTTAAAGGTGAAAGCTGGTTGAAGAACTCAAGAGCTGTATCGGCCCTCAAGCTCCGTCTGAGCTGGGGACAGACCGGACAGCAGGATCTCAACGCAGGAGACTACCCGGCACTCGCCACATATATGTACAATTCCAACGGAAGTTACTATATGTTCGACGGCACCATGATAGTTCCTATCAAGCCGAACGGGTACAACCCTGACCTGAAATGGGAGACCACCACCACATATAATGTCGGTGTCGATTACGGTTTCTTCAACGACAGACTCTTCGGTACATTGGACCTGTACTACAGGGAGACCACAGACCTGCTTAACAACATTCCGGTCCCTGCAGGAGCCAATCTTACCAACTATCTTACCGCCAATATAGGAAGTCTTATCAACAAGGGTGTTGAGTTCGAAATCAACGGTGTCGCAATACAGACTCCGGACTGGAACTGGACCATCGGCGCCAACTTCGCATACAACTACAACAGGATCACGAAACTGACCACCAACGACGACCCTTCCTATACAGGAGTGGAGACAGGAGGCATCAGCGGTGGTGTCGGCAACAACGTGCAGAGACATATGGTGGGTTATGCAGCCAACACATTCTATCTTTATGAGCAGATATATGACGAGAACGGTGCTCCTATACCGGGTGCATACGTCGATCAGAACAACGACGGTGTCATAGACGCGAATGACCGTGTCTTCAAAGGCCAGGCCGCTCCGAAATGGACGATCGGTTTCAATACCTCGCTGTCATGGAGGAACCTGACACTCTCCATCTCCGGTCACGGAAACCTCGGACAGATGGTGTACAACAACAACGCCTCCCGTCTGTCTCTGCTTTCAGACCTGTGGACCAACAACTTCGTCCGCAACTGCATGGGCAACTCCATGTCGCTCGGATTTGACAATGCTGCATATCTGTCGGACTACTGGCTGGAGGACGGATCCTTCTTCAAGATCGACCGCATCACGCTCAGCTATCTGTTCGACCTCGGCAAGGGCGGTTCGCTCAGCCTGTTCGGAACAGTCCAGAATGTGGCGACCTTTACGAAGTACTCCGGTATCGACCCGGAAGTGTTCAGCGGTATAGACAATAACCTCTATCCCCGTCCCAGGACCTATATCCTCGGTCTTAAGTACAATTTCTAATCAATTCAACAAGCACAAATAATTATGAAAAGATATAGAATAATATTGGTGTCATTGATGATGTCGGCAGCAGCCATGTTCTCAGTGTCCTGCGTCAACGATCTGGACGTGTCTCCAATCGATCCCGACGTCAACTCCCCCGACAAGGTGCTTACCAGTATAGAAGCATACCAGCAGCTTCTTGCAAAATGCTACAGCTCCCTGGCAGTCAGTGCTTCTGAAGGCCCGGACTCATCACCGGACATCAGTGGTATCGACGGTGGTTTCGGTCAGTACATGAGGGCTCTCTTCAATCTGTGTACACTGCCTACAGACGAGGCCAGCTGTACATGGAATGACCAGACCATCCGTTCTCTGCACGGTCTCAGCTGGACGACTTCGGATGTGTTCGTTACAGCTATGTTCTCCCGTATATATTATCAGATCAGCCTCTGCAATGAGTTCATCCGTCAGGCCAACAATGCGCCCGAGGATCTGAAGGGCGAGGAAATGGACTATATGGTAGCCCAGGCCAGGGCACTCAGGGCGCTCAGCTATTATCATGCCATCGATCTTTTCGGCAATGTCCCTTTTGCTACGGAAGAGGATCCTGTCAGTGTGTCCGAAGGACCTGACCAGGTGTCCCGTTACCAGCTTTATGAGTGGCTGGTGGATGAGATAGGCGGAGAGAACGGTTTCCGAAACGACCTGCGTGAGGCTAGCATGACCGAATATGGCCGTTGCAGCCAGGAGTTCGCGACCATGCTGCTGGCCAAGCTGTATCTCAACTCGGAGATATTCACCAACTGCGATGATCCCAAGTATGGAGGCGAGGGCCGCTCGGCCATTCAGGGTGAGTGGAACAAGTGCATCGAGGAGTGTCAGGAGATAATCAGAAAATATCCTCTTGATACGCCGTATCCATATCTGTTCAGTGCTGACAACAACCTGTTCAATGAGATAATCTTCGCGGTACAGAGCGATGCGGATATGATTCAGTCCTACGGAAATACCAACTTCATCATCAAGTCCTCCATCGTGTCCGGAAACAGCGAATGGCAGGCAGCTCTCGGAGTCAATGACGGTTGGGGCGGACTCGTTGTGACATCCCAGCTCATAGACCTGTTTGCAGGAGAAGAGTCTGCCGATGCCAGATATATCTTCACTGACGGAAGTGAGTTCGGGGACCCTCATATCAAGAACGTGCTGGATCAGTCCGATTTCACCAACGGTTACTGCCAGATGAAGTTCACCAACCTCAATCACGACAGTACCAACATCAGCAGTACGGCAGGATTCCCCAATACCGACTATCCCATATTCAGGGCTGCCGATGCATACCTGATGCTGGCTGAGGCACAGCTTCGCAGAGGAAGCATTGACGACGAAGGACGGAGAGCGTTCAATGCTGTCCGTGAGAGAGCCGGTCTGGAGCCATTGTCTACGGTTACTCTCGACGACATCATCGATGAGCGGGGACGTGAGTTCTATTGGGAGAACATGCGGCGTCAGGACCTGATCCGGTTCGGTCTGTTCACCACTGATGATTACATGTGGGAATGGAAAGGCGGTGTGTATGACGGCCAGAGCGTGGACGATCATTTCAACCTGTTCCCCATACCTACAACCGAGATCAACGCCAGCGGCAAGCTGGAGCAGAATCCCGGATATTAATAACATCTAAATCTGGAAAACGATGAAAAGGAATTTATACATATCATTGATTCTGGCGGCAGTTGCATCCATGTTTGCAGCCTGTACTGTTGAGAAAGGGCCGGTGTTTGATCCAGAGAGCGCAGTGCCTTCCGTTCTTGACCCGGTCACGGATTACGAACTGTCGGATTCCGTGGATATTTTTGCGGAACTTACTTTTACTCCTGCCGATTTCGGTATCTCTACGGCCAAGTCATATACGGCCTATGTGGATTTGGCCGGTAACAGCTTCGCGTCACAGGTCTCTGTAGGAACGATAACCGGCACTCCTGATGTGGAAAAGGATACTCTGGTAATCGAGTCTGCGGACTTCAATTCAGCCTTGATGAACTTAGGATGCTCGGTAGGGGCCACTGTCGAGGCGGAGATCCGTATCGGAGCCAGCATAATGGGTGAGTCCACTGTTGTACCCGACACGGAGGTCTATTCCAACTCCGTATCCGTGACCGTGACTGTCTACAGTATGGAAAGGTCATATGACATGGTGTATGTTACAGGTGCTCCGTGGGGATGGCCCACCGCACCCTGGGATCCGAATGCCGTTGCTCATCTGTTCAGTTATGCGGAAGATGATGAGAATTATGTGGGTGTGATTGACTTTGGAGCTGACTGTGCTGATTACGGCTTCAAGATAACGGGCGCTACCAATTGGGATAACGGAAACTGGGGCACAGGCACCATGACCAGTACGGAACCCGAGGCTCCATCCATAACTCTCTGGAACGACGGAACAAGCGGTAATATTACCAACTACAGCACATACCGCTACTACAGTTTCCATTTTGTGAAATCTACCCTGACACTCAACATGAACAGGGGCTTCAACAGTGTGAAGGTGGCAGGAGACTTCAACGGCTGGGCCGCAGATGACTCCAATACCGACGAGATGACCCAGAACCCTGTCGACGGAGTCTTCTATATAGACCTCGACATACCTTCGGACGGCGGTTTCAAGTTTATTCTCGATAACGGTGCCACCTGGATCGGCACCGGCTCTGGTGAAGGACTTGTCAGCATCGGCGGCGGAGACAACATCTCGGTGACTGCCGGTAAGTACCGTTTCTATCTTGACCTCAATGACTGGGACAATCCTACGTATGAGTTGAGTGCAGAGGACTACGTGGAATAAGTGAAGTCTTGTCTGTTAAAGTCAAGGGCGGGGCTCTGTTCTCCGCCCTTTTTTGAAAAATCATTATGAGAGCCTTGGTATTGATAAGAATATTGACGTACATCGTGTTGCTGACGTCATTTACGGCATGCCGGGAAGACCGTCTTTCAACCGATACTGAGCCTGGAGTTCCCGAGGGCATGCACCGTCTGGTGCCTGATGCTGTGGAATGGGACGGGACCAGGCAGGCGGATATTACATATCAGCTTCTGGTCTATTCTTTTGCGGACTCCGATGGAGACGGCATAGGGGATTTTCGGGGTATCATAGACAAACTGGACTATCTGGATTCACTGGGAGTTTCTGCCATATGGCTTTCTCCGGTACATCCGGCCATGTCCTATCACGGCTATGATATCCTGGACTATGAGACCATCAATCCGGAGTTCGGGACGATGGATGATTTCAAGGCCCTGGTGGAGGCGGCGCACAACCACGGTATCAGGATATACATGGATTACGTGCTCAACCATACCGGCAGTGATCATCCCTGGTTTCTGGAGGCCTGTGAAAGCGGGGACAGCCCGTATAGGGACTTCTACATTTTCTCGGAGAATCCCGCCGCGGATATAGAGGCCGGCAATATCCCGATGATAGCCACGGAGGGTTCCGGAGGATATGATGCCGGGCAGTGGTTCGTGGCCGGAAATTCCGCCAAGGGTGTCATGGAGTTCGTATTGGACTGGTCGGATCCTGCTGCTCCGGTGCTTACCGTAACGGAGTCGGACGGCCCGGCGGACAGTGAGAACACCGCTCCGGATACTGACAGCGACAAGTATCTGTATATGGGTGACCCGGCACGTTATGTAAAGTTCTATGATGACGGGAACGGGCTTTATTCCCTGGCGGTGGACTTCGATTCTCCATGGGGTTTTCTGATACGGACGGAAGGAACGGATGACTGGACTCCGGGTACCAAGTACGGGGCGGCAGATGCCGCAGACGCAGTGATAGAGTACGGTGTGGAGTATCCTCTGTTTACATCAAGTGACAACAACGCGGTCCATGATCTGCTCATGCCCGGTACTCTCTACTACCATTCCCACATGTGGACCAGCTGGTTCGCTGACCTCAACTACGGTCCTGCGGAAAGTGCGGAGCAGTCTCCGGCGTTTGAGGAGATGGTGCGCATAGGCAGACAGTGGATAGATGCCGGGATAGACGGTATGCGTCTGGATGCGGTGAAACATATTTATCATAACGCCGGTTCCAACGAGAATCCGGTCTTCCTCGGAAAGTTCTACGAGGCCATGGACGGCTATTATTCCGGAGACGGGCCTTTCTATATGGTCGGGGAGGTATTCTCCGAGCATAATGAAGTTGCTCCATATTATGCCGGGTTGCCCGCTGCCTTTGATTTCTCTTTCTGGTGGAGGCTGTCGGCGGCCATTAACGGAGGTGTCGGGAATACGTTTGTCAGGGATATTCTGTCCTATCAGGATGAATATGCTGCAGTCCGTCCGGACTATATCGAGGCGACCAAGCTTTCCAACCACGATGAGAACCGTGCGGGAAGTGACCTCGGAGGTTCGGCTGCGAAAATGAAGCTGGCAGGGGCAGTGCTGCTGACAGCCGGCGGTGCACCTTATATATATTATGGTGAGGAACTCGGATATACAGGCGTTAAGGACAATGGAGACGAGTATGTGCGTGTGCCGATGAATTGGGGAGACAGCTATAATACAAAGCTGGCATCCTATGCCGGTAAATCGGAAACGGCCCTGCCTGCATCGTCTGTCGTGGAGCAGGCGGCGGACAGTACGTCGGTCCTGAAAGTGTATATGGACTTCGCCCGTGCCCGCAATGCCGTGCCGGCTCTTGCCAAAGGCAGGATGGTGCGCCACGATGTGATAAATGAGAGCCTTACGTCATCAACTTCCTTGTGCGCATGGTACATGGACTATGAAGGAGACCGTGTGCTGGTGATTCATAATTTCGGACCGGAGGACATAAACTTCATTCTTCCGGATACGGTCTCTGGAACCGTGGCCGTACAGGGGGATGTCTTTGCAGGCAGTGACGGAGACCGGAACCGTCTGCAGATGCGTGGATATTCATCGGTAGTATTTGATATTTGAACAATATGAGAGTATTTGGCAATATGCTTTTGACGCTGTCCGGTTTTCTGGCATTGGCTTCCTGTTCGTACAGGGTCCCGGACAGTCCGTTTTTCAACAAAGAGTCCGTGCCGGCCATGCCGTGTACAGTGGCTTCGGATACGACTCTGCTGATTGTGAGGGATTATTTCCCGAAGATAAGGACAGTGGACAATGTGTCTTGTGATGACTACGTTGTCCTGCCCGTCTCCAGGGACGATATGGATACAGTCCTGCTTGTGGCAGGTCCGTCTTCCCGGAAAGTGTCTACGGTCACTGTGACATCGGGGAATGAGACCGGAGTCATTGTTCTCAAGACATCCGTGTCGGAAATGACGGATGTCCCGAGTGTGACAACTGTGGATGCCGGCATGGACGGCCGGGAGTTCACTGTATACGGAGAGAATCCTCCTTCAGACTATATCGTTCTGTGGCAGAATACTATGCTTGACCATAAGTTTATGTCGTACAGGAGAAACGGTGAGTTTACCGTCCGGATTCCGGAGAATGCCGGGGAGATGGAACGGTCCTATGTGAGGGTATATGCCTATAATGCCGAGGGCGCCGGCAGCGATATACTGGTGCCGCTTAGTTACGGGCGTGTGATAACCGAACCTGACAGTCTGGACCGGAGAGACCGTCAGTCATGGGTAATGTATCAGATAATGATAGACCGTTTCCTCAACGGTAATCCTGACAACGACTGGAAGGCCGGCCGCAGGGACGTGCTTCCTGAAGCCGACTATTACGGCGGAGATCTGGTAGGTATAGACATCAAAGTGCGGGACGGATATTTCGACACTCTCGGGGTCAATACCGTCTGGATATCCCCCATTACTCAGAATCCATATACAGTATGGGGATTGAATAAGGATCCTTTTACACGTTTTACCGGATACCACGGATACTGGCCGGTGTATATGACCAAGCTGGATCCCCGCTACGGGACTCCTGAGGAGCTGCGCAGGCTTATAGATGACATTCATGCGGATGACAAGAATATAATACTGGACTATGTCGCAAATCACCTGCATGTGGAGAGTCCTTTGCTGCAGGCCCATCCGGACTGGAAGACGCCTGAGTACACCCCGGACGGAAGACCCAATCTGGAACTTTGGGACGAGTTCCGCCTGACTACGTGGTTCGACAAGCATATTCCGACCCTGGACCTGGAGAGAGAGGATGTCAATGAACCGATGACTGACTCCGCAGTGTTCTGGATGCGGGAGTATGATTTCGACGGATTCCGCCATGACGCCACCAAGCATATTCCGGAGGTGTACTGGCGCAAACTGACCCGCAAGCTTCTGGAGCAGGTTCCCGACCGCAGTGTCTTCCAGATAGGGGAGACGTACGGTTCTCCGGAACTTATCTCGTCCTATGTCCGTACCGGTATGCTGGACTGCCAGTTTGATTTCAACATATATGATACTTACATCGCAGCGACATCCGCACCTGACGGCTCATTCGGCACACTGGCCGCTACTATAGACGGCAGTCTTCATACCTATGGGTTCCATAATCTCATGGGTGTCATCTCGGGCAATCATGACAGGGCGCGTTATGTGTCCATAGTTGGTGGAGATCTTGTACCTGGCGAGGACTACAAGGCAGCAGGATGGAAGAGGGATATCGGGGTAAGCGACACTCTGGCATACCGCAGGCTGATGCTGCTTCATGCCATGAACATGACCCTTCCCGGGATACCTGTCATATATACCGGTGACGAGTGGGGACAGCCCGGAGGCAATGATCCTGACAACCGCCGCTGGTCGCAGTTCGAGCCTCGCAGCAAATATGAGGCGGAGGTGTTCTCAACTGTCTGCCGTCTTGTACACCAACGGACGTCCAGCATGCCTCTGATGTTCGGGGACTATTTCCTGATAGCGGCAGAAAAGGACTATATGGCCTATATAAGGGTATATATGGGTGACTACGTAGTCGTTGCTCTCAACAAGTCCGACCGTCCGGTCCGCAGGACTTTGGATTTGCCGTTCGGTCTTAAGTACAGAGGCTCGGAGTCTGTGGCGGTGGAGACAGGACCACTGTCGTTCTCTATAGTAAACGCGGAATAACATTAACAAAACGATATCATGAAATTTATAAGAACAATCGCAATTGCAGTGCCGGTGCTTGCCGCCGCTCTGCTGATATCCGGCTGTGCCGGGAAAGGAAACGGGACGCAGTTGCCTGTAACCAATGTCGTTCATCCGGATTGGACTGCGGATGCCGTTATCTATGAGGTGAATGTACGCCAATATACACCGGAAGGTACGTTCAAGGCTTTTGGCGAGCACCTGCCCAGACTCAAGGAGTTGGGAGTGGACATACTCTGGTTCATGCCGGTCTATCCGATAGGAGAGGTGGAGCGCAAGGGGGAGCTTGGCAGCTATTACTCAATACGCGACTATAAGGCCATCAATCCGGAGTTCGGAGATATCGATGATTTCCGTTCCGTAGTGGACGAGGCCCATGAACTTGGCTTCAAGGTGATTCTGGACTGGGTAGCCAACCACACCTCCCGTGACCATGCCTGGATATCCGAACATCCTGACTGGTATGTGATGGACGACAGCACTGGAACGCCGCTGGCTCCTTTCGACTGGACCGATGTGGCCGAACTGAACTACGACAATGCCGGCATGCGTGCGGCCATGCTGGATGCCATGACGTACTGGGTCAAGGAAATAGGAGTGGACGGTTTCCGCTGCGACGTGGCACATGAGGTCCCTGTGGATTTCTGGGACTGGGCCGTTGCCTCGCTGAGGCAGATCCGTCCGGACCTGTTCATGCTGGCTGAGGCAGAAAAGCCGGAACTTATGGTCAATGCCTTCGATGCTTATTATGGATGGTCCAACCATGCATGGATGAACAGGCTCGCTCAAGGCAAGGCGACGGCTGCCGAGTATGTCAAATATCTTGAGGAACATGCCGGGCAGTTCTCTGACGAAAGTATAGAGATGAATTTCACATCCAATCATGATGAGAACTCATGGAACGGTACGGAATTCGAGAGAATGGGCGATGCTGTGCGCCAGTTCGCGGCACTGACATTTGCAGAGCCCGGGATGCCGTTGATATACAGCGGTCAGGAGATGGGAAATGAAAACTCACTGGAGTTCTTTGTACGTGACCCGATAGTCTGGGAGGACAAGGACGGATTTACGCAGTTCTACAAGGAACTTATTGCCATGAGGGATGCCCATCCGGCCATGTATGCTCCGCGCGAGGGCGCCCCGATGGTAGTGCTGGCCAATGACAGGCCGGGGCAGGTATTCTCCTTCGAGCGCAGGCTCTCTGACGGCAGTGACGGCTTTGCGGCCGTGTTCAACTTCTCCGCTGAGGAGGTGACAGTGACTGTCTCTGAAGGCGGTATCGCAGGTCAGAGCTACACACTTCCCGCCCACGGCTATCAGTTTGTGTTCTGACCACACTGCAGATGCCCGCACCGCAGGTGAACCGTTTTCCCGTCTCTTCCGGGCACCTGCGCAAGGAGTTGCCGGAGTAAGGTGAGCAACGGACGACGGATAGTAACAGTATTAACAATATAAATTGTAATAAAATGAAAAAGAATTTACTGACGACCATTCTGGCTGCGGTGGGGCTCTCGTCCTTTGCTTCAGCGACCGGTATGCAGGAGGAACTGCGCGTGGAGCCGCCCTGCTGGTGGACGGGGATGGAGACCCCGCTGACCTTGATGATTCATGCTCCCGGGCTTTCAGGTGCTGGTGTGAGCGTGGCTTCTGACGGGATTACGGTTAAGGCCGTGCATTATGCCGAGAGCCCGAACTATCTGTTCGTGGACCTGGAGATCGCCGACAACCTGGCTCCCGGGGAGTACACATTTACCATCAACTACCCCGACGGGAAGACCGGTACATTTGCCTACAGTATAGGGGAGCGGAGGGAAGGCTCGCGCGACAGACAGGGCTTCGGACCTTCGGATGTAGTGTATCTGCTCATGCCTGACCGTTTTGCGAACGGAGACCGGAAAAATGACTCATCTCCGTTGACATCAGAAAAAAGCAACCGCAGGAGTCCTGTGGGCCGTCATGGCGGAGACCTGCAGGGGATTATGGACCATCTGGACTATCTGGCCGACCTTGGAGTGACGGCAGTCTGGCCTACACCCATTACTCTCGACAATGAGCCTGCCTACTCTTACCACGGCTATGCCTGCTCGGATTACTATCAGATTGATCCACATTACGGCACCAACGAGCAGTACCGTTCGTTAGTGGCCGCCGCTCATGATAAAGGCATCAAGTTTATTCAGGATATAGTGCCCAACCACAGCGGTACGGCCCACTGGTGGTACAAGGACCTGCCATTCAAGGACTGGATTCACCAGCATCCCGAATTCACCCGCTCCAATTACGCCATGTCCACTCAGTCGGATCCGCATGCGGCCCGAATAGACCTTGCAGGATGCGTGGACGGGTGGTTTGATACTTCCATGCCCGATATGAATCTGAGCAACCCATATTGCCTTCAGTATTATATCCAACTGGCGGTTTGGTGGATAGAGTATGCAGATCTGGACGGTATCAGGGTGGACACATATCCATATACCGTCAAGGAGGATATCTCGGCCTGGACGGCAGGCATATTGAAAGAGTATCCCGAATTCACTCTCGTAGGGGAATGCTGGTTCCACAACCCGTTACAGATCGCCTACTGGGAGGGATGCCGTACTGCAGACGGAAGTTTCCGGACCAACCGGGACGGATTCACTTCGCATCTGCCCATGGTCATGGATTTCTACCTTACGGAGAATATGGCCCCTGCCTTTACGCAGAATGACAGTCTCGGCTATGATGACGGAATAAAACGTATATACAATGCAGTTTCCATGGATTTTGCGTATTATGATCCGGGCCGGCTGCTGACTTTTCTGACAAATCACGATATGGAGCGTCCTTTCATCCGTTTCGGTGCATACAAGGACGATGACGCCACTGTTCTGGCCAGAATGAAGAATGCCACGACCCTGCTGCTGACCATGCGCGGAGTGCCACAGTGGTACTACGGAGATGAGATTCTGATGCATGGACCCGAGGAGATGATAGGCAAGGGCGACGCCTGGTGGAGGACGGATTTCCCGGGAGGATGGTCAGGTGATAGGACAAATGCCTTCACTTCAGAAGGACGGACTGACATGCAGAACGACATGTTCAATCATACCCGCACCCTGATGCAGTGGAGAAAAGGCTCTAAGGCAGTGACGGAGGGGCAACTGACTCATTTTATGCCGCTTGGCGATCTGGTCAATACGTATGTTTATTTCCGTTATACTCCGGATTTCAGCGATGTGGTGCTGGTTGTGATAAACAACGGTGTAGAGCCGGTAACTCTGGACTGGTGTCGTTATGATGAGATTTTCCAAAAGGCGGCTGCCGCTCTTGGAAAGGAACCCGGAACTTTTGCAGGCAGGAATATCCTGACAGGTGATGAGGTCCTGTATGGAGAAAATCTTATTGTTCCTGGAATGACATCGGTCGTAGTGCAGTTCTGATTGTATCTGCAGATTGTATAGGAATGAGCGCCGGTTGCGGAATATGCCGTGACCGGCGTTTTTATGCGACTGTGGCGTGGTCGTGCGTCACAGGCTTCGGACGGTGAATCCTGAATGCGCCGTGGGAGTGTATACGGGCCGTTGGAATGTGCGGCTGTAGCCGGCATCAGTACCGGATTTGTGAAGTATGAAGGAGTTTCCTGTATAGCTTCCTGTGATGACATGTCCGTTGCTGGATGTGAGTTCGAAGGAGATGGTGTGATTTCCCGTTATGTCGTCATAGGCTATGCTGACGGTACCTTTTTCCATGAATCCTATATATCCTTTTTCCCCGTCATAATGCTCTACGGTCGTTCCTACAAAGTAGTTTCCGTCCTGCAGTTCGCCTGGGCTGACAGTGAAGTCATGTCCCCATGCCGGAGTAAGATTGTATGTGCCTGGTACAAGCCGGCTTTCCGATGGAACCGGCATGAACACGTCTATGTTGACTATGCTTCCGGGCGGTAGAGCCAGTCCTTTACCATCCGTCTCCATGTCGGTCAGTGAGAGTGTCACGTTTGAGTTGCCGGCCGGGCCTTCGCTCGATGATATGGCGCAGGATGTTGCATTGATATCCAGATTGCCTGTGAGCGGAGAGAATTCTGTCAGCACTTTTCCTGACCTGTCCGCGAGGAGAGCCGGACCTGTGTAGTTTATGCAGTGTGTCATTCCTGCCGCATCGGTCAGTTCTGCCTTTATGATATGTCTTCCGTCTTTCCTGTAAACGTGCAGAACTCCTTTGCTCAGGGGCATCTGCGTGCTTTTCCCGTTCTCTGTGCATTCTACGGCGATAGAGTAGTTCGGAGTGAATGTCCCGGAAATGCTTCCGTTTCTCTTTCCAAGTATGTACTGTCCTTCCGGTATGGATATGGAACTGCTGTCTGCCGGTATGTCGGAGAATATGTCGAAGTAATAGTATGCGGCTTCGGGAATATATGTGCTGTCAGGACTGAATCCTTTGTCAGACAGGCATATGAAATAATTGTGGCTGCCGTGTTCTCCTATGGGACCGTTGTATTGTCCGATGCATACAGACGCTTCTGTGTAGAAGTCGAAGGACCTGTCGGCACTGCATGAGACCATGCCCGTAACTGTTATGGCCGCAGACAGCATGGTGATTACGAATCGGATTATGTGATAGCGTGTTTTCACAGTTTGTCAGTTTAGTTTGTAAAGATAGTATTTTTCAGACAATTTGCGAAATTTTATTGCAAAATCATTCCATAGGCAGTAGATGTCCTCGTACCGGTACCGCTTGCTGAAAGCTTTACGAATCTCTTCCGAGCCGGTTACCTTGTCGAACATTTCTATCCGGGATGGTGCGGCACTGGCAAAAGGATCGAATGTCGGCATGAGTTCTCGAAGCACCTGCATGGCATAGAACTGTATCTCGGACAGTCTCGCTGTCGTGAAGTCCGTGATGTAGATCTGGACTCCTCCGATCTCCTTGCCTTTCAGCGAGCCGTAAAATGGTGTGGCGTAGATGGGACGGAACAGCAGGCCTGGCAGATAGAGGGCGTTCATACGCGATGCCAACAGGTCCGCGTCCATGCCTTCGCAAGCTATCATTCCGAACGGCAGGGTGTATCCGATACCGGTGGAGAGACATCCCAGCTCACCCAGTATTCCGGTGGCCGGATAGAAATACGCGGCTTCCGGTGTCGGGATATGGGGCGAGGTGGGCACCCACATCAGTCCGGTGTCGTCCCAGCTCATGCTGCGGGTCCAGCCCTCCATTCTCACTACCGTAAGCCTGCATCTGACAGTGCTGTCCTGTCCGCGGCTGCCGGTGACTGTCAGCATTCCATCCTCATTGAGCAGCATGGCCAGCTCACCGCAAGTCAGGCCGTAGACATAGGGGATATTGTATTGTCCTACAAACGATATCAGAGAATCATCTACTCCGGGTCCTTCGACCCTCAGTCCTCCAAGAGGATTGGGCCGGTCGAGAATAATCATCTCAACATCCTCCATCGCGGCCACTTTCATCACATTGCCCATTGTACTTATGTATGTGTAAGAGCGGCAGCCGATGTCCTGTATGTCGTAGACTATCGCGTCCAGACCCTCCAGCTGTGATGCCGACGGCATCCGGCTTTTCCCGTAGAGCGAGAAGATCGGCACTCCGGTGCGGGAATCGACGGCCTGTCCGGCCACGTGCTCGCCGGCATGTGCGTTGCCTCTTACCCCGTGTTCAGGACCGAAAAGGGCGACCAGCTCCACGTCAGGGGCATTGAAGAGCACGTCGACCGTGGAGTTGAGGTACCGGTCCACTCCGGTGGGATTGGTCACAAGTCCTATCCGCTTGCCTCGCACCTGTTCGAATCCGTTTTCCTCCAGTACGTCGATACCGGTTTTTACATGCTGTGCTGCAAGATTGCCGAGAGAGGCGGTCAGCAGTAGAATAATCGTTGCAATATGGGATATTGGAATTTTCATGATCATGTGTTAATTGAGACTGTGGCCTGATTCATCGTATTTTTCCGGATACAGCAGGATGAGGCTTGACTTGATGAGGTCCTTGCCGAGCATCTTGGGCAGGCGCTCGAACGAGCTGTCGTAGGAAATGGATCCCTGCCGTGCGCTGATGACGGCGAGCAGGCTGTCGCTGCCGGTCTGGGATATCAGCGAGGGCAGGCTTTCGAAACTGTCTATGCTTTGGAATGTGGCCTCCGTGCTTTTGAATTCATCCATCATCATGGGCTGCAGTACGGCTATTGTGCTGTCAGTGGCGAAGAAATCCAGTCTGCGTTCCAAAGAGCTGCCCAAACGGCCGAAATGCTCCACCCATTTCCGGAATCCGGGCTCGTATTCGGCCTTTGGCGGTACGGCTATGATTATCCTGCCCAGAGTGTTGATCGGAACCATGAGGCGCATGACCATGATCTCGCAGCACAGGCTGCGGAGCAGGTTGGTGGCCAGATTGCCTATGACATAGCTCTTGATATCCGAGTCCCTGCGCAGTCCTATGATCAGGCTGGTGATGTTATGCTCTTTGACCGTGTGGATGATTCCTGAAGCGATGTTGATGTCGTATCGGCTTATCTTTTTCAGGTCGACATGAGCCGAGGCGGCTATTTTCGCGGCAGTCTCGAGGTTACGGTTGCCGGTATTGACCGCCTGTGGATTGTCGCTGTCATATATGATGCTGAGAGCATGTATGTTGTCTGTGATTTTCGGGTTGCGGACCGCGAGGGAGAAACATACCATGTCCTTCACGGTATCGGGGTTTGCGACCGGTATCAGGATCTTCTCCTGGTCTGTATCGGAATTGCTGTCGGCAGCCGGCTGGACTACAGCTGTCTTTCGTGCCGCGCTCTGTGTGGTGAGTGAGCTGACGATGCAGGTGACCAGAATGAGCAGTATGGTGCCGTTGAGCACATCGTCGCTCAGGAGACGGCTTCCGTCCGGTAGAATGATTTCATGGCCGATAAGTGCTGCGGCCAAAGTGGCTGCGGCCTGCGAGGTACTCAGTCCGAACATCAGCCTGCGCTCGGTCCGTGACATACGGAAAGTTTTCTGTGTCACGAAGCTGGCCAGCCATTTGCCGGTGATGGCTGTGGCGGTCATCACGGCGGCTACCTTCAGCGCGTCTCCGTGTCCGAAGATTACCCGCAGATCTATCAGCATGCCCACTCCTATCAGGAAGAACGGGATAAAGAGTGCGTTGCCGACGAATTCTATGTGGCTCTTGAGAGGTGATATGTTGGGTATGAGGCGGTTCAGGAGTATGCCGGCCAGAAAGGCTCCGAGTATGCCTTCGAGTCCGGCTGTCTCCATGAGGCCGGCCGACGCGAAAAGCAGTACCATTACGAAGATGAACTGCATGATGGTGTCGTCGTACTTGCGGAAGAACCAACGGGCTATGCGTGGAACCGAGTACATTATGAGGGCACCTGTCAACACGACCTTTATCGCCAGGCCTATCCAGTACATCTGTCCTGTCCCACCCTGGTAGATGCCGCTTATGATTGCCAGCACGAGCAGGGTCAGGGTGTCTGTGACAGCTGTCGCTCCTACGGCGATGCTTACGCTTCTCTGGCGCGAGACTCCGAGTCTGAGCACTATAGGATAGGAGATGAGGGTGTAGGAGGCGTACATGCTGGCCAGCAGGATGGAGGTGACTACACTGTACTTGAGCAGCGTCGTGTTGACTATGAACCCTATCGAGATGGGAATCAGGAATGCCAGCATGCCCAGGACAGCGGCCTTTTTCCGGTTGCGCTTGAAATCGCTCATGTTGATCTCCAGACCGGCCAGGAACATGATGTAGTAAAGACCCACGTTGCCGAACAGCTCGAAACTGCTGTCGCGGGCCAGCAGGTTGAGTCCGTGCTCGCCGATGAGCACACCGGCCAGTATCATGCCGATGATATTCGGTATCCTCAGCCGGTTGAACAGCAGGGGCGCGAAAAGTATGATCAGCAGCACGATCAGGAATATCCACGTCGGGTCGGTTATCGGCAGGCTCAGTTCACTCCAGTTCATTCTACAAATTTAAGAACTGTTTTGAACTTTTTCAAAAGATTTTAAGAGACAGCCAGTACAACTGCATCACTCCCGGGGAAAGTGCCGTGATTTCCTGCGATTCCGGTGCACTTTCCCCCGTGGCTTGTCTAGGCACCGGCTCCACAGGCCTCTCTCGCCGCACCTGCCGTCTCCACCCCCGGGGAAAGTGCCGCGATTTCCTGCGATTCCGGTGCACTCTCCCCCGTGGCTTGTCTAGGCACCGGCTCCACAGGCCTCTCTCGCCGCACCTGCTGTCTCCACCCTCGGGGAAAGTGCCGCGATTCTGGTGCACTTTCCCCCGTGGCTTGTCTGGGCACCGGCTCCACAGGCCTCTCTCGCCGCACCTGCCGTCCAGGACCGGATTATTGTCTGTCTTTGCCTTTCAGACCGAATGAGGGGTCTACCCTGATGAGTGCGGTGACAGCGAGAGTGACGAGGCAGCAGCCCATGATCCACCAGAAGAAGCCGGTGTAGCCCATCCATTCCTGGAGGGCGCCAGCGAACATCCCCGGAATCATCATGCCGAGGGCCATGAAGGCGGTGCATATCGCGTAGTGGGAGGTCTTGCTGGGACCTTCGGCGAAATACATCATGTACAGCATGAAAGAGGTGAATCCGACACCGTAGCCGAACTGCTCGATGAAGACGCAGGCATTGATCAGGATGAGATTGAGGGCTGAGGCGGGGTCGGGCTGGGCCATGCTCATCCAGCAGAATACTCCGCAGGGCAGGGTGAGGGCCAGGGCCATGGGCCAGAGGCAGCGTTTGAGGCCGTAGCGGGATACCAGCACTCCGCCGAGTATGCCGCCGAGGGTAAGGCCGATGATGCCTATCGTGCCGTAGACCAGACCGACCTGGGCGGTGCTGAGACCGAGGCCTCCCTCTGATGCCGGATCGAGCAGGAAGGGGTTGATCATTTTCACCAGCTGGGCTTCGGGAAAGCGGTATAGGAGGATGAATGTGACAGCTATCCATACGTTCTTTTTCCGGAAAAATGAGCCGAATGTGCCGATGAACTCGCGTAGGATGCGGCCCGCACCGTGCTTCGGGTCGCTTCCGGTGTGACGCTCATTGTGGTTAAGGGCCGTCTGTCTCCCCGGCCGCTTCCGGTCAGAGTCTGCTTCTGGTTTATCGGAAGCTGAATACGTTGGTCTGAGTTCTGTTGAAGCTACAGCGGAATGGGGTTCCTGGTTCGGACCCCAAGCAGAGCACGCATTTTTACCTTCGTTTTTCGGCGTCTCCGGAACGGTTCCCGAGGGCCGGTCAACTGCGGGCCGGGGCAATATCCGCGAGTGGTACACGGCTACTGCGAAGAACAATGCAGATAGGATGAGGAAGGTTACCGCCCAGGCCCTCGGGACATTGCCGAAAGCCGTCTCCATCCATCCGGCCGCCATCACGACTCCGCCCTGTCCGATGATGGTCGCCAGCCGGTAGAACGCGCTGCGTATTCCTACGTACAGCGACTGGTCCGAGGAGTCAAGGGCGAGCATGTAGTATCCGTCCGCCGCAATGTCGTGTGTGGCCGAGGCAAATCCTATCAGCCAGAATACTGCCAGCGACATCACCACGTAAGAGTCCAGCGGCAGAGTCAGGGCAATGGCCGCGAAAGCCGCCCCGATAATGAACTGTGTAGTCACGGTCCACCATCTCTTGGTGCGTATGATGTCCACGAACGGACTCCAGAACGGCTTGATGACCCACGGCAGGTACAGCCATCCGGTATAGAAGGCGATGTCGGTGTTGGACATTCCCAGATTCTTGTACATGATGACCGACAGCGTGTTCACGGCCACATACGGCAGCCCTTCCGCCACATAGAGTGTCGGAATCCATGCCATCGGCGGTATTCTCTTGTTTTTCATGCTGTAAATATACGCAGAAGCCGAGAGCAATGCAAGTTTACTTGCGATTGCCGAGGCGCCCCAGTATGTGTGGACGAAGTCCAAATTGCGCAGAAGCCGAGAGCAATGCAAAAGTTTTGATTTTTCTTTTCGCCCTATACCGCAACGGCACTGGATCTCGCGAGTTACTGCCGTTGTGGAAACTTGTAGGTTGCTTGATAAACTACGAAAAAATTTTTTATATTTACAGATGGATAAGATGCCGTCTAATTAAAAGTAAAAGTCATGCACAGAATGAATGTCCTTGTTTGTGCAGCTGCAGCAGCTGTGCTTGTATGCGTTTCCTGCGGGTCCCGCTCCGGGAAAAATTCATTGCTCCGGGCCGATGACAGCACTTCTGTGGCAGCTGTTCCCGACACCATTGCTCCGCTCATTCCCGGAGAGGTGCACCTGAAAAATGATGCCGAAGCCTTCGGTAAGGAGATATCGTTGAAGGGAGATACGGTAAAACTGGAGGAAATATTCCAGGTGGGAGTGTCCACCGTGATTCTGAAGGACTCGCTCATGCTGGTCTGCTGCATGGATCAGCGTCCTTTCAGGCTGTATTCGCTGCCGGAGCTGAAACTCAAAGGTGTGTCAGGAAACAAGGGACGCGGGCCGATGGAGTTTCTCTCGCCGGATATCTGGCCATACGGGGACTCTGGATATATCGCTATGGTCAACGATAACTTCATGGGCGTCGGGAGTCTTTGCAAAATCCGGATAGACGGAGTCGTAGAACCCGTCAGCCACCGGATTCCCGGGCAGTATGACGATTTTTCATATACAAGAGGTTATGCGGCTCAGGATGATGACCACATAGTTTTTGCGCACTATGCGGCGATATACTTTTACGACGGAAGCGATACTGTCGCAGTTCCAGAAAAGACTGTCCGTAAGCTTGCAGACCTCCGCTTAGGCAAATATTTCGCCGGCAGCACGATGAACATCGGCTCTCTCGGAGTGAATTTCCAGTATGAGCGGGCGGTCTGGGCCTACAAATACGCGAAGAGGGTGGTGTTCTGCGATTTCGACGGCAATGTACGTGCGGTGGACTTCAGCTCGTCCGAGGACGGTGAGGCCGAAGGGGTCGGAATGGACAGCAATGTCACCCACTACTGGAAACTCTATGCCGGCGACCGGTATGTCTGGCTGCTCTACAGCGGGCGTACTCCGATGGATGTGGCTGCGGAGCAGGAAAAGGATATCTACTATATCTACGTGGAGCAGTTCGACTGGAACGGCAATCCGGTGCATCGCTACCGTCTGGACAACTGGGGCTTCATCTCGGTGGACGAGGACAGCGGCATCCTGTATTTCCTGTCCAATGTGAGCGAGTATCCTTTCTTCAGGTACACTCTCTGGTAAATCGTGGTCAGGCAGCAACGGCGGTGGCCCATTTCATTTTCGGAGAATCTGTGGAGTTTTTGAATTTACGAGCACGCCTTTGATTAAGTAACTCTCTCACGGATAGATAATTACCTATTTTAGCCGGTGTTTTTCGGCGGGTAAAAACACTCCGAAAAGAACCAGTTGTAGGGGGCAATATGCTGAGTGCTATTTGGTTACATCAATATGGCTGTGTTTCCAAATTCAATAAGTCAGATGACAGCGCAGAGCCTTTACGGCAGCCAGACAACTGATCCGGTGTGTCTCAGTACAGTCGGGTGAGGCTGGAGCCCCGGAAGTAGTGGGCGAGGATGCGGTCAAATGTGCAGCCACGTGCGCTCATGGCTGCGGCTCCGATCTGGCAGAGTCCGACACCGTGTCCCCATCCGGCTCCGTGCAGGATGAATCTGACGGGGATAGGGGTCGGGTGAATCTCGGAACTCGCATGAGTGTCAACAGCATGGGCTCCGTTCACAAGGCCGCCCACCGGATCGGCCCCGGTCGTGACGGTCTCTGAAATGTCGGGCTCCTGACCATAGACTGTGTCTACCACGAAGGCCGAACTGTACAGGTGCGATTCGGACAGCCAGCGGCGGATCTCCAGTTCCTTGCCGACGATGACTGTGCGGAGTGTGCCGCGGATGAGCAGCTCGATGATGCGTCCTGAGGCTCCGCGCTTCAGCGGCCGGAGTTCCAGTACGTCTCCGAAATCGATGCCGGAACGGCGGCGGAGCAGGTCGCTCAGCCCGGCCTGAGTGTATTCCACCTTCCAGCGGTAGAAATCGGCGGTCTCCTGGTCGTAGGAGTTCAGGACGGTGGAGAGCAGGTCCGGGTCGGAGGTGTTGCAGAATGCTTCCGGCGAGGACAATATCCAATCCCGGGCAGTCTGCTCGTCGGAAAGTGCTGGAACACTCTCAAGTTGGCAGGCCGTGATTCCGGTGTCTTCTGCCGGGCTGAAACAGGTTGGTCTGGACATTATGTATCCGGCAGCATTGTCTCTGATGGCCTGCAGGTAGGGGAAATCCTCGTCGGCCCAGCAGGCGGAGAACCGCTCCGACACTCCTCCGCAGCACTTGGAGAAACGGGTGTCGCAGATGCTGCCGTCAGGCCCGTCGGTCAGCACCAGCCCCCGGGTGGCTTCCACGGCCCGACGGATATTGGCGTTGCCGGCCCGCAGCAGTCCCTGATACCTCTGGCAATGGTCGTCCGCGCAGACATCGAAGAGGGTGTGGTCCTCCCGGTCATACCAGCGGATGATGCGCTCGGGTCCGTTGTCTGAGTGCTCTTCAGAACTGTCAGCAACTGAGTCAGGAAGTCCGCCGCTGTTTCCGCCCCCGAGCGTAGGCCGGGCCAGCAGCCACGACCGCGAGATGACGGCATGGGCCTTGAGAAATTCCTCCGGCGCATCTCCGTTCATTTCCGAGGAAATCACGCTCAGCAGGTAGTCCTCCACCGGCACGCTGTTTATGGCCGTGAGTCCTTCCTCCGTGGGCAGGACGGTCAGTCCGCCGGAGAACATCTGGTCCTCCTCCCGCTCCCAATGGAAGTTGATGCCTATTTTCACCCGGTGCAGGGTGAAAGTGCTTTCCGCGGAAACCGGCCTGAACACCATTTTCCCGTAGCATTTCCCGTTCCACCTCATCATTCCGTCCTGAAGGGTGAAGACCTGTTCGCCGGAGATATTGTCCCTGTCTCCGGAAAGTTCCTCCTGCCCGTGGATGCCGCTGATTGAGAACAGCTGGTTGAACCGCACTCTCAGCTCCGGAGCTGAGAGCAGCCCGACATCGATGACCGGTTGCCAGGAGGTGTCGACCGTTTCCCGGATTATGTTCTGCAGCACCCCGGCATCGGTCCTGCGGAAATCCTCCTCCACAGGTACGATGAACACCCCTCCGAGGTCTACGGACGCGGGACTGATGCGCACGGCCTCTCCTTCCGGGGCGTAGTAGCAGGACGGGCGGTGGGCCTTGCGGGGAATGACGAGGATGCGGAAAACGGTGTCGCCGTCAGTCCGTTCCTTCCAGCAGAGGATGTTGAGTTGCGGCTCGCCGGTCCTTGGGCTGACGGGCAGAGAACGCAGTACCCGGAGAAATGCCGCTTCGGCTGACTTGGCGTCCGGAGCGATGATGACCGGCAGTCCCGGGATGTAGGCGGATGTCAGAGCAATGGCAGCGGCTCCGGGGCGCATGACGGTTTTCGAACCGAGCAGTCTGAAATCCTTTTCCACTGGCAGGAATCCCTTGCAGCCCATCTGGAAATGGAAATGGTCGGGGGCGCTGGCTCCGCTCTCCGGGCCGTTGTAGAAGACCGTCATGTCTGGGAATGCCTCAGCGAGGCGGAGCATGTCGGAGAAACGGCCGGCTATCTGCTGCGGCACATGGTCCACGGCCGGTATGGTAAAGTGCTCGGGGAAAATGGGGAATGGGTTGACCAGTATCTCGTAGCGGCGGCCGTCGCAGCCCTCGAAGGGCAGGGCCTCCTGCTGTTGCGGACGGTTCCCCCGGCACAGGAAGCAGGGCCGGGCCGCGATGGAGGCCGCGTCGGTGCGGGCCAGTGTGGAGACTGCCCGGGCGGGATTGTACTGCACCCTGACCGGCATACCGCTGATGGTTATTTCTTTGGTCTGTACCTCGCGCAGGTCACGGTATCTCTGCGCTGCTTCCGGCCATCCGGCCAGCTGTCTAGTCAAGAGACTCTGTAGTTCTGTCATCTTTCTGTGGCGTTTCGGAGAGTGTACCGGAAATGCGGGAAATCGCGGCACTCTCCCCATACGTTTTTTTGTGTGACCTGCCTTATACGGTGCTGTACGGCAGGTATATGAGTTAAATACGTCAAATCGGTACACTCTCCGAAAGGTCCCGGCTCTGTAGCAGCCATTTCCAGACGGGAAGTATTTCTATGGCCCTGCCGTCGGGGAGGGAGATGGAGCCTTCTTCGTCGCGGGTGACGATCACCATCCTCGAAAGGCTCTCGGCCCGGTCCAGGCGGACAAGCGCATTGACCTCCCTCTCCTTTGTGTCGGGGTCGTTGAGCGTGACACAGGCCTGCACGGCGTATCCGGCTTCCGGTATGTAGAAATCGACTTCGGTACTCTTGTGGTAGAAGTACAGTTTGTCGCCGTAAGTCCTGCTCAGATGGATGGCGCAGAGGTTTTCGAACAGGGAGGCGGCAGTGTTGCTGAGGAAAATGCTCAGGAGACCGTTGTCAATGAAGTAATGTTTCTTGACAGTCTCCCTTTCCGTAAATTTGGTAGCGTAGTTCTCAATGGGCAGGATGATGTATGCGTCTTTGGCGGCTTCGACATACTGGATGACCGATGCCGGGGTTGTGTTGATCCCGGTGCTTTTTATCAGGTTGGCTATCCGGTTGTAGGCTATGGGCTTCCCGATGCTCTCTGCGAGTCTTTTGAACACCATCCGCAGGGCGGCCTCATTGCGGATCCTGCCTCTGACGACTATGTCGTTCAACAGGATTTTCTCATACAGGTCGTTCAGCCACCTTCTCTTGTTCTTGAAAAGCATGAGTTCAGGGAATCCTCCCCACAGGAGATACCGGGAGAGCATTTCCATGACTTTGAATCTTTCTGAACCGTATTCCCATCCCGGTGCCGGCACGATGCCCTGCGACTCAAGATACTCTGAAAAGGAGTAGGGATATACCGTCCCTTCCGTGTATCTGCCCCCGAGGGTCGTGTGTATGTCCCGGCTGAGCATTTTAGCGTTGCTTCCTGTGATATATACCTGGTATTTCCGGTTGGCAAGTCTCCGGGCGAAATGCTCCCAGCCGTCTATGTTCTGTATCTCGTCGAACATCAGTATCGGCTTTTGCCCTCCGGTGCTTCTGTATGCCTGGAGTATCGTGTCGAAGTCGCTGGCATCCATTCCTATGAGACGCTCGTCGTCGAAATCGATGTAGATGAATTCTTCTGGGAAATGACCTTTGGACATCAGCTGCCTTGCCCGTTTGAACAGCATGTAGGACTTGCCGGCCTGCCGCACGCCTGTAAGGACGTATCGGCCGCTGCCCTCAAATTCGAACTGCCTGTCATACAGGTCAATGTCTCTGAGAAGCTCCTGTCCCTCGCTTATCAGTGTCCGGAATGTATCGATTGTTATTGCCATGTGCGGCTATTTTTGCTACCGCAAATATAGCAAATTTATATTGCTAATATATAAAAATGGTCAAATTTTTGTACTGTCAATATAAAAATCAGTGCCGGGCACTCATCTCGAACTCGAGGGTGCCGCCTTCGAGGATCTGGCTGATGGTGAGTTTCAGGACTCCGTCCTCTCCGGGCTGGAGCCGTGTACCGTTGAGGCTGACGGAGCGGACGTAGCGGTTGCGGTCGGATACCTTGGGGGCCTTGATCTCGAGGGTCCGGCCGTTTTCAAGGTTGATCTTCATGTAGGGAAGGTAGGGGGCTCCGAGGATGTACTCTCCGCTGCCGGGGCATACGGGGTAGAATCCCATGGCCGAGAAGATGTACCAGGCGGACATCTGGCCGCAGTCGTCGTTGCCGCAGAGGCCGTCGATGTTGTTGCGGTACATCCGGTTCATGATCTCCCGCTGCCAGTACTGTGTCTTCCAGGGGCTGGAGGTCCATGCGTAGAGGAAGGGAATGTGGTGGCTGGGCTCGTTGCCGTGTACGTAGCCGCCGAGCAGGCCCTCGCGGGTGACATCCTCCGTGCCTGCGAAGAACTCGTCGGGCAGGTGCATGGTGAAGAGGGTGTCGAGGTTGGCCTCGAACTGTTCCGGGCCGCCCATGGCCTCTATGAGGCCGGGTACGTCGTGGGGCACGTAGAAGGAGTAGTTGAGGGAGTTGCCCTCGATGAAGCCCTGGCCGTGGGTGCTGAGCAGGTCGAAGTCAGCCTTAAAACTGCCGTCCTCGTGGCGGGGACGGGCGTGGCGGGTGATGGGGTCGAATACGTTGTGCCAGTTGCCGGAGCGTTTGAGGTACTCTGCGGCGATATCACTGTCTCCGGCAGCTGAGGCCGTCCTGTAGACCGTCCAGTCATCGTAGGCGTATTCGAGGGTGACGGATGCGGAACTGCCGGATGCCTCCATGGGCACGTAGCCGAGGCGCATCATCTCGCCGGTGCCCTCGTAATAGGGAATCGAGGAACTGCGCACCATGGCTTTCAGGGCCCGTGCCGTGTCCGTCGGAATGCCCGTGGCAATGGCGTCGGCTACGATGGAAACGCTGTGGTAGCCAATCATGCACCAGTTCTCGTTGGCGTTGTGGCTCCATACCGGCAGGGCTCCGTGGACGCTCTGCTCTGAATGGGCGATCATAGATGAGATGATGTCATGGCTGCGCTGCCGCTGTATGATGTTGTAGAGCGGATGCAGGGCACGGAATGTGTCCCAGGTGGAGAAAATGGTGTAGTTGGTGAAGCCCTCGGCACGGTGGATGTTTCCGTCCACACCCCTATAGAGTCCGTCCACGTCGCAGTAGACCGAGGGGTTGATCATCGTGTGGTAGAGGGAGGTGTAGAGCATGGCCAGCTGGTCGTCACTGCCCTTGGCCTCGATGACCGCGAGAGCATTGTCCCAGGCCGCCTCAGCCTCCTGTGCGACCATGTCGAAATTCTTCCCGGCTGTCTCCGCCTCCAGGTTCCTCACCGCACCGGCGGTGCTCACTCCCGACAGGGCGACCTTGACTTCCAGCTCCCGTCCCTCCGAGGGGTCGAACTCGAACCAGGCCGCGATTTTCCTGCCTCCGATTTCCGGGAAATTGTGCTCCAGGTCGAACTTGCCGTAGAAGCCGTTGTACAGCACCTTCCCGAATTCCTTGTAACCGTAACTCCGTATAGGTCGTGAGAACGATATCGCGAAATAGGTATAGTTGGTCCTCGCCCAGCCGTTGGTGATGCGGTAGCCGGTCAGCAGGGTGTCGTTCTCGACCCGAATCTGGGCCCAGAGCACCTTGCCGTCGTAGTTGTAGATGCCGTGTATCAGGTCCAGGATGACCCGCTGTTCCGTGGCTCCCTCGGGGTAGGTGTACTTGTGGACTCCTGTCCTCGGGGTGGCGGTCAGCTGGGCCCGTATGCCGTAGTCCTCTAAGAATGCCTCGTAATAGCCGGGCCGGGCTACCTCATTCTCGTGCGAATACCTCGACCGGTATCCCGCATCCGGGTCTGCCGCTGTCCCGGGCCGCAGTTTCAGCTTTCCGGTGACCGGCATCAGCAGCACGTCCCCGAGGTCCGAGTGCCCCGTCCCGCTGAAATGCGTGTGGCTGAAGCCCACTATCGTGCTGTCGCCGTACTGGTAGCCGGCGCAGTAGCGGTACGCCTCTGGCTGATACCTTCCGTCGATGTTGTGCGGCACCGTATCCGTGTCCGGGCTGAGCTGCACTATCCCGAAAGGGTAGCATGCTCCCGGGAACGTATGCCCCATTCCGTTGGTTCCTATCATGGGATTGACCCACCTCGAGAGGCTGTCGCTGCCTGCCGCAGCCGCCCCGACCAATGTCATCGCCGTCATGGCTATTGTGCAGAGTTGTCTTTTCATGCGGTAAAAATAGTAATTTTGCGGGAACATTAGTATCGGCAAAATTATGGAAAGGGATAATAAGGAAAACAGACCGGACAGGATTGAAGTGCGCGGGGCGAGGGTGCACAATCTGAAGAACATAGACGTGGATGTGCCGCTCGGGAAGATTGTCGGCGTTGCGGGGGTGTCCGGCTCGGGCAAGAGCTCGCTGGCACTCGGGGTGCTGTATGCGGAGGGGTCGCGCCGCTATCTGGAGTCGCTTTCGACCTACACCCGCAGGAGAATGACCCAGGCTGCCCGGGCCAGTGTGGACGAGGTGCTGTACGTGCCGGCGGCCTTGGCGATGCATCAGCGTCCGGCCATACCGGGCATACGCAGTACCTTCGGAACGGGTACGGAGCTGCTCAACATGCTGCGTCTGATCTATTCCCGCCTGGCCTCCCACCGCTGTCCCAACGGGCATTACGTCCGGCCTTCGCTGAATGTTGCCGCCGGGATGGAGCTGGTCTGCCCGGAGTGCGGGGCGCATTTCTATGCCCCGGGGGCGGAGGAATTGTCCTTCAACAGCAGCGGGGCCTGCCCGACCTGCGACGGTACCGGGACTGTCCGTACCGTGGATGAATCCACCCTCGTGCCGGACGAGACTCTGAGCATCGACCAGGGGGCCGTGGCTCCGTGGAATACCCTGATGTGGTCGCTGATGACCGATGTCTGCCGGGCGATGGGAGTGCGTACCGATGTGCCTTTCAATCAGTTGACTCCGAAAGAAAGGGAAATCGTCTTCCACGGGCCGGCCGAGAAGAAGCATATATTCTACCATTCGAAGAATACCAATCAGGCCGGAGAGCTGGATTTCACCTATTTCAATGCCGTATACACCGTGCAGAACGCATTGTCCAAGGTCAAGGATGAGAAAGGGATGAAGCGGGTGGAGAAGTTCCTGAAGACCGGACCGTGCCCGGACTGCGGAGGCTCGCGTTTTTCCGAGGCTGCCCGCGCTCCGAAGGTCCGGGGCATTTCCATAGACGAGGCCAGCCGTATGAGCCTGCGGGAGTTAGTGGAATGGGTGCGGGGAGTGCCGGCTTCCCTTCCGGAGGAGATGCGTCCGATGGCGGAGCGGATCTGCGAGTCCTTCCTCGACGCTTCGGTGCGTCTGCTGGATCTGGGTGTGGGCTATCTGAGCCTCGACCGCGCGGCCTCCACCCTGTCTACGGGGGAACGGCAGCGGATGCAGCTGGCCCGGGCGGTGCGCAACCGTACCACCGGGGTGCTCTACGTTCTGGACGAGCCTTCCATCGGTCTGCATCCGGCCAACATCGTGGGACTGGCCGGGGTGATGCGGGACCTGATAGCGGACGGCAATTCCATTGTGCTGGTTGACCACGACATACAGATACTTTCCGAGTCGGACTGGCTGATAGAAATGGGGCCCGGGGCCGGTTCTTCGGGCGGACGGGTGATAGCCGAGGGAACGATAGATGATGTGGTGCGGAATAGTGCTTCGAAGATAGGCCCGTTCCTGAGCGGAGCTGCTGTGGTAAATGTCAGGAATCGTACACTCGGGACAGAACTGTTCGCCAATGGCCGCATTCACCTGTCCACCGGTCCTGTGCATACCGTAAAGCCGCTGGAGGTGGATATCCCAAAGGGCCGGCTTACCGTGGTGACGGGAGTTTCCGGCTCGGGCAAGACGACGCTTGTGCTGGAGAGTCTGGTGCCGGGCCTGCAGGCCATGGTCTCCGGTGGGAAGATGCCGGACCACGTGCGGGAGATCCGCGCCGAAGGCATCCGTCACGCCAAGCTGATAGACGCTTCGCCTATAGGAATCAATATCCGTTCGACAGTAGCCACATACGCCGATGTCCACGATGAGTTGCGGAAGGTCTATGCCCGGACTCCGGATGCAAAGGCCGGGGGCTGGAAGAACGGGGATTTTTCCTACAATACGGGACGGCTGCGGTGTCCGACCTGCGACGGTACGGGCGTGATAAGCCTCGATGTGCAGTTTCTGCCGGATGTGGACATACCCTGTCCGGACTGCCGGGGCTCGCGGTATTCCAGAGCGGCGTACAGGATCCGCCGGGAGAACAGCGAGGGAACGTACCATTCTCTGCCGGAGCTGATGGCCATGGATGTGGACGATGCGATGGTGGCCTGCGGAGACCTGCGGACCGTGCGCCAGAGACTGCAGGTGCTCCACGACCTCGGACTCGGCTATCTTACTCTCGGCGAACAGACTCCCGGACTTTCCGGCGGTGAGGCCCAGCGTCTCAAGCTGGCCAGCGAGATGGGCCGCGGCCAGGACGATTCGGTATTCGTGTTCGACGAGCCGACCATCGGCCTGCATCCGACCGATGTACGGACTCTCCTGCAGGTATTTCAGAGACTGATAGATCGTGGCGCGACCGTCATCGTCATCGAGCACGATCTGGATGTCATCCGCTCGGCCGACTACATCATCGACATGGGCCCCGGCGGAGGCGAGGACGGCGGCCGCATCGTAGCCACCGGCACTCCCGACGACATCCGCCGCTGCCCTGAAAGCGTCACCGGCCGCTTCATCTGATGCAACTGCTCGACATAACCGATATTATTATCTTTGGAATTCTAATTGACAGATGCTATGGAAATAATTGATAGAAACAATGGATACGCGCTGTTGCGTATAGGCCTGGAGCGCGGAATGTACGGAAGCGAGGCTGCCGGACGGAGGCTGCTGGAAGAGGCGGTCAGGACCGGGGCGGCGATGGTGTACAGCGGCTACTGGCTCGTGACGTCTGACGGAGGACGGAAGGATGTCCCCGTCAATGACTGCCAGCTCGGAAGTGTCCGGGAGGATTTCGACTTCGGGGCTTTGGTGGCGGTCGATGAGGGTCTGATGCAGCAATGGGAGACGGAGGTTAAGTGCTCTCCGACGCTGTCTTTGCGATACGGTCAGTGGTACTCGCTGCGGCTTTTCCTCTCACGGCATGGCGAGCTGCTGCATCTACCTGATCTGCTGTACGGTGTGGACGAGGTCGATGCCAGGGCCTCGGGACAGAAACAGTTCGACTATGTGGATCCCCGCAACCGGGAGGCCCAGATAGAGATGGAGGCGATTTTTACGGATCATCTCAGAAAAATAGGGGCGTGGCTGCCGCCGAGGACCCGGACAGTTGCGGATGCAGTGACGGAGAAAGCTGTCGCTTCCAGTATTGGCTGCTCAGACAGCGTCTCTGTCATCATTCCGGTGCTCAACCGTGCCGCCACGATTGGGGACGCACTCCGCTCGGCTCTCTCGCAGCGGACGGATTTCCCCTTCAATGTGCTTGTGATAGACAACCGCTCCACAGACGGCACTTCCGAGCAGATAGAGGCCGTGGCCTCGGAGGACAGCCGTGTGATTCACATCATTCCTGGGCCTGACAGCGCTTTGGGTATCGGTGGCTGCTGGAATCTGGGAATCAACCATCCGCTCTGCGGACGCTATGCGGTGCAGCTGGACAGCGACGACATGTACAGCGGACCGGACACCCTGCAGCGGATTGTGGACGTATTCCGCCGGGAGCGGTGCGCCATGGTTATCGGCAGCTATGCGATGACCGATTTCGACCTGCGCCCGATTCCGCCCGGAATCATTGACCACCGCGAGTGGACCGACTCCAACGGCCATAACAACGCCCTGCGAATCAACGGTCTGGGGGCACCTCGGGCTTTTCACGTGCAGACCCTGCACTCGGTCGGAGGCTTCGAGAATGTCTCCTATGGTGAGGACTATGGCGTGGCCCTTCGTCTGACCCGCGAGTACCGCATCTGCCGCATCTACGAGCCTCTGTACAACTGCCGTCGCTGGTCCGGCAACTCCGACGCCGCCCTCGACATCACCCGGCTCAACGCCCACAACGCCTACAAGGACTCCCTCCGTACCCGCGAGATTCTCGCCCGCCGGCAACTTTGCCAACTTGGCGAATGAAAATCGTCCAACTTGGTGAATGAAAATCGTCCAACTTGGTGAATGGATATTCTTTAAATTCTTTTATTTCAATTATTGACATTATATTTGCCAGAGATTAAATATAATGTAATGAAAGATGTATCTACATACCGGAAGCGAATCGCTGATAAGCTCCTTTCCGAACAGTTGGAAGCCTCAGGGGCTGTACTCGTCCAGGGTCCTAAATGGTGCGGCAAGACCACTACCGCTGAGCAGATAGCCGGTAGTATCATCTATATGGATGAACCGAAAAACCGTATGGCCAATATGATTCTGGCTGAGACAGACCCGCAGGTGTTGCTTCAAGGAGCCGTTCCGAGGGTAATCGACGAGTGGCAGTTGGCTCCGTTGTTGTGGGATACTGTCAGATTCGAGGTAAGTCATAGAAGGGTTCCCGGCCAGTTTATTCTGACCGGTTCCGCAGTGCCTCTTGATTTGTCAGGACAGACGCATTCGGGTATAGGAAGGATAGCGAGGCTGACAATGCGGACAATGAGCCTGTGGGAATCCGGGGAGTCGAACGGGAGCGTGAGTCTTGCGTCAATGTTTTCCGGGGAACCGGTTTCGGCCGCTTCTGCCGGAACGTCGCTGGAGATGCTTGCTTATCAGATATGCAGGGGCGGATGGCCTGGTTCTCTCGGCCTTTCGCCCAAGGCGGCTTTGAGGCAGGCTTCCAACTATGTGGATGCAGTGGCGGAAAGCGATATTTCCAGAGTGGACGGTGTCAGCCGTGATGCTGATTTTGCCCGTAGGCTGATGCGTTCATATGCCAGGCATCAGGGTGGACAAGTCTCAGTGAGGACTATCTATGAGGATTTGCTCAGTAATCAATCGGGAAGTATGAGTGAGGATACTATTGCCTCTTACATCATGGCTCTCAAAAAGATATTTGTGATAGAAGATCTTCAGGCATGGAATCCCAACCTGAGATCGAAAACGGCAATCCGTACTTCGGATACCAGGTTTTTTTCAGACCCGTCAATAGCTGCGGCATCTTTAGGCGTAGGTCCGGACGATTTGCTTTCCGATCTCAATACTTTGGGGCTGTTGTTCGAGACGATGGCAGTTCGTGACCTTCGTGTCTATGCTGATGCTCTGGACGGCAGGCTGTATCACTATCGGGACAAGACCGGACTCGAATGCGATGCTGTCATACATTTGCGGAATGGCCGCTACGGGATGATTGAAATCAAGCTCGGAGGGGACACTTTGATAGAGTCAGGAGCCAGAAATCTGCTTAAACTTGCAGGCAAAATAGATACCGGCAGAATGAGTACGCCGTCTTTTCTCATGGTGCTCACAGGCACCGGTCAGTATGCATATCGCCGCAGTGACAATGTCTGTGTTGTGCCTATAAACTGCCTGAAGGACTGAAAAAATGCAAGCCCTTCTGTAAGCATCTTATTATTAGGTATATATAAAACGATACGCATTTTTCGAGTGTTTCTGAGGTACTGAGAAATGCATAGCCTTTTGTAATAGTTTGATTCATAGGTGCTTGAAAATGCCGTGCAATTCTCGGACATCCGGGACAGTGCGAGAATTGCAATGTTTTTTGTAAATTTTTGATTATTAGGTGGGTATGAAATGAGGCGCATTTTTCGAACCTTCAGAACGCAGCGAGAAATGCAGGCCATTTCGCAACGTGCTAGTTTACAGCTTTGTGCAAAACGCCCTGCATTTCTCACCGTCAAGCAGCCCGATGAGTCTGGCTCAAATTCAAGAGTAGATTTGTCACTTCTGTAAAATTTTAACAGTCAGCTTGTTGCAACTATGTCAAGGTTCGCTATCTTTGTGGGTGTATGAAATATTGGCACGCGTATACGAGGGGGCTGGAGAAAGGATTGATTTTCCGGAGCAGGGAGGATTTCGTTTACGGAATGAACGGAGTGCCTGTCTGTGCGCGGTTGTGCGGCGTGGATGTTCTGGCTTTCACTCTTATGACCAATCATGTACATTTCGTAGTTACAGGTCGGGAGGATTCTTGTCTCGGTTTTATGAGAGCCTATAGGCGCAGGCTGTCCAGACTGGCTGATATGGGAGGGAGCAATGCCGTGAGCATTAAGGAGATACCGGATAAAGAGGCTTTCATGAGGACTGTCGCCTATGTGCTGCGCAATTCCCTTTCTTCGGAGCCGGAGGTGCTGCCGCTCTTTTATGAATGGGGCTCGGGCTCATGCTATTTCAGGAAGGACAGTCTGCTGCCGATGGAATACCGGTGTGTGTCGGACTTCGGATACAGGGAGATAAGGAAGATGCTGCACTCCAACCTGGCACTTCCAGATAACTATCGGCTTACTCCTGAGGGGGTGATCTGTCCGTCCAACTATGTCAACCGTAAAAAGGTGGAGGAGATTTTCGGCTCCCCAGCCCGGCTGATGTTATATCTGTCACGGAATATGAAGATGGAGATGTCTCTTTCCGAGGGCGTTCTGGGGACGGTACCCTACGCGGACGGAGAATTGCTTGGCTCCGTAAGGGAGATATGCCTTAGGGAATTCGGCACATCGGATGCCGGGACTTTGGGCGTGGAACAAAGATGCCGCCTGGCCGAGTATCTCAGAAAACAGTTCGGTTGCAGCATCAAGCAGATGGCGCGGCTCTCCGGCCTGAGTACAGAACTGCTTAAAAAGATTTACGGCAAGTAGTGAAAAATGCAGGGCCTTTTGTAAGCTTTTTATTATCAGGAGTGTATAAAACGGTGCGCATTTTCCGGGTGCATCTGAGATGCTGAAAATTGCAGTCTATTTTATAAGGTACTGATTTATAGCTATTTGGAAAATGCCGTGCAATTCTCAGGCATCCGGAACAGTCCGAAAAATGCAGGCCGTTTCAGAAACGCATGATTGTCAAGCATATATAAAACAGCGTGCATTTCCCGCTACCCGTCATGAGCGTATAGGAAATGCACGCACATTTTTATAAGTCGTAAACTTTAGAACCCTCTGAGTGCGAACCGGCAGGTGACCGAGTAGGTGTACTTGATGGTGCGGAAGGCGTCGGAGGCTGAGGCGGCAGGGGCTGCAAGGGCAGCTTCAGAGCCGAAAGCGGCTCCGTCCATGCGCATCTTGCTGTTCTGTACGACGGTGTAATGGTCGGTACCGCCGCCGTGCTCTACGATGCTCAGTACCTGGCCGAGTTTTTCACCGAGGGCCCCGGCCATGTATTCGGCCTTATGTTTGGCTGCCAGGACGGCGTCCTTTTTTCCCTGTTCGTGGTATTTGAGGATGTCCTTGTGGCTCATGTCGCCGATACGCATGGAGCTGACCCCCTTGGTGTCGATGACGGAAATGATGCTGTCTATCATGGTGAAGTCGTGCAGGGTGATGTCCAGGTTCTTGCCGATGAGGAAATCCATCCCGCGCTCCCTCCAGTAGTCGCCCACCTCCTGAGTCCGGATATCGTTGTCGGTGATGCCGATGGAGTGCAGCGCATCACGCATCCGTGACTCAATGGTCTCTATACGGACTTTGGTCCTGTACTCCTCCGGCTTGGATACCCCGTCGAACTCTTCTTCGAAATATTCTTTGATGCCGATGACGAAATGTATCTCGTCCGGGACTATCTCCACCTCGGAGGTGCCTGTGACCTCGATGTAACGGAATTTCTCAGAATAAGGCGCGTCCTGAGCCATTAACACGGAAGAGGACATGATGACAGCCGCAGTGGCAGCCGCAAAAAAAGAAAAAGCTTTCATATCTCAGATTTGTTAGTGTTCCTGGATATGAAAGCTGTCAATTACCGTGCCATGTATTCAGTTGGATCCGCTCATGACTGTCTCAGAACCTGTACGACAGTGTGAGGTAGAACAGGTTTCAGTCACTGTCTGGATCAAGTTTATGACAGAATGTTTAGAAGTAGTATTTCACTCCTGCTGAAATGCCGTAATTCAAACCGGCGCTGAAACTCGTAATATTCAGTTTCGCATCTGTGTCTTCTTTTATATTGACGCTTCCGACTTCCACGTCAAGAAGATTTACAGTTATTCCAAGTTTGTCGATAGGACGGAACTCGAAATTGGCAAGGTTGATGGATAACCCGAAGGCAAAAGGAAGTTTTAAGGTGGAAGATGTACCAGATCCGGTTTGCGAAACATAAGATCCGCCGCCGAATCCTATACTCAGACCTGGTGCATAGTACATTTTCCCGTCAAATAGAGACAAGTAGTAGTGTGCTCCGATCTCAGCAAGTGCTATATGTGTGAAATTGAACAGTTTTTTGTCGTTGATTTCGGAAGAGAAGGTTTTCTGCATGCTGTAGTTCAAGCCAATCGACAGCTCGAAGTTATTTGCGACAAAATAGCTGAATCTGGGAGCAAAATCGAAGTAAGTGGTAGTAGGTGAAGTTTCCTTTTCTTTTTCATTGTCGATGCTGATAGACATCCCTAAGGAGCCGCCGGACACACCGATTGTGCCGCCTATTGTCATGTCTCCTTTCTTTTGTGCGAATGCACTGCCGTATGAGCATAGCAGTATAATCAATACGGTTGTGAAAAATTGTGATTTTTTCATTGTAATGTTTTTATGTTTATAAATAGGTTTTTCTTGTATTCCCTCTTAATGTTGTCAGGCCGGAAAAGTGACACGATTTTGATTTTCACGTAATGCGAAATTATCGTGCATGTTCCGGCTGTCCTGCAGGTCAGGGGAGCAGTTTGAACCGTACCCGCCAGCGTCCGTCGGCGTAGTCGTGGGAAATAATCTTGAACCGGCCGATCTCCGAGGTATTTGCAACATGGGCCCCGATACAGGCGCAGGCATCGTAGTCCCCTATGCGCACAATGCGGAGGGTGTCCGAGACATTCTCCGGCAGCTTGCTCAGGTCGACAATGGCTCCGGCCTCGACCAGTGGAACGAACTCCACGGTGACAGGCAGTGCGGCTGCGATGATTTCGTTGACCTTGTCCTCGATGGCCTGCACCTGTTCCGGAGTCGGGCATTCGGAGAGCAGGTAGTCGCATTTGCTCTTCTTGCGCTCGATATGCGCGTTGCGCGAGCGGGGACAGCCGAACATCCTCACCATCGTCTGATTCAGGATATGCTCCGCCGTATGCATCGGAGGGTATTCCTCCTTGTTGTGTGCGTTGAGCTGGATGTCTTCCATTGCTGCAAGTAGTTACAGGGCTGTTACCGCCGTGCCGCTGACGGCCACCATGAGCATGGAGCCGCCTACGGTCTCATAGTCGATGTCCACTCCGATGATGGCGTTGGCCCTCATGCCCATGGCTTTGTCCACCATCTCCTGTATGGCTTCGTTCTTGGCTTTCTCGATGACTTCCTCGTATGCCCCCGAGCGTCCTCCGACTATGTCGCGTATGCCGGCGAAGAGGTCGCGGAAGACATTGGCACCCATGATGCAGGTACCGGTTACTATTCCGTGGTAGGCTGTTATCTGCTTGTCCTGCAGTGTGCTTGTTGTTGAGACTATCATGATGTTGAGTAGTTTGGACAGTTTTATTTTTCAGTGAAATTCCTGATGATGTTGAGGATAACCTCGGATGCCTTTTCCATGCTCTGTACGGGCAGGTACTCGTATTTGCCGTGGAAGTTGTGCCCGCCGGCGAAAATATTGGGGCAGGGCAGTCCCATGAACGAGAGTCTGGCTCCGTCTGTACCGCCGCGGATAGGGCGGATGTTGGGTTTCACTCCAGCATCCTCCATGGCCTTGACGGCTTTCTCGATGATGTGGTAGTGGGGTTCCACTTCTTTTCTCATGTTGTAGTACTGGTCCTTGATGTCCACAGTCACGACACCTGCACCGTATTTGCCGTTGATGAAGTCGGCGCATTCCTGAATCATCTTCTTCTTGCGCTCGAAGAGCTCGAAGTCGTGGTCGCGTATGATGTACTGGATCTCAGCCTCTTCGACCACTCCGGAGAACTTGGTGATGTGGATGAAGCCTTCGTATCCGTCAGTGTATTCGGGTCTCTGCCATACCGGGAGCATGTCGTTGAGCTCAGAGGCTATGAGGATGGCATTGAGCATCTTGCTCTTGGCGTAGCCTGGATGGATGTTGCGGCCCTGGATGTGCAGCTTGGCGGAGGCGGCGTTGAAGTTCTCGTACTCCAGCTCTCCAATGGCCCCGCCGTCCATGGTGTAGGCGTATTTGGCCCCGAATCTGACCACATCGAAATGGTCTACGCCGCGGCCTATTTCCTCGTCGGGAGTAAAGCCGATCTTGATCTCTCCGTGCCTGAATTCGGGATGCTCCATGATGTATTCGGCTGCAGCCATGATCTCGGCCACTCCGGCCTTGTCATCGGCTCCGAGCAGGGTGTTGCCGTCGGTGGTTATCAGGGTCTGTCCCACATAGTCCTTCAGCTCCGGAAATTCTTCAGGATTGAGTTCCATGCTTTTAAGTTCATTGAGTACGATCGGCTTGCCGTCGTAGTTCTCGATGATGCGGGGTTTGATGCCGCATCCGGGCGCATCGGGTGAGGTGTCCACATGTGCGATGAAGCCTATGGCTGGAATGTCTTCCTCTATGTTTGACGGGATGGTGGCCATAAGGTGGCCGTATTTATCCAGCTCGACTTGCTCTACTCCCATTTCCACCAGTTCTTTGCGGAGCTGCTCGAGGAGGGCGAACTGTTTGTTGGTACTGGGCTGGCTCTGGGACTCCGGGTTCGACGCCGTGTCAAAAGCCACGTACCTCAGGAATTTGTCAACAATCTTTTCCATATCAATTTGGTTTTAGTGTTTAAATCAAAATAAAGCTTGCCGCCATTACCGCCATACCGGCTATGACGCCGATGATGGACAGGTGGTGATGTCCGAACCTCTCGGCGGACGGGAGAAGTTCGTCTAATGCAATGTAGGTCATGATGCCGGCTACGGCGGCGAGGACCACTCCGTTCAGGGACTCATTGAAAATGCTGGAGAGCAGCAGGTATCCGACAATTCCTCCTACAGGCTCGGCGAGGCCGGACAGGAAGGCATTGCCGACGGCCTTTCCCTTCCTGCGGGTGGCGTAGTATATGGGTATGGCCACCATTATGCCCTCGGGGATGTTGTGTATGGCTACGGCGAAGGCTATGGACAGACCGGTCTGGGGATCGTCCATGGCGCTTACGAAGGTGGCCATGCCCTCAGGAAAATTGTGTATGGCAATGGCTATCACGGAGAAAAGTCCCAGCCGCATGAGCCTCGAACTGTCTGCTTCCGGCAGGCATCCCTCCGGGGTGGGGGCGGCGGCATACTCGTGAGGGTTGTCGTTTGAGGGAATGACGTTGTCTATGACGGCGATCAGTCCTATCCCGGCAAAAAACGCGAGGACGGTGTACAGCAGTCCCGCTTTCTCCCCGAACGCAGAGCCGAGGCCGGTGCGGGCTTCAGCGAAAAGCTCTGTCAAGGAGATGAACAGCATCACTCCTGCCGAGAATCCGAGGGCAAAGGAGAGGGTCCTGGTGCTGAACTTCTTGGTGAAGAGCACTATCACGCCTCCAATTCCGGTGGACAGTCCCGCAATCAGGGTCAGGAGCAATGCAAATGGGAAATTATTGTCGCTCAGCATTGTTATTATTCCTTAGCTGCATCGGTTTTCCGGCACGCCCATATCATGTAGGCGATAAGCAGGATATATGCGCCCAAGGCAATCCATACTGCGGGCGTGGACGACTGCCACTCGCGGTTGACCAAGTTGACATCGGCGAAACGCATAATGGCGGAGACAACACCCATCAGTGCTCCTCCTGCGATGAATCCGGATGCCACGAGAGTGCCTTTCTCCTTACGTGCATCGTTGACGGCCTTGTCCTTGCTTCTCGAGCCTACGTACCATGCGACGGCACCTCCGATCATCAGAGGGATGTTGAGCTCTATGGGAATGAACATGCCGAGGGCAAACGGCAGGGCGGGCACTTTGAACAGAGTAAGTACTATGGCGATGGCCGCTCCGATGCCGTACATAATCCAGGGAGCGCTGCCGCCCAGCATAAGAGGCTCGATGACGGCGGCCATGGCATTGGCCTGGGGAGCCACGAGGGCTCCTTCACCGGTGAATCCGAAAGTGTCGTTGAGCACCATCATGACTCCGGCTACGGTAGCAGCAGCGACTAAGGTGCCGAGGAACTTCCAGCCCTCTTGCTTACGTGGCGTAGTGCCTATCCAGTATCCTATCTTGAGATCGGTGATGAATCCTCCGGCCATCGACAGGGCCGTGCAGACCACGCCGCCTATGATGAGGGCTGCAGCCATGCCGGAAGTGCCCTTGAGGCCGGCTGCCACGAGGATGATGGACGCGAGAATGAGGGTCATCAGGGTCATGCCGCTGACAGGGTTGGAGCCTACGATGGCAATGGCGTTGGCAGCCACTGTGGTGAACAGGAATGCGATGACCGCGACTACAAGCAAGGCGATGACCGCGTGCCAGAGGTTGTCCAGTACGCCGAAGTAGAAGAATACGAACATCAGCGCGAGGGTTATCAGCAGACCGATGATGATAATCTTCATCGACAGGTCACGCTGGGTGCGTATTTCCTGGCTGTCTGGGCTGCCCTTTTTGCCGCGGAACTCTTTTCCGGCCAGTCCGAGAGCGGATTTGATGATGCCTGCAGACTTGATGATGCCGATGATTCCGGCGGTGGCGATGCCTCCTATGCCGATGTGGCGGGCGTAGTTGGTGAATATCTCCTCAGGCGACATGGAGCCGACGGTGGCTGTCAGGCCGGAGCTCATCAGGTCCACAACGCTGTCCCCGAAGATGAGATTCATCAGCGGGATGATGATGAACCACACTAAGAACGAGCCGCAGCATATTATAAATGAATACTTCAGTCCGATGATATATCCAAGTCCGAGCACAGCCGCTCCCACATTGACCTTGAAGAGGAGCTTGGCGTTGGTGGCCACCTGTTCGCCCCAGGGCAGCACCCTTGACGTGAACACCTCGGACCACCATCCGAAGGTGGAGACGATGAAGTCGTAGAGACCTCCGATAAGTCCGCTGATAAGCAGGGTCTTGGCTCCCTTTCCTCCCGACTCTCCGCTTACCAGCACCTGGGTGGTGGCGGTCGCCTCAGGGAATGGGTATTTGCCGTGCTGCTCCTTTACGAAGTATTTTCTGAACGGAATCAGCAGCAGGATGCCCAGTACGCCTCCGATGAGCGAGCTGAGGAATATCTTGGAGAAGTCCACTGTCAGTTCCGGATATTTGTCCTGCAGGATATACAGGGCGGGTAGGGTGAATATGGCACCGGCGACGATTACACCGGAACAGGCTCCGATGGACTGGATGATGACATTCTCCCCGAGGGCGTTCTTGCGTTTGAACGCGCTGGAAAGTCCTACCGCTATTATAGATATAGGTATAGCGGCTTCAAATACCTGTCCCACCTTCAGGCCGAGGAAGGCGGCGGCAGCGGAGAATATGATGGTCATCACCAGACCTACAGTGACCGACCATACGGTGACTTCCGGATATACTTTGTCCGGTCTGAGGAGAGGCTGGTACTGCTCTCCCGGCTTCAGCTCCCGGAACGCATTCTCGGGAAGGGTTACTTTTTTCTTTTTCTCGTTCATGTGTGTAGGGATAGTTTTTAGTTTTGTAAAAGCAAAAATAACTTTTTTTGCCGACAATCGGGAGATCGTGTGTCAAAATATAGTCCAATGTGTGTGGCTATGCTCGGGATGGCACTTCTGGCGAATGCATGTGTCAGAAAAAATCAATTTGCTATAGTGTTGAATAATAATGAATTGGTGAATTATTGCAAATTTTCGTTCAAAAAAATGTGAAAATTTTTTCAAAAAAATTTGGTGGTTAAAAAAAACGCCCATATATTTGCAGCCCGTTTGAGAAAAACGGTTAGTTCATTGAAAAGACTGAGAGAGATAACGAGGTAAAAAGTATAGGTTATAAGAAAGTCTGTTAAGAGTAAAATTTTAATGGGACTACAATGATCCAATACGAGACGAATACGAAATCATATCGAGAGAAGTTACAAAGGGCGAACGGAGGATGCCTAGGCTTCCGGCGGCGAAGAAGGACGCAGTAAGCTGCGAAAATGTGCGGGGATCCGCCAACAGGACTTGATCCGCACGTATCCGAATGGGGGAACCCGGACGAGTGAAGCTCGTCCGCGCCAGCGCGAACCCAGGGAACTGAAACATCTTAGTACCTGGAGGAAGAGAAAGAAAGATCGATTTCCCGAGTAGTGGCGAGCGAAAGGGAAAGAGCCCAAACCGGCGCTGTTACGGCAGTGTCGGGGTTGTAGGAGTCATACCGCGGACAGTCCATCAGAAGCGGAACCATCTGGAAAGTTGGCCGGCACAGGGTGACAGGCCCGTACGCGTAGGGCATGGACTGTTCGAATGACCACCTGAGTAGGGCGGGGCACGAGGAACCCTGTCTGAATCTGCGGGGCCCATCCCGCAAGGCTAAATACGACCGGAAGACCGATAGTGAACCAGTACCGTGAGGGAAAGGTGAAAAGAACCCCGAACAGGGGAGTGCAATAGACCCTGAAACCGTTCGTCTACAAGCGGTCGGAGCATCTTATAGGTGCGACGGCGTGCCTTTTGGATAATGAGCCTACGAGTTGTTCCATTCCTGCGAGGTTAAGCGCTTAAGGCGCGTGAGCCGAAGCGAGAGCGAGTCTGACAAGGGCGTATAGTAGGAGTGGACAGACGCGAAACCTAGTGATCTACCCTTGGCCAGGTTGAAGGTGCCGTGACAGGCAGTGGAGGACCGAACCGGTTTCCGTTGAAAAGGATTCGGATGAGCTGAGGGTAGGGGTGAAAGGCTAATCAAACTGGGAGATAGCTCGTACTCCCCGAAATGTCTTTAGGGACAGCCTCGTCAGAGCTTCACGGAGGTAGAGCTACTGATAGGATGCGAGGGCTTCACCGCCTATCAATTCCTGACAAACTCCGAATGCCGTGAAGTGCTTGACGGGAGTGAGTCGCCGGGTGCTAATGTCCGGTGGCAAGAGGGAAAGAGCCCGGACCGTCAGTTAAGGCCCCGAAATGTATGCTAAGTTGAGAGAACGAGGTGGCTATGCAGAGACAGCTAGGATGTTAGCTTGGAAGCAGCTATTCATTTAAAGAGTGCGTAACAGCTCACTAGTCGAGCGCAGCTGCGTGGATGATAAACGGGCATCAAGCATACTGCCGAAACTGCGGACTCGTCGCAAGATGAGTGGTAGGGGAGCATTCCGGTCGGCGCCGAAGGTCAGTCGCGAGTCTGGCTGGAGCGTCCGGAAAAGAAAATGTAGGCATAAGTAACGACAATGCGGGCGTGAAACCCGCACACCGAAAGCCCAAGGTTTCCTGAGCGACGTTAATCGGCTCAGGGTAAGTCGGGCCCTAAGGCTAACCCGAAGGGGGAGGCTGATGGACAACCGGTCAAGATTCCGGTACCCGTTATGCGAGTGAAGGAGTGACTGAGGAGTGGCACCTCCGCCGTCTGACGGAATAGGCGGTTGAAGCGTGTAGGTATATTGCCGGGCAATACCCGGCGATGCTGAGGCGTGACAGTACGGCGAGCCTTCGGGCGAGCCGATAGCGAGGGTAATCAGACTCACGAGAAAACCTCCGTAGCATATTGCATGACGGCCCGTACCGTAAACCGACACAGGTGGGCGAGGAGAGGATCCTAAGGTGCTCGAGCGATTCATGGCCAAGGAACTCGGCAAACTGACCCCGTAACTTAGGGAGAAGGGGTCCCGCGTAGAGCGGGCGCAGAGAAATGGCCCAGGCGACTGTTTACCAAAAACACATGGCTTTGCGAAATCGAAAGATGACGAATAAGGCCTGACACCTGCCCGGTGCCGGAAGGTTAAGAGGGGGCGTTAGACGGAAGCGATGAAGTCGAGGCGCTGAATTGAAGCCCCGGTAAACGGCGGCCGTAACTATAACGGTCCTAAGGTAGCGA
>UQUN01000002.1 GCA_900544175.1 uncultured Alistipes sp.
AGGGAAGTTTTGGAAATTTACGGTCGTACGTTTCCCTGCCGCCCCGTCCTCACGGCGTTCCAAGGCGGCTTTACGGTCAGGCAGGGTTCCGCAACGGCAGCATATCTCGCGATTCGGTGCCGGTGCGGCAGACGGTCGGTCGTGAGGAGGAGATCGCGTCCCGGGCACTTGCGCCTCATGCGCAGCTATTTTGCAATGTCCAGCATATCACCGAAATTCATCCCGCTTATTATCAAAGACATACGTTTCAGCAACTTGCTGGACCCGGCATATTTCGCCGCCAAACGGCCATTCTGCCCCATATCCTCACAAGTCCAGCAGATGTCTTTTTTCAGAGTGTCTTATTATCAGGTATTTCTGTAAGCGCGCTTTGTTGGACGTGAGGTACACATCAACGCCTGAAGTCTGGCTCGCTTGAAATCAATGGGACTTTCCCTATTGTGTCCATAATTTTACAGTAGTGGCGAGCACACAAAATATCCACCCAAAGCCTTCACAGAAAAGGGACTTTACATGCTTGCCACCATTCTGAAAAGTCCTAAAGCCACACAGACGACCGAATGACGGGAAGAATACAGCGATAATCGTGGAGACTTACTTCCCATGCCTGTATGTATTGGGTGACATTCCACAGTTGCGCTTGCCGACGAAACCAGGACAAGCGTAAAGGAAGAAGTCCGGAGCGGCTTCCTCGACTGGCTGCATCAGTTCACGGTTCCATCTACAAGGTGACCGCGTTCCCGGGCATGAAGTACGAAAAACTGTTCCGCCTGCCCAAGGGTACCCTCAATGTGGAAATGCGTGAGCACAGCGTCATGGTTACCTGCTCAGAGCATTACCAGGTGAAATGCTTCGACGACCACTCATGGCACCTGATGGTGGACATGGGTGACGGAACTTACAAAGCCGACCTATATCACAAGCCGGAGGGATTCCCGCAGTGGTACGGCAGGGAGAAACCGTCGCTGCTCACCCAGCACTCAGTGACTTACGGCTACAACTGGGCCGGAAGGGTAAACGGCACGATATGGCTCGACGGACGGCAGGTCAAGGTGGAGGGCTTCGGCATCCGGGAGAGATATGTGGCCGTAGACTCATCGGCGGCGGAGCTCGGAGGCTGGGCGTTCATGCGCAGCCTCAACGGATTCATCCCTTCCAAGTACGAAATCCGTATCGAAGTAGAGGGAGGTCTCTACCGCATCCTCGCCGAAGTCAGCAACGCCACCACATGGGGAGTGACGTTCAAGGTGCCGGACAATCCGGTGGCCACCCTCACATTCGCGAAAGCCGAGGGCACCTTCACCGCCAAGGACGGGACCGTACGCCGTCTGACCGGAGGACGCGGAGCATTGTCCATCCGCCAGTGGCACGCCTACCCCAACATTCTTCCGCGCGAGCTCTATTCCGACGAACAGCTCACAGGGGAGAAATTCGCCACACTCTGAGAAGCGGAGAACACATCAATCTGTCTTACTCAAGGCATACCCAGTACGACAAGTTCGCCTGTATAACGGCATTTTATACTGTAGCCGTCCTTTGTGACAAAATCGCATACAATACTGTAGTCTCCGGCACTGCCTGATATCTGTACCGAACCTTCACTCACCAAACCTATTGCAGACGACCCGTCCGCACCAATGCTCTGCGCATAGGTTCCCATCAGCATCCCACCTGATGAAATCCCCGGATACAGCGTGAAATCAGCATAGTCGTCGGAGACATTGTATTCACCATTGACAATATTTCCATCATTACTTACAGGCATGTACAAATCCAGAAAAACGAGCGTTCCCGGAGGTACTGCTTCTCCGTTCTCATCTGTCTCCATATCTGTAAGAGCAAGATTCAAATACATGGTACTGCCAAAAGTTGTAAGATACAAACCGGAAGCATACCGTGCGTCAAGATCTATATCATGATCTATCGACGGGACATCCCCTCCAGAATAATCCTCTACAACAGGAATTCCTGACCATGTGACACGATGAGTGTCCCCGTCAGTATCTGTCAACACAGCCTCAAGAGACAACACATCACCATCCGCTTTCACAACCAACTCTCCTTCCGAGAAATACAGTTCAGTACCGTAATCTTCCTCCCTATAAGGAAGATAAGCACACGACATTTCAGATGAAAATGTCATGGACGCTGTAGAGCCAGCCTCCCCCAGCACGTACGTACCTTCAGCCGGCACTAACTTACCCTCCTCCGGCTCAGAACAGTACATATCAAAAACGTAATAGTTGCCACCGTCAGCAAACGAGCCGTCATCATGCACATCAGTGTCAGATAAAATGACATAAAAGTTATAAGACTCGCCATACATGTCTCCATAATAAGTACCAAAGAAATAATCGGCAGCCATCTCATAGCCGGCATATCCGGCAGCTGCCTGGCAGACCGGCACATCGAAACCCATATAGTCCCCATAGGTGACTCTGACAAGTCCCTCGCGGCTTGAGACCTCGGTATTCCCGCCTACATCAAAGCCTATCCTGCCATCCTCATAAACAAAATCAGTAATCCAGTTCTGCGCAGATGAGGCCACTACGCTCACTCCTTCGACCGGATTGGAAAGAACATACTCTATCACATAGTGTCCGCCGTCCGGTTCCGCAATAACGGAATCCGTCACCATATCAAGACGAGGCTCCACAACCACTTCATCTTCCTGTCTGCAAGACAAGACAGCAAGAAGAGCCAGAGAAGCAAGAATGCAATTGATAAATAGATTTTTCATAATCCTGTACATTTATTGGTTATCAAATGCAAATTTACCTGCATATTGCGAGAAAAAGATTAAACTATCTTAATTCAGCATTTTCCAGACGGTTCCGTCCAGTGACACCGAGACGTCCATTGAACTGAACTTCACCGTCCTTAAAAGCGATCAGTCTTCCTTGCGCAGGGCGATGACCGGGTTGGTATTGATGGCCACGATACTCTGGTACAGGACTGTGAGGAAGGCCACTGCGCAGGAGAGGACTCCTGAGGCAAGGATCAGCAGCCACTGGAGCCATGCTCCCGTGCTGTAGGAGAACTGGCTGAGCCATGAGCTGGTCAGCAGCCAGCTGACAGGCACGGAGACTACGAAGGCAATGAGCGAGAGCATAAGGTACGAGATGACTATCTGGCGCAGGACAAGGCGCTTGTCTGCTCCGAACACCTTCTGCACGGCTATGTTGCGGCTGCGGGCACGGATATAGTAGGTACTCATGGCAAACAGGCCGAGGGACGAGACGAATACCGCGATGACCGTGAAGATGATGATTATCTTCTGCAGCCGGGTGTATTCCTCGAAAGTGGCGGCTATCTCGTCCTCAATGTACGAGGCGTCGAAGGCCCCGTCAGGGCGGATGCAGCTGTACGCCTCCGCTATGCGGTCGTATGCCTCGCCATGGTCTCCGGTCACCTTTATCAGGATATTCCAGGGCGTACGGTTCTCCGGATAAACATCGTACATGTAGATCATGGCCGCCGACTGGTCATAGAGCAGGGGACGGATCTTGAAGTCGTAGTACACTCCGGCAATAGCATCCGTGTAATAACCTACCTTTTCGTTTCCGAACCGGACCTCAGTGGCCGTCTCCGGCAGGCCCGCCTCCTTGAAGGCATATTCATTCCAGTACCATGCCGTCTCCGCCAGGTGATTGTCGGACTTGAGCCTGAGGCCGAGAATATTGAAATACGCCGAGTCCCCGCGTACCAGCTGGAAGCCGAGCAGACCGCCCTGATAATACTTGGTATTGTTATTCGTGCCGTACAGAGGCGTACCCTCCCCGAAACCTGCCGACTCCACGAACGGCATTGCCTCCACCGCATCCCGGAACTCCCTGATCTGGCTTCCGGAGGTGAAAATGTCGCTGGAAACATTGAGGATATCCTCAGTATTGTATCCTAACGGAGCGTGGATCATGGCCTTTATCTGGAAGAGCATCATCAGGGAGACCGCAATCATGGCCACTGCAACCACCTGCTGTATGACTATCAGAGCCTTGCCGAACCACGAGCGGATCTGCAGGCTGAACGAGCCGCGAACGATGTCGATAGGCTTGGCCCTTGAAATCGTCAATGCGGGAATAATGCCCGAGAGGAAACCTATTACGGCGATTCCTACGACAATAAGCAGGGCTATGGGCAGGGTAATCTCCGCCAGTACCGAGAACTCATAACCGAGCAGCCGGGAGGCATACGGGGCCAGGGCTTCGGCAATCAGCACGGCCAGCACCGTCGATACGGCAGCAAACGCTGTGGCTTCGGCAATCATCCTCCAGATAACCCCGGCCTTCCCCTCTCCGAGCAACCTGCGGGTGGCCATCTCCTTGGCCCGCCTTCCCGACTGGGCCACGGTCAGGTTGATGTAGTTGAGCACGGCGAACAGCAGCAGGATAATGCAGGCGGCCAGCAGAATCTTCACCAACTGGCCGTCGCCCTGATTGATATTGCCTGTAAATGATTGCGAGTCATCGAAAAAATACAGGTCCCTCAAGGGGATGAAGAAGACCTTGTCCACCATATTTTCCGAATAGGCCCACCATACCTTCCCCAGATAATCCCTGATCTCCGGTATCTTGGCCTGAATATCGGAATTCGGCCAGGTCATGATGAAAGTGTCGAACTGTCCGGTGTTGCTCATCTCCTCATTATTCGCACTGTTGAGCTCCGTCATGATGTCGGCGCGGCACATCACATCGCAGTACTTGATTACCGAATGGTCGATATCCTCCATAACTCCAGCCACGGTAAACATATAATCCCCGTCCCCGACAATACTGTAAGTCAATGCCTGACCGACAGGATCCTTATCGGGAAAATAAGTATCCGCAAAACGCCGGCTTATCACGGCACTGCGGTCCGATGCCTTCCACGCCTCGACGGAGCCGCTGAGCAGACGGAAGGAGAATATGTCGAAGAACGAGCTGTCTGCGTAGGAGGTCTGTGCCGGTATCGCCGCATCATTACCGGCTATATGCAGTTCCCCGAGTCCGGTTATTCCCGAACCTGACAGATACGAAGTGGCCTTCTCCACCTCCGGGAAATGGTCGAGGAGATGCTTCTGCAGGTAGTACGCGCTGCCGATGAAGTTCTCGTTGGCGTAAATATAGATGCGGTCCGCATTCTCCTGGAAGGAGTCGGTGGTCAGCTGCCGGCTCACGAACACCGCCAATAGCAGCACGAAGGCCAGTGACACAGTCAGGCCGAACAGATTGATAAACGCATAGAGTCCGTTTTTCCGGATAAAGTTTAGAAATGATTTCATTGTATGGTGTCTTTTTGTCTTTCTTTCTGCCCTTGAATATCCAAAAACCATACCATCTAACCTAAACAACCGTCACTCAGGTATTTACAAGCGCATGACGCTATCCCGCACTGTATGATTTTCACACATTCATTGTATGATTTTTTTACATTTTCAGAGAGTCATACGATGCATGCAGCAGACGCGCCGCACTGATGCCCCGCACTGATACCACCGAAGATAATTTTGCAGGTTTGGAAATAATTCCTATCTTTGCCGCCCATTCAGAAATAATAGAATTGGAGGTGTGGCCGAGTGGTCGATGGCGGCAGTCTTGAAAACTGTTGAACGGCAACGTTCCGGGGGTTCGAATCCCTCCGCCTCCGCACGATAGGGTGTCAATCAAGGTTACATGATTTGCACCCTATTTTGTTGGTGGAACAACTGCATGCTGTGGAACGGAATACTTGACTGTTCCGGAAAAAGATGGCATATTTGCGATACACCAAGAGATAAAAGTTCCTAAGGTGACATAACAAAATTACGGCCCGGAACGTGCAAATTGACATTTAATCCGATGGGAATGAGAATTCTCCCTGTTTGTGATTATTCCCTTAGTCTCTTTGACCAATCTTATTATACGCTGTATATCCATATGGTTTTTCTCATTTTGGCCATCGTCATTCTGCGTCACCGGCTGCCCGCAGCTTTCTTCCGGTCCCGTATTATCGGTTCCATGTTTTCCTTTGCCCAGGCTACCAGGGACTGGATGTGCGGCAAGAGGGAAAAGGCCCTCGCCGTGAGCGAATACTCCACGCGGGGAGGAACTTCCGGATAGATGGTCCTGGTGACAAAACCGTCCACCTCCAGTGTCCTTAATGTAGTGGTCAGCATCTTCTGCGAAATATCCGGAACCGCACGACGCAAGTCTCCGAAACGCATCCTTTCCGTCTGCGATAAGGTATAGAGAACCAACAGCGACCATTTGTCTCCCAAGCGGGCAAGAATATTCCGGATGGGACACTGCGGGTCATACGCATCCAATATCATTGTTCTGTCCATGCTCTTTATTATTTTTAGTGCGCAAAAGTAACCAAATCTCCTAAATCTTGCAAGTATAAAATTTTTACAAAAATTTTCAATTCGCAAGACACTCATATCCAGCAATCGTTACTAGGACGTAACTATATGCTTATCAGGTATCTACTTGACAAGGGCCATTTTCCGCCATATATTTGCAGCGTAAAAGATACAAAGACACTTTTTGAAACCAAAGTTTAACATCTGATTTTACACAAGTATGAAAAAGACTCTGTTGACGCTGGCCGTTGCCGGCATGACCCTAAGTGCTTCGGCAATTTCAAGCTTCACGTGTACTACACCAACGATGCGTTGGGCGACGCAAGCTACATCATCGAGGGCAGGAAGGCTCTCGTGACAATGGAACAGCCGCTGTTCAAGGACAATGTGGCGGAGTTCGACGCCTATCTCTCCAAACTGGGGAAGAAGGTCGAGAAACGCATCACCGACTACCATGTAGGCGGCACCGGCAGCCATGATGTGGTCATGGCGGAGGGTATGCCCGAATTTACCAAAGGAGAGATCTACGGCGGCATGATGGAGGGATTCGCGCAGATGTTCGGAGACGCGCTCACCGACATGCCTACAGGCAAGGCTTCCGAAGTGGAATTCGGTTCCACGCAGACATGGGCAGGAATCCCGTTCGAGTTCCGCCACGGGGCCACGTCCGACTTCCCCGGCGCGAGCATCCTGATAGGCGGCAAGGTATATTTTACCCACTGGGCTCCGTCGAAGGCACATGCCAGCCACCTGCAGATTTCCTCTCCGGCAGCCATCGACGCTGAAATCGCCGAAGCCCGCAAGTCCCTGGAGTCAGGCGCCGAACTGTTCATAGGCGGTCACGGCGGGGCAGCAGAAGCCGATGCCGTACAGTTCAAGATCGACTATCTGAAGAAAATGAAAGAGGTACTTGGCAACAGCAGGACCGCTCAGGACTTCGTGGACGGCATGAAGAAAGCCTTCCCCGGCCTGCCCGGTGAAGCCGGACTGGAAGACCTCGGCAAAGCTCTCTGCAAATAGCCAGCTGCAGCATTGAACATCAAGACTTCGGACGGTAAGGAGCGTACCCGCAACACCGTCCGGAGTTTTCATCACGAAGGGAAATTTTCAATTATGGAAAAGGCATTTGCCACCGTAGAACAGGACAGGCCCAAAATACGGGTATTCCAGATCATGAAACAGGAGGGACACACCCTCTATTTTGCCACTGCCCGGCATAAGGAGGTCTACCGGCAACTGATGGAGGACCCCCACGTCGAACTGCTTGCCATGGAGGGAAACATATCCGTCCGCATCGCAGGCGAAGCGATATTCGATGTGGACGATGCGACAGCACAGGAAATCTACGCCGCCAACCCCGCACTTCCGAGACTTTACAAGTCCTATACGGATCTGGTCTATTTCCGCCTGCCTGCCGTGAGTCTCGACTACTATGACCTGACCCCCGATCCGCCTCTGCAGGAGCACTACGAATATGGACAGAAGTGAGAACCTGCGCTACATCCTCCGGACGCTGCTCGACGAGCGGGCGGAATATGCCGGTATGCAGATTCCGGACTCCCTGACTGAGCAGCAGAGGCTGATGCGCGCCCTGCTGAATGTCCGTCCTCCCGCTCCGGTAAGCCGGGAATTTCTCGAAGCACAGGACGCTGAACTGCGGATGCAGCTCGTGGAAAAGGGGACAGTAAGCCTCCAGCAGATTGAACCCTGCACCAGCGACGGCAGGCTGCGGATATGGCAGGGCGACATCACCCGCCTGCAAGCCGACGGGATTGTCAATGCGGCCAACAGTGCCATGCTGGGATGCTTCGTTCCGCTGCACCGCTGCATCGACAACGCCATACATTCGGCGGCAGGAGTACAGCTGCGTCTGGCCTGCGGGCGGCTGATGCAGGCGCAGGGGCATCCCGAGCCGACGGGACAGGCGAAGATCACGGACGGCTACAACCTGCCCGCACGTCATGTGCTCCATACGGTCGGCCCCATTGTCTCCGGAGGCATTCCCTCCGAATATCAGGAAGAACAACTGGCTGACTGCTACCGTTCCTGCCTTGCCCTGGCAGATGCGCACGGCCTCGAAAGCATCGCGTTCTGCTGCATCTCCACGGGCGAGTTCGGATTTCCTCAAAAGAGAGCCGCCGGGATTGCAGTCAGCACTGTCCGGGCACATCTCGACTCAAATGCCCGGACTTGTATAAACGCCGTTATATTCAACGTATTCAAAGATGATGACCTATCCATTTACAGAGACATTCTGGAGTAAAATGCCGGACAGAAAAAGTTATTCCGCCCGGATAGAGGAACTGCGCCGTGCACTCGGACGGGCAGAGCACGTAGTCATCGGCGCCGGAGCAGGTCTTTCCGCCGCCGCAGGACTGGAGTATGGCGGACGCCGCTTTACGGACCACTTCGGCGACTTCATCGCCCGCTACGACTTTACCGACATGTACACCTCGTCCTTCTACCCCTTCAGGACTGAGGAGGAGCGGTGGGCCTACTGGGCCAGGCATATCCGGCTGAACCGCTACGACACACCGGCCACCGACCTGTACCGGACGCTTCTCCGTGCGGTCGGGGAGAAAGACTGGTTCGTAATCACCACCAATGTGGACGGGCAGTTCGAGAAAGCCGGCTTCGACCGCGGACGCATCTTCGCCGTGCAGGGCGATTATGCCTGGCTGCAATGCGCCGGAGCATGCCACGACCGCCTATATTACAATGAGGAACTTGTGCATGAAATGTCCCGGAACACCAGGGACTGCCGCATCCCCTCCCAACTCGTTCCCCACTGCCCCGTATGCGGCGGATCTATGGACGTGAACCTGCGCAAGGACGGCAACTTCGTCCAGGACGCCCATTGGTACGAAAGCCGGCAGCGGTACCGGACCTTCATGCAGAAGGCCTGTCTGGAAAAGACCCTGCTGCTGGAGTTCGGTGTAGGCTACAACACACCCGTCATCATCCGCTTCCCGTTTGAGAAACTGGCCTCGCAGCACAGCAACATCACATTGGTCCGCATCAACCGGGACCACCCGGAAAAGCAGGCGGCCGTACCCTCCTTCATCCCGTTCCGGGAGGACATCGGCAGAATCCTGAGCGACATCACCCCGTGACTTTGCCGTAAATTCTGGCCGCATCCGTATTGGCCTCACCCGTATTGAAAAATAGGGAACAATGCCGCTGCGGTCAGCCTGAGTATCATGCATGAGTTCAGAAGTTTCAGGGTCAGTAGAAATTCTGCTGGACTCGTATAAAGGTTTGCGACCCGGGAAATGAAAAACTTTTTGTCAACGACCCTCCGGGATTTGCTGTGCGCTGTTTGATTCTGAGCATTAAAGACTCCGAACAAAAACAGCCTGGCGGCAAAGGCAAACAGCCCGGTAATAACGGTAAGTAGAAACACGCTGCTGTTTTACAGCTTGTTACTGTGAGGAGGCGGAGGGATTCGAACACCAGGGGACGGTTCATCGCATAACGCGAACCGCTCTACGAGGCCCTCGCCTGCACGACCGTCTGAATATTCCCGGATTGCAAATTTATACTCCGCTCCATCATTCTATAGGAAAGGCTCCTTCGTAGCTGCCCTGAACTTTGCTGCCTCCCTGAGTCAGGAAGTCAAAGGTGAAACAATATCCTTCCTCTACGTGCTTCACATCGAAAGACCCTCCGGTAATCAGCAGATACTCCGGATTGTCTGAACCGTAGCCTAAAGTTACGTAAGTTCCGATTACTCCGAATATGTCAATGATGCCCGTATAGAATTTACCTGCCTCCATGCTGCCGTCTTCATCCACGGTATATGTGCCTTCACTCAGTACCATGTCATCGTCCAGAATATCGTTGACATCGATAGTCAAGGCCGTAGTTCCTTCCTGGTCCAGGAATTCAAGAGTGTAGTTGGCAGTTCCTGCTCCATAGATATCTCCGAAGTATATTCCTTTACCTGTAGCGAAATTTATATCGAGATCTCCTGATTCGGCAGGTGCCTGATTCTCGAAGGAAAGGGGACCGGAATAGTTGACGCTCATAGTATAGCCGTCCTTAAGTGTGAATTCACAGGATATTTCGTAGCCCTCAGCAATGTGTCTTACGGTTACAGTGCCGTCAGTATAGGGGATTGCGTAGCGGCTGCTTCCGTCAGGGATGACGCAGTGTCCGAGTGTCATGTCGCTGTATGCAGTGTTCATGTCGATGCTGCCGGAATAACGGTAGGTTCCCTCGGGGATGACGGCATAGTCCGGGTCATCAGATTCGGCACCCCAAAGGTCTATATCGAAGTAGTATCCGGATCCTCTGGGTGTTCCTCCGTCGGTGTCCGGTTCCATGGTACCGATCATAAAATAGTACTCGCAGGCACCGGAGCCGTAGAGGTCACCGTAATAAACGGCATCGTAGGAATATTCCGCAGTGATGCTGATATCCTCTCCGAATACGCCGGACTGGTTTGACATGGTGAAGTCTCCGGCGTACGAGACTTTTATCTCTTCGTTGTCCTCCGTGATGAATGAACCGGTCATGCTATATCCGGAGCCTTCCGCATATTCTATGTCCAGATAACCGGAAACGGGGTAGATATTGCTGATAATCATACCTTCTGCATCCAGTTCCATGAATACCGTACTTTCTTTACTGATTTGAAAGTGTCCGTATGCGTTCTCATTGACGAACTCGTACCGGCCGCTGGGAATTTTCGCATTCTGCGGAGTGACGGATCGTTCACCATAACAGTCAAAGTACAGCATAAATCCGGGACCTGACTTGACCGTTCCATCGTCAAACTCACAATCTGATAGCATAAAATAGTAATTAGCAGCATCTGAACTGAAAGAGTTGCCGTAGTATACTCCGATGGCCGTAATAGCTTCTATGGCATCATCATCTCCTGTAACGGAGGAGTCTCCTTCCTGTGCGAGAACGGCATTGACTGATACTTCTCCTCCGTCCCATGTATACGAGACTGTAATCTCCGTGGAGCGGACAGTATCGGTGTTATTTGCTGAAGCTTCCAGAATTGCAGTCCCGTCATTGGCCGAAACAGGAATCAGCCATTGCGTTCCTTCCTGAACGTGTACGGAGGCGGTTGCATCTTCCACAGGATTGATAATCTCGAACAGGACCTTTACTGTACCGCCTTCTGCGGGTATGACCGGAACCTCGTCCGCGATTTTGATTTCTGGTGTAAGGAACTCTGATGCCTCAGGTTTGCATCCGGCAAGTGTCAGTGCCAGAGCAAGTGTCACATAGCATAATTTTTTCATATAAATGTAGATTAATTAGTAATTTGGTGCGAAATTATGTATTTTGTCGAAAAAGGACTGTTGTACTAATACAATTTCTTAGGATTATGAAAGATGATTTTATGAGTACTCTTAAGGCAGAAGGGACATTCGGACCTTCGGATGATCTGCTGGACAGGATAATCGGTATAGCAAGGCCGGTATCTCTTAAGCCTGGGGGAATACTTATCGGATACGGTCAGCTTAATACTGATGTGTATATAGTGAAGGAAGGGATTCTGCAGCTTCTTTATTTTGACGGAGTGAAAGAGGTAACGTTCGGTTTTGCTTTTCCTGGCACTTTCCTGCTCTCGCCGCATTCGTTCTACATGAATCAGCCGGCTGTTATGCAGATAGAGTCATGCCGGATATCATCAACAGTCATGCGGATACCCAAGCGACAGTTTGACAAGCTGCTTGAGGAGTCACACGAGCTGGCTTTATGGATGTTCAATCTGGCTTTAGGGCAGATTTATACATCGGAGCTGAAAGTTACATATGTAAGCGGCTCTGCAGTGGAAAGATACAAACGTCTGCTAAAGATTCGTCCTGACATAGTCACTGCCATCTCTATGAACAGGCTGGCCTCTTATCTGGGTATCACCCCTTCGTGGATGTGCAAGCTGCGCAAGAAACTTCTGTACGAGTAGGACGGCGGAGCAAGGTAGCCTGATGTTGAGCAGAGTCTGAGGCAGAAACCTTTTTTTCCTGACTTTGACAATGCGTCACCCGCGCCACCATGAGAGTTTTCTGAAGTCACTGATTTTTTGTATAGTTATCACCGATAGAATTTTAGACTGTCAAAGTCTGGAAACAAACTCATTACAAGCAGCTCTGCAATTCTCGGCCCTTCGCGAGAACATAAAATTGCACGCACTTTTCCAAAGCACTAAAAATTAAGCCATTACAAAAAACATGCAATTCTCGATACCTTGCGAGAACGTGAAAATTGCACACGATTTTCCAAGCCGCTAAAAATAAACGCATTACAAACCACCCTGCAATTCTCGGCCCGCTACCGGAAAGCCCGCACGAAACCACACCTCCCAAGCCCGCCAGCAAACAGCACCGTCACCCTACACTCTCACCGACGCACCTGCCGAGCAGCATTTCGTAAATCTCCCGGGCCTCCTGCTCCCTAAGGCTCCGCACGGAGAAGGACGTTCCGTTGGTGGATACCGAAAGCCGGACCCGGCGGGAATACCGCGTGAATGGAGTGGAGACCAGACGGACGACTTCAATATTGCCGTACTTGATGTAGTTGCGGATGTCCGCGAATTTGCCGTTGTTGATTACGACATATCCTTCTTTCAGGACGATACTGCTCCGGCGGACAGCGCAGAGACCCTTGACCAGCGATATCAGCAGCCAGGCCGCCGGTACTGCAAGCCATGCATACAGACCGAAACATATCAGCACTACTGCGGCTACAAGGGAAAGCAGCAGGTCCCGCCACACGACATGGCTCATCAGCCCATAGCCGGAACGGGCGGAGACAACCTCCGGAGAGGACGCGTAATCCTTTCCAAGCCACCATTCCAGAAAGACTGCCGCCGAATCCGAGCCGTAGATCCGCACATCCGCTCCCCTTTTTTCATCAGTGGCATTGAGAGCCTGCCTCAGCATTATGGTACTGCCGTGCAGCCATTTCTCCAGAAAGTTCTGTTTCACATAGACCGTACAGACCTTGTCGTGCTGGAAACGGCTGCTGTTGCGGGCAATGAGTCCGCTCTCGAACGTCAGCTGGCCGCGGGCCATCCTCACATCCATGTTGGAATAGCGCAGAAAGACCTTGCCTATCCACATCAGCATTATGACGAGATACAAAATAACGGCGACAGCCAGATATGCGGACGGCGGGAACGACAGCGACCCGGCATGCGCGCCCACATAGTCTATCACATGGTCCACAGCACGATCATCCACCGTAGTTACTGCATTGTACACAGCAGCCAATGCCGCAAACAGTACGGCCATACCCTGAAGGTGGTTCTGGCAAAACGCCCCCTTTATCAGATTAAGGTTGCTGAAACTCATCCTTACGGCCTGCCCCGCCGCGACATCTTCTCCATCCATCTTCATTATTCGGACGGCAGTCCCGGCAGCCCCAGCAACCCCGGCAGTTCCGGTCTCATGCGCGTCCCCCCAGGGCCTTTCCTCCTTCGCCGTCCCCTCCTGCATCTCCACCCGGTTCAGAAGCGCTTTCCAGTCCCTGTCATCCAGAATCAGTTCTATTTCCTCCGTCTTGGATGCAAGCGTGTCAAACAGGACTCCGCGCATTTCTAAAAGGCGATAGACAAATCCCTGTCTGGTACGCAACGACTGCACTCTGTCCAGAGGTATGCTGGTCGTCTCCTTGTTGAACAATCCGTGCATGAAGACCAGCTTGCCGTCCTCAATGTAGTACTTTCTGAAATAGTAGCTTACAAACGCCGTAACAGCAGCAAGAAGGAGATATCCTGCGGCCATGACGGAAATCAAGCCCACTGTCCTCATGAATGAATGCTGGTCGTCCGAGTCGAAAACCTTGATAATGATCAATATGAAAAAGAGACTCGCATACTGCCGCAAAGCCTTGGCCAGAAGCACGACATAGGCACTCCTACTCATCCGCCGGGGCTTGGAGAAGTCACCTGCCTTCATTCTTGGCCATCTCAATTAGAAGTGACTTCATCTCCTCCGCCTTCTCCCGGGTCAGTCCGGGAATGACGGTCTCCGCCTGCATCTGGGCCCCGTTGACAATATCCACGGCATACAGCCCGAAGAGACGTGAGACAGGATTCTGCCGGACACTCACCTGCTGGATCTTGCAGAAAGGAATCGTCGTAACGGACGGGAAAATAACTCCGGAGCGGTAGGTGATGTCATGTTCGCGGACGGCAAACCCCTTATAAGCGCAGGCTCTGGGCATAATCAGCAGATTGAACAGGGCCGCAACCGCCAGCACGGCCTCGACGCATATCACTATCATGTCCCGTCCTCTGAAATCATCAGCCAGGAAAATAAAAAGCGGCAGAAGCATAAGTACGGCATAGGTCAGCACAGTACCTGCAATCCGGGCACGGAGATAGCGCCCGTCCGGAGGAATATAGGAAAGTTCCTCCACTCTGTCAATGTTCTCAAGGTCCAATTGTCTGTTTGTCATATCATATTGATGTCTTAAATCACTATGGCAGCAAGGTCAGTCGGAACAACGGAGGGTGATGACGACAATCTCGGGCCAGGCACCGAGGCGGAAGGGAAATGAGCCGCCGAGACCGGCCGAGACATTGAGGATGCGGGCATCCGGAACAGACGCACCCGCAACGGCATCTGCAGCATCTGTTGAGGGGCCTGCAGGTGACTCACGGTAGATGCCGTACCACTCGCGGTACATCCAGCGGGAGGGAGAGAAACGGCCGATACGGAACTGCATGGCGTGGGTATGCCCTGAAAGGGTAAGCTGGATATCGGAATGGGGCAGAACCTCCATCCGCCAGTGGCTGGGGTCGTGGCTCAACAGAATCTTGAAGGGAGATGCTGCACGCATGGATAGTGAGTCGGACCCCAAGGCTGAAGAAGCCGGATGCACGGAACCGGAATCCTGTGAGAAAAATACGGGAGGAACACCGGAGAGGGCCTTCTGAAGGTCACCACGGCTGCCGAAAGGCGGCTTTCCGCAGTGCTCCACTCCTATGACATAGATACTGTCCTCTTTCCGTATGCCGTCGGACACTGCCCCTGCGGCAGGACGGGCAATCACCGCCGATGAGTCTAAAAGTACTTTCCACCCCATCTCACGTTCGCGCCGCACCACTTCCGCAAAGGCACGGGCAGCCCCGTCCGCAGTGCTGTAATCGTGATATTCGCAGTAGTCATGATTGCCTACCACGGAAAATACCCCGTCCCGGGCCCGCATTGACGACAGGGCAGCCGTCACCGCGGTATCGAGTTCCGAAGGAGAGGAATTGACCAGGTCCCCGGTAAAGGCTATCATGTCGGCATTCAGGTCGTTGACCGTAGAGACCAGCTTCTCCATCATCCCGGCAGCAGCATATCCACCGACGTGCAGGTCTGAGATATGCACTATCCGATAGCCGTCGAAGGAGGCAGGCAGATCCTTGAATGTCAAGGTTTCTTCCCTTACAACCAGCCGCTTGGGTCCATACACCAGGCCATAGACGGCCGAGAGCAGAAAGCAGCCTGCCACTACGATTCCGGCCACATCGAAGCCGGTATGCAGACCACCGCGCAGTACTTCGGAGCCAGCTATCAGCCCAGTCCCTCGTCCAAGCAGGGAAAATATGCAGAAAATCAGCTTCGGCACGGTGAAACACAGCATGGCGGCGACCATCCCCTTGAACACGAATGGCTGTGCCCCGCCGGCGAAATATGTCACCAGCAGTACGACAAAAAAGCCAGCGGAGCCCAGAACAGCAGAGCCCACCAGCCTAAAACCACTCCCCGCAGACACACCAGCCGGATATAAAGATCCGGCAGAAGGACCAGCAGCGAGACTATTACATAGAATACCGACATCCTACTTTCCTGCAAACTCGTGCGTCTGGAAATACTTCCACTTGAAAATCAGCAGGTATAACGCGCCGACTGTAACACAGGAATCAGCCACATTGAAAATAGGACGGAAAAATATCAGAGAATCCCCTCCCTTTCCTGGCACCCAGTCAGGCCAGGTAGTGTCGATTATAGGAAAATAAAGCATATCCACCACCTTGCCCAAGCCGAAAGGGGCATAGCCATCACCGAACGGGACGAGTCCGGCCACTTGCGAATATGTAGAAGCCTCGAAAATCAGGCCGTAGAACATACAGTCTATCACATTGCCTATGGCCCCCACCATGATGGCCGTCAGTCCCAGAAGCACTCCCAACGGCGCGTCCTTCCTGAGCAGCAGGTGACGCACATAGATGAGCAGCAGTACCGACAGTACTATTCTCAGGGAAGTCAGGATATATTTCCCGATATCGCCTCCAAATGCCATTCCGAAAGCCATCCCCTCGTTCTCTACAAACAGTATCTGGAACCAGTTCCCGAAAACAGGTATGGACTCGCCTATGTGCATATTTGTCTTGACCAGAACTTTGGTTATCTGGTCAACAGCCAGAAGCACGACAGCAAGAGCGGAAATAAGGGCGACTTTCTTACTGCGCGTCAATGCCATTATTTCTTCGAATTAAGTTTCGCTTCTATACTCAGTGTCGCATGAGGCACCAGCTTCAGCCTTTCCTTTGGGATGAGCTTGCCGGTCTCCCTGCAGATACCGTATGTCTTGTTCTCTATCCTCACAAGTGCGGCCTCAAGGGAATTGATAAACTTCAACTGCCGCTGGGCCAACTGTCCTGACTCTTCCTTAGAAAGAGCAGAGGCACCTTCCTCAAGGACCTTGAATGTAGGCGAAGTATCCTCCGTATCATTACTTGTATTGTGGGTGATAGCAGACCTGAGCTGTTCGTAGTCATCCCTTGCCTTTTCGAGCTTTTTCAGAATGATCTCTTTGAATTCCTGCAGTTCCTCATCGCTGTAACGTACCTTCTCGAGTACTTCATTCTTGTTCTCGTTATTGACTTCCATAGCTGAAAAGATTTAATATTACAGTGTAAAATTAACTATTTTTTTTATTAAAATCAATATCTGACTTTATCAGGACTGTCCTTCCATAGCAAAAAGGGACGAAGCCCCTCCTCGTGCAGTATCTGGACAAACGGCAATGTCCTGCCGTCCACCGGCCTGGCAACCTCCACATAGATCATGTCGTCATCAAAACCTGCAGAGGCCGCATCCTTCCTTCCTGCTGCATAATACACTTTGGATATGTGCGCCCAGTAACATGCCGCCAGACACATAGGGCAAGGCTCGCAGCTTGTATAAAGCTCACATCCGGAAAGATCGAATGTACCAAGAACGGAACAGGCCCTGCGTATGGCGTTGATCTCAGCATGCGCGGTAGGATCATTGTCGACAGTAACCGTATTCACGCCCTCGGCGACCACCTGGCCGTTCCTGACAACAACAGCTCCGAACGGTCCTCCTCCACCATCCGTCACATTCTCACCTGCCAGCCGTATGGCCGCACGCATATACCTCTCCGCATCCATTATCTCTCAAGTCTTATTTTCATCACCTTGCCATCGAGCCATTCCACTTCACTGCCTCCAGTCACCTCGTCCTGCAGTACAATGCCGCCCGCAAGAATCTGGGAGGATATATAGTCCCTGAAACCTGAGACAGCCTCCTCCACTTCAGGAAGACGCTGGACATAGGCCACTATCTTGTCTGTAACCTCAAAGCCACTGTCCTTGCGCAGATTCTGTATCCTGTTTATCAGTTCACGGGCCACACCTTCATTGCGCAGCTCCGGGGTGACAGTGATATCCAACGCGATTGTCAGCCTGCCCTCCGTTGCGACCAGCCTTCCAGGCATATCCTCAGAAGACACCTCATAGTCGGACGGTTCCAGACTCACATCGCCTGAAGGCAGATGCAGGCAATAGGCAAGACCCTGAAGGCCGGCCTGCTCCACTGCGGATATATCCGACTGGGACAATGCCCCGAACGAAGCTGCTATCTCCTTCATCTGCTTGCCGTAACGTTTTCCGAGAGTCTTGAAATTGGGCTTTATCTTCTTGGTTATAAGACCGGCAGTATCCTTTATATATTCTACAGTCTTTACATTCACCTCGTTAAGGACAAGAGTGCGGACTTTCTCGAACTGTTCCTCGATTTTCGGATCCAGAACCGGGATTATCATTCGCGCCAGAGGCTGGCGTACCTTGATATTGACCTTGCGGCGCAGGGCAAGCACCATAGAGGACGACTTCTGGGCCAGATCCATTCTCTCCTCAAGTTCCTTGTCAACAAGGGACGGATCGCTCTCCGGCATAGGCATCATGTGTACTGAAACCACATCATGAAGACCTGTGGCGGCATTAAGATCACAGAACAACCTTTCCATATAGAACGGCGCTATGGGAGCAGCGAGCACACTGACGGTCTCAAGCGCAGTATAAAGAGTCTGATAAGCCGCCAGCTTGTCATCATCCATGCGGCCGCCCCAGAAACGCTTGCGGTTCAGACGCACGTACCAGTTGCTGAGATTGTCGCAGACAAAGTCCTGAATCAGGCGGCCCGCGCCGGTGATATCATAGTTCTCGTAGCACTCCTTGACATTCTTCACCAATGTGTTGAGCAGGGAAATAAGCCAGCGGTCTATCTCCGGACGCTCAGCCACGGGCACCTGGACCGAAATGTGTTCCGGCCTGGAGCCGAAACCGTCCACATTGGCATAGAGGGCAAAGAAAGAGTATGTATTATATAAGGTACCGAAGAACTTGCGGCGAACTTCATCCACACCGGCCTCGTCGAACTTGAGATTGTCCCAAGGCTGGGAATTGGTAAGGATGTACCAGCGCAGGGCATCGGGTCCGTAGGTATCGAGAGCCTTGAAGGGATCCACTGCATTACCCAGGCGCTTGCTCATCTTATTGCCGTCCTTGTCCAGCACCAGACCATTGGAAATCACGGTCTTGAACGCCACACTGCCGCTGATCATAGTATGAATCGCGTGCAGGGTGAAGAACCATCCACGGGTCTGGTCCACTCCCTCGGCGATGAAATCCGCAGTCTGTCCGAACTCAGGCTTTCCGAGGGCCTGCAGGCCTTCCTGCGCGTAGGGCATCGAACCCGAATCGAACCACACGTCGATCAGGTCCGTCTCGCGCACCATTTTCCTTCCCTTGCCGGAGACAAGGTATATCTCATCCACATACGGCCTGTGCAGGTCGATGCGGTCATAATTCTCCTTGGAATAGTCTCCTGGGACAAATCCGGCTGCAGCCAGAGGGTTTGACTGCATGACTCCGGCCTTGACCGCCTTCTCTATCTCCTCGTAAAGCTCAGCCACGGAGCCGATGCACTTCTCCTCCGCCCCGTCTTCCGTTCTCCATACGGGCAGGGGCGTACCCCAGTAGCGGCTGCGGGAGAGGTTCCAGTCCTGCAGGTTCTCCAGCCATTTGCCGAAACGGCCGCTGCCGGTGGAGGCCGGCTTCCATTCTATAGTCCGGTTCAGTTCTATCATCTTGTCCTGCACCGCAGTCGTGCGGATGAACCAGGAATCCAGGGGATAATACAGCACGGGCTTGTCCGTCCTCCAGCAGTGGGGATAGGAGTGTACGTGCTTCTCTATCTTGAAGGCCTTGTTCTGGCCCTTGAGCATCACGCAGATATCCACGTCTATGGTCGGAGTGTCGGGCGTGGCCTCGGGGTCGTAGGCATTCTTCACGTAGCGGCCCGCAAACTCCCTGTACAAATCCACATCCACCCTCTCCTTCACAAACTCCGGATCGAGGTCCTCTATCCGGTACATCTTGCCGGTACGGTCCACCTGGGCCTGCATCACGCCTGCGGCATCACGCACCATCAGTGCAGGCACACCGCTCAGACGGGCCACCTTGGCATCGTCGGCACCGAAGGTAGGGGCAATGTGGACAATACCGGTAGTTCCCTCGTCGGTAGTCACATAGTCTCCGGGAATCACACGGAAGGCACCCTCATCGGGACGTATCCACGGAATAAGCTGCTCGTAGCGCATTCCTACCAGATCCGTACCTTTATATTCCCCATCGAGCACCTCGAAGGGGACCTTCCCGTTGAAATGGTCATGGACCAATGCCTTTGCGACGATGTACACTCCGGGAAGACCGGTGTAGGGGTTCGATGAGCGCACCAGGACATAATCTATCGAAGGCCCGACGCAGAGGGCAGTATTGGAAGGCAGGGTCCAGGGAGTGGTGGTCCATGCTATGAAATAGAGGGGATCGTCACCTGCCTTCTGGAAAAACGGCTCGGAAACCTCATCGCGGATCACCTTGAACTGGGCTACGGCCGTAGTATCCTTCACATCGCGGTAACATCCGGGCTGGTTGAGCTCGTGGGTACTCAGTCCGGTGCCCGCTGCAGGCGAATAGGGCTGGATCGAATAGCCCTTGTACAGCAGTCCCTTCTTGTAAATCTCCTTCAGAAGATACCACAGGGTCTCGATGTAGCGGTTGTCGTACGTGATATAAGGGTTGTCCGTGTCCACCCAATAGCCGATGCGCTCGGTCAGGTTGACCCATTCCTCAGTATATTTCATGACCTCGCGGCGGCAGATGGAGTTGTACTCCGCCACGGATATCTTCTTGCCGATGTCGTCCTTGGTGATACCCAGCATTTTCTCCACTCCTAACTCCACGGGCAGACCATGGGTGTCCCATCCGGCCTTGCGGCTGACATGATATCCGGACTGGGTCTTGTAACGGCAGATCACATCCTTAATCGAGCGGGCCATCACATGATGGATGCCCGGCATACCGTTGGCCGAAGGAGGTCCCTCGAAAAACACATACTCAGGCGCTCCCTCCCTCATCTGAAGAGTCTTGTGAAATATATCCTGCTTCTTCCAACTGTCCAGAACCTCGGCCGACAGGCCCGTCAGGTCCAATCCTTTATACTCTTTAAACATATTTCTGATTTTAGTGGGCAAAGATATGCAAAATATTGCTTATATTCGCACGTTATGAACGTTATTGACATCATCATCATAGTGCTTCTGGCCCTTGCCGTAATAAAGGGCATCAAGGACGGTCTCGTAAGACAGGCCGGAGGTATCGCCGGCATCATTCTCGGAATATTCATAGCAGGCCGATTCTCGGCCATGCTGTCCAAGTGGCTCAACCAATGGATTCCTGACGTCTCCGAGAACATCGCGAAGATACTGTCCTTCGTCATCATAATCATCGTGGTGATAATATGCACGGCGCTGCTCAGCAGGTTGCTGGAGAAAGTCATAAAGATCACAACCCTCGGCTGGGTCAACAGACTGCTTGGCGTCCTGCTCTCAGTCTGCACAGTGACCCTTCTGATAGGCGTTATCATATCTTTGATAGAATATGTCAATGCCACCTGGTTCACTCTCGTGGATCAGGGACGTCTGGAATCATCCAAAGGCGTACAGATAATATCCTCAATATCCGACGCCGTATTTCCTTACATAAAACGGCTGTTCAATGCCTGACCAGTACCCGGTCCGTCCACAACTGTAAATTTTTTCAGGATTTGTCAGAAATGGTAACGTGGTCTGGAGATTTATTCTCTTCTTTGCACAAACAAAACACACTGTCATGGAAGAGAGAAGCCTTAAAGAGCAGGCAGGACTCAATGCCGAGTCCATGCTGCCGCCACTGAGCACTGGAGCAAGAAGAGCATATGCCACAGCAACAGCCATATCGCTGCTGCTGGCATTGCTGCCGTTCACACCGCTGATGTGACACACTTATTGACTGTATCATTTCATACAACAAGGAGGGAGAGACATGAGGAGAGAGATATGTTTCAGACAACATGACAGGAATGACTGTGCGGCGGCATGTGTGGCTTCCGTATGCGCACACTACGGACTGAGACTTCCGCTGATAAGGATAAGGCAGGCTTGCGGGACTACCGCCGACGGCACGACCATGCAGGGTATAATCGACGCATGCGGCAGACTCGGACTCGATGCAGTCGGCCTGCGGGCAAAGGAAAAAAATCCAGACGGACTCATTGATGTGGCAAAACCTGTAATACTGCATCTTGAAAAAAAGACAGGCTGGCTGCATTTCGTGGTATTGTATGGAATGGACGGCCGGAACGCCACCATAATGGATCCGGAAGACGGAAGAATGCACAAGACAACCGCCGAGGAACTCGGAGAGGAATGGTCCGGCTACGTAATCGCCGTCTCCCCGTCCCCAATGTTCAGACCTGGTGACAGAAGCACGGGCATAGCATCCAGACTAAAGGAGCTGCTGATGTACCACAGAAAGGAAATGCTGGCCGTTCTCGCCGGTTCCATGGCATATACGGCAGCGGCACTGAGCACACCGGTATTCCTGCAAAAGATCATAGACTCCGCCATTCCGTCCGGAGACAGACATGGCATAATGATGATATGCGCGGCCATGCTTCTGCTTACGGTAATGACCTGGATCATCTCATACATGAGGTCCGTCATCCTCGTCAGGACAAGTCTGAAAATCGACTGCAGGCTTATCACCGGATACTTCCGCAAGGTATTCTCCCTGCCTGTATCATTCTTCGACAGCATGAGCAGCGGAGAACTGAACTCAAGAGTGTCCGACGCCTACAGGATACGTACATTCATAACATCCAGGCTGCTCCTTATTGCCATCAGCGCCATGACACTGCTCACATCCACAGCCATACTGATGACATTTTACTGGAAACTCGCGCTCATAGCACTGTGCTTCACACCGTTGTTCGCATTTCTGTACAAACTTTCGGAACGGGTGAACAGAAAGCTCAACCGCCGCATCATAGAAGAAAACGCAAAATTCGAGCAGACCAGCATAGAACGGCTGTCAGCAGCCAGAAGCATCCGGTACTTCTCCTCCGGAAAAGAGGCCGTACGGAAAATCGAAGACCGGTATTTCGATACTGCAGCCGCCATGTACAAAGGCGGCATATTCACCGCTGCCACGGAATCCACATCCGATGCCATAAGCCGGCTCATCTGCACGGTGACCATCACAGCCGGAGCTTTTTTCGTCCTCAACTCCGAACTGAGTATCGGAGAGCTTGTGTCATTCTTCTCGCTGGCCACAGTATTCAGCACACCCATTGTCATGCTGATCGAAAGTACCAGGGAGATAACCGAAGCCAGGATATCGGCCGAAAGAATATTCGAGATCATGGATCTGGATGACGAGAAAGGCAGAACAGAGGACAGTCTGGCAGGATATACTCCTTGTCCTGATGACGAAATCGAATTCAAGAATGTAAGTTTCTCATTCCCCGGACGCAGAAAACTCATAGAGAATCTGTCATTCACCATAAGACCCGGTGAAGTGGCCTTGATAAAAGGCTGTAACGGCTGCGGCAAAAGCACTCTTGCGGCACTGCTTATGAGAGGATATGTACCGCAAGACGGAAGCATAACATCAGGAGGCATAGACATCGGCACGATTCCGCTGGACATCTGGAGAAGACACATATCAATAGTGCCTCAAAGACCGGACATCCTGGATGGCAGCATTCTGGAGAATATTGTTATGGGCGATACCGGATACGACATGAAATCCGTCATGGCCGCCTGTGCCATGGCCGGGCTGGCCTCCACCATAGACGCCCTGCCGGGAGGCATCCTTTCCAATACGGGAGAGCATGCCTGCCGGCTGTCAGGAGGAGAGAAGCAGAAGATAGCCATCGCAAGGGCTCTGTACCGGAAACCGTCAGTCATCATCCTTGACGAAGCCTATACACACCTCGACAAGGACGGAAGAGACAGACTGGCCGAGACAGTAAAGGTGCTTAAGGAACACAGGATAACAGTCGTGCTCATATCTCACGACGAGGAATCCGAACTTCTGGCAGACAACATAATAGAGCTCAATAAGGACACGTGTTCACAGGCGTAAGCGGCAGCGCCTTTTATCTGCCGCACAACTTAAAGACAAACACATCATGGAAAGAATTATTAAAGGATTTGAAGGGTTTGAATGTGTAGATTCCGACCTGTGCTCGAATGTCTACGGAGGCGCCGGCTTCTGGGGCAAGGTAATCAAGTTCCTGGCCGACAATCTCGACCAGTTCCTGCTCGGCTTCATTGAAGGATGGACAGGACAGGATATCGTGAACTCCGTAATCCAATAAGCCACAAAATTATGAACAACTTCATCACACTTGACAGATGCCAGGCATGCTCCGTGACAGGAGGTGCAGGCAACAAGGAAGGACGTTTTGCCAGAATGCTTGGCCGTCTGGTAGGTGCTGCACTAAGAGCACTTTACGATTTGATCACATCCAAGAAGGATCCTCAGGTACAACCTGCCGGATAATACATGAGCTGGAGTCTGCCCGGCCCACAGCAGGACGGACAGACTCCTTTCCTGAATTTTTACTATTTTTGTGAACTTTGTTTTGCCAGCTGTCATGAAGAAGACTAAAGCCATACTGACTGCCATACTCACAATGTGTACTCATGCCTACTCCCAGGACATGGGATCATGGTCTCTGGAGCAATGTATCGAGTATGCACTGGCGAACAACCTGACCGTAAAACAGCAAAGCATCGAAGTGGCACGCAACGAGAACATGCTGTTGCAGAGCAGGCTCAATTTCATTCCAGGCGTGGAAGCCTCCCTGGGGCACAATCTCAGCTGGGGACGTTCCGTAGACCTGCAGAATCTGGAAATTGTCCGCAACAAGTTGTCACAGAGCACAAGTGCATCCGTAAACGCATCGATATACCTTTTAGACGGACTGTCCAAGCTCTACACATTGAAAAGCAACCGGAAATCTTTGGAAATATCCATTCAGGAGGTTGAACGCCTGAAAGATGAGATATCCATATCCATCGTCAGGGCCTACCTGGAAATACTTCTGTCCCGGGAAATACTTTCCGCCTGCGAAGAAAGTCTCAGATCCGTGTCTGAACAGAGAGACAGGACAATGCTGCTTGTAGAGGCCGGCAGCCAGCCCTACACCTCACTTTTGGACATAGAATCACAGCTCGCTTCCGAAAGGCTGCAGCTTGTAACGGCCCAGAATCAGGTAAGAACCAACACTTTGGTTCTGCAGCAGCTGCTGGATCTTCCGTACGACAGAGAATTCCAGGTAAGAATCCCCGACACCGATCCCGTCCCTGAGACATATATCCAGGAAAGCACTGATGACATATATGAGACGGCACAGTCCCTTCCTGTCATCCGGAGTGCCATGCTGTCCCTTGAAAAAGGCGAGCTCGACCTGAAAACAGCAAAGGGACAGCTTTACCCGAAAATTTCAATAGCGGCAAGCTACGGCACGTTCTACAGTTCATCCACCTACGCTCCGGACGGAAGCGTATATCCGTTTTTCGAACAGTTCAGGGACAATATCAACCCATCGGTGAGCATAGGGTTGTCCATTCCCATTTTCAACAACTGGAACGGCAGGACGAACGTAAAAAATGCCGTACTGGCCAAGGAGAACATGGAACTGGAACTGAAAATACGACAGCAGGATCTCTACAAGGACATTCAGACCGCTGTGACAGAAGCCGAGACATACCTCAGGAAAGTAGAGGCATCTGCCGCCAACCTGAAATCCATGGAAGAATCTTTCAGATACGTGGAGGAGAAATTCAACACCGGAGTGCTGAACGGCACGGACTACACCGTCGCCAGGACGAATCTTCTAAAAGCCAGGTCTGAACTGATCCAGGCCAGGTACCAATTCCTGTTCCAACTGAAAATAATCGATTTCTATAAAGGCAGACCATTGACACTGTAAACTGGAGACTGATGAAAAAGAAGAAAAAAGGACTTGTACGTCTATTGGTCATAACTGCGGCCCTGACACTCACCGCCATCATATACGGAGTGACGCACAAAGACAGGGGCGAACCGGTAACTGTATGCAGACCGGAAACCGGATCCATCACGGAGCGCATACCCGCAAACGGGAAGATCCATCCTGTAACAGAGGTGAAGATCAGCCCTGACGTATCCGGTGAGATAATAGAGCTCAATGTGGACGAAGGCCAGCATGTCAAAAAAGGAGACTTGATAATAAAGATCAGGCAAGATGTCTATATTTCCATGATGGACAGAGCGGCCGCGTCACTCAACTCCATAAAAGCACAATACCGGCAACAAAAAGCAAGTTTCAGCCAGGCAGAACAGAATTACCTAAGGAACAAGAAACTGTACGGACAGAAAGCAATCTCTCTGCAGGAATTCGAAGCCAGCACTGCCGAGTATGAGATGGCAAAAGGGAATCTTGACGCAGCAGAGTTCAACATACTGAGTGCCGAAGCATCGCTGGACGAGGCAAGGGAGAATCTCGTAAAGACAGTCATATACTCTCCAATAGACGGCATCATATCCAGTCTCAGCGTAGAAAAAGGGGAGAGAGTGGTCGGCACATCGCAGATGGCCGGCACCGAAATGCTAAGAATCGCCGACTTCGACATGATGGAGGTACTTGTGGACGTCAACGAGAATGACATCATCCGTATCTCGACGGGTGATACGGCAGACATAGATGTAGACGCCTACCCCGGCAGAACATTCAAAGGCGTCGTGACACAGATTGCCAACTCGGCGAAAAACATAACAGGAGCAGCCGCACAGATATCGGACGTAACCAATTTCGAAGTCAGGGTGCGCATTCTGCCTGAGTCCTACACTGACCTGCTGGCTTCCGATCCGATACCGTTCAGACCGGGAATGTCCGCCTCCGTGGAAATTGTCACCGACAGAAGGGACAACATACTTAAAGTGCCTCTGCAAGCTGTCACATCCGAAGAGAGCGTATTCCTGTACGACAGAGTCTCGGCCACCGTAAAGGCAGTGAAGGTACGCACAGGAATCCAGGATATCAGCCATATCGAAATTGTCGAGGGACCCGGACTTTCCGACTCGGCATGGATTGTGTCGGGACCATACAGCACAATAAACCAAATCCTTGAAGACGGCATGAATGTTGACGCCACATTCGAAGATGAAAAATCCAATGACCATGAATAACATTCTATTGATAGAAACAGCGACAGACATATGCTCCGCTGCAGTCTCACACGAAGGAATCATCATCTCGTCAGAACGCATCGATGAGCCAAGACAACAGGCATCAAGACTTACGCCACTGATACTTAGCGTTGTCAACAATGCAGGAATGAGCATGGATGACATAGATGCAGTAGCGGTAAGTTCCGGTCCCGGATCATACACAGGACTTAGAACAGGGGTGTCCACAGCTAAGGGCATCTGTTTCGGAGCCGGCATTCCGCTCATCGGCATCGATACTCTTACCGTCACAGCCATGGGCGTCCTGAATGCCGTAGACTGTCCGGACACACTCATCATCCCGATGATAGATGCAAGACGTATGGAAGTCTATACTGCACTCTTCGATGCGTCCGGCAAAAGGCTCTCGGAAATCCGTGCGGTGATTCTGGAACCTGAGACATTCTCGGATGTAATGGGGGCATACAGAAGGATAATCATCACCGGTGACGGAGCCGCCAAATACGAGAACATACTCGCCGGACAGTACCGGGACAGATGCGTGTTCCTGCCCGGACATCCATGTGCAGAGCATATGGCCGTTCCCGCATGGGAGGCCATGAAAGAAAAAAGATTCGAAGACACAGCGTACTTCGAACCTTTCTATCTTAAGGAATTCCAGGCATCCAGCCCCTCACGCAGGCTTGAGGCCATACTGCATCCGGAATCAAAGAAGCCTTGAAACCTCCGATTCCAGCATATCAGTATTGAACAGATCCTTGGCCGTTATCTCCCCGTCACGGGAAATAATGAACATGGCAGGAGACCCGGTAATGTTATACATACTCAGTACGGAGGCCAGAGCCGACGGATCGCAGACACTGATCCAAGGCAGCTGCTGCTCCCTTACCTGTAGTGCCCAGGCAGTCTTGTCACTGCTGACAGAGACCTGGTATATTTCAAAACCGGCCTCGTGATATTTGCTGTAGACATCTTTCAGACCGACATTGAATATCCTCTGCTCCACATTGGACGGATCCCAGAATACGAGAGCTACCACCTTTCCCTTCAGGGAAGAGAGTGCCCGCTGCACACCATCGATATCGCCCATTACGATCTCGGGGAAGTCGACAGCCTCGGCCGATGAAAGCATACTGCTCATTTCCAACGCATTACGCCTATACCTTATTTCATCGGCGAGGGCTGCCAGATAAGGCGACATAGGATATTCGGCGTAAAGCGTATCATATACACTTTCCATGATAATGACATCCGTCGCCTCGGAGAACAGACGAAGACCGTTAGGAGTCTCCTGATACAGCACCGGCACGGCCGTCATCGACCCCTTATGGGACAGGATATAGCGTATGGCTTCCTGCTTGCGCTGCACGAACATCTTTCCGAGCTCCCTTCTCAGACGCACATGCTCCGTATCATCCGCATCTCCGGGCATGGATGCCAATACGGTATAAAGAGAGTCGAAACGGGTGTTGAAGGCATTTAAAGAACTGTCCACTTCCTGCATCAGCTCCGATTCAGGAGAGCCGAGAATACTTACCTCGCCAGGCACTGGCCATGACGCATTAACACGCACATTGTCGCCTGCCTTCAGCAGAAGGGATATACTGCCCTTTCCGTAGGACACATAGAAAAATTCCGGAGACTCCGGAACCACATCCGTCCTGTATTCCGGCACCTCACCGTTCCTGGTGTAGAGGGTATCCAGCACACGCATCTCATTCACAGCCAGTCTCGACACCACGACCTCGCTGCTGTCGGGAGCACCGTCGAGCGTGATGTTCACCGAAACCCTGCTGTCTTCCTTACAGGAGCCCAACAGCAGAAAAACCGGCAGCATGACAGCTATCGTCCTTTTGCCCATATACTAAAGTTTGGAGAACTCTGCAGCTATGGCCCCGGCTATCTCCTTGAAACGTTCAGGAGAAAGCGAAGGCCGGACCTTCTTGAAATCCATATCCCCCTCGGAATTGAGAGGGATAAGGTGAATATGTGCATGCGGCACTTCCATTCCGAGGACTGCCACTCCCACCCTTTTGCATGGTACAGCGGCACCTACGGCCACGGCCACCTTGCGGGCGAACAGCTGGAGCCGCACATATTCCTCCTCGTCAAGATCGAAGATATAATCCACCTCTTTCTTGGGTACGACCAAGGTATGACCTTCCACAACAGGGTTGATGTCAAGGAATGCATAGCAGCTTTCATCCTCGGCCACCTTGTACGACGGTATCTCCCCGTTTATAATCCTGGTAAAAACAGATGCCATGTCTCTGACGCTTAAATGGAAATATCCAGTATCTCAAACTTCAGTACTCCGGAAGGTACCACAACCTCCACAACATCTCCCTTACGCTTGCCCATCAGCGCCTTGCCTATAGGAGTGCCGGCTGCCAACTTGCCTTCGCGGAAATTGGCCTCGCTCTCACCTACAAGCGTGTACTGGACGGTAGTGTTGTTCAGAAGATTCTTCAATGTAACCTTGTTCAGCATCTGCACCCTGTCGGTACTGATCCTTGACTCGTCAATGACCCTCGCGTTTGCAACAAGGTTCTCGAGTTTGGATATCTTGAGTTCAAGCAGCCCCTGGGCTTCCTTTGCCGCATCGTATTCTGCATTTTCAGAAAGATCGCCTTTGTCTCTCGCCTCTGCTATCTGCCTTGAGATAACAGGTCTCTGGCTGACTGCCTCTGCCAGTTCGGCTTTGAGTTTTTCCAGACCCTCGGCCGTTACATAATGAATGTCGGACATAATCAAATCATTTATGCTTAATAAATAAAATCAAAAAAAGAATCCCGCGCGCATCCGTGCAGGACTCTTTCTTTTGCAAAGATAGATATTTTTTCAAAAGCAAGCAACCTTTTTTCAATTTCAGACAGTTTCCTGCATTTTTTGTTTACTCTCGACGGCCTTCACCGTCACGGTATACCGGAAGTCAGAATTTCGGTTTCATAATCTCCGAATAAACAATCATGTCACGTCCGTTGAAACGACGTTTCCTGCGGACAGGAGCATTGACCCCGCAAGCGGTCTCGACCTCATTCCTCACAGACACAGTATCCATTGTCTGACGCACGGGCTGCTGCACAACAGCCGGTCCATCCTGCAAGACAATTTCCTCTGACACGGGAACCTGCTCTTCCGAGGATACCGGAACGTATACCGGTCCGGTATCTGGCTGCTGGACCTCCGTCCTGGACCTCTTCCCGTCCTTTTTCTTCCTGTTCTTTTTATCAAACAGGGCAGGGCCAATAATAACCAGAATTCCCAGAATAATACCTAACCAGTCTTCCATTGCGAGTCAATCTTACATATTTCGGGACAAATATAGCATTTTCTCCGCTGTTTTCCTGTCTTTTTCCAACTGAAGCCGCAACTCTTCCATAGAAGAGAAACGGCACTCGTTCCTCATACGTCCTACAAACTCTATCCGTATGTCCAGACCGTATATATTCTCATTGAAATCAAAAATATTGGTCTCAATCGTACGGGCACTGCTATCCGATACAGTGGGACGGGTACCAATATTGCAGATACCTCCGTGACGCTGTCCCAGCACATCCACATTCACGGCATAGACCCCGTCGGCAGGCACCATCTTCAACGGCTCGTACAACTGCATGTTGGCCGTAGGGAATCCCATCGTCCGTCCCAGCATATTGCCCGAAACCACGACTCCCAACAGAGAATATCTGTAACCGAGCATATCTGCAGCCGTCGTCACATCACCGGCTGAAAGAAGTCTGCGGATCTGGGTGGAACTGATTTTCATATCGTCACAATGAACCTCCTCCACAATACAGGTTTCCAGTCCTACGGAAGCGGCAAGGGCGGCAAGCTCTTCTCTGGACGCTGTAGATGAATATCCAAGCCTGTGGTCGTAGCCAATGACAAGAGTATCCACGTGGAAACGGTCCACGAGATACTCTTTCATAAAATCCGTCGTGCCGAGCCGACTGAAATCCTTGGTAAATGGAATGACATGAACATGGTCTATGCCGAAGTCATGTATCAGCCGCTTCTTCTCTTCCAACGTATTCAACAGCCTGAAAGACGATGCGTCCTGCTGCAGCACGTTGCGGGGATGAGGCCAGAACGTTATGACCGCACTTTCCTCGCCCTTCTGCCTGGCCGCATCCTTAAGAGTCTGAAGTACAGCTCGGTGTCCAGTATGCACACCATCAAAGAATCCTGTGGCGGCTACAACCATCTCACAAGTTCTAAATCCTGACGGTGAGGCAGGAGGTCATTCTTGGCAAATACTCTGCAGGTAAGGTAGTAGACTCCGGTGGCAGTAGGTACGAGACGGCACACATAGCGGGCCACGCCGTCCCCGCCGGACTCATAATCGAACTTGAAGCACTTACGTACATGGTATACTCCCTTGCGGTCCTGCTCGGCCCATACCAGCTCTACTCCAATGTCTTCCGGATCGATGTCCCCGATGAAAAGCTCCAGTCTGAACACGCGCTCCTTTCCGAGCATGGGCTGGTCATTGGAATCCGTAGGCCTTACATAGTCCTTTATCTCGATATGCTGCCAGCTGTGGCGTATGTTCTTTTTCCAGAACGCAATCTCCTTCGCCACGGCACAGTCATCCGCATTGAGCTTGAGTGTCCTGCGGTACAGAGGCATGTAATATTTGTCAAGGTAGTCGTTCAGCATCCGGTTGGTCGTAAAGTTGGACGCAACCTGAGCTATCGTATTCTTTATATACCTGATCCAGAGAGCCGGTATGCCGTTCCTGTCTCTCTCGTCATAGAAGCCTGGAGCTATCTCGTTCTCTATGATATTGTAGATGGTCGCGGCATCAAGCTCGTCCTGGAAGTTCTGGTCCTCGTAAGTCCGTTCCATAGGAAGGGCCCAGCCGGCATCCTTCCTGTAGCCCTCTATCCACCAGCCGTCGAGCACAGAAAAATGCATGACTCCGTTCATGGCCGCTTTCTCGCCTGACGTTCCGGAAGCCTCGAGAGGACGGGTCGGGGTATTCATCCACACGTCCACTCCCTGTACAAGGGCCTTGGCCAGATTCATATCATAGTTCGGCACAAAGACTATCTTGCCTATAAACTGAGGCATCTTCGAGATGTCCACAATCCGTTTGATGAGGTCCTGGCCGGCCTTGTCCGCAGGATGGGCCTTGCCGGCAAAGACAAACTGGACCGGATGCACAGGACTGTTGACTATGGCGTCCAGCCTGTCCAGGTCACGGAACAGAAGATATGCCCTCTTGTATGTGGCGAATCTTCTTGCAAATCCTATCGTCAATACATCGCTGCGAAGGGTATCCAGTATGGATACGATCTGATGAGGCGAGTAGTGGCTGGATATGCCGGTATTGGATATACGCTTCTTCACTACCTCTATCATCCTCGTACGCAATTCATTGCGCACATTCCACACTACTTTGTCATCCACATTGTAGATACCCTCGAAGCACTTCTTGTCATACTTGTGGGCAGCGAAATCGGCTCCGAAAACCTCGGCGTGGATCTTCTTCCACTGGGGCGCAGTCCATGTCGGATAATGCACTCCGTTGGTCACATAGCCGATGTGCAGTTCCTCCGGCAGATAGCCCGGCCACAGTCCGCCGAGTATCTCCTGGCTGACCTTCCCGTGCATCCAGCTGACTCCGTTGACCTCCTGTGAAAGGTTGCAGGCCAGATTGCTCATGGAGAATTTCTCGTTACGGTCCATGGGGTTGATCTTGCCGAGTGCCATCATTGTCTCCCAGTCTATCTTCATCCGCTGAGGATAATGGTTCATATAAGTCCTGAGAAGATCCTCGCTGAACGAGTCGTGTCCTGCAGGCACAGGAGTATGCGTCGTAAACAGCGAAGAGCATCTGACCAGCTCCAACGCCTCGTTGTAAGCCAGTCCTGCCGCCACATATTCCCTTAATCTCTCAAGTCCCGTGAATGCGGCGTGTCCTTCATTGCAGTGATATATATCACAATGTATACCGAGAGCACGCAGAGCCCTGATGCCGCCTACGCCAAGCAGAATCTCCTGTTTAAGACGGTTCTCCCAGTCTCCTCCGTAGAGATGGTGGGTGATCTGACGGTCCTCGGGCAGGTTGTCCTCGAAATCGGTATCGAGGAGGTAAAGCTCAGTACGCCCTACGTCCACACGCCAGATCTTGGCATGTACCGTCCGCCCCGGAAATACGATGGATATCATCTTCCAGTTGCCGTTTTCATCCCTGACAGGCATCGCAGGGATCTTGAAGAAGTCCTGTGGTTCATAACCTGCCACCTGGTCTCCCTGAGAAGTAAGTCTCTGGCTGAAATACCCGTACCTGTAAAGCAGACCCACACCTGTCATCCTGACCTTCATGTCGCTCGACTCTTTCAGATAATCTCCTGCCAGTATTCCCAGACCGCCGGAATATATCTTCAGTGAAGTGTCGAGTCCATACTCCATGCTGAAATAGGCGATGGAAGGCGATGTCCTCTCCTTCTTGCCTTCCATATAGTCATTGAAAATATTATTGACGGCATCCATACGGGCAATGAAATCCCCGTCGGCCTCAAGCCTCGTGTAGTCGTCCAGCGTCAGACGGTCCAGAAGAGCAATAGGATTGCGCTCGCACTCTTTCCACAGATCCGGATTGATGCTCTTGAAAAGATCCATTGTCTCTTCGTTCCAGCACCACCAGAGATTCTTGGATATAGTATCCAGAGCCTTAAGCCTGTCGGGCATATCCCTGGTGACAAGGATGCGGCTCCATGAAGGCTTGTTGACCTCTATCCTTTGGAACATCTGCACCTGATCCTCCCTGAACTCAGGGAAAGCTCCGACTTCCTCGACAAGTCTTTCTATGGCAAGAGAATACGCCTGCTTGTAGTAGTATATATTGTGTTTCCAGAGTGCTATCTCGGACACTTCCGCTGCATTTTCCTTGTACTGTGCCATAGTATCGGCGGATACCGAGAGCATATCCAGGACAACCTTGTGTACGCTGTCTACCACCTGCTCGTAATTGGAGTCATTTCTTGGCACGATGGCTATGGACGGATGGGATGCATTGTAATGACTGCGTACCCACAGACCGAATCCGGCAAGAGTAGTGGTTACTGTAGGCACACCGAAAGCCAAGGACTCCAGCGGAGTATATCCCCACGGCTCATAATACGACGGGAACAGTGTCATGTCCATACCTACAAGAAGATCATAGTAGCTCTTGTTGACGATACCGTCATCTCCGTTAAGGTACGAAGGAACGAACAGCACCTTCACCTTGCCGCCTTTCCTGTTGTCGAGATTGAGGGCCTTCATACGGTTCAGAACAGCATCCGAACCGGGCTCGTTGAGAATATGGGTGGTATTTGTGACGTAGTCCGATCCGTTCCCGGCCAACTTGGCTGCAAGTTCCTTGTCCGGACCATTGTGACCGGCCGGCACCATGATATAGGCTACGACCTTACGGCCAGAATAGCTGGAATTGTTGAGCCTGCCAAGCACGTCCAGAAACACATCTATTCCCTTGTTCTTGTATTCGTAGCGTCCGCTTATGCCGATTATGAAGGCATCGCCGCACTCCTCGCCGCACATGGCCGAAGCAAGGTCCAGAAGAGCCCTGCGTCCTTCCGACACGGCCTCCGCACGTTTGTCCTTAGAAGGTACTATTCCGTTGTCGAAACCGTTCGGTGTAACGATATCGACTTTCTTGTCAAGGAGTTTCTCGCACTCAACAGCTGTGATGTCGCTTACCGTAGTGAAAACATCGGCATTGGCCGCCGCACATTTTTCAAGAGAATGCTTCGATGTCACATTGTAGTAACGGGCTTTCTCATCAGCATTACAGTTGTTCAGTGAATCATACAGAGGCACATTATTGCATGCCAGGCACCTTCCTACGACTGTTGCATGAGTGGTGAAAATCGTCGCCACATGCGCGTTGACCGATTTGAGATAAAGGATACCGGCTCCTGTCATCCACTCATGAAAATGAGCCACCACCTTGTGGTGCGGCTGAAGATTGAACTTGACGAAACTTTCGATGACTTTGCCCGCCGCATAGCCGAACAGAGCCGATTCTATGAAATCCCACTGGCCTGAAAGAGAGTCCAGTTTGAACTTTTCCCAAAGGGATGTGAATATCTCATTTTTCTTTGAGATGAACTGAGAGAAATCCACCAGGACGGCAATAGGCTTTCCCGATATGTTCCAACGGCCTACCCTGACCCTGAGCCCCTCTTCCGCCGCCGCTATTCTCCAAGTCCTGAAAAGAATAGGATCCTCTGTAAATTCAGGATTCTGCGCCGTGTCCATCCAGACATCAGGACCTATATGGATATGATTGTTCTTCAGTTCCTTTGAGAGATTCAATGATTTCGATGCCAATACGGTATGGATGCCTCCTACCTTATTGCACACTTCCCAGCTTGCCTCGAACAGATAGTCGGGCATCACAACTTTTTCAGTACTCATAAATTTCTACGTGATGGTTGTTATTCCTGTTTCAGTCTGCCGTCGACCCTCAGCATGAAATCACTCAGGACATTCATGTAATTGATGAATGCCTCATACGGGGTGTCGTACGGATTAAAATAGTTATGTACAGCACCGTCGGAAAAGAACTTGGTGCACATGTAATAAAAATGGTCGCTTTCCTGCAATTTCAGGAAATCCCTTACCAACTCAGGATCCTCAGCGGCCATAACCTTGTCTGTAAGAGCATACAGCTTGGATGAAGCCTCGTTCTGCAGCTCGTTGCCCAGCCAGGCCGTAGTATCTCTCTCCTCATCCGCCCACGATATAGGGAACGGAACGTTGAGCGGTGCCACAGGCTTGTGCTTCCTCACCACCTGCGAAGGAGTGCAGAACTCGAAGTCCGTATGCGAAAGGACCGCCTCCGGCAAAGCTCTCATGAAGTCGAAGATACCAGTAGATGCAGGCTGGTGCTCTCCGAATGTCTCGTAATCCATGAACAGATTGACGACATCCCCGTCCTTTATCGAGTCCATCAGCCACGACACGTACTTCATGGCATCTACCGGCCACTTGTCCCATGTACGGTCAGAAAACCTGAAAGCGATATCGTCACTCAGCCCGAAATTGCGGAGCAACAGTTTCAGTTTGGGAGTCACTGCGTTGGTATAAACATAGTTCGGAGACTTCCATCCCAATATGTGCTTTGCCCCCTCCGTCAGCATACATGTGTACCCCATCCGGCTGACAGCCGCACCTATCTCATCCGAGTATATCAGTTCAGTATTCCTGAAGCATTTGGGTTTCTTGCCGAAATATTTAGAAATCAAGGCAGAGTGCATCTTGACCTGCTTTTCGAACTCGTGGATGGAGAACAGTGAGGCAAGGGTATGCGAGTATGTCTCGGCGATGAACTCCACACATCCGGTAGCGGCCAGTTCCTTGAAACTGTCGAGAACCTCAGGAGCATACGCCTCAAGCTGCTCGATCACAGAGCCGGAAATGGAGAACGCTACCTTGAATCTCCTGCCGGTAGCCTCTATCACATCCATAAGGAGCCTGTTCATCGGCAGGTAGCACCTCTCTGCCACCCTCCTCAGAATTGTCCTGTTTGCGAAATCATCATAGTAATGACTGTCATTACCTATATCGAAAAAACGATACTGCCTGAGCCTGTCCGGCTGGTGTACCTGAAAATATATGCAGATTGAAGGTTTTGTTTCCATGTTGTTGTTTTTAATGTATTAAAGACATATATATATCCTTGATCTCGCCTGCCGCGTTGTTCCATTTCAACGTATTGACTTCATCAAGTCCGCAACGGGAAGCCATATTCCCGAGTGCGGGATACTTCAACAGACCGTATATCGCGTCTGCCATGGCGTCTATATCCCAGAAATCCACCTTTATGGAATGCTTGAGCACTTCCGCCACTCCTGACTGTTTCGATATGATGGCAGGCACACCTGTCTTCATAGCTTCAAGAGGAGATATGCCGAAAGGCTCGGAGACAGACGGCATCACGTATACATCCGACAATGCGAACATTTTCTGGACATCCGCACCTTTGAGAAATCCGGTAAAATGAAAACGGTCGGCTATGCCCAGCCTGGCCACACGACGTATGGACCTGTTGAGAAGGTCTCCGCTGCCCGCCATGACAAACCGCACATTCCTATAATATCGCAGCACCTTGTCAGCCGCCTCGATGAAATACTCGGGTCCTTTCTGGAATGTTATCCTGCCGAGGAAAGTGACCACTTTTTCCGGCACGCCCCTGTGGACCTCTATCTCGTTCCTCTTGCTGAAATCCACCGCGTTGTGTACAGTCACCACCTTGTCCGGCGATATTCCGTACCGGTTCACTACAATGTTGCGCGTCAGATTACTCACAGTGATGACCTTGTCAGCCTCCTCCATTCCAAGTTTCTCCATGGCATACACCTGGGTATTGACGTTCTCTCCTGTCCTGTCGAACTCAGTGGCATGCACATGCACCACCAAAGGCTTTCCGGTAAGACGCTTGGCCGCGACTCCGGCAAGATAGGTCAGCCAGTCATGCGCATGTATCACATCAAATGTATTCTGGAGAGCTATAGTTCCACCGACAAGAGCGTAGCGGGCGACCTCCTCCATGAGGTTGGCACCGTATTTCCCGGAGAACTTGTATTTCTGCTTGAAATTGACATTGAACTCCGTGGCCTGCCGGTGCCTGTCCTTCTCTACCATCCCGGCAAACTCCTCAGGAGACACATAGGGCACCATATTGGTTCCGATTCTCACAAACTTTATCCTGTCGAGAAAGTCGACAGGACTACAGCTGATGTCTGCAGCCTCCACGTCACTGGCGTTGATGATCTTAGCTACACTGCTGTCCTCGTCCCCAGAAGCTGACGGCATGACAAACAACACATCCACTCCGTTATGGGCCAGACCACGGACCATGCCGTAGCAGGCAGTACCCAGCCCGCCGGAGATATGCGGGGGAAACTCCCATCCGAACATCAAGACTTTCATTTCTCCTCCTTGTTATACTTGTTGACTAAATACTCCGAGCGAAGCAGGGCGGCCGTGGACACGGAACTGGATATGGCTCCGTGAGGACTGTGCGGGGGGTCCCCGTCATACAGCTCGCAGACACAGCCTACCCCATGAAGTTCTATGTCCTCCTCAAAGGCATTTATGAGCTCAACGGCCCTCCTTCCGAACATCGGGCCGTAAAGACGGAACATCGCCTCGATATAGAACGCGAGAAGCCACACCCTTGTAGATCCCTGATGATATGCATGATCTCTCCTGTTCTGGTCTCCGTCATATACACCTTTATATAAAGGATTCTTCGGAGAAAGGGTACGGATTCCGCGCGCCGTGAGCAGCTCGCGCTTGACACAGTCCATGACATCAGCTTTCATCTCGTCCGACAAAGGGGAGTAAGGCAAGGCGCACGCGAACATCTGGTTCGGCCTTGTATATACATTCTGCCCGCTGTCATCCACATAATCAGCGAGGGCTCCTGTACTCTCCACCAGAAAAGTCCTGCAGAAAGAGGAGTCCATATTGTCCTTCAACGATCTGAGCAGCGATATCATACGTCTGTCACCACCATGTGCGGATTCCATATCCAGCATATAGGAAACGGCATTGTACCACAAGGCATTGACCTCTACCTGCCAACCGCTCCGTTCCGTCACAGGAACTCCGTTGCTGTCGTATGCATTCATCCATGTCATGGCGACTCCTTTCATACCGGCCTTGAGCAGACCGTTGTCAGACAAGGCCACACCCATACGGCTTCCTTCCACGAAACTCATTATAATCGCCTTGAGCTTGCCGCTGTAACGATTCCACAGCCTCTTGGAATCCCCGGTATAACCTGCATACTCCTGCAGGACCCAGAAGAACCAGAGCGCAGCATCGACCTGCCTCGATCCATGCAGAAGCTGATGAGCGTATATACGCACGGCACTGTCCAGGACTTCTTCGAAAAGAGCCGTATCTCCGTCCGCGTAAAGGGTAAGTCCTGGAAGAGCTATAAGGGTCTCCCTAAGTCCTTTGCCCAACCATGTATAACCTGAGTACACCTCCTTGATCCCCTTGCCGGAGTTGACGACAAACTGCTTTGCGGCTCTCTTCAGGCAGTCGTCATAACTCTGCAGGGATATACGGCTGGTCTCTTCCCTGCCGAACACCCCCGAAAGCCCCCTGACGGCAACAGGAGAAGTGGATACAGAAACTATGACCGATTCCCCCTTCCTGACAGGCAGTTCGAAATATCCTGGCGAATACAGGTCCTCCATATACTGGAAACCTCTCCTCTTCTCCTCGAGATACTCTATATTATAGTACCAGTCCGGGTTATGGAAATACTCGTTCTTTCTGTTCAGCTGTATGTTGACAGACGGAAATCCGTCGTAAAGTCTGAAAGAGGCACCGTTCTCCACAGTCTCGTACCCCCTGTCCGCAGACTCGTTGGCATGCGTAAGGGAGTGAATCTCCCTGAATGCCAGAAACGGCCTGAGTCTCAGGACAGTCGCTGAATGAGCATCGAGAAGCGTGTATTTTATCAGCAGCTGCTCCTTGTTGTGCAGGAAAAGCATGGACTTACTGAACATGATACCACCTACACGATAAATGATCACCGGATACTTCTCAAACTCGAAGTCCACGATATACTTGTGTCCCCTGGGCTCGTAATTGTTCTTGCCATAGCAGTGTATTCCAAGGTTGAAGTCGCGTCCGTGCTGTATCAGAGTCTCGTCCAGTGATGACAGGAGGACATATCTCCTGCTCTCAAAGTTCTTGACTGGAAGCACGAACATACCGTGATACTTGCGGGTATTGCATCCTACCAGAGTAGTGTTCAGATAACCGCCGGTCTTGTTGGTTGCCAGGACCTCTCTTGCCAGAGAGTACTCAAGGTTCACCAACTCCGCTTTGTCAAACTTTAGATACGACATATTCCTTATAATTAATGTCTTTTCAGGACTATGGCCGATCTGTTCGGCAAATAGAGCGACAGAAGGTCACAGTCTCCTTCCCTCACCGTAAAGTGAGAGACACTTCCATCATTTCTTCCAAATCCCCCGAACAGGGAATCGTCCGTATCCAGAACGAGACGGTACTCTCCGGCTGCCGCATGGAATCTGAAATCTGTCACTGACAGTTCCGGATGGAAATTCAATGCAAAGATAAAACATCCCCGTGCAAAAATCAAAACTTTTTGAGTCTCGTCAACATAAAGCCGTACAGGTCTTTCAGCCAGTATCCCGTACCTGGAGAAAAGATGTATCATGGCTTTGTCGAACTGACGCAGCTGCCCGTATCTCAGATCAGGATTGTCCGCCAGCGACCACTGTCTGCGTGCATAGAAATACGACCACCCGTTTCCTTCTCTGGGGAAATCTATCCACTCCGGATGACCGAACTCGTTGCCCATGAAATTGAGATAGCCGTCTCCGGCCGTAGCTATGGTGACCAAACGGATCATCTTGTGAAGAGCCATACCGCGTTCCACGGCCAGACTACGCGACATCTTGCTCATGGAAGTATACATTTCCTTGTCCATCAGGCGGAAGATAATCGTCTTGTCCCCTACCAGTGCCTGATCATGACACTCCGCGTAGCTTATGGTACGCTCGTCCCTCCGCTTGTTGGTCAGTTCCCAGTACATGCCCCCCATGCTCCAGTCCTCGTCCCGAAGCTCCTTTATCCACTTGATCCAGTGATCGGCCACCCCCATGCTGAGACGGAAGTCGAAACCGGTGCCTCCATCCTTCATCGGAGCAGCCAGACCCGGCATTCCGCTCACATCCTCGGCTATGGTCACAGCTCTGGGATTCATCTCCTTGACCAGGATGTTGGCCAGCCCAAGATAGGTCAGAGCATCTTCGTCCTGATTGCCGTCAAAGTAACAGGAATAATCGGTAAAATCCTTACCCAAACCGTGATCCATGTAAATCATACTCGTAACCCCATCGAACCTGAAACCATCGATATGGTACTCCTCCATCCAGAACTTGAGACTGGAAAGAAGGAAACGTACGGTCGACTGCTTCCCGTAATCCAGACAACGCGACCCCCATGCCGGGTGCCTGCCCCTGGCACCGCTGTGGCAATAAAGGTAATCCGTTCCATCAAGCATGCCTATTCCCTCCACTTCGTTGTCAACAGCATGGGAATGAACGACATCCATAACCACAGCCATTCCCATACCATGAGCCTCGTCCACAAGAGCCTTGAACTCTTCCGGTGTCCCGAATCTGGAGCTCAAGGCAAAAAATCCCGACACTTGATAGCCGAACGAGCCGTAATAAGGATGCTCCTGAAGAGCCATCAGCTGCAGTGTATTGTATCCGAGATCCCGTACACGGGGCAGCACAGTCCTTCGGAACTCATCGAACGACGACACCTTCTCATCCTCGGAGCTCATACCGACATGAGCCTCGTATATAAGCGGATACCTGTTATGAGGAATAAAATGGGAATACTTCCAGCGGTACTTGGCCGGAGGTGTCCACACCTGGGCTGAAAAGATCTTTGTCTGCGGGTCCTGCACGCAACGGGTACTGTATGCCGGCAACCTCTCACCGCTGCCGCCGAGCCACTCCACCAGCCATCTGAACAACGCTCCGTGCGGCATGGATGCCGATGGCAGCCGTATCTCCCAGTTTCCGTTACCTACAGGAGACAGCCTGTACCTCTCGTCCTTCCTCCATCCGTTCACATCACCTATCAGATACATAGCTGTCGCGTTCGGAGCCCATTCCCTGAAAACGACATAGTCACCTTCCTTGTGTACACCGTAATACAGATGGTTATTGACCGCATCCGACAGACGCCCGCCGTAACCGGCCAGTTCCTGACGTGCGAACACCAGTCTCCTGTAGCGCCTGTCTATATGCTCCCTGTACGGGGCAAGATAAGAGTCAGCATCGTAAATCATAAGGCCTGTCCTGTTTACTGTTCCTTCAATATACTCTCTATGCTTTCCTCGCTTTCCCTGAGCATCTTTCTGCAATAAGCCAGAAGTCCTGCGGCTTCCTTCACCTTAGCGGGGATATCACCCACCGCAGTCTGAGGATTCTCTATCTCGGCCACTATTCTTTCCAGACGGGAAAGCGCTTCTTCGTACTTTAATTTCTCTTCTTCCATATCTATAAACTAACAATCTGTGCAATTAACAAAAAGCCGTACGGCATCAACCGGCGACATCTCGGATTACTGACTCTACCGAACATTCCACCCTGCCGTCCTTGAGCATGAGATCCAACCTGTCCCCCACGGCGACAGACGAGACAGACTCCACCTGGCGGCCGCCTCTCGTCACATAGGCACTGCCAGGACGCAGCATCGCCACAGGATCTCCCTTGCGCACCCGCAGCTCCAGCATGTCCAGCCTGCCCGTCTCCGCCCTGAAACGCAGGGCATACCCGCTTCGAAGACGCATCAGGAGCATGTCTACAGCCGCATTGCCCGAACTTATACGGGAGCGCACACCTGTGACCATCCTGTGCATGATAAGGTCCATGCGGCCGCGTTCCTGTCCGCAGCGCACTGCAGTACATGACAGCAGCCTGCGGCCTGTATCATCAAGAGCATGTCTTACGCCCTCCATCCTGAGAGCCACAATATTCCTGAGACGGTCCGAGAGAGAGACCAGCGATGCATCCTCATCCACGAAATTACGGACAATATGATCGGCAAGGGCCGTCGGAGTCTTTACTGACACTGCAGCCACCATATCGCAGATATGAGTATCACGCTCGTGTCCTACCGCCACCATGACCGGAAGCGGATACTGAGCTATATTGACTGCAAGGTCGTAATCGTCAAAGCAAACCAGGTCTGCCACAGCTCCTCCTCCACGGACGATCAGGACGGCATCATATATTTCTCCGGCCTCCACGTCGTCCAGCACAGCATGCATTGCGGCGACTATGCCGGCCGGAGCGGCACTCCCCTGCATCGGGGCCTGATACAGACGGATATAGAACCGGAATCCATAACCATTATCATAGAGATGACGCATGAAGTCTCCATAACCGGCAGCCGTTTCGGATGTTATCAGGGCAAAACGGCGCGGCAGCCTTGCCGCAGGCACCATCCTGTTCATATCCAGCATGCCTTCTTTTCTGAGCCGTTCGAGAGTACGTTGTCTGGCAAGTTCCACCTCCCCGAGGGTAAAGGCCGGATCTATGTCCTCGACACTAAGGCTCATACCGTAGATTTCCGAATACTGCACCCTTACCAGCACCAGCACCGTCATGCCGGCTTCCAGCCTGCGGCCGGTCCCCTGGTAGAAAGCCGCTTCGACCAATGTGCGCCTTGACCGCCATATGACAGCCGAAACCTTCGCGCTGAACATCTCCCTGCCGGAACCCTTCTCCACCAGTTCCATATAGCAGTGCCCGTTACTGTGCACCCTCAGCTCATGGATCTCAGCCCGCACCCACACCGGAACCGGGAACTTATCCGCCACAGTCACCCGGATCCGCTGCTGCAGCTGAGTCAAAGTAATGTATTCCTGCATACAATGTCGTTTTACAATAATTATTCGCACCGATATGAAAAACAAATTTAGCACAAATCCGCGAAAATGCCGCCGCCGGCCTGCGGTTTTCAGGGAAAGTACATCCTCGGCGGACATATGCAGCACGGCTTCTGGAAAAAGTGTTGGCGCAGTATGGAAAATTTGCTACTTTTGCCATTTTAAAACATGATGACAGTCAAGACAGCTATATTTCAGGGAAGCAGCACTAATGTCTCTCAGCGGCCCAAGCTGAGACTGCCCGAATATGCCTTTATCGGCCGGTCCAATGTGGGCAAGTCCTCACTGATCAATATGCTGTGCGGACGCAGGGATCTTGCCAAAACATCCTCCATGCCCGGCAAGACAATATTGGTCAACCACTTCCTCATCAACGGGAAATGGTATCTCGTAGACCTTCCCGGCTACGGTTTCGCCAAGGCATCCAAAAAAGTGCAGGCGACCCTCAAAACCATGATCGAGGACTATGTCAGCCACTCCGAAGAACTGTCATTGCTATTTGTCCTGGTGGACGCAAGACATCCTATGCAGGAAATAGACCGCAGCTTCATCACAGCGGTGTCCGGTGCGGACATCCCGTTCGCGATAATCATGACCAAGTGCGACAAACTTTCCAAAACTGAAATAGAGAAAAGCCGGAAGGCATTTGCGACGGAACTGCGGGACATACAGGGTGACACACAAGACTGCGTCCCCATCATCCCGACATCATCATCGAAAGGCACAGGCAGGGACATTGTACTTGACCTGATCGGACACGATCTTGAAAAACACAGAACGACATCAACACACTAACTTTGTAATACCCATAAAATGAAACACACTACCAATCACACCCACTCCATCAAGATCTTTTCCTGCAGGGGCTCACGCTATCTGGCGGAGAAGATCGCAAAGTCCCTCGGTCTCGAGCTCGGAGACTCAGTAGTAACGGACTTCAGCGACGGTGAGTTCCAGCCGGCATTCAACGAGTCCGTACGCGGCACCACGACATTCATTGTCCAGTCAACCTTCCCTCCTCTGGACAACCTCTTCGAACTGCTTCTCATGATAGACGCGGCACGCAGGGCATCTGCCTACAAAGTCATAGCCGTGATCCCCTATTTCGGATGGGCCCGCCAGGACCGCAAGGACCGCCCCAGGGTGTCCATTGGTGCCAAACTTGTCGCCAATCTTCTGGTTGCGGCCGGATGCGACAGGGTCATAACCACCGATCTGCACGCTGACCAGATACAGGGTTTCTTTGACTTTCCGGTTGACCATATATATGCAAGCTCCATCTTCCTGCCCTATCTCAGGGACATGCAGCTTGACAACCTCTCAATAGCCGCTCCCGACATGGGCGGAGCCAAGAGGGCCAACACCTACTCCAGAGTACTCGGCTGTCCTTTGATAATATGCCACAAGTCCCGCGAGAGACCGAATGTCGTAGGTTCCATGACAGCCATCGGCGATGTGGAAGGACGCAACATCATCATCGTAGACGACATGATCGACACAGCCGGCACCATAACAAAAGCCGCCGACATGCTTATGGAGAAAGGGGCTCTGAGCGTAAGGGCCATGGCCACACATCCCGTGTTCTCCGGCCAGGCATACGACCGCATCAACAAATCGGCTCTCAAGGAAGTCGTTGTCACCGACACCATCCCCCTGAGAGCACCGGCCGGTACGGACCTTTCCAAGTTCACCGTACTCTCCGTCGCCGACATGTTCGCGGAAGTAATTGACAGGATATACAATTACAAATCGATCAGCGATGCTTTCGGGTTCTGACATATCCTCGACCCATGACCGGATCATAAGCGCCGTCAGGGACTTCTTCCAGAACGCAGGAATGTCCAAGGCGGTGCTGGGACTGTCAGGCGGCATCGATTCGGCGGTTGTAGCCTCCCTTGCAGCCGAGGCCCTCGGCCGCAAGAACGTGACCGGCATACTGATGCCGTCATCATACTCGACAGTACACTCGGTCAACGATGCCGTGGAGCTGGCGGACAACCTCGGCATCAAGTACCACATCATCCCCATCGGAGCCGTCTACGACCGTTTCATCAAGGAGACAGAGCCGCTGTTCGAAGGGGATTTCCACTGGGACACCACCCAGGAGAACCTTCAGGCCCGCATCCGCGGCACCATACTGATGCTCTACTCCAACAGGCATGGAGCCCTGCTGCTGAACACCACCAACAAGAGCGAGCTGTCGATGGGCTACGGCACCCTCTACGGAGACCTCTGCGGCTCCCTGATGGTCATCGCGGACCTCTACAAGACCGAGGTGTACGAACTGGCGGCGTATATCAACCGGGAGAAAGAGCTGATCCCCCTGTCCACCATCACCAAGGCCCCTTCGGCCGAGTTGCGTGACGGACAGAAGGACACCGACTCCCTGCCGCCCTACGATGTGCTGGACCCTGTACTCTACAGCCTCAATGAAGGAGGCAGGAGCGCGGAACAGATTTTGCAGGAAGGTGTGGACAAGGCCTTGGTGGAAAGAATCCTGCGGCTTAGAAAGGCAGCCGCGTTCAAGGTCCATCAGCTGGCCCCTGAGATAACGGTCAGCTCCTGCCCGCTGCTTGACCGCAGCAAATGGGTGGAGCCAAAAACAATGTAAGATATGGAAATATTGATAGCGGCCATAGTATTCGTCGGTTTTGCGGTATTCATCATGTGCTTCAACATCATCTTCAGGAAGAAGCCTTTTCCTGACGGAGAGATAGAGCACAACAAGGAGCTCCGCAAGAGGGGCATCATCTGCGCCCGCGAGGAGGAGATGAGGCTGTGGGGCCCGAAGAAAGGAAGCACCGGCGGCTGCAGCGGCTCCTGCGGAAGCTGCGGCCTGAACTTGAACGGTACGGGATGCGATATATCTGATAAACAATAGAGTATGAGTTTAGTTGCCATAGTAGGACGGCCCAACGTGGGCAAATCAACCCTTTTCAACAGGATTGTCGGTATGCGGCAGGCCATCGTCGATGAGACGGCTGGTGTAACGCGCGACCGCCATTACGGCAAGTGCGAGTGGTGCGGCACGACATTCTCTGTAGTGGATACAGGAGGCTATACGGTCAACTCCGAAGACGTGTTCGAGGAGGAGATACGCAAGCAGGTGATGATAGCCATCGAGGAGGCCGATGTCATCCTGTTCTTAGTGGAAGTAGGCACCGGCATCACCGATTTCGACGAGGAAATCGCCGACATCCTGCGGCGCAACGCCAAGCCGGTCCTGCTGGTGGTCAACAAGGTGGATTCGGCGGACAAGCGCTTCGACTCATACCAGTTCTACTCCCTTGGTCTGGGCGACCCGTGGGACATCTCCTCGGCCAACGGCAGCGGCACCGGCGACATGCTGGACCGGCTCGTATCCATGCTGCCGGACACCAAAGAGGAGGAAGACCCTCATGCCGGAGTGCCGCGTATAGCCATAGTCGGCAGGCCGAATGCCGGCAAGTCATCCATCACCAACGCTTTCCTCGGAGAGGAGCGCAATATCGTGACACCGGTGGCCGGAACGACCCGGGACGCGGTGGAGTCCTACTACAACAAATTCGGGCACGAGTTCATCTTAGTGGACACCGCCGGACTGCGCAAGAAAAGCAAGGTCAACGAGGACTTGGAGTTCTACTCCGTGATGAGGGCCATCAGGGCCATAGAGCACGCTGACATCTGCATCCTGATGATCGATGCCCAATACGGAGTCGAAGCTCAGGACATGTCCATCTTCAATCTCATCCTGCGCAACAGCAAAGGCTGTGTGGTGGCGGTCAACAAATGGGACCTGATAGAGAACAAGACCGGCAACACCATGAAGGAATACGCCGAGGCCATACGCAAGCGGCTCGCGCCTTTCAGCGATATCCCCGTCATCTTCACATCGGTCATCAAAAAGCAAAGAATCCTCGATGTGCTGGACGCGGCGGCCAAGGTCTATGACAATTACTCCAAGAAGATTCCCACATCCACTCTGAACGAGGTGATGCTTGAGGAGATAGAGAACTACCCTCCCCCCTCCACAAAGGGCAAATTCATCAAGATCAAGTATATCACCCAACTGCCGACGCCCTGTCCGTCATTTGCCTTCTTCTGCAATCTGCCCCAGTACATCGGGGCACCGTACAAGAGATTCCTGGAGAACAAGCTGCGCAGCCACTTCGACTTCACCGGCTGCCCCATACGCATCTTCATGCGCCAGAAGTAGAGTGTACAAAGCGCCCTATCTCTCGCCACGCACATAGGGATAGCTCAGCGGGCAATTCACCAGCCTTAGAGTTTACCCCTTTCGGAGACGCGCCTCATCAAGGCTGCTCAACAACTTCCGCCAACCAATAAAATTTCCGTCGCATTCAGTTTTTTGCCACATTTGTGTATCAACTTATGAATGCCCAATGCAAGAGTCAATTATCATAAAGAATTTCGATCCGCTAAAAGACGTAGAAATAAACGACATCAAACCCTTGACAGTATTTATCGGCAAGTCGGCCAGCGGCAAGAGTACTATCATGAAGGTCATCGCGCTATAAGATGGTAAATATCCGTTCGTATCTGAAAAATGCGAAGATTACACGCTCTCCTTTCAGACTCCGTTTCAATTCTTTGCTTCAAGACGGATTGGGGAAACCTGACGAAGAGGATGATGTAGTGTACTGTTATTTGTATACAACAGCACCATAGTCATTGCCCCGGCCTCAGGAGACTTCTCCCTGAGTGATGCCAGGACTGCCATGAAGGTTACAGATGAGTTCGGATACTATGATGACGGAAATGACAGCGTTAAAATCTGCGTCTTCACCCTAAACTCGGACAGATTCGCCGTCAATGACTATATCCGAGTGGGAGACCCTGTAAGCAAGGTCTACTACATGGGTGGCAAGACCCTGGTGGAAGAAGACCGCAGCCGCATCTACTGGGCACCCGAGGGAAGTCACGATGAGCTGCGGATCGAGTGGGACTGCTACCCCGCGTTCTACTACGATGACAACGGCATCATCACCGATATCGAACTATACTACGACTGACCGTGCAGCGATATCTGACTTTTATACATCTTTTTAGTAAACATCTATTAACCCAATAATTTTAAATTCCATACCTTATGAGAACCATCCTGAAACTTCTCACCGCAGCAGCTGCCGCATTTACACTTATATCTGCCGTCATTGTCTTATTTCCCGGATGCAACACTGAGACTGACTACGGATACTCAGTGCGGTTTGTCTACGAGAACTCTTCCGAATGCGACATCCGCGTAATGCAGGTCTACACATCCACCATTGTTGGAAGTGTCACTGCCGGGGACACTCTTGAGATAATCCACCTCGCCCCGGGAGAGACTGAGGAATTCTTCCATGAGGCAATGGGGGTATGGCCTGTCGACCTCGACCTCAACTGGGTCCTTCCGTATGACTACAACGGTACGACTCCACGTGAGGCTCTATACAAAGCCGTCATCGTATACAACGGGACCGATTCCGTCACACATGAGACTACCGACCTGTTCGGGCATTTCACTCCGGAGCAGAACAATATCTGTGACCGCAGGGCATATACTCTGACAAAGCCCAGTAAGTACTCGAAGGTTTTCACTTACACATTCTAATAATTGGTACAATCAGAATAACAGCACACAACCTCTCTTTAATCTGATCATGAAACGGGCATTATACATACTGCTTTTCGCCGCGTCGGCGGCCATGGTCGCGACTGGATGTAGGGACTTCGATCCGATCCTTCCCTTTGACGCGCCCAGGTACGTCTCCAGCAACGCACAGACAATCACGTGCGTTCCCGACGGCCGCTCCGGATACTCCGTCACTGAAGTCCGGTTCAGTATCTGTGATGTGAGTACAGAAAAAGGAGAGCAGACAGAATACGGCCAAGTGGAGTTCAATGCCGGGGACAGCTGCTGGGAGAACTCGTGGGTCAGGGTATGGCGCGAGGGAAGGAACATCAAGGTATCGTTCTCGGAGAACACCTGCGAGTCCCTGACAAGAGAGATATCTATCGACTACACCCCGGACGACCCGGACCTCTTCGATTGGGGAATCCAAATGACCCAACTGCCCTACGGCATGACCGAAGAAGAATACCTTCAGTGGCGCGACTCGCTTTGATCAGCACATTTTATGGAACAGCCGCACACGGCGGGAATCCTGCCAGAGTGCGATTGTACTGACTCTCAATAACTTAACCTTATAAAAAGGTGCCCTGTCCGGCTTTCAAACCTCAACAGGGCACCTTTCACATAGCACAAGAACCTGACAATAAGCACATTGCCACTTACAAGCCGATCCGGTATAAAACTTTTCACAGGCGACAATACCGACATCATGCCGGCCTGATGAAAACCTATGCCGTCGGACAGCGGTTAGCAAGACAGCCACAGGCAGCGGGACAGGTTGAGCGATAAGACGCGGCTACTGCTTTTCTATTTTTATCTGCTCGATGTAGTTTCCTGCATCGTACGTCTTTACCAGTATGGTGACAGTGAACATATTGCCTCCGCTGTCCAGATTGCCCACAGCATATTCTGTCGGATAGGAACCGCTCTTGTACACTATCTCAAAACAGCGGGGAGTATAGTTCGTGAAGAAATTCCGTATTATCTGACGGGCCTGACTGCGGCTGCAGTTGGACACCGTCCCCATCACATCCACCTGCAGATTATCCGCAAACCATGCGGCAAGACACTCCGCATCACCCCGCTCCATATATTTCGATATAGGTACGAACACACTGTTTACATCATCGTCCTCGCAGACATTCCTGTTCTGAGCCCACGATGTAAATGAAAAGAGAACTGTAAATCCGATAATTAATATAGATCTGTTCATCTGTATGTTTCAATTTGTTGACATTCTTCAGCAAAATTCAGGCCATTATGATGCATTTTTTCCTACATTTGTGAGCACAAGCACTTAAAATGAGGATTACGCTGCTCACAATCGGAAAAACCACATTCAGTTTCATTAAGGAAGGAATGGAAATCTACGAGAAAAGGCTCGTAAGGTACACCACTTTCAACAGGATCGAGATTCCGGCTCTGCATGGCACTTCCTCCCTGTCTCAGGACGAAATCAGGAACAAGGAGGCCGACCTCATACTTAAAAGACTCCGTCCGGAGGACAAGGTCGTACTGCTCGACGAGAAAGGGGACAGATTCACGTCCACGGCCTGGGCGGCGTACATTGAAAGGCTCATGACTGCAGGCACAAAGAGCCTGGTCTTCGTAACAGGGGGAGCCTACGGATTCGCCGGGAAGGTAAGGGCGAGAGCAGACGGGTTCCTGTCCCTGTCGGACATGACGTTCTCACACCAGATAATCCGTCTGTTCTTCGAAGAGCAGTTGTACAGGGCTTTCACCATAATAAAAGGAGAGCCGTACCACAACGAGTAACACATGACTCATGAGAAAATCATTCAGACATATAAGAAGATTCTTTACTTACCACACCACATCGGTCTTCTGGATTCTGGCCTTGGTGCTGTTCCTGATGTCCTTCATGCATATCACCCCTGTGTCTTCCGAGAAAAGGGCAAGGTTCGTCGAGCATATGCTGCAAAACAGGGAAAAGACACTGCAGTCCTATGTGGACAAGGCATTCGGCATACCTGAAAACGAATGGATCACATTCGAACATTTTCCGGAAGACATGGTTCTCTACAGATACATCGACGGCAAGCTCCAAAGCTGGGTCAACACTTTCCCCATAAGCAATGACGACATCAGGTCCATAACCAGCTGGTACCGTATCCACGACCTTAGGAACCGCAATATCTTCAACATACCGCTGGCCTTTCTGAAGGACAGTACGCAATACATCAACCTTGGACCTAAATGGTATATAATCAAGACATATGACCGCGGCGGAATGCGGATAATCGCCGGCATCGAAATAATAGAGCAGTACGACAACGAGAACGAGGCTCTGCAGAACTCCTACAACAAGCACATTGGTCTCAACAACAAATTCACCACCGTTCCCACCTTCATCGACGGGGCCGGAGTAGTCCACACAGCAGACGGTACGCCTGCATTCTCCGTCATCCGCAAGAACATGTTTCCGGACAGCAACTCATCCGGACTGAGGTGGCTGGCCCTGCTGGCCGCCATCACAGCGATCCTGTACTACCAGCATACGAGGAAAAGCATCACCTCGCTTTATTTCGGATTAGGAGGACTCCTCGTACTTCAGCTATGCACCTTCCCCATGGTACAGGACATACCCGCCAGTACCGAATTCTTCTCTCCGATGCTGTATGCTGACGGGAACTTCAGATCCTTCGGCTCGCTCATCCTCATGCACTCATTCGTTTTCCTCTACTGCGCCACCCTCTACATGTCCAGGAAAACCGTCATCAGGAACATACTGTCGTCATCACCTGCGATGAGACGCCTCAAGTCAACCGCTATCGGAGCAGCCGCTGTCTGCCTCGCAGTCTACATACACATGACGTTCCGGTCTCTCATCCTCAACTCCGGCATCAATTTCGACCTGTACCTGATAAATGACATCTCTGTATATACCGTCATCACGTTCTTCATATACAGCCTGCTGGCCCTTGCCCTGCTGTTTCTGGTCACCATCCTCATATCCGTAAGCTGCACCCATTTCAGAGTCAAACGGAAAAGACACTCAAAAAGGCTGGCTCTCATATATATACTCCTCATATCCATATACATGACAGGATCCGTGGGCTACTACGGATTCCAGAAAGAATGCGAGAATCTCAGAGTGCTCACCGGACGTCTTGCGATGGAAAGAGACCTGGACCTGGAGATGCAGCTGCAGGCCATAGAGAAGAGCATAATCACAGATCCACTTATACGCAGACTCACAGGAAATCCAGACTTTGAGAACATCATCCTCAACCGGCTTGCTGAAAGATACTTCTTCAACATAATGCAGGACTACGACATACGTCTGACTATCTGCAATATGTTCCAGAGAATAAAAACCGACGAATATTCAGCCCCTGTAGGGTGCTACACATACTTCAAGGAAATCATCGACAACTACGGGATACCTCTCTCAGACATATCCGCATTCTACTACCTGGACTACTTCAGCAACAGTATCAGTTACCTCGGTGCCTTCAGTATCATACGGAACGGTACACGCTATGACATGTATCTTGAGATTGATTCCAAGAGCAGTTCCAAAAACATAGGCTACCCGTCCACACTACTGGACAGCTCCAGCCCCGTAGCCGCGTCTCTCCCTTACCCCTACTCCATGGCCAAGTACCATCAAGGCAGGATAACAGGCCATCAGGGAGACTACAATTTCCCGGTATCCGTAAACGTAAACATCTACGAGGACGGATTCTCTCATTATTTCATGAACGACTGCGTCCTTTTCATCAACAAACTGCCCGGCACCAATCTCATAGCCGTAAGCCGGCCAGAGAGAACGGTATTCCCGTCCCTGATATCATTCTCGTACATATTCCTTTTCTTCGCGATGGTCATTCTCGGCTTCCCGAGCCTGTTCCGGCACAGACACCGCGAATCGCTTTTCCGTCCCAAAAGGTCTTTCAGAATGAAAATCACGCTGTTCCTGACCTGTTCCACTGTCATAGCCCTGGTACTTATGGCCATAGGAAGCATATTCATAGTTCTCAGATACATCAAGAACAACAATACCGTTCTGATGGAGGACAAGCTGGTATCCGTACAGAACGCCCTCGCAAAAAGCGCCAGGATAGACAAGCCCTATAATGAAAGCAACTCTCTGGAGATATCAAACGCCATGAGCGTAATATCCAAGAACGCCCAGGTAGACATCAATCTGTTTGCGCCGGACGGCAAACTGATACGGACAACCAGACCTGAGATCTTCAACGAGTACCTGTCCAGCAGCAGGATGAATCCGGAGGCCTACTACGAGCTGGTATTCAACAAGAGAATGCAGGTAATCCAGGAAGAATCCATCTCCGCAATAGACTACTATGCGCTCTACACTCCAATTTACAATGAGGACGGACTGCTGCTGGGCATAGCCAACATACCGTACTTCATCACCGACACCAATTTCGAGAACGATGCGTCCCCCATAATTGCCGCCATCATCAACATGTACCTTATCCTCATCATTACGGCCTTCCTGATCGGCATCGCCATGGCCAACTCCATAACAAAACCCCTCAAGGAGATAAGCAAGAACATGCTGGCCATGGACATATCCCATAAAGTGGAGCATATCAACTACAAGGCTGATGACGAGCTGGGCATTCTGGTCAAGACCTACAACAAGATGATAGACGATCTGGACAGGAGCACCAAGGAACTTGCCCAGAGCGAGAGAGAGATGGCATGGAAGGAAATGGCCAAGCAGATAGCCCATGAGATAAAGAATCCGCTCACTCCGATGAAACTCAGCATCCAGCATCTGGTAAGTCTCAAGAAACAAGGAATTCCCGGTTGGGAGAACAGACTGGAAGCCCTGGCCTCATCCTTGATAGAACAGATAGACATACTTTCCAACACCGCAAGCGAGTTCTCAAGTCTGGCCAAACTTTACAATGACGAGGTCACGGAAGTCGATCTCGTGGAGATCCTGTCCGAACAGAAAATCCTGTTCGACAACTACGACAACATAGAGCTGACTTTCCGCTGCAGACTGGAGAAAGCCATCACGCTGGCCTGCAAGAGTCAGATAACCAGAGTCTTTGTAAACCTCATCACCAATGCCATACAGGCAGTGGAGAGTCAGGAGTACGGAGAGATCGTAGTAAGCATACAGGCAGTCCACAGCTACTACAAAGTCGATATCGAGGATAACGGAAGCGGTGTCTCTGAAGAGAACATGGAGAAACTTTTCAGTCCAAACTTCACTACAAAGACAAGGGGATCCGGATTGGGACTGGCCATCTGCAAGAACATAGTGGCCCAGAGCGGAGGCGAAATATACTACTCCCACTCCATTGAACTGGGAGGAGCCGATTTCACCGTCAAGCTGCCGATACACTATCCCGCAAAAGATGACCTTACTTAGAATCAGTTGGGGAGAGCGAACATCATCACATCATCCTTGGTGATGCGGGCATTGGAAAGAATCAGCAGACGCTCCACCACATTGCGCAGCTCGCGGATGTTGCCGCTCCAGGCATGGTTGCAGAGTTCCTCTACTGCATCGGTGTCTATCTCCTTGACCGGCTTGCCCGACTCCTGGGATATCTGCCTGATGAAATGATCTATCAGCATCGGGATGTCCTCCCTCCTCTCGGCCAACGAGGGTACGCGGATAACGATGACACTGATACGGTGATACAGGTCCTCGCGGAAGTTGCCTTTCTCTATTTCTTCCTTCAGGTTTTTGTTCGTGGCTGCCACGACCCTTACATTGACGGTGATGTCCTTGTCACCGCCCACTTTGGTCAGCTTGTTCTCCTGCAGCACACGGAGTACCTTGGCCTGGGCCGCCAGGGACATATCTCCGATCTCGTCCAGGAAGAGAGTACCTCCGTCTGCCTGCTCGAACTTGCCCTTGTGCTGCTTCTGGGCCCCGGTGAAGGCTCCCTTCTCATGCCCGAACAGCTCGCTCTCTATCAACTCGCCTGGAATCGCCGCACAGTTGACCTCGATAAAAGGCATGGACGCACGGTCGCTCTTCTCATGCAGCCATCTGGCCACCAGCTCTTTGCCAGTACCGTTCGCCCCGGTTATAAGGACCCTGGCATCGGTCGGGGCCACCCTGTCTATCATATTCTTGATACGGACAATGGCCGGAGACTCACCGATAATTTCCTGCACGCCACCGACCTTCTTCTTGAGAATCTTGGTCTCACGTACGAGGGAACCTTTATCCGTAGCATTTTTCAGAGTTATCAGTATTCTGTTGAGGTCAAGAGGCTTCTGAATGAAATCGAATGCCCCTTTCTTGATACACTCCACCGCCGTATCTATCGATCCGTGACCGGAAATCATCACCACCGGAGTCTCGTTGCCGCTCTCGGCAAGTTTGTCCAAAACCTCGACCCCGTCCATCCCGGGCATCTTGATATCGCAGAATATCACATCGAAATTATTGGCCGAAGCAGCCTCAAGTCCCGAGGGTCCGTCCTCGGCCAGCACTATCTGATGTCCTTCGAATTCCAGAATCTCCTTGAGAGTGTTGCGGATGCTGCGTTCATCGTCTATAATCAGTACCTTCATTGCATTTCAGATTTACAGTCCGACAAATATACAACTTTAATGCCGGAATTACAGGAGTTCTTCCTATCTTTGTCAACTGTTAGAATTATGGAACAGTTTATAGTATCTGCCAGAAAATACAGACCGGATACATTCGAGTCACTGATAGGTCAGGAGAACATAGCAAGGACACTCAAGAACTCGATCATCCGCGGACAGCTCGCACACGCCTATCTCTTCTGCGGACCGCGTGGAGTAGGCAAGACTACCACGGCCAGAATTTTCGCGAAGTCAATCAACTGTCTCAACCCCGGACCGGACATGGAGCCATGCGGAAAATGCGAGTCATGCATGTCCTTCGCAGAGGGCAGGTCCTACTGCATACACGAGCTGGACGCGGCCTCCAACAACTCGGTTGACGACATCCGCAATCTCACGGAGATGGTACGTGTCCCGCCACAGGTCGGCAAGTACAGCGTCTACATCATCGACGAGGTACACATGCTGTCATCCGCGGCATTCAACGCTTTCCTGAAAACACTCGAAGAACCGCCCGCCCATGCCATATTCATCCTCGCTACCACCGAGAAACACAAGATACTTCCGACCATACTGTCCCGCTGCCAGACATTTGACTTCAACCGCATCAGCGTACCGGACATCGTCCGCAACCTAAGTGACATAGCTTCCAGGGAAGGCATAACCGCAGACAATGAGAGCCTGCATGTCATCGCGGTCAAGGCCGACGGTGCCATGAGGGACGCGCTCACCATCTTCGACCAGATAGTGGCGTTCTGCGGACGCGAAATACATTACGGAGACGTCATCCGGGATCTCAACGTACTGGACTACGAATACTACTTCAGGATAATCGACTATTCCCTGAACGGTGACTACATGTCTTCCCTGCTGCTGTTCGACGAAGTGCTGTCCAAAGGCTTCAATGCCCTGTATTTTGTTGCAGGCATCAGTTCCCACCTGAGGGACCTGCTGGTATGCAAGAGTTCCCAGGGCTCCTCACTCCTTTCACTGCCGCCTTCTCTTATCGAGCGGTACCGGGAACAGGCATCAAGATGTTCCGTACAATTCATTTTCACCTCGATAGGCATCACCATGGAATGCGAGTCAGCCTACCGTCAGAGCGGCAACCAGAGACTTCTGATCGAATTCGCGCTGATGCGTATAGCGGAGAAAGCCGTATCGGCACAAGCACCACAGAGCGTCCAGCCTGAACAGTCCGTACAGACCGTCCGGCCCGTGGACACTGCACAGCCTGCACGGACCGCCCAGCAGGTTCCGGCTCCCCACACCAACAGGCCTGCAGGCACTCAGAGCCGGATGCCGGGACTATCCATCAAGAACCTTATGAATACGGCCGAACAGAACGAAATGAAATCCAGAAGCGACCAGGATATGGAAGCAGACACTCCGCTCACATTCGAATCCATGATGGACGCATGGCAGAAATTGGCAGAGAGCGAGAAAGCCGCACACAGAAAATCCATGTCCACCGTCATGCTTCTGCATAGCCCGGGCATAAATCTTGAGAGTGCCACACTGACTTTCTTCGTAAGCAACGGAGCGCAACAGGACTGGATAAAGGAGAACGTCCTTTCCCGTTTTGAGGCGACAATGCGCAAGATGCTTAACAACAGAAAGATTAAAATAGATGTCCAGCTTTATGAAAGCGAGAGAAAGGAAGAGGAAAGGATGTACACTTCTACGGAAAAAGCCCGTTTTCTGGCAAGGAAAAAGCCTGAACTCAACGATTTCATGAAAGATCTGGACCTGGATGTCAAATAAAGAAGAGAAATGAGACTTTACAGCGACAACTTAGTGAAGAAATACGGTTCCAGGACAGTCGTAAAAGGCGTATCCATCAATGTGGAGCAGGGCGAAATCGTAGGACTGCTCGGCCCCAACGGAGCAGGAAAGACCACCAGCTTCTATATGATAACCGGGCTGATAAAGCCGAACGCAGGACGTATATTCCTGAATGACGAGGAAATAACTGACCTGCCCATGTACAGGAGAGCCCAGAAGGGGCTTGGATATCTGGCGCAGGAGGCTTCGGTATTCCGGAAAATGTCAGTGGAGAACAACATTCTGTCCGTCATGGAGTTCTCGCACTTCACAAGAAAAGAGCGCAGGGAAAGACTCGAGTCGCTCATAGATGAATTCGGACTGGCAAAGGTACGCAAGAGTTACGGCATACAGCTGTCCGGAGGAGAGCGACGCCGCTGCGAGATCGCACGCGCCCTTGCGATAGACCCGAAGTTCATACTTCTGGACGAGCCGTTCGCAGGAGTCGACCCAATTGCGGTAGAGGACATACAGCACATCATCGCAAAGCTCAAGACCAAGAACATAGGCATCATAATCACCGACCATAACGTACACGAGACCCTTGCCATCACTGACCGGGCCTACCTCCTGTATGAAGGCAGCATTCTGGAAAGCGGCACAGCAGAGGAACTGGCCTCCAACCCGGAAGTCCGCAAGAAATATCTCGGTCAGAACTTCGAGCTCCGCAAGGCTGTGCTACGACCGCGCGAATAGTCAGGACACGACAGACTCAGTCCCTGAGTCTGTCCGCCACTTTCTCCAACTGCCATCTCGTAGTGGAAGTTGCCCCGCAGACACCTACAGTGTCACCGTCACGGAATATGCCGCCAGGTATATCCTCCGCACTTTCCACCTTGTATGATCTGGGATTGACAGAACGGCATAGTTCGAACAGGACTTTCCCGTTGGAACTTTCCCGGCCACAGACGAAAATTATCACGGAGCAGTCTGCCGCGAACTCACGCAAAGCCTTATGCCTGGCTGAAACATGACGGCATATGGTGTCGTATATCTCCGGAGAAAACAACGCACCTGCCGATGCCGCAGCCTTGTTCAGACGTGAGGCAATGGCCGCAAATTCATTCGGATCCTTGGTAGTCTGCGAGAAAAGCGCGACAGGACGGGACGGGTCTACAAGACCGGAAGCCATTTTCTCCTCCAGATCCTGAAGATTCTCTACTACGACAGCTTTCCCGTCCGTATGGCCTACCAGTCCGTTCACCTCCGCATGTCCTCTTTTCCCGAAAATGACTACGGTTCCTCCCGACGCTGACATTTCCAAGTATTTTGCAGCTATCTTACGCTGCAGGGCCAGAACAACCGGACATGTACAGTCTATCAGCGAGACACCGGCCTTGCTGGCAGCCTCATAAGTGGACGGAGGCTCCCCGTGAGCCCTTATCAGCACCGTGGCCCCTCTCAAAGAAGGCAGATCCTGATAGCCCACGGTACGCAGCCCAAGCGCGGCAAGACGCTTTATTTCCGCATCGTTGTGGACTATGGCCCCAAGAGAGCACAATGTCCTATGCTCCTGAAGATACTTCTCGGCAGCCGATATAGCCCTGCCTACTCCATTACAGCATCCGGAATACCTGTCTATCAGAACCCGCATAGATGTCGTTCCTTTAAAAGAGCCCTGAACCACCCAATCTGGTCCTCCACAGTCATGTCGCTGTTGTCCAGCAGCACAGCATCATCAGCCCTCACCAACGGAGACACCTCGCGGTGCTGGTCAAGCCAGTCCCTCTCTTTCAGATTGGTCAGGATATCCTCGAAAGAATGGGGCTCTCCCCTGTCCTTCATCTCCGCATAACGGCGGGCAGCCCTCACCTCCGGACGGGCCGTCATGAATATCTTCACCTCCGCATCAGGAAACACAGCCGTTCCGATATCCCGTCCGTCCATGACCACCCCTTTCCGGTTTCCTATTTCACGCAACAGACTGTCCACATAGTCCCGTACAAACGGCAGTGCGGCTATATGGCTGACTACCGAAGATATACGCAGTGTACGGATCTGGGATTCAACATTCTCGCCGTCCAGCCATGTCTCGCTGACCCCTCCCGGCCCCGAAGTCCGGAAACATATCTCATGTGAAGGGACCTGCATAAGCATGCTGCGGAGCGCCGGTTCGTCCACAGTATTGTCACCACTGACAAGTCCGTGCCTGAGTGCCAACAGAGTCACGGCCCTGTACATGGCTCCGGTATCTATATAGACATAGCCCAGTTCCTTTGCGATAGCCTTGGCGAATGTGCTCTTTCCTGTAGACGAATAACCGTCAACAGCTATGATAACAGGTGATGTCATAACACAAAAATAATACTATTATCCAAGATTCTGTTTTAAATTTGCAGAAATTTAACAGTCATACGAAATGAGAAACATACTTGCGACCCTGCTCATTTTCGCAGGAGTGCTCAATGCGTCGGCCCAGAGTGCGCCTGGTGTCGATATTGAGATCAAACAGTTCGAACAGCAGAAAGTAGAGCCCGCAAGGGAATACTACGGAGACATCCCGGCCAGAATCACAAAAGTCGTCACAGCCGGAGACAACTCCATGACCGACCTGCTGTTCCGCAATGCTGTCGAAGAGAACTGGACCATTTCTCCGTTCGAGTTCTGCGACTACGGAGAATTCGAACGCATCAAGACAGATACAAACTATTACTTTCTGTTGCGTATAGACAAGATGCACAGAAAGACGACCGATCCGGTGATGGAATTCATATGCTTCATCAAAGGCAACGGAAAAGCAGAAGCCGACATCTCGGAGATGCCGGAGCTTATAGCCCTCCCTCTCTTTCCCGAGGACGGTGACAATGACAGGGTGTTCTCCTACCTTCCCGCATATATGCATATCATCCAGAGCTACATACAGAATATAGTAGACGGCAGGTTCTACCCGTCCGGAAACGGCAAGATACACCTTGGAATACCCGACAAGTCCAGAAACAGCTGCATACTGTTCAATAAAGAGGACATGGCGTACACTCCGCCGATGCAGGAATTCGAGAGAATGTTCAGAGGACGTGCCCAGATAGTATCCCAGGACAGCATCGACAGGGCCATGAGTTCGGCTGCCGGCAAGACCCTCGTCTCACTGTCAGTCGCCCCAGCGACGGCCGGGAAAGGCTCGTTCTGCTACAAGATGCTGATAAGTGCCGACACCTATGAACTGTATTATTACAAAAGACACCGGATCACCCAGAAGAAAGGAGCCGGATTCCTCAAATCGGATCTAAGACGCATATCCAGACTCGTGACTCCGGATTTCAAGATAGAACAGGAACAATGAAGTTCGCATTCAGACGCAGCACATCTCCGGTGGCATACTGCGCCATGCACATAAAGACCGGTACCAGGTACGAGGACGCCGGAATGGGAGGTCTGGCACATTTCACCGAGCATCTTCTATTCAAGGGCACTGAAACCAGAAGCGCAGGAGAGGTCAACTCCTGCATAGAGAGACTCGGCGGAGAACTGAACGCCTATACCACGAAAGAAGAGACAGTAATCCATGCCACTGTCCTCAAGGATGACCTGCGCAAGGCCGTCAATCTTCTGATGGACATCGCATTCAGATGCACTTTCCCCGAGAAGGAAATAGAAAAGGAAAGGAGCGTGGTCATAGAAGAGATCAACACGTACAAGGACTCCCCGTCAGAACAGATCTACGATGACTTCGAAGAATACCTGTTCAGCGGTACACCGTTGTCCATGCCCGTACTCGGAAAGGTCAGGTCCTTGAGAAAGTTCAGAAGGGACATGGTCATGGACTACTACCGCAGAATGTTCGTTCCGGAAAACATGTTCTTCACGATAGTCGCAGACATGGACGAAGAAAAGGCAGCACGAATGGTCAGACGCGCGCTGTCCACATACTGCCCCTGCAGCGGCACACTGGAATACGGAAGCGAGAACGACCGGATACCGGAGGATACCGGTTCCGTCCGGCATGCCTGGCAACCGTTCACGAAAACGGTATGCAGGCACAGCCATCAGGCCCACTGCATCATAGGTGGCCCGGCATACTCCACATACGACAGAAGGCGTATTCCGCTCAGTCTGCTTGTAAACATCATAGGAGGCCCCGTGGCCAACTCCAGGCTCAATATGCTCCTGCGTGAGAGATACGGTCTCGTTTACAGTGTGGAAGCATCCTATGCCCTATACTCGGATACAGGACTCGCCACAGTCTACTTCGGCTGCGACAAGTCCAATATTGAAAGATGCACAGCATTGACACATAAAGTTCTTTCGTCAATGAGAGAGACACTGCTGTCACCGGCAGCCCTTGCTGCAGCCAAGAAACAGCTTATAGGCCAGATGTCCATTGCCTCAGACAACGGAGAGGCACAGGTGCTGTCCATGGGCAAGAGCCTGATGACATACGGAAGAGTCATCAGCAACAAGGAAACCGCCGACCTTCTGGAGAGCATTACCGCTGAAGACGTTCGGGATACAGCCCGGGAGGTCTTCGATCCGGCAGCGATGTCCGTCCTGTCATACATTTAGACAAACAGCTGATGAGCCCAGAACAACTCAAAGACGCACTCGCATTCATAGAGAGAGAGACTCACCTCAGGACCAAATCCTACAGAATGCTTTCCGACGGAATCCAGGGGGAGTTCCTTCAGGCTTTCTCCATGATGGTCAAACCTCAATCAGTCCTTGAGATAGGGACTTTCACCGGCTACGCCACCCTGTGCCTGTACAGAGGTCTCCGCAAAGACGGCATTCTGGACACGATAGAGATTGATGACGAAATGACAGACATCTATCTAAGAGCCTTCGACATAGCCGGAGCCGACCGTATAAGGCCCCATACCGGAGACGCCGGAAACATCATTCCCGCGCTTGACGGACAGTACGACATCGTCTATATCGATGCCGACAAAAGAAAATACTCTGCCTACTACGACATGGTGTTCGACAAAGTCCGTCCCGGAGGCTGGATACTTGCAGACAACCTGCTCTGGAGCGGCAAGGTGCTTCAGGACAAGCCTCCTGCTGACAGCCAGACAGCCTCCATACTGGAGTTCAATAAAAAAACAGCCTCCGATACAAGGATTCGGAGACTGATTCTTCCAATAAGGGACGGTCTAGGCCTTTTCAATAAGATCGGATAGGTTTTTCAAAGGCTGAGTTTCAGTACATCATTACTCCTTCACCCTCTCTCCATAACTTCTGTCTACGGTGTTTACACGGATCCTGTCGCCCTGATTGATGAACAAAGGCACCATGATCTCAGCACCTGTCTCAAGTGTTGCCGACTTGAGAGCATTGCTTGATGCCGTATCGCCCTTCACTGCCGGTTCGGTATAGGTCACCTCAAGTTCCACATATGTGGGAAGCTCGCATGTCAGGCACTTCTCCTCATCCGCGAGAAACATCATCTCCACATACTGACCTTCTTTCATAAGATCGGCATTTTCGACCATCTCCTCAGGAATGCTGACCTGCTCATAGGTCTCAGTATGCATAAAATTGAAACCCATATCATCCTTATAGAGATACTGGTACGGCCTTCTCTCCACGTTGATCAGATCAATCTTCTCACCCGCCGTGAAAGTCCTGTCGAGAATCTTGCCGTTTTCCAGATTGCGGAGCTTGGTCTTCACGAATGCCGGTCCCTTTCCTGGTTTTACATGCTGAAACCAGATAATAGATACCGGTTTCCCTTCATAATTGAAATAAAGTCCGTTTTTGAAATCTGCTGTTGTTGCCATATGAGATATTTATACTATCCTGTGAATAAAATGCAAATATACAAAAATATTTCTGTTTTGTACTCAGACAGACCTGATACTGTCCACCATCCTCCTCAGAACTGTCTTTGCCTCGAACATTGCAGCAGCATTCTCCGACAACGCCATGCTTCTGACAAACTCGGACATGTCCTTTTCCGCAAGAGGCTCCGCAGGCGGCGATTCCATCTTGAGCGGATTGATAGGAGTCCCGTTCTTCCATATACGGAAATCCAGATGAGGCCCTGTAGAATAGCCTGTGCTTCCGACATATCCTATCACTTGTCCCTGACGCACCCGCTGGCCCACTTTCAGACCCGAGGCATAGCGGGACAGATGCAGATAGGCCGAAGTGTACACTGAATTGTGCTTTATCTTCACCATATTGCCTTCCGCCCTCTTGTAGCCTTTGTACACCACGACACCGTCACCGATACTCATGACCTCCGTTCCGGCAGGAGCCGCATAGTCGATGCCGGTATGAGGACGCACTTTCCTTGTTATAGGGTGACGTCTGCTGTACGTAAAGCCGGAGCTTATCCTGGTATAGCTGAGCGGTGCCCTGAGAAAGGCCTTCCGCATGCTCTCCCCTTTCTCGTTCCAGTAATAGTTTCCACTTCCGTCATCGAACCAATAAGCCTTGTAAGTCTGGTTCCCGTGTGTGAACTCGGCGAAAAGCACCTTCTCTACATCAAGGACCTTGCCGTCGCACAAAGTCTTCTCATACACAGCCTTGAACGAATCACCCTTCTGAAGTCCGAAAAAATCTATGCTCCACGCGTAGATGTCCGCAAGGGAGACCGCCAGCAAGGCCGGAGCACCGGCGTCCAGAACGTCCTGCCAGAGTGAGTTGCTGATATTCACTTCCACATAATCCGTCTCCTTTACAATATCCTTTTCGTACACACATACAGAAAGCGTGTCCTCCATACCGAAGAGCACGTAAGACGTATTGTCTTTCTCGTAGACCACGTATGCCAGAGTATCAGGATCTCCAGGCAGATAGTAGGCATGATAGTGGTTCCCCACCCTGATCTGGCGCATGTCGAACACCCCTTTCGATTTGGCATCCAGGGCATATATGTCATTTTGAGACGCACCAAGCCTCGTCATGAGGGTTGAGAAAAACTCTCCGCTGCGTATGCTGCCTTCCACCTTGCGGTATTTGGAGACAGGAATGTTGTATTCGTAGACTTCTCCGCCACCGCAGACAGTATCCTCTGCCGCCACACCATCCTGCAGCCCGTGCACGGAATCCGTATTCCTCTGAGCAGCAGCCTCAATCCGGCCCGAAGGCACCCTGCCTCCGTCCGGGTCAGGCAGCGACCTTGCGAGATACACTGCCGACAAGATGACAAACTCTATGGCCAGAACCGCAAGAGCACCTATCGCCACACCCTTAAAAAGCCTGTCAGACAACAATTTATCTTTTATTTCACCAAATTTCATGGAACAAATTTAAAAAAGAATTTTAAAATGTGGAAAAAAATGTAACAATGTGGAAAATTATGTAAAGATTTTGGTTATTTTTGCAGAAAATAAAAACAACAATCTATCACAACGGCATGATCAAGTTCATTGGTGAATATAAGGCCAGGACGGATGACAAGGGGAGGATAGTGTTTCCTGCCGCCTTCAAGGCCCTTATTGATGCTGACGGGCAGCCCGCGCTCGTTGTGAAGAAAGACATTTTCTCCCCGTGTCTCAACCTATACACCTACAGCGAATGGGAAAGGGAGTCGGAGGAGATAAAATCACGGCTCAATTTCTTCAGGAGGGACCATGCCGAACTCTGGAGAAAATACATGAGCCAGAGAGCCGTCGTCGAACCTGACGGGAAAATAGGAAGGATATCCATTCCTCGCCAGCTTCTTGACAGTATCGGAGTGGACAGAGACGTTGTCTTCGCAGGCAACGACCACAAAATAGAGCTGTGGGCAAAGGAAAAGTACGAGGAGTCCCGGATGACCGATGACGAATTCCTGGCCTTGGCCGAGAAGATTTTAGGATAAATATGCCCGACACATACCACATACCAGCATTGCTTAATGAAAGCATGGAGATACTTTCCGTCAGGCCGGACGGCATCTACGTGGATGCCACGCTCGGAGGCGGAGGGCACAGCCGGGCCATACTGTCCCGGCTCGGTCCTGACGGCCGTCTCATAGCCATAGACCAGGACCAGGAGGCTGTCGGGAACGCTCCGGCAGACCGGAGAGTAACTGCCGTAAGAACAAATTTCAGATTCATACACAACATAATACGGTATCTCGGACTCGAAGGCACCGATGGCATTATAGCGGATCTTGGTGTATCGTTCCATCAGTTCGACACCCCTGAAAGAGGGTTCTCCTTCAGATTCGACTCCCGCCTGGACATGAGGATGAATACCGCCGGAGACATGGATGCCGCGACCCTTCTCAACACTTACGACGAAGAAAGGATTGCAGGCATACTGCACCTGTACGGAGAAGTGGACAACAGCCGCAGGGCGGCATCCCTGATATGTGCGGCAAGAGAGAAATCCCCGATAATCACCACGGGAGACCTTAATGCAGCACTCGGCAGCATACTGCCGGCCGCAGCCCCGCACAAATACCTGGCAAGGATATACCAGGCTCTGAGAATTGAAGTGAACAAAGAGATGAACAGCCTCATCCACCTGCTCACGGGCATCCGGCGGTCACTCAGGCCAGGCGGCATCGCCGTGATAATAACATACCATTCCCTTGAAGACCGCATGGTCAAGAATTTTCTCAAGACCGGGAACGTCGAAGGCAGCAACGTGTCCGACATCTACGGACGCACCGAACGCCCTTTTACCGTCATTACCAAAAAGCCTGTCCTCCCAAGCGAAAGCGAGGTAATGCACAACACAAGGGCCAGAAGTGCGAAGCTCAGGGCAGCCCGGCTTACCGAACCATGAGAATGCAGGTCATCGAGAATATTCTGGGAGGACAGATTCTGGCAAAAGGCAGCCTGACCAGGCATTGGAAATTCATTCTTTACGTCTTTCTTCTCGTACTGCTCTACATAAGCCTGCATTTCTGGACACGCAACACCATGCAGCGGATGAGCAGGAACGAGGAAGAACTGCGCAACCTGCGCTCAGAATACATGGGCAAGTACACACGCCTATTATATATGGGCAAACGAGGTGAAATAGAGAAACTTCTCGAGAAGAACGATCTGGAGCTCCTGCCTCCGGACACTCCTCCCGTGAGAATAGACATGGAGGGAAAGTGACATGAGCAGCACGGGAAAGACATTCACAAGATTCCTCTACTACGTATACACGCTGTTCCTGGCCGCAGGAGTCGTCTCCATCATCCGCATAATCACCCTGCAGACAAGCAAGGACAGGGTCACCGCCGAAGACATCTACAGACAGCAGGTACTCATGCCGTCCAGAGGAAGCATATTGTCCTACGACGGCAAGCCTCTGGCAGTGTCGATACCGGTATATGAGCTCCGATGGGACTCCAGGGCCATGAGCCAGGACACGCTTGACAAGTACATCGACTCGCTGTCCCTGCGTCTGGCAGGCATGTTCAAGGACAAGTCCGCCGCAGCCTACAAGCGCGACATGCTCAATGCCAGACGGGACAACAACCGCTACTACCGTATCGGGAACCGCGATGTGGACTACGGAGAGCTCGAGACCATCAAGGACTTCCCGCTGTTCCGGCTCGGCCAGTTCAAGGGAGGCCTGATAGCCGATATGGAGAACCAGAGGGTCAATCCGTACGGGAAGCTTGCCGACAGGACCATCGGCTATCTCAACGCCGACGGGGGCGGCACAGGAGTGGAATACACCTACGATTACAGACTTCGCGGGGAGAAGGGCATCCAGACAGTCCACAGGACACTTGGAGACCAGTGGATACCGGTCAACGGAGCGGAGGCAAGACCTGCGGTAGACGGATGCGACATCCGGACAACCATTGACGTGAGGATCCAGGAGGCTGCCGAGACAGAGCTCAGGAGACAGCTTGCAATGAGCGATGTGTTCGAGGGAGGGACAGCTGTGGTGATGGATGTCAAGACAGGAGCGGTAAGGGGAATCGCCAACATGTTCAAGAAAGGCGACGGGACATTCGACGAATCCTACAACTATGCCATAGCGCATGCTACCGAGCCCGGATCGACCCTGAAACTCGCTGCGCTTACAGCCATGATCGAGGACGGGTACATCAATCTGGACACGCCCGTGGACGGCGAAGACGGTATATGGTACTACGGAGGAGTACGCATAACGGACACACACAGAGGCGGATACGGAAAAATGACAGCAAAGGAGGCATTCGAGAAATCCTCCAATATAGCCTTCGCAAAAATGATCACCGAATCCTACGGAGACAATCCATCAACGTACATCTCCAGACTGCACAACATGAAGCTCGTGGAGAAGCTCAACCTCGACATCGAAGGCGAGGGCTACGCATACGTGACCAGTCCGGAGGACCCGCAGTGGTCCGCCTCCACACTGGCCAGTTTAGGTTACGGGTACGCCATTACCCTGACCCCCATGCACATACTTACCTTCTACAACGCCGTGGCCAACGGGGGAAAAATGATGAGGCCATATTTCATCGAGGACTTCGAGAGGAACGGCATCATTGAGGAGAAGTTCGGTCCGTCAGTAGTTATCGGATCCATCTGCTCGAGAAATACACTGAAGGACGTAAGGGAAGCTCTAAGAGGAGTCGTCGAGAACGGCACCGCCAAGATATGCAACGACCCGAGATACGCCATCGCGGGCAAGACAGGCACTGCAAGAGTGGCCATAAACGGCAAGTACGAGGACCCGGACGGCTACAGAAGATACCAGGCGTCATTTGCAGGATATTTTCCTGCGGACAATCCCAGATATTCCTGCATTGTCGTCCTCTACACTGGAAAGACCAAGGGCAATTTTTACGGAGCGACCTGGGCCGCACCGGTATTCAAGCGCATCGCCGACAAGATCTACACCTCGCACCCCGAATGGAACACACCCATACATACTGACGGGAGCATACCGGACGACAATCCGAGGATCGCCCCTGGACTTGCCGGCAGAAACGGACTTCCGCTGGAATACTTTCCGATGAAGTTCAAACCGAGGACAAAAGGAATGGGATGGATCTCGGTCGAGACAGCCAACAGCACCGGGACACCTGTCATCACACCGATTTCCATCGCACAGGACACCATACCTGACGTCACCGGCATGGGAATCAAGGATGCACTGTACCTTCTCGAGAACGAAGGATATACAGTAACCTTCTCCGGAGCCGGCCACGTGGCTTCCCAGAATCCCGCAGCAGGTTCTCCGGCCGGAAAAGGCAGCAGAATAACACTAACATTAAGATAATACAAATGTCATGAGACTCGATGATATATTAAAAGGTATTTCAATAGAGGATATGAACGGAGACCTCTCCATGGAAATCCAGGACATCGCATCCGACTCCAGAAAATGCTCGGCGGGATGTCTCTTCATCGCCATCGACGGTTTCGACAGCGACGGACATTCCTATATAGAGCAGGCGGCCGGGGCCGGAGCGGCAGCTGTGGTCTACCAGAAAAAAGACGCCGCCGGCATAATCAAGGGCCTTGGGCTCACCGGCATCAGAGTAAGCGACTCAAGGGAGGCAGCGGCCCTGGCAGCGGGCAACTTCTTCCGACATCCCAGCAGAAGCCTGAGCCTGGTGGGCATCACCGGGACAAACGGAAAGACCACCATCGCGACACTGCTGTACCGGATGTTCACCGACATGGGACACAAGTGCGGCCTGCTCTCCACCATAGCCAACTATATCTGCGGAGAAAGGTTCGAGACGAACAACACCACCCAGGACCCGATAACCGTCAACAGACTTCTGGGAATGATGGTGGACAAGGGATGCGGATACTGCTTCATGGAGGTCAGCTCGCACGCCCTGCACCAGGGACGAGTGAAAGGACTGACCTTCCGGGGTGCTGTCTTCACCAACATCACCCATGACCATCTGGACTACCACAAGACATTCAGCGAGTACATACGCTGCAAGAAAATGCTCTTCGACTCTCTGGAGCCCGAGGCTTTCGCCCTCATAAACTCAGATGACAGGAACGCCTCCGTAATGGTCCAGAACACAGCCGCCCGCATATACCGATACTCTGAAGGCAGTATGGCGGAGTTCAAGGTAAGGATAATGGAGCGGAGTCTCGAAGGCTACATGCTCAACATCAATGGGACTGATGTCTGGACGCGCTTCATAGGCGACTACAATGCCCACAATATATGCGCAGTATACGGTACCGCCGTACTCATGGGAGCAGACGGCACCGAGGCTCTCAGAAGAATCAGCGCAATGGGACCAGTGCCCGGAAGAATGGAATACTTCAAGGGTAGACGCGGCATAACCGCCATAGTGGACTACGCCCATACTCCCGATGCCCTCGAGAATGTCCTGAGAACCATCCGCGAGATAAGCGGAAAGGCATGTGTGACAGCCGTGTTCGGCTGTGGAGGAAACAGAGACAGAAGCAAGCGCGGGGAAATGGCCGCCATCGGTGCCAAATACGCAGACCGCATAGTCATCACATCGGACAATCCGAGATTCGAGCGGCCTGAGGACATCATCGCAGACATGAAAAAAGGACTTGACAGCGACGGATTGGGAAAGACACTGTTCATCACCGACAGGAAAGAGGCCATAAGAACCGCCGTAATGACGGCTCCAGACGGAGCCATTGTGCTCATAGCCGGAAAAGGCCACGAGGACTATCAGATAATCAATGGAGTAAAGACACATTTCGATGACAAGGAAATAGTTAAGGAAATACTATGATATACCACTTATTCGACCATTTCCGCTATCTGGACTTTCCTGGATCCGGGATAATGCAGTACATCTCGGTCCGGTCCATCCTGGCCAGCATCACCGCTATAGTGCTGATACTGTGCACAGGCAGACCTTTCATCCGCTTCATGCAGAAAAAACAGCTCGGAGAAGAGATCAGGGATCTGGGACTGGAAGGACAGATGTCCAAGAAAGGGACCCCCACCATGGGAGGCATCCTGATTCTCGGAGCCATCCTGATATCGGTACTTCTGTTCGGAGACCTGACCAACATGTATGTACAGTTGCTGCTGATAACACTTGCTTGGCTTGGAATGCTCGGACTGACAGACGACTACATCAAGGTGTTCCGGAAAAACAAAGAAGGTATGTCCGGCAAGTACAAGATTCTGGGACAGGTAGTACTGGGACTCGCCGTCGGTATCACCATCTGCGTACATGAAGACACGGTAAGCACTCTCACCACCATACCATTCGTAAAAAACAACGAGTTCGACTACTCATGGCTGGCGTTCGGCAGCGGGAAAACGAAGGAACTGCTGCAGGTGGTGATATACGTGCTGGTCATCATATTCATCACGACAGCCATGTCGAATGCCACCAACCTGACGGACGGTATGGACGGTCTGGCCGCCGGAATATCGGCCATAACCGGAGCCACCCTCGGTGTACTGGCGTATTTGTCCGGAAACATCATTTACGCTGATTATCTGAACATCATGTACATTCCGGACTCAGGCGAGATAGTCGTATTCCTGTCTGCCATGACAGGTGCTCTGCTCGGTTTCCTGTGGTACAATTCCTATCCTGCACAGGTATTCATGGGCGACACAGGAAGCCTGGCCTTAGGCGGAATGATAGGAGTGACGGCCGTCCTGATACGCAAGGAACTGCTCCTGCCACTCCTCTGCGGCATATTTTTCGCCGAATCCGTATCTGTCATCCTGCAAAGAACATATTTCAAGTACACCAAGAAGAAATACGGAGCAGGACGGAGAATATTCAAGATGGCACCGCTGCATCACCATTTTCAGAAAGAAGGTGTGACTGCACTGATAAAAAGACCGTTACATGCGATACCGGAAGCCAAGATCGTAATGCGCTTCTGGCTGATCAGCATAATTCTCGCAATTATGACAATAATAACACTTAAAATACGATAGTCATGAAAAGGATTGTAGCACTCGGAGGCGGCGAGAGCGGAGTAGGCGCGGCCGTCCTCGCAAAAGTAAAGGGCCTGGACATCTTCCTCTCGGACAACGGAGTCCTGACTCCTGATGCGAAATCCATGCTCAGCCGATACGGGATACCTTACGAGGAAGGCGGACACAGCAGGGAGAGGATCCTGAACGCGGACGAGATAGTGAAGAGTCCGGGAATACCGGACACAGCCCCGATAGTAAGCGAAGCCCGTTCGCTCGGCATTCCTGTCATATCCGAGATCGAGTTCGCAGGACGATACGACAAGGCGAAGAAAATATGCGTCACCGGAAGCAACGGCAAGACCACCACTACCTCGCTCATCTACTACATGCTGCGCAACGCCGGACTCAACGTCGGCCTCGGAGGCAACATAGGAAAGAGCTACGCCTATCAGGTCGCTACCGAGAATTTCGACATCTATGTACTGGAGCTCAGCAGTTTCCAGCTTGACGGCATGTACGATTTCAAGGCAGACATAGCCATTATCCTGAACATCACACCTGACCATCTGGACCGGTACGACCACAACATGCAGAACTACATAAAGGCCAAGTTCAGGATTACCAGGAACATGTCCGAGCAGGACTGCTTCATTTTCTGCGATGACGACAATGTCACCGTCGGACATATCAAGGAGATAGTCCTGAGAGCCAAGATGCTGCCCTTCTCCCAGAAGCACGAGGTCGTCCAGGGAGCCTTCCTCAACGGAAATGACATCGCTGTAAGGTACAATGACGAAGAGGATTTATTTTCCACCGGAGAACTTTCGCTCAAGGGACGCCACAACATATACAACTCAATGGCCGCGGCCATAGCCGGAAAGGTCATGAACATAACCAGCGATGTCATACGCCGAAGCCTCGCCACATTCAAGAACATCGAGCACAGGCTGGAAAACGTCATGACAGTAAAGGGCGTCCTGTACATCAACGACTCTAAGGCGACCAACGTCAACTCCACATGGTATGCCTTAGAATGCATGGACAGGCCGGTGGTATGGATAGCCGGCGGCACAGACAAAGGCAACGACTACTCTGAGATAGAACAGCTCGTAAAAGAAAAGGTAAAGGCCCTCATATGCCTCGGCAAGGACAACCGCAAGCTGCACGAGTTCTTCGGTCCCGTCCTCAACACCATTGAAGACGCCTCATCCGCCACGGAAGCCGTAAGAAAAGCCTACAATCTGGCCGACGAGGGAGATGTAGTGCTGCTCTCTCCGTGCTGCGCCAGTTTCGACCTGTTCAAGAACTACGAGGACAGGGGACGGCAGTTCAAGGAAGCTGTAAGAAAACTCTGACAAATGAAGGATACCCTGACAAATAGAATCAACAGGCTGAAGGGAGACCGGGTCATCTGGATAATATTCCTGGTGTTCGCCATGATCTCCCTGGCTGTAGTGTACTCAGCATCGAGCGCGCTGGCATACAGATCCAGCACAACGCCTTTCAGCATCATGCTGCGCCAGGCCGGATACTACGCATTCGGATTCCTGATAGTGCTCGCCTGCTACAGAATACCCCTGAAGCACTACCGGTTCTGGACATTCTTCCTCATGGGAATCTCCATCATACTGCTCATGATACCGGCCATGACAGGCAGACTGAGGACCATCTCCATCCTTGGCATCAGCGTGCAGCCGTCGGAAATCGCGAAAATCGCCACTGTCCTCTATCTCGCCAGGACCATCGAGAACTCAGAATTCAAGACATTCAAGGAGTACATACTGAAGATTCTTCTTCCGCTCGGCATCACCTGCATACTATGCCTTATGGGCAGCGTATCCGCCACACTCATAATATGCTTCATCTCGTTCATCATACTGGTATGTTCCAAGATCCCCCGCAAATTCATCCTGTGGACCATTCCCATCGCCATAGGTGCCCTCGGACTGATAATCGGGATCCATGCGCTCACTGGAGCATTCTCAAGAATAGACACCTTCACGGCCAGAATCGAAAGACACTTCAACAATGACACGGCCGGCATGAGCGCAGCCGAGCTTCAGGAGCAGCAGAACAAGACATTCCAGGAGCAGCAGGCAAGGGAAGCCATACAGCTGGGAGGAATTTTCGGACGCGGCCCCGGGAACAGCATAAAGCGGGACATCCTTCCCAACGCATACGATGACTACATATATTCCATAATAGTAGAGGAATACGGACTTGCAGGAGGCATACTGATCATACTTCTCTACCTGTGGTTCTTCTACAGATGCCTCAAGATAGCGAACATGTGCAAAAAGGATTTCTCCATAATCACCGTGCTCGGCCTGTCCACTCTCATAACCCTTCAGGCTTTCCTGCACATATTCGTCAACACCGGCATCATCCCTGTAACCGGCCAGACGCTGCCGATGATCAGCCGTGGAGGGTCATCCCTGGTCATCATGAGCAGCGCTTTCGGCATCATCCTGTCAGTAAACAGGACTCTGGAGATAAAGAATCAGAAACTTAAAAACGACAAGGAGGCACAGACATGCGGAACAGAATCATAATAAGCGGAGGAGGCACGGGCGGACACATCTTCCCGGCCATCGCGATTGCGGACGCAGTCCGGAAAGCCGCTCCGGACACCGAAATTCTCTTCGTTGGAGCAGAAGGCAGGATGGAGATGGAGAAAGTCCCTGCGGCAGGATACAGGATAGTCGGGCTTCCGGTAGCCGGACTGCAGAGAAGACTGACAGCCGCCAATCTCAGCGTCCCGGTCAAAGTCATCCGAAGCCTGCACAAAGCCGGGAAAATACTCAATGAGTTCAAACCGGACGTTGTCGTGGGTGTAGGAGGTTATGCCAGTGCGCCCATGCTCTGGAAAGCGCAGTCAAGGGGCATCCCGACACTCATACAGGAGCAGAACTCCTACGCGGGACTGACCAACAGGACCGTAGGCCGGAAAGCTCTCAGAATCTGCGTAGCCTATGAAGGCATGGACCGCTTCTTCCCGGCAGACAGAATAACACTGACAGGCAATCCCATACGGGGCAACATAAGACCTTATACGGAAGATGAACGGGCAGAAGGGCTGAAACACTACGGACTCAGTCCGTCATTACCAACGGTTCTCATAGTCGGCGGCAGCGGCGGATGCGGTACATTCAACACTGTCATGACGGATACATGCAGAAGCAACCGGGGAGCCTTCCCCTTTCAGGTCATCTGGCAAAGCGGAAAGGGATATTCCGGCAGGATATCAGGTCTTTTCAGCTCACTTGACGGAACAGAAAACGGGGACGGCCTGCGAATCCTCGGCAATGTCCGCAACTGCGACTTCATAACCAGAATGGACCTTGCATTCGCAGCAGCCGACATCGTGGTCTCCAGAGCCGGTGCAGGCACGATATCCGAACTATGCGCCATAGGCAAGGCCACCGTGTTCGTACCCTCTCCTAATGTGGCTGAGGACCACCAGACCCACAATGCCATGGCCCTTGTCAGAAAAGACGCTGCGGTGATGGTAAAGGACTCTGACGCCGGCAAAAACCTCATGTCCGTCGTGGAAGACCTTCTGAAAGACAGAAAGAGAATGGAATCTCTGGAATACAACATCAGGACACTCGCAAAGCCATACGCAGCCGATGAGATTGCCGAAGAGATAATCAGAATAAAAGAGAAACGGTCATGAACAGATACAGCCACATATATTTAATAGGAATAGGCGGAATCGGAATGAGTGCCATAGCCCGGTACTTCCGCCACAGAGGACTGGATGTGTCAGGATACGACAAAAACAGATCGCCCATAACAGATGCACTGGAGAAAGAAGGCATTCGTGTTCATTATGACAGCGACATTTCCGCAATTCCTCCGTCCCCGGACAGCACGCTGGTAATCTACACTCCTGCCGTACCCGGCGACATGCCGGAACTGTCATACGCCATAGAACATGGATACAAGACAATCAAAAGATCCGAGGCACTCGGAGAAGCCGCCAAAGGGAAAAAATGCCTGGCAGTATCCGGTACCCACGGGAAAACCACGACCAGTACGATGCTGGCCCACATACTCACCTCGTCCGGAGAGGGCTGCACTGCATTTCTGGGCGGCATATCCAAAAACTACGGCACAAACCTGCTGCTGTCCCCCAATGATGTCATAGTGGCTGAAGCCGACGAGTTCGACAGATCGTTCCTCAGGCTCTTTCCCGAGTCGGCAGTGATCACGTCCGTGGATGCCGACCACCTTGACATCTACTCCGACATCGAAGATCTCAGAAATACTTTCGTCCGGTTCGCAATGCAGACCTCGGGCCACCTTGTCATCAAGAAAGGGATAGAGGACAGATTCATCCGTGCAGGCGTAAAAGCCTGCATCCATACCTACGGGCCTGGCGGAGACTACTTCGCGTCAGACATCAGGACTGACACGGACGGAAAGATGCATTTCACCCTAAACACTCCTGAAGGAGTCTTCACAGGTTTCACTGCCGGTGTACCCGGAACAGTCAACATCGAGAACGCCACCGCAGCAGCCGCCATGGCACTGATACACGGAGTCACGCCTGAGGCTGTCAAGACCGCGACAGCGTCATTCCGCGGTGTGGCCCGCAGATTCGACATCCATCTCAACCTTCCCGGCCATACATACGTGGACGACTACGCCCATCACCCGGCAGAGATAGCCGCCACTGTCGCATCCATACGGCAGACCTGGCCCGGCAGAAAAATACTCGGCATATTCCAGCCACATCTGTACTCGAGGACCAGGGACTTCTACAAGGAGTTTGCAGCCAGTCTGAGCATGCTCGACTCATTGATACTGCTGCCAATATATCCGGCAAGGGAGAAACCGCTGCCAGGAGTGTCCTCGCAGATGATACTGGATCTTGTCACATTGAAAGACAAGACTCTTCTGGACAGACAGGAACTGACAGAGGAACTGCGCAGACGGGAGACTGACATCGTAGTGACATTCGGAGCCGGTGACATTGACAGACTCGTCACTCCAATAGAGAACCTGCTGAGAGACAAATATGCTTAGAAAAACAGTCACATATATCCTGGTTCTTACGGCCTTCGCTGTATTCTGCCTCTACTTCGCGGCAGCCCGTACACTTTCCGGGCGAGGCCGGGAAAAAGAAGTATGCACGGGTATCTCCGTGCGCATACTGGACAGTGCGGCGAACAGGTTCGTGTCCGAGGAGGACATCAGGGACATCATCACCTCCTCCGGGCTGAACCCCATAGGCATGCTCAGGGACAAGGTCAGTCTCAATGACATAGAGACCCTGCTCGAGAACAGGAGCGCAATAAAGCGGAGCGAGGTATCCCTGAACCGCAACGGACTCCTGACAGTGGACATCACCCAGCGCAGGCCGCTTATACGTGTCCAGAGCAGCCACGGAGCCTTCTACATTGATGACACAGGATACATCTTCCCGTGGATCAACACGTTCACCTCCTATGTCCCCGTAGTCTCAGGACATGTCCCGGTGAAACTGGAAGAGGGATACAGAGGCACTCCCGAGGATCAGGAGCGCAAATGGGTACAGGACATCATCATGCTCGCCGAATACATAGACAGGCATCCGGTATGGAGTTCGCAGATACAGCAGATCTATGTCGAGGACAACGGCGACCTTGTCTTCTACAATGTAGTCGGGGATCAGAAGATAATTTTTGGACCGATTGACGATATTGATTGTAAATTTGCAAAACTTAAAGCATACTACACAGGCATCGTTCCTGTCTACGGATGGGAACGATATTCGGAGGTCAACCTGAAATTCACTGACCAGATAGTATGCTCCAAAAGGGACATGAAAGAAACAAAAATTGATAACAACATATGAATAACAGACTTATAACGGCCATAGACATCGGCACATCAAAAGTGGCGGTGGCAGTCGGGGAAATCACGTCCGGAAGAATAAGAGTCATCGGCTACAGTGAGAAACCGTCTGACGGAGTAAAGTACGGAGAGATCCGTAATCCCCTGAAGGCCGCAAAGAGCATAGAGCCTGCCCTCAGGGAAGTAAAGGAGCAGATAATGAACGAAAGCATTGTCGGAGGATATTCCATAAAGGATGTGTACGTCAACATCTCCGGCCAGAACATACGCTGTCTTCCCGAACACCTCAGGAGGGAAAGGCCGGATCCCGACGAACCCATATCGGAAGAGGAGACAGATTCCATGCTGAAAGAAATGTACCGGTACGATGCCGGCCCGCAGAAAGAGGTCATACTCGTAGTGCCGCAGTGCTACAACGTGGACGTACACATGGGCGAGACCGATCCGGTCGGTATGGACGGGAAGATCCTTGAAGGCGAATACAGACTCTTCACCAACAACTCGCAGGCCGTAAAACACTGCAAGGACGTGCTCAACCTGCTCGGACTTCATGCGAACGGCATGATATTCACCCCTACCGCCTCAGCGGAAGCCCTGCTCACAGAGGACGAGAAAGAGCTCGGAAGCATTCTTGTGGACATAGGCGCCGGCACAACAGACGTACTGATATACTACAAGAACATCGTGCGCTACGCTACGGTGATACCTTTCGGAGGAGATTCGATAACCGAGGACATCAACCAGACATGCGGAATAGCCATGAGGAGTGCAGAGCAACTCAAGATCCAGTGCGGAATGTGCATAAGCGAGTTTGCACCTGAGAGCAGACTGATAATCAAGACAAACAACGGCATGACCGTCAAGGAAGTTTCCTCCAGGCTGCTCAGTTCCGCCATCGAGGCCCGTGTCTGCGAGATTCTGGCGACCGTAAGGCACATCATGGAAATATCCGGGTACAGAGGCAAACTTCTCGGCAAAGTCGTACTGACAGGAGGCAGCAGCTATCTGAACCTTATCCAGCTTCTTGCGAAAAACATACTGAAAATGGACGTCAGAATAAGCCTGCCTGACAGCCACACTGTCTTAGGGACATCCGTTGAGAAAGTATTCAGGCCGCAGGCGTCCACGGTAACCGGACTGCTTCTGGAAGGCATGCGCCTTCAGGAAAGCATGCCTGGCAGCCTGTCCGCGGATACCGCAGGAAAAAACGACAACGCCCCAGAGCCTTCCACCCAGGAAAGCACACCATTTAAGGATACTCTGTTCACAGAGGAGGAGACCGGCCCCGTAATGCAGCAGCCCGACAACAGTCAGAAAAACGTCAGGGCGCAGCAGAAGCCATCCAAGGACAGAAGAGGCATAAAGGGACTGATCAAAGACCTGTTCCCCATCTCCGACAACGACAATGACGCTTAGCATAATTCCAATCATTCACGACATGACAGACACACTTATCATACCTGACGGACTGACCGAGAACCGCGCAAACATAAAGATCATCGGCGTAGGCGGCGGCGGATGCAACGCAGTGACCCGCCTTTACAATGAAGGCATACAGAATGTGGAATTCCTCGTCTGCAATACTGACAAAAACGCACTTGACATGTCTCCTGTTCCGGAGAAGATAGTACTCGGGACCTCTCTCACGAAAGGCAACGGAGCCGGCATGAATCCTGACGTTGGAAGAAGCGCCGCTCTCGAGTCCATAGACGAGTTGAGAAAGGCGATTGGCCCCAACATCGAAGTCGTATTCATCACAGCCGGCATGGGAGGCGGAACAGGTACCGGTGCGGCACCTGTCATCGCCCAGATCGCGCATGAAGCAGGTCTGCTGACTATCGCAGTGATGACTTATCCGGAACACGACGAGGTCGGTTTCATGCAGAGAGCCTACGACGGAATTGAGGAAATCCGCAAGTACACCGACTCCATCATCATTGTCGACAACCAGAAAATGTACGACATCTTCGGTGACATGGACGTGGCGTCAGCACTGGAAAAGGCGGACAATGTACTGGACACGGCCGTAAGAGGCATTTCCGAACTGATCACCAAGCCCGGATACATGAACGTGGACCTGCAGGATGTCAAGACCGTCATGCGCAACAGCGGAATGGCTCTTGTAGGAACCGGACTGGCATCAGGCGACAACAGAGCCGTAACAGCCGTAGAGCAGGCATTCAGCTCGCCTCTGCTGAAGGACTTTGATCTGAAAACGGCCAAGAAAGTCCTGGTGAACATAACATACAGCCGCAACACATCTCTTAAGATGTCGGAGATTACAGTCATAAACGACTATATCAGGGACTACACCGGAAACGGCGTGACGATGAAAAAGAAAGGCCTGGCCATAGACAACAGGCTGGAAGACGGAGAAATCTGTGTCACCGTACTTGCAACCGGGTTCAAGATCAACAACACGCCACCGTCAAAAGCCAGCCTGCCGGCAGAAGACGGTGTGACCATAGAGCTTGACGATACGTCCAGCGACAGCAACGTCATCACCCTCTCGGCAGGCACCACTGACAACATAGACGAGTGCCTGCGCGAACTGGACACAGAGCACATATTCTTCTACGAGCCGGAATGCAGCATATCCGAACTGCAGAACGAGACTGCCCTTGCCAGAAGAGAGAGACTCAAGAAAAAGATGTAACAGGCAATCAGTCTATTATCAGCATCGCATCTCCATACATGCCGAACTGGTACCCTTCTTTCAGTGCGACTCTATAGGCCCTCATCACATTGTCGTAACCACCGAATGAAGCCGCTGACATCAGCATTGTGGAGTTGGGAAGATGCAGGTTGGTTATGACCGCATCAGGTATGGAAAAACTGTAAGGAGGGAATATGAACTTGTTGGTCCAGCCATCGAAAGGCTTGAGCTGCATGGTTGTGGTAACCGGAGTCTCGATCGCCCTTACGACAGTGGCGCCTACGGCGAATATCTTGTGACCGGAGTTCTTTGCAGCATTCACCGCATCTGCAGTCTCCTCCGGTATAATCACCCTCTCGGAGTCAATCTTATGCTTTGAGAGATCCTCCACATCCACATTCCGGAAATGCCCGAGACCCATGTGAAGGGTTATGAAACGTACGTCCACCCCCTTTATCTCCATCCTCTTGAACACCTCACGGCTGAAGTGCAGACCTGCCGCCGGAGACGCCACCGCTCCCTCGTTCCTGGCATATATAGTCTGGAAACGGTCCGTATCGAAAGGCTCCGAGTAGATGTACGGGCCGGCAGGACGCACAGGGGCCAGTCCGTCCCTTTCCCTCTTGGCCTGTCTGGCCACATAGACATACTCCGGTACAGGTATCTCCCCCATGGAGTACAAGGTCGACTTGAACTCGTCATAGGAGCCGTCAAACAGAAAACGCAAAGTCCTGCCTCTGGATGTGGTGTTGTCTATGACTTCCGCTACAAGAGAGTCATTCTCGCCGAAATACAGCTTGTTGCCAATCCTTATCTTGCGGGCCGGATCCACAAGCACGTCCCACAGTCTCTGGTCACGGTTGAGTTCCCTGAGCAGAAACACCACGATCTCGGCTCCTGTCTTTTCCTTGTTGCCCTTAAGTCTGGCAGGAAACACCTTTGTGTCGTTAAACACAAAAACATCCCCTTCGTCGCAGTAATTTATGATATCCTTGAATATCCTGTGCTCGATGTCACCTGTAGAACGGTGAAGGACAAGCATTCTCGACTCGTCTCTGTACTCCGCCGGATACGGAGCGATGTCTTTCCTGAAATCCAGGTCAAAACTAAATTGTGAAAGCTTCATATATAGTATTACGAATTTTCTGATAAAAAAGTTTCAAACTCAGGTATTGAAAGTGCGTTTTCCAACAAAAAACCACCTGAGGCCGTCCTTACCAGCCCTGAAAGATGAGCCCCACTCCCGAGGGCCACTCCCAAATCCCTTGCGAAAGCCCGGACATACGTCCCCTTTCCGCACCTGACAACAACCTTGAGCACAGGAGGACTGTACTCTACAATTTCTGTTCCGTAAATTTCTATACGTGATGCTTTCAAATCTACAGACTCTCCCTGCCGTGCCTTCTCGTATGCCCTTACTCCATCCACGTATTTCGCAGAATAGACCGGCGGCAGCTGCAACTGCTCACCCACCATTCCGTCCAGAGCCACGGCTATGTCCCCGACCGTTATGTGCCCATATGGAAACACGGCATCCACCTCCGTCTCCTTGTCGAAGGACGGCGTCGTCGCCCCGAAAGTAATCTCCGCAAGATACTCCTTGTTACCGGCCTGAAGCGCCTCGGAACTTTTCGTAGCCTTACCTACACATACGGCAAGGACTCCGGTAGCGAGAGGGTCCAGCGTCCCGGCATGGCCCACTTTCACCTTCCCAGTCCGGTAGCGTCTGCACAGTCCGAACTTTATCTTACGTACGGCATCGGCAGAAGTCCAGCCGTATGGCTTGTCCAGCACAACCACATATCCGTCCGGATACTGTTCCGGTGACAAAGAGACACCGGCCGGTGTCCTTTTGTCTATGACAACATACCCTGCCATCGCAACTACCGTACTGCCGGTGCGCAAGGTATCTTCTGTATCCTTCTGAGATGCCTTCCTCCCTCAAACGAGGACTCCATAAAAGTCTTGACTATCTTTTCAGCAAGGTCCAGCGATATGAAACGGGCAGGCAGAGAAAGGACATTGGCGTCATTGTGACGGCGGGCCAAGGCAGCCAGCTCCTCATTCCAGCACAATGCAGCCCTGATTCCCTGATGCTTGTTCAAAGTCATGCTTATTCCGTTTCCAGAGCCGCACAACGCGATACCGTACTCGACCTCCCCCTTCTCGACGCTTTCTGCCAAAGGATGAGCCACGTCCGGATAATCCATGCTCTCGGGAGAATACGTCCCGAAATCCTTTACATCATAACCAAGTTCAGACAGATATTTCTTCAGCCCCTCCTTCATTTCGAAGCCGGCATGATCCGATGCTATTCCTAACATAATGACTGTATTTAAAATAACGACAAAATTAGAAAATTTGAGTATATTTGCAGATAAAATTTCAATAAAATGGACAAAGGTAGGGTACTTGTCACAGGAGCCGCCGGATATATCGGCTCACACACTGTCGTTGAACTCGTCAACTCAGGATACGATGTCGTTGGAGTAGACAATTTTTCCAATTCCTCTCCCGAAATGCTCAAGGGCATTGAGGCAGTAACAGGCAGAAAACTCCCGTTCATAAAGACAGACTGCAGCGACAAGGAGCAGTTCGCAAAAGTATTCGAGGAATATCCGGACATCACGGCATCCATACACTTCGCCGCACACAAGGCCGTAGGCGAAAGTGTAGTGCAGCCGCTCAGGTATTTTGAGAACAACCTGCAGTCCCTGCTCAACCTCATAGAACTGTCCATACGCGACGGCAAGGACAGAGGGATAGTATTCTCCTCATCCTGCACAGTATACGGAGAGCCTGATCCGGAAAATCTGCCCATAAGCGAAAACGCTCCCGTCAAGCCGGCCACTTCCCCTTACGGCCGTACCAAACAGATGTGCGAGGACATTCTGCAGGACTGCGTAAAGGCTTATACTTCCCTCAAGGTCACAGCCCTGAGATATTTCAACCCCATAGGGGCCCATCCTTCCGCACTCATAGGAGAGATGCCTCTGGGAGTTCCCCAGAATCTGGTGCCCTACATCACCCAGACTGCGGCAGGCATACGCAAGGAACTGAAGATCTTCGGCAATGACTACCCTACCCCGGACGGAACATGCATCAGGGACTACATCTACGTATGCGACCTGGCGAAAGCCCACGTGGCCGCTGTAGACCGCATGCTGGACAACAGCGACAACGACAAAGAGAGATACGCCATATTCAATCTCGGAACAGGTACTGGCTTGTCCGTACTCCAGCTTGTCAACCACTTCATGAACGCCACGGGCGTAAAGGTACCCTACAGCTACGCTCCTCGCAGGGAAGGTGATATAATAAAGGTATGGGCCGATCCGTCAAAGGCGAACAAAGTGCTTGGATGGAAGGCAGACACCCCAATAGACGACGTGCTGAGATCCGCCTGGAAGTGGGAGAAAAAAGTCCGAGGCATTCAATAGAGCCCGATGGAGAGCAATATAGAAAAAGACTCCATTGAAATTCTCACCAAGGAGGACGAGAGATTCCGTCTGCAGAAAATCGGCTTCTTTCAGGATATCAGGAAAGAAGCCCTGCTGATATCCCACCGGTTTCCGCCAGCGGAAGGTGAGACATATGGAGAATGGAAACACAGGTGCCTGAAGGAGTACTACAGACTCAGGGGATTCAGTATATTCTGCCGGGAGAACATCGACAACCCGGAGTTCGAGACGACGGTGAAGTCCCTGATACGCCGTCACGCAGACCGGATGTTCGAAACCTACGGGAGAACAGAAGTGGACAACCACCTCGCCCCCGATTCGGACACAGTCTCATTCGCTCTTTCCCAGACAGTTTTTCAGGAAATATACACTCTCAGTTTCTCAGCACTGCCTCCATTCGGAAACACGTCAGAACTGGAAAACTACAGCAGGAATCTTGCCGAAAGCAACTTTCCCGTAGAGGAATCAAGGATTATCGGCTACCTTAGAGACAACGACAATTTCTACTGGGGAAAATTCTACAAAAAGCTGAAACCCATCACAGCCGCCTTCTGCTACCAGATGTCCGGAATATCCGGAAACAACAACACCCACGATATCTGGAGCGAGACATGCATATCCGTCAACAGGGCAGTAGTGGAGCACAGGCTCAAGGAACCTGTGGACTCCAAGGCCGTACTCTCCTACTCCATCGGAGTACTGAAGAACAAGAACAAGGAAATCGCGAGATCCAAGGCCCGAACCCCGGTCGATGTGGACAGCATCAGCTACAGGCTGCAGCAGGACGGGGCGGAAGACAAGTATTTCGACAGGCCGGAGACAGTTCCTGAAAATTTCCCGTCACAAATCGACAGGCTGAGCACTTATATTGACTACTCGGACAAAGAGTCGGTTCAAGGATATTTCATCGTTATATTATATAATAAGGAGCATCCCCTGCACGAACCACTCGTAAAAGGCTTCGAGGACAAAGTCGGACGACTGTTCGAGCACTATGTAGACGGACTCTCATACGAAGAGATCATCGTAAGGCACTACGGAGTCATGAGCCCGAAAGAGAGCGCAAAAGAATGCGCCAGACTGCGTCAGGAGATGAAAAGACTTAAAAAGAATCTGCTGGACAGATTCAGGAAGATAATGGAACAGTACAAATGAAAGGACACATAGACATAGATACCTTATCCAAGTACTTTCTGAACATGCTGAGTCCGGAAGAGGAGACAAAGGTTCAGGAGCATCTTCGCGTATGTCCCGAATGTTCCGCTATCCTCAAGGCCATGCGGAGCCTCCGCAAAGGTTTTCAGGAAGACAGGCAAAAGGAGAGCGGGAAAGAGGTCCTGTTCAGAATATTGCGTACAGGATGGGCAAAAGCGGCAGCTGTCATAATACTGACTGCAGGCATAAGCATCGCTACGGTAGACACCATACGGAACAGGACTGATGTACTCGAGCAGCACCGTATCATGAACGGGAGAAGCATGGAAGATGATGTTTTTGCCATAGACACTTTCGACAAGGCTGATTCCACCTACTATCTTGAAAAATACGGAGACGATTTTAAATTCTGATTTTTTTTGAAAAACGGGTATTTTCTCACCCGTTTTTTTATTTCACGCAGCCTCTCCGCTACTGCAGCTAAATTCGCCGCCATGGAATACGACGAGACGGTTTATGCGTGCGCACTTAACAGAATATTCAATTTCAACAGCCGCTGCGCCAAGACGCTGACAGAGAAATTCCCTGCTCCGAGTGAAATATTCTCTTTGTCGCGGACCGAACTTGGACGCATTGTCGGGTTCGGCGGATACGTGGACGCCATCCTGGACAAGGACTACCTGTGCATGGCCGAAAAAGAAGTGGAATGGGCCCGTGCACATGGAATCCGCATAATATATATAAAGGACAGAGAGTATCCGGCAAGACTGAGAGAATGCCCGGACGCGCCGGCAGTACTTTTCATGAAAGGACAGAAAGAAACGGACCTCAATCCTGCGAGAGCCGTCGCGATAGTCGGGACAAGAAAAGCCTCCCAGTACGGACTGACCCAGTGCCGTAAAATCATCGAGCATCTGTCTTCACTCCGTGAAAAGCCGGTAATCATAAGTGGGCTGGCCTACGGCATAGACATCTGCGCACACCTTACCGCAATGGAATGCTCCATGCAGACCATCGCAGTGCTTCCCACCGGACTGGATTCCATATATCCGGCAGCGCACAGGGGACATGCTGTCAGGATTACAGGACAAGGCGGACTTGTGACAGACTTTCCGAAAGGATCCACACCGCACCCGGTGACTTTCCTGAGAAGGAACCGGATAATAGCAGGTATGTCAGACGCCGTCATACTCGTGGAATCCGCTGCAAAGGGAGGCGGAATGACAACTGCCAGACTCGCGCAGTCGTATTCAAGGGAAGTCCTTGCCGTTCCAGGCAGGATGACCGACAAATACTCCGAGGGATGCAACATCCTGATACGCGACAACACGGCAGCCATAATCTCCTCCCCGTCCGACACGACCAAGATTATGAACTGGGAAGACATTGAATCAGAAGATTTTAACATCAGACTACAAAAAATCTTCGACAACTGCGGCTACATCAAACGGAATATTTTATTAGCTTTAGCCGCTGAAACCGCAGTCGACCGCGACACACTGATAGAGAAAACCGGCGGCAGACCGGCCGAGATACTGCCGGAACTTACGGAGCTGGAACTGGACGGTATTGTCGGGACCGACATATACGGGAACTACTGCTTGAAGCTAAAATGACAGACACACATACGCATATCTACGACGAGGCATTCAACGGAGACTTCCATGAAACCGTCCAAAGAGCCGTGGAGGCCGGTGTCGATCATCTCATATTCCCAGGCATCGACTCTTCCGTACATTTCCGGATGATGGAATGCGCATCCATGTATCCTGACACGATAAGCGTCGCGACCGGACTTCACCCTACATCAGTGGACGCCGGATGGAAGCGCGAGCTGGATTTCGTAGAGGAAAGGCTCTCCGAAGGAGGCTGGTCCGCTGTCGGAGAAATAGGACTTGACAGACATTGGTCCGACGCATACATCAAGGAGCAGGAAGAGGTTTTCAAGATACAGATGAGATGGGCGTCCGAGGCCGGACTGCCCGTAATAATCCATGTCAGGGAGGCCCATGACACCCTGTTCAGCATACTCGACAGCCTGGCCATGAAAGGGATTGTCATGCGCGGGGTGATGCACGCATTCTCAGGCAGCATCGAGACCTACAGACGCATAAAGAGCTACGGAGACTTCAAAATCGGCATCGGCGGAGTAGTCACATACAAGAACGCCGGCGTAGCCGCGACCCTAAAGAATATACCGCTCGGGGACATCGTGCTCGAGACCGACTCTCCGTGGCTCACCCCTGTGCCGTTCAGAGGGAAACGGAACGAGCCGGCCTATCTCCGGTATATTGCGGAGAAGACAGCCTCCATAAAGGGAATCGGCATCGCCGAAGTCGACAGCATGACCTCAGCCACAGCAAAAGAATTGTTCAACCTGAAATAACGATATATGCAAGACAATACATCCATACTGCTGGTATACACAGGAGGAACCATCGGAATGAAACAGGATCCGGTCTCTTTCGACCTCAGACCGTTCGACTTCTCCCAGATACTGGAGGAAGTACCCGAGCTCAGGAAGTTCGGATACCGTATCGACACATACTCGTTCGATCCCATAATCGACTCCTCGGACGTGGACATCGAGTTCTGGAAAAAACTCACAAGACTGATCGAGGACAATTACGACAACTACGACGGCTTCGTAATACTGCACGGAACAGATACGATGTCGTTTTCCGCATCCGCCCTCAGCTTCATGCTTGAAGACATCGAGAAACCGGTAATATTCACGGGAAGCCAGTTGCCTATAGGCATGCTCCGCACTGACGGCAAGGAGAATCTCATATCCTCCATCGAGATCGCCGCATCAAAGGACAAAAACGGTCACCCCATGGTGCCTGAAGTCTGCATATATTTCGAAAGCCAGCTGTACAGAGGTAACAGGACCACCAAATACACAGCAGAGAACTTCAGGGCCTTCCGCTCGGCCAACTACCCTGTCCTTGCGGAAGCCGGCATACACCTCAAGTTCAACACATCATTCATCAGATATCCCGACACATGGGGGAAACCGCTGAAGGCCGCATACTCTCTCGATCCGTCCGTTCTGATCATAAAGATATTCCCCGGCATGAGCCGCAGAATTCTGGAATCACTGGTAATGACGCAAGGCATACGGGCAATAATCCTTGAAACCTACGGTTCCGGGAACGCCCCGTCAGGCAGATGGTTCACAGACTGCATAAGAGAAGCCGTTGACAGGGGGCTGATCGTCCTCAACATCACCCAATGCCAGGCTGGCCGGGTGGATATGGACACATATTCCACAGGCAAGGCACTCAAGAATGCCGGAGTTACCGGGGGCAGCGACTGCACGACCGAAGCAGCCGTTGCGAAATTGTTTTTTTTATTAGGCCAATATTCTGACAATAAGTGCGTTAAAAAATTTCTTGAAAAAAATCTTCGCGGAGAACTCACAGAATTGTAGATTGTATGAAAATAATTCCTAATTTTGGCCGTAATTTTTAACAGGAGAGGTGGCCGAGTGGTCGAAGGCGCGCGCCTGGAAAGTGCGTAAGCTCCAAAAGGGCTTCGCGGGTTCGAATCCCGCCCTCTCCGCATAACTCATTTTAAAATTTGTTTAATAACTAATCAAAAATTGTATGAAAAAAATCTTCATGTTTTTGGCAGTTATGGGTCTTATGACTTTCACTGCTCAATACGCATTTGCTCAGGAGGGAGATTCCCTCGCTACCACAGACTCGTCCGAAATGGTAGCCTTTGAGCCTATGGATGAGGCCACAGTGGAAGAAGCACCCGCTGAGGCACCTATGCATCAGGAAATCAAGAGACTGTTCATCGAGGGTGGCGCAGGGTTCATGGCTACGATTATCGCCTGCCTCGTATTCGGTCTCGCAGTTGCCATTGAAAGAATTATTTACCTCAACCTCGCCAGCACCAATACCGAGAAACTCCTCAAGAAAGTAGAGGACGCCCTCAACAACGGTGGTGTAGAGGCTGCCAAGGACGTATGCCGCAATACCCGCGGACCTGTGGCATCCATTTTCTATCAGGGTCTGCTCAGATATGACAAGGGTGTCGAGGAAGTCGAGAAATCCATCACATCATACGGTTCCGTCCAGATGGGCCAGCTCGAAGGAGGTCTTTCATGGATTACCCTCTTCATCGCTGTCGCTCCTATGTTGGGATTCATGGGAACTGTGATCGGTATGATTCAGGCATTCGATGAGATCCAGAGAGCAGGTGACATCAGCCCGACCCTCGTTGCAGGAGGTATGAAAGTCGCCCTGATCACCACCGTCGGCGGTCTTATCGTGGCCATCATTCTTCAGATACTTTACAACTACCTGATTTCGAAAGTAGACTCCATCGTCCTTTCAATGGAAGACGCTTCCATCGCTCTCGTAGACATGATCGTAAAATATCAGAACAAGTAATCAACCGTCATGAATAAAAAATTCACTAAAATATTAGAAATCTGTCTGCTGGTCATTTCCCTGATAGGTCTGGTAGCATTCTTCATCTACAATGGCAAGACTGGAATGTACACCGTAAACAACCTGTCAGAGGCTCTGTCCACCACCGGATTGCTTGACATACTCCTTTACTGGGCGTATGTGCTGGTGGTAGCAGCCCTTGTCCTTGTAGTGGTCATGTCTCTCGTCAACATGGCAGGGAACAGGAAATCCCTCAGAAAGACAGGCATCACAGTCCTGATCGCCGTAGTGCTTATCGGACTGTCCTTCCTGTTCGCCAGCGGTGATCCAATTACCGTAAACATGGCAGTACAGCCTACTCACGCGACACTGAAGATGACCGATACGCTGCTCAACCTGAGCTATGCGCTGGTCGTAATCGCTATACTCGCCCTCGTATGGGGCAGTGTAAGAAATCTTATACACAAAGGTTAATTAATTATGGCATCTAAGAAAACACCTGAAATAAACGGAGGTTCGATGGCAGACATATCGTTCCTTATGTTGATTTTCTTCCTGATGGTGAGTACGATGGACCCCGAAACCGGACTTTCCCGCCGTCTTCCGCCCATGCCTCCCGAAGGCGCACAGGTAGAAGACCTGAAAGTAAACCGTCGTAACATGCTCGATGTGAAGATCAACTCCAGGAACGGTGTAATGGCCGGCGGCAAGGTTATTCTTTCGGATGCACAGCTTGAAGAGATCGTTATCGAGTTCCTGACCAACCCAAATGACCGTTCTGACCTGCCTTCCAAGACAGTCAAGAACATTGAGGGCTTCGGGGAATATCCGGTCTCAGAAGGTGTGATATCCCTGCAGAATGACCGGCAGAGCAGCTATAGCAAATATGTCGAGGTCCAGAACATTCTGGTGAGAGCCATCAACAAGGTCAGAAATGACTTCTCAATGGCCCACTTCGGGGAAACCTATGACGAACTCAGCGCAGACAAGCAGGAGATCGTTCAGGATGCTATCCCCAACAAAATCTCCGAGGCAGAACCGGTGGATGTAACAAAACAATAGGAGGAAAAAAATGGCTAAATTCCTAAAAAAAGGCGACAAAGGCACTCCTGGCATCAATACGGCATCGCTCCCCGATATCGTGTTCATGATTCTCATGTTCTTCATGGTGTCCACCAGCATGCGTCAGACTGACCGAATGGTCAACGTCAAGCTGCCGGAAGCATCAGAAGTGGTCAAACTTGAGAGAAAAGACCTGGCTTGTTATATCTTCATCGGTGCACCTTCCCTTCAGTATCAGGCCGAATTCGGAACGGACTCCCGTATCCAGCTCAACGACTCATTCAGAAACATCACTGACATACGTGACTTCATCGCCGCAGAGCGCGAGTCTCTGGACGAAGTTGACCGTGAGCTCATGACTGTATCCCTTAAAATAGACGAGGGCACCAGGATGGGTATCGTGACAGACGTTAAGCAGGAACTGCGCCGCTGTTCCGCGCTGAAGATAATGTACGCAGCCAGAAAGACTGTTCAGAACGTAAACTAAACAGTCCCGCTGACCGATTGAAATGGGTGCCTCATGCATAGTGGGACACCCATTTTTAAATAATGGACATAAATTTTCACAAGCAGGCATGAAAAGATTATCGACCGCAATATTACTGGTCATGCTGACAATGCTGGCTGCCGCAGCCAGTAACCAGAAAGCCAAATATGTTTTTTACTTCATAGGTGACGGCATGGGATTTACCCACGTCTCCATTGCCGAATACTACAACGGCCATACACAAGGTATTTCCGGCAGCCGTCCCCTTTCCTTTTCGCTCTTTCCCGTACTGGGCTGCGCCGTCACTCATTCTGAATCGAACCTCATCACGGACTCGGCCGCAGCGGGTACGGCACTTGCCACCGGCAGCAAGACCAACAACGGCATGCTCGGTATAGCTCCTGATTCACTTACGCAACTCAGGAGCATAGCATACAAGATACATGACGCAGGATATAAAGTAGGCATATCCTCTACGGTCGGACTGAACCATGCCACTCCGGCAGCATTCTACGGACACAATGTCGACAGGGGAAACTACTACGACATAGCTTCCGAAATACCGTCTGCCGGCTTTGAGATATTCGCCGGAGGAGGCCTTATAGAGAACACCGGAAAGGACGGTACCCTGCTGCCCGTATACGATGCCATCGAAGACAGCGGCTACACCATTGCTGAAGGAATGAGCGCGTTCCATGAGGTGAAGGATGACGCTGAAAAGATATTCCTGCTGCAGGAAAACGGAAGGGATGCGACTGAACTGCCGTACGCCATAGACAAGACGGACGGCGACATGACACAGGCGGATCTTGTAAAGGCATGCATCGATTTCCTATACACCGAGGACGGGAACGGTTTCTTCATCATGTCCGAAGGCGGCAAGATTGACTGGGCCAGCCACGCCAACGATACCAAGACAGCCATACTTGAGACTATAAGTCTTTCCGATGCTGTGGCGGAAGCAGTCAGGTTCTACAACGAGCACCCCGATGAAACTCTCATTGTAGTGACCGCCGACCACGAAACCGGCGGACTGACAATGAGCTGGGAGGAAGGCTACAATGTCTATTTCGACAAGCTGGACGGCATCAGCTGTTCAAAGGACAAGGTCTCCGGCGAGGAAAAAGATGAGATGGACGGGACTTCCCACGAGGCACATCTCGGCTGGACAACAAAAGACCACTCCGGAACGAACGTACCTGTTTTCGCCATAGGGGCCGGAAGCATGCTTTTCTCCGGAAGAATGGACAATACCGAGATTCCGGCCAGGATCTGCGAAGCAATGAATATAGATTTTTAAACTTATAATATACCATGACACTGATAAGACAGAGAGTATCCGAGCTCTTGAAAGAGACCCCTGGCAAGGAAGTGCTTGCCAAAGGGTGGGTAAGGACTAAAAGAGGCAACAAGAACATAGCATTCATCGCCCTTAATGACGGATCTACTATTCACAATATACAGATTGTATGTGACTTCAACAATTTCACACCGGACGGGGACTTCAAGGACATAACAACCGGCTCAAGCATAGCCGTTACCGGAAAACTGGTGGAATCCATCGGAAGCGGACAGAAAGTCGAGATCCAGGCTGAGAAAATACAGCTGTACGGCACTGCTGACCCGGAGAAATACCCTCTGCAGAAAAAGGGACACAGCATGGAGTTCCTGCGTGAAATCGCCCATCTGCGCCCAAGGACAAACACATTCGGAGCCGTACTCAGAATCCGTCACGCAATGGCTTTCGCTATCCACAAGTATTTCAACGACAGAGGCTTCTACTACCTCCACACTCCTATTATCACAGCATCTGACGCAGAAGGTGCCGGTGCCATGTTCCAGGTAACGACCCTTGACATCGACAATCCTCCGCGCAGGGAGGACGGCAAAGTGGATTTCTCACAGGATTTTTTCGGCAGGCATACCAACCTGACCGTCAGCGGACAGCTTGAAGGAGAGCTCGGTGCCATGGCCATAGGTAACATCTACACCTTCGGTCCCACATTCCGGGCCGAAAACTCCAACACCCCGAGACACCTTGCGGAATTCTGGATGATCGAGCCGGAAATGGCTTTCGTGGAGATTGACGAGAACATGGACATTGCAGAGGACTTCATCAAATACCTCGTGCGCTATGCCCTCGACAACTGCATGGACGACCTTATCTTCCTGAACAGCATGATCGACAACAGTCTCATCGAAAGACTCAAGAGTGTGGTCAACACTGACTTCGTACGCATGACATACACGGATGCCATTGATATACTTGTCAAATCCGGAGCAAAATTCGAGTATCCTGTCTCATGGGGAGTAGATCTACAGAGCGAGCATGAAAGATACCTCGTGGAGCAGCATTTCGGCAAGCCCGTAATCCTGACGGACTATCCAAAGGACATCAAGGCATTCTACATGAAGCAGAATGATGACGGAAAGACCGTCAGGGGCATGGACGTGCTCTTCCCCAAGATCGGTGAGATCATCGGCGGATCACAGAGAGAAGAGTCACTTGAAAAACTGATGAAACGTATCGACGAGCTGCACATGGACACCAGCTGTCTGTGGTGGTACATCGACACACGGAGATTCGGCACCGCTCCCCACAGCGGATTCGGACTTGGCTTCGAGAGACTGCTGCTCTTCGTGACCGGAATGAGCAATATCCGGGATGTCATCCCGTTCCCGAGAACACCCAAGTCAGCTGAATTCTAATCTGCCGGTATGCTGACTATCGGAATAGCCGGAGGTACCGGCTCCGGAAAGACCACGGTCGTCCGCAGACTAACCGAGCATTTCAAGGAAGGAGAAGTCGTTGTTGTCCCTCAGGACTCATACTACAGGGACAACAGCGGTATTCCCTTGGAAGAAAGACAGAAACTGAACTTCGATCACCCGGACTCCATCGATTTCGGCCTGCTCCGGCAGCAACTTTCAGAACTGCAGCACGGACACGCCGTAGAGCAGCCAGTATACTCGTACCTTACCTGTACGAGGGATTCCAGGACTGTGACCGTATACCCTGCACACATCATTATCGTGGAAGGGATACTCATATTCACGGATCCTGAGCTCAGGAAAATGCTTGACATCCGGGTGTACGTGGATGCAGACCCGGACGACAGACTTGTCAGAGTCATTGCAAGAGACACCCTGGAACGCGGAAGAGACGTCGGCAAAGTCATCGACCGCTACGAGAAGACCCTCAAACCCATGCACTTGCAGTTCATTGAACCTTCTAAAAGATACGCCGACCTCATTCTTCCCCAAGGAGGACACAATCAGATCGGCATAGACATGCTCATAGCCACCATTGAACATCATATCAAACATAGCTGAACGACTCCGCGGCCTGACAAGACGACTGCCCAAGGTCAATCTGTCCGGTCTTGCCGTCCGATTGAAACCGCTGTGCAGACATCTGAAAGTGGACCGGGACGACAAGGCCGGAGCATACCTTACCGTCATATTCCATCTTGTACTGCTGATAATCCTTCTATCTTGGTCAATCCACGTACAGCTTTCAAAGGACACCTCCTTCCTCATCGATTTCTCTGCCCAGGAAGAAATGGAGCAGGCAGATGCCAGAAGACAGATGCAGGAAAGTGTCAAGGATGAGATAGACCGGGAACTGGACGCCATGCTTGGAACATCCGCATCAGGGAATGCAGAAAGCATCCGCAATGTAGCCGTGGACGCCTCCTCCCAGCATCTCAAGGACGACAGGTTCGATAATCCTGAAGACATCTACCGGGATGCACGAGAGCTGCAGGAGCGCCTGAACCGTACCAGACATCAGTTGGAAGAAGCATCTGATGACGGTGAGAACGTGACAGTGACCGGAAACGACGACAAAGACCAGAAAGGAGACACCTACACCGGCCCGTCAGTCATATCCTACACCCTGGACGACCGCAAGGCCATGAGTCTGCCGGTACCGGCCTACAAGTGCATGGGCGGCGGGGATGTTTCCGTCAGCATCATCGTCAACCGCAAGGGATACGTAGTCGGAACGAAGATTATCGAATCCGTCTCCTCGCCTGACCAGTGCCTGAGAGACTACGCCCTAAGGGCCGCCGGCCGCTCCCGCTTCACCGCCTCACAGGATGCCCCCGAACGCCAGGCCGGCGAGATTGTCTACCGCTTCATCTCCCAATAATCCCGAACTGAGACCCGGCAACAGACAACAAGGATATTGCCTTGCCCCCACCTTGTCGCACCGCCCAGTCTGTTCCGCATAATCATGTAAGACAGCAGCATATGCGAAAAGGAACCTACGGACAAGCGGGAACTGTCAACTGCCAGTAATCCGTACACCTGTGTAAGCATCTAAGATGCAGTGCGATATGTAAAATGGAGCAGGACAGACTGTTTTCTAAACGTATTCCGCTCTTAATTATTTCCAACTATTCCCTACTTTCATCCGCACTGTTTTACATTCGCCTCGTTATCAGACATTTCTCAAAACAGCATCAGGCAGGTCACTCGCAGACACCGAAGCCAGGAGACCAGCAGTCGAAAGACCAGGCCCCTCTACCTTGCGGACAATCATTATATCTTTACACAATATTTTATATTTTTACACAATATTTTTAAAGCCTTCATCCATGAAATACTATCATTTTCTCGTTGCGCTGTTTACAACTGTAATGTTATTCATCCCATCATGCGACCCGAATTATACTGGATTCTGGTACATAGAGAACCAACTGGATGAGGACATCATCGTTACACGGTCAGACAGCACCGAGATCCACAATGTGCATATCAAAGCTGGCGATAAAGGCTGTATATTCCAATATACCAGTATGGGCAGTGCTTCGTTTTTTGATTTCGAATTCAGCTTTTCAAATCCATATAAGCCTGACACATTGGTTATTCTGAATATGAAGCTTGACACACTGTTCAGACTGCATCCGGAGAATCAACAGGACCTCCTCAACAAGCGGTTCTGGGACTTTGATTACTGGCAGAGCCTCATTGACCATGAGAACCGTACTCAAACGCTGCTCTTTATCTTGGAAAATTCCTACAACGAATAACGCGAACGATTATGAAACGACTTATGATTACAATACTGACAGTCATGGCTGCGTGCCTGGCAGCGCAGGCGCAGTACATCGGTGAAAGACCTCAGCGGCTGGAGCGCAGGGGCGGACATCTGTACACGGAAAATGGCTCCAGGATTGATATTGATATAGCCCACAGCATCATGAACGAGGAGAGTTTCCAGCTCTATTCCTCAGGACGGAAGTTGTACAAGGCCGGTGTGATTGTCAGCAGCATCGGAGGGGGATTCGGAGCTGTCGGAATCGTACTCTTTGCCACTTCCCTCGGCTCACTCAATACCGCTGACAGCTGGGTACCCTATTTTCTCGGGACTGTCACTTCCATACCATGTCTAATCATAGGAGGAACCATGCTGCTGACCAGTATTCCGTTATTGTGCGTCGGCAATGCCAGACTGAAGAAAGCCGCCGAATGCTATGCTCCCGGAACCCCTGCCTCAGTCTCCGAAGTGTCCATCGGCATCCAGCAGAGCGGCATCGGACTCGGCATCCGCTTCTGACTACTTCATTGCGTACATTTTAGTCCTTTAAGGAACTGCGGGAATTGCAAACTTTACACAAATACATGATTACCAATTAATTACAAAAACAGTGTACACTTTTCACTCTCTTGCAAAGGCCTGAAAAATGCAGTACATTTCACAACGTTATGATTCTTAGCAACTTGAAAAACGAGCTGCATTTCTCAATCCCACGCCGAAAGTGAACCGCAATCCCACCAAACCGGTACTGCACTCACTCTAATGAAAATCCGGCAGTCGAAAAGACCAGGCCCTCCCACCGCTTCGCGGCGGGTCCCTCCCTCTAGAGCCGAGGGCGGCTAGTCTTTTCTCGTTGCCGGATTTTCACCACGCGGGAGAAAGTGTCGTTTCGCAAAAAGGCAGACTTTAGTACTTTTACAATGTCCAACACATCTCCCAAACGTATTGCACTGATTGTTAGATGCATATAATCTGGAGGTTTGCTGGACTGCCCGTTTTTTGCCACAAAACCGCCTTTTCACCCCAGGTCCAGCAGATGCTCTTTTTCAAAGTACCTGTATACTAGGCATTTCCAAAAGCACGCCCTGCTGGACCTCCCCAGAAGTCTCATGCCACGGGGGAAAGTGAACCGTTTTCGCAGGAATTCCCGGCACTTTCCCCGAGGAAGTTCAGAGGAAGTTAAGGGCATAGTTTTTGCGGCTTGTAGCGTATTATGCATTAATAGGCTATTAAATAAGGTTTAAATAACTGAACAATACGATGAGACGTGTACTCAAAGGACTTGCGGTAACAGTCGCTGCCGCCTCTATAACAAACATTTTGGCAGGCTGCGGAACTAACGGTGAACAAGGGCGGAAAGAGGAAAGCATCCCCTATGTCAGGACAGCCACAGTTGAAAGCATCGGCAGTACGAGGACCGTATCCTACCCCGGCAGGCTACAGCCTGAAAAAGATGTCAACCTGTCATTCAGGGTGGCAGGGCCTATCGCCGCCGTACATTTCCGCGAGGGGCAACATGTAAGCGCCGGAGATACCCTGGCGGAGATTGAGGAAAGGGACTACGCCCTGCAGCTGGCGGCAACCACCGCGAAATACGAGCAGGCCAAGGCCGAGGCCGGCAGGGTCATAGAACTGGCCGACCGTGGCAGCGCGGCGCAGAACGATTACGACAAGGCACGGTACGGCCTGGAGCAGATGACCGCCCTCTACAACGCGCACAAGAATGCCCTCAACGACACGAAGATGCTCGCACCATTTGACGGTTTCGTACAACAGGTGCTGTTTGAGGCCGGAGAGACTGTAGGGGCAGGAATGCCGGTCGTGACACTTATCAGTGACAGAGCACCCATAGTCAAGGTGGATATTCCGGCTATCGACTTCACCAACATCGACAAGACTGTCCGCAGCTGGTGTACCGTAGACATTTATCCCGGCATGACATTCCGGCTGGACCTGATTGATATAACCAAAAAGGCCAATCTCAATCAGCTTTTCACGGCCCGTTACGCCCTCAGACCGGCTCCTGACGGGACTGTACCCCAACCTGGCATCGGCACAGCCGTATACATAGAATACAATTCCGGTGAGGACTCATCGGTAAGCATACCTGCCACAGCGCTTTTCGACAATCAGGGGACCAGCTGCGTATGGGTAGTGGATACGGACGGCATGACAGTAGACAGACGGGCTGTAGTGGCCGATGACATTGACCGCGACGGCAATGCCCGTATCATCTCCGGACTCAAAGCCGGCGAGACCGTAGTGACCGCCGGAGTGCATTCCCTCAAGGACGGAGCGAAAGTCAGGATTCTTCCCGGGGCATCAGCCACCAACGTCGGTAATCTTCTGTAATTTCAGTCAGCTATGAATATTGCAGAATACGCTCTGAAGAACAAGATTCTGATTGTAGCCGTGCTCATCTGCCTCGTCGTGGGCGGAGCCTTCGCCTACAACAGTATGAGCAAGCTCGAGGACCCTGAGATCAAGGTCAAGGTTGCCGTAGTGGCAGCTGTATATCCCGGTGCGACGGCATACGAGACGGAACTGGAGGTCACCCGGCCGTTGGAGGAGACCATCCGCAAGATGAATGAGGTAGGCTCGGTAACATCCCAATCATTCGACGACATGGCCATCATCACTGTCACGCTCAAGACCACTACTCCGGACGGGGCTACCCAGCAGGAATGGGACATGCTCCGCCGTAAGGTCAATGACGCAAAGGCCACTCTGCCGGCATCGGCACAGGTCATGGTCCTGGATGACTACGGAGACGTGTACGGAATGTTCTACGCGCTCACGTTCGACGGCTACGGGTACGATGAGGCCGGACGGTACGCGGATATGATCTGCCGCGAGGTCAGCAATATTGACGGGGTGGCAAAGGCCATGACATACGGAGAGCGCACACGCTGCGTAAACATCGACATGAAAGCCGACCGTATGGCCAATCTGGGCGTGCATCCCACCGAGCTGCTTACCACTCTCAACTCCCAGAACTCCATTATCTATTCAGGATACTTCGACACCCCTGACCGCAGGATGAAGATAGAGATGGGCGATGCCTACGGAAGCATCGACGACATACGCAACCTCATAATACAGGGGCACGAGGATGACCAGCTCAAACTCTCGGACGTGGCCGACATCTCCTACGGCTATCAGACCCCTGTCCGCAACTCGATGAAATACGACGGACAGCCGGCCATCGGCCTGCTTATCTCCGCTGAGTCCGGCACCGACATCATAAAGATCGGCAAGGAAGTGGAGCAGAGACTGGAGGAAATCAAAGCCGAATCCATCCCCGCCGGCATAGAATTCCACAAGGTGTTCTTCCAGCCGGAAATAGTGAGCAACTCCATCAACACGTTCATCGTCAATCTAATAGAATCCATAGTCATCGTCATACTTCTACTGATGTTCACCATGGGATTCCGCAGCGGAGTTATCATAGCCACCAGCCTGGTGGTGATAGTCTTCGGCTCGTTCTTCATCCTCGACATGATGGACGGCACCCTCCAGAGGGTTTCCCTCGGTTCCTTCATCGTGGCCATGGGCATCCTGGTGGACAACGCCATAGTGATAGTGGACGGCATCCTCGTGGACATGAAGCGAGGGATTCCCAAACCACAGTGCCTGACCAGCATCTGCAAGAAGACAGCAATGCCGCTGCTGGGAGCTACGGTCATCGCCATACTGGCGTTTTTCCCCATATTCATGTCCCCTGACATGGCCGGAACCTACGTGCGGGACCTCTTCATCGTCCTGGCCGTCTCGCTGCTGCTGAGCTGGGTACTGGCACTGACCCATGTTCCTGTCCACTGCGACCTTACCCTCAAATACCCCAAGGGCAGCGGCACCGCCACTGAGAGCAAGGACCCTTTCGACTCGAAAATCTACCGCTGGTTCCGCCGTGTGCTGGACCACGTACTCTCCCACCGCCTCATCGCCGTCGGCACTGCCGTCGTGCTGGTCCTTGTCAGCATATGGTGCTACCGGTACATTCCCCAGATGTTCTTCCCCGACATGGCATACAACCAGCTTTACATAGAGTACCGGATGCCTGAAGGCACGGCACCGGGCAAGGTGGAAAGCGATCTGGAAGAAATAGAGGCATACATCAGACAGGACGACAATGTCAACCATGTGGTCACATCTCTCGGCGGCACTCCGGGCAGATACTGTCTGGTAAGAGCCATCGCCGACCCGTCACTCAGCTACGGGGAACTGATCATAGACTACAAGGACTACGACAAGATGGTAGAGAGCATCCCTGCCATACAGAATGAGCTCATAAAAGCCTACCCGGAAGCCTACGTGAGGGTCAAGCAGTACAACCTGATGTACCGTCCTTACCCGATTGAGGCTATGTTCCAGGGGCCTGATCCGGCTGTTCTGAAGGATCTCTGCGCACAGGCCAAGGCCATAATGGAGGAAAGCGACGCCACCTGGCTGGTGACCGATGACTGGTCCCCCATGGTGCCTGCTGTCAAAGTGGACTATGACCAGGCGGCTGCCCGTCAGGCCGGAGTGTCCCGCAGCGCGGCCGGTATCTCAGTGATGGCCGCTGCCGAAGGCATACCCTGCGGCACCCTCAACGAAGGAGCCGAGAGACTGAGTATCTACATCCGCAGTACAGGTATGGACGGAAAGCCTGTGGACAATATCCGCAATGCTCCGGTATGGGGTCTGCTACCATCCATATCCTCCGTTGCAAATATGGAGACCGTCCAAGGAGTAATTACCGGAACAACCGGTAAGGAGGACATCATAGAGAGACTGACAGGCCCCATGCCCCTGAACGCCGTCACATCGGGCGTGAGCATCGAGTGGAACGAGCCGAAAATCTGCCATTACAACGGACAGAGAGCCATCAAGGCCCAGTGCAACAACACGGCCGGATACACGGCCGCCCAAGCCAGGGACGCAATCAAGGACCGTATCGAGGCGATTGAACTGCCCGACGGCTACACGCTCACCTGGCTCGGTGAATACGATGCCAGCCGGCAATCTACCCAATATCTGTTCAAGTATTTCCCTCACGCCATAGTAGTCATGCTGCTGATCATGATTGCCCTGTTCAAGGACATCAAAAAGCCTCTGATCATCGTCTGCTGTCTGCCTCTGGTGGCCATCGGCATAGTCTTCGGCATGCTGGCCGCCGGCATGAGTTTCGGCTTCGTGGCCATGGTCGGCTGTCTGGGCATCATCGGCATGATGATCAAGAACGGCATTGTCCTCATCGACGAGATAGACCGCCAGCTCAGGCTGGGAACCGAACCGTACAAGGCTGTCGTTGACTCCACGATGTCCCGCCTCCGTCCCGTGATGATGGCTTCGATGACCACTGTCTTAGGCATGGCCCCTCTGCTTTTCGACCCCCTGTTCGGCTCGCTTGCCGTAACCATCATGGGAGGACTCACCATAGGCACTCTGATCACACTCGTGTTCCTACCTGTCCTCTACTCACTCTTTTTCAAGATAAAAAAGGCATGACACCATGAAATACCATTCAATACGCATCTGCATCCTATCCATTCTTGCAGCAATGCCTGCCTGCATGCCATCACTTCAGGCACAGACCCAGAAAAGATTCCTCACATTGGAACAATGCCGGACCATCGCCCTGGACAGCAGCGCCATTCTTCGCAACGCCCGTCTGATGGAAGAAAAAACCGCATTGGACAGGAAAGCCGTAATAACAAATTTCCTCCCCAAGATATCCGGATACGGACTCTACCTATGGACATCCAGCAGTTTCGACTATGATTTCAGCGGAGGAGCCCTGCCTGTCTACAAGAACGTCTACGGGAATCTGGTTCCGGACCTTATGAAAGACGCAGCAGGCAACATCGTATACAACAACGGGATACCTGTATTCAACCAATATGCCGTCATTCCGCCCATGACACTGTCGGTAGACCTCGCGAACACATTCACCGCAGGGGTATCCGTGACACAGCCTGTGTTCATGGGGGGCAAGATCATATCCGGATACCGCATGGCCGACATCGGCAAGGACATGGCCGTACTGAACTCGGAGATGAAAGCCTCGGAAGTGATAGTTTCTGTCGATGAGGCATACTGGCTCTACATAAAGACCTGCAAACTGGTGGAAGCGGCCGAGAGCTTCGAGGAAACAGTATCCGGAATATACAGCACAGTGGAGAATGCCATCGACGTGGGCATGGCCACATCCACGGACCTGCTGAAAGTCGAAGTGCAGAAGAACAACGCCAGTCTCATGCTCGCAAAGGCACGTAACGGCAGGAAACTGTCAATGATGAATCTGTGCCATATACTGGGACTGCCGCTGACAACAGAGATAGAAGTTGACCAGAGCGGATTCACATTGGACAGTTCTTTCATAGTCCCGGCCGATCATATCCTCCCCGACGAGGACTCCATAGAGAACAGAGCCGACTACAGACTGCTGACAAAACAGGCAGAACTGAAAAGACGCCAGGTAGACTTCGTCAGATCCGACTTTCTTCCACAACTCGGGGTAATGGCCAGTTACGGATACACTTACGGTCTGAAGCTGCAGGACGACGTACTGCTGAACCAGAGCGGATTCACAGTCATGGCCACACTGAGCATTCCCATTTTCGCCTGGGGGGAGGGTTTCCTTAAAGTGAAGTCCGCCAAGAAAGAACACGAAATGGCTGTAAGCGAACTGGAACGGATAGAAGACATGATGGAGCTGGAGAACACGAAGGACAGGTATACCCTGTCCGAAGCCATGCTTCAGGTCAGTCTGGCCAGAAGTTCCCTCAAAAGCGCGGAGACCAATCTGAAAGTCTGCCGGGACCAGTACGAACTCGGAATGGAACCGCTTGTCAACGTTCTGGAGGCACAGACACAGTGGCATAAATGCAACAGCGACTACATCGAGGCGGTAACCGGTTATAAACTGGCATATACAAGATATTTAAAATCTTCCGGAAAACTGTAAGAACAGTCCTCTTTGATTTGAAAATTTGCAATAAAATCCCGATATTTGCATTGTTTTTAAAAACTAACAATAAAACTATGAATTATTTTAAAATAATTGCCTTATTATCGTTTTTATTAATCTCTTACTGCTCGACCCATGCCCAGTCCAGGCAGACGGAAGGTGTTCCTTCCTTCAAATGGCTCAGAGCCGTAAAAGGACAAAGCCTAAGGCCGTACTCGGAGGGTTACGCCGCTTTCTATGAAGCCGGCAAATGGGGATATGAGGATCTTAAGGGAGAAATAACGATACCGGCACAGTTCGAGGAGGCAGGAGACTTCAAGAACGGCTTCGCCATAGTAAAAAAAGACGGTAAGTGGGGAGTCATCAACACTTCCGGCGGACAGGTCTTCCAATGCATATACGACAGCATCGCCCCTTTCTCGAACAAGACCGCACTGGCTTCCATCGGAGATGCTGACTACTACCTGTACACCAACGGCAAGAGCCGCCTTCTTCCCTCGAACATAACGTTCTACTCCTACAATAACGGACTCGCGAAAGTGAAGAAGCATACCAGAAAAGGTGACAAATACGGATACATCAACGAGAAAGGGTTCTTCGTAATAGAGCCTGTTTTCGACGAGGCCAGCGATTTCTTCGGTGAGCGGGCCTTCGTGACAAAGAGAGGCAAGCACTATTCAATCAAGACCAACGGCAAGAAAAAATATCTTGACTTTCCTTTCAATTCAGCCAACACATATTTGTCGGAGACAGTCGGCAGCGGATTCATCAAGCAGGGAGACAAGTACATATTCGTGAAATACGACAAAGGCCGATACTCCCTGCAGCCTGTCCGGTTCAATAAGGTATCCGAGTTCCATGAAGGGCTTGCCCTTGTTCAGGGAGAAAACGAAATGATGTACTACCTAAATCCGGACGGATCTGTCGCCCTTTCCCTCCCCAAGTTCTGTTCTGCAGCAGGAAATTTCTCCGAAGGCAAGGCATGGGTATGCTTCAATGGCAAGTACGGATATATCAACAAAAAAGGTAAGCTGATTATAGATACTGTATTCTCGTATACATCCGACTTCAACAATGGTATAGCCTATGTGGCCTACGGTGGAAGACAGGGCGTCATCAAGCCGGCCGACAGATACGAGCAGTATCCCGATCTCAGAATAGACAGCATAACCATACATGACGAGAACCGCAATTCGAAAGTGGAGTCCGGGGAGACATTCCTCGTTGAAGTGACCCTCACCAACTACGGCAACGACGAGGTCAGGGACATCAACCTTGTTCTTACCGGCAAATCCGGACAGTCATCATGGTTCTCATACGGAAGCAACCAGCTCCACACGGACCTTATCGAACCTGGAAAAAGCAAATCCCTGTCATTCAAAGGAACAGCAAACATGGACCTTGTCTCCGAAGATATTCTTATCAACATCAAGGCCGAGGCAGACAACCAGATGCTGGCATCCGTCTCATCCAAGACATTCTCCGCCATGGGCATCAACCAGTGCAAGCCGCTGCTGGCATCGTATTGGGTACATACTCCGGACCACTCCACCGTGGACCCGGGCAAGACAGCTGTAGTTGAGTTTTCCGTAGTGAACGAAGGCACCGACATAGCTAAAGACGTAACTGTGGAGATGAAATGGCCGGCCGGCATCCACTCCTCTTTCAACATCATTGAGGTCGGTGACCTCAACCCTGGAGAGACAAAGGAATGCACGCACAAGTTCTCCATCGACACGACGGTCGAAAAGTACTCGCAACTGTCCATAGTGGCAACCCTCAACGACTATACGAAGAAACATACGGATGTGAAGTACCTTATGTTCGAGACCGGGAACATGAATCTCGCGGTGAACCTGCTCACCGGTTCCTCTTACAATATATCCATGCCTCCCGTGTACATGACCCAGAACAACGGAACAACAGCAGGCCGTGACATAACGGAACCGGAGACAACGGCCGTGCAGACAGACAATGCCAGTTCCATGTCAACCGACCAGGCGTCCGAGCTGATGTCCGGTCTCACAATGATAAAGGAGCCGGACAACAGCAAATACGCCCTGATCATAGGAAACGAGGACTACAACTCATTCAAGCAGCAGACACTGTACGAGCCTAACGTTGATTTCGCAGTGGCGGACGCCGAGGCATTCAACGAATATGCGAAGAACATACTGGGTATCCCCGAGAGCAACATCATCCTTCTCAAGAACGCGACCTATTCACAAATGAACTTCAACATCAACAAGATAGCCAAGATCGCAAGTCTAAGGCCAGGCGAGGTGGAACTGTACGTCTACTATGCCGGGCACGGACAGGTGGACGGAACCTCGAAGGAAAGTTATCTCATTCCAGTGGACGTAAGCACGACATCGCCTTCTGAAGGCATAAAGATAGAGAAACTCTATGCCACCATAAGCGGCAGCGGATGCAAAAGAGCCATGGTATTCCTGGACGCCTGCTACAGCGGTGTCGGCCGCGGTATCGTGATACAGCCGAAAAAGACACCGGTACAAGGCAACATGGTCGTAATGACAGCCTCCTCCGCGACACAGAGATCCATGCCTTATCAGGAAAAAGGGCACGGGATGTTCACGTACTTCCTGCTCAAACAGCTAAAGGACGCATACGGTGACATCACCATCGATGAACTGTACCAGTCCGTCAAAAACGAAGTTCAATCCAACTCCATATGGATCAACAATATGGAGCAGACTCCCGAATTACTTAGCGGTCCGGGCATCGAAGCGGACTGGAAAGAGTGGAAATTATAATACGACATAAAATACAGAGATGAGACATCCCAGAATACTCATGACCCTGATACTCCTGCTGTCCGTAGGAGTATTTCAGGTACAGGCACAACTCGTCAAGTTCTCATTCGGTATCGAAGGCGGAGGTTACGGTACATACATCAACTCGACTCCACAGCTCTATCCTCCTTTCGGATATGGCGGCTACGGTGGTGCCAACTTCGAGTTGAGAATAGGCCGGGTAGTCGGCTTCTACGTAGAGGGCATATACTCCTACCAGACTGCCAACCATACACTTAACACCAGCCCCGAGATTGATGTGAATCTGACGAGGACCTATGTCCACATACCTGTGTCCCTTCATCTTTGGATGGGCAGCGGCGTCATATTCGAGGTCGGTTTCCAGCAATCCATCAACATCAGCTCCAAATACACCGAAGGGTACTTGGAAATAGATCCCGACGAAGGCGCTCTGAAATACTATACCAGCCTGACAGCAGGATTCAAGTTCAATATGGGTAAGGTTGTATATCTCAATATATGAGGAACATACGGACTAAGTCCCTCATATGTGGTGAATGGAACAGGATTTCCTGAGATAACCGCGTCTGTGGGTCTTGGATTCAGGTTATACACCTACAGAAAGTCAGTATTCAAATAGCTCCTATTAAACTGCGAACAATGAAAATACATATTACAGCCATCCTGACCGCAGCTGTCATGCTGACAGCAATCCTGCCTTCCTGCACATCGGATGCAGACGGGATATACGGAAGTTTCCCGTACCTGCACATCGATGACAAATACGGACAAATATCCGTAAGCAACAAGGACACGGTCCTGACAATACCTGTCGAGACAAACAGAAGCAATCTCATCGCCACTTCCGACACCCAATGGGTAACAGTCATTTTCAACAAAAACAAGCTGCACCTGACGGTACATGAAAACGATACCGAGATATCCAGGACATGTCTTATATCTGTACGCGACAAGAACAACAAATGCAATGCCACTATTGTCATCAAACAGGATGACAACGGCATCCGTACATACCACAGGGAAAACACAATCCTGGAATCCGATGAGGACATAAGGGAACTCGCATCCACATACAGCCGCATATCCCGTAACCTCATTCTCGGTGACGCCAGAAACCACGAGTTTTCAGGTACATCCATTGTCGATTCCTACAGCACCCGGATCGGAGGAGAGGACCTTACATTCAATGCTTCCGACGGCATCACTGATCTTAGTCCGATAAAGGACGCCATTACCGAAATACCCGGCGGGCTGTACATCATACTCAACTCCAAACTTAGTGACATATCTCCTCTGCTGGATTTCGATGTCAACAACTGGACACTTGTCTGCAACAACAGCATCACCTCCATACGCCAGCTCCAGGAAACGGGCGTAATAGACACTCTGACCATCCAGCATTCTCCCATGATACAGGACTTCAACGTCATCGGACAGATGTCGGAACTTAAATACCTGGATCTGTCCAACAACGAACTCAGCGACATCTCGTTCCTGAAAGATCTCAGTCTGCAGACACTTATACTTGGAAGTACGACCAATGAGAGCAACAGCATAGGAGACATTTCCGTTCTCTACGGCATGAGCACACTGCGCTTTCTGGATATCAGCGGACTCCCGGTGCCGCAAAGCCAGATCGACGAGCTCAGCAGACTCAATCCGAACTGCGAGATCACGGCCGACAACATGCAGAACAATCTGCCTGAATTAGGCAACGTGCTGTTCTCCTCGAACGCCTCCAGCATAAATCTGGTGTGCGAAATATTCAATACTTCCACAACAGCCGAGGTTGCCAGAAAAGGCTTCTACTTCGGTCCAGACCCCGATAACCTGACATTCTACGAGGACGAAACCGATGATGAAAGCACCATAACCCTGACAATATCGGATCTGGACTCCTCCTCTTACTATTACACCTACGCTCTCATCGAAACCGAAAAGGGCCTGGGATCCGTATACACCGCTACAGGTCAGGTATACACGTTAGGACGGGCCGTCTTCGACAGCAACCCCATAGGCACAGATGCCGGCGAAACAGAAATTACAGTCACCGGTACAATGATGCACCCCGGCAATCCCGCTGTCGTCGAGTTCGGCACCATTCTGGGTAAAGACAGTAACCTCGACCTTGAACACTACGACGCCATCATGACCAACACTTTCAACTCAATATACGCCGACATGCCCCACACATGGTCCGACACATTCTCCGGACTGGAAAAAGGCACTGTCTACTATGTGCGGACATACGCCGATGTCGAAGGCATGGGCCGGACATACTCGGAAATCCAGACTGTCACCACGACTGGCACTCCGGACATGCCCAATACCGTCACTTTAACTGTCGAGATTCCGTCCTGGTCGGATCCGGCCGATGCCGAAGTGACTGTTCCAGAGCAGTTCTTCGGGTACTATTTCCGTAACGACATCATTGGAAGCGGTGAACCGCTCGAAGGACTGAAAGAATCTAATGGGCGATTCCTCTTCTATCTCCCGTCAGGAACACAGGATATGATATTCTCCAATACCGCAGGCCAGGCAACGTCAGGCGGGAACGGGCTCCAATGGTCCATGCAGGGATCAGCCGGCATGCAGTCAGACCTGCTGGTATACACCACAAGGGATCTGAACGTATCCGGCAACATGCAGATAACCGCAACGCCCGAAAGGGTAACCTCACTGATATCCCGCATGCTGTTCGTGTTCTACGATGAGAACGGAGACAGATACGAAGACCTCTCATCCAGAATATCTGAGGTAAGAATCACCGCCTCCGGCGTATCCACGACTTATACGATAGATCAGGACATGAACGGCACCTACTCGGGCAACGGCACCATCGCCCTCGGTACGGACATTATCCCCACGGATGACGAGATCACAATAGCGGAGAACATCCACTTGCTGCCTCCTTCCGGCAACAAGTCCTTCGCTCTGACAGTGAGCATCACGTTTACTGACGGTACGGTCATGACAAGACCATGCTCGTTCAGGTCGCTCAGACCAAACTGCATCTATGACCTGACAGTAAACCTGTACAACTTCTCGTCCGAAAGCGGAAACTCATTCACAGTAGATGTCATAGAGACAATCGAAGAAGAAATAGAATTCTAGTTCATCACAACATGAGACTTTCAAGATACATAATACCACTGATGATATCTGCCGCCGCTGTTTCCTGCACTGTGCAGGAGATTTCCTCACCTGAATACAGCTGTCGGCTGAAAATACGCGCCGCATCCGGCCAGATGGACGGCACAAAGAGCATCATCAACCTCGGATCCGACATGGTCTATGCCTACCCGTTCGGACTGGAAGGAAACTTTCAGGACGTCAACGGTCTGCCTATAGCTGCAAGCTCGATTATAGGAGAGGAATATTCATTCTACATGCCGCAGCCGTCACAGGACATTCTGTTCACCAACATCATTGACGGCAACGGAGGGTACAGTATCACTGCACCGTACACAGCGGACACACTGATGAAAATAACCGTCCGTGACAACATGCCCGGAAGCGACTATGACTTAGTCACCGGCACTCTGCCCGCTTCCGAGACCGATCCGGACAATCCGTCAGTATACCCTGTGCACCTGAGCCGCAAAGTCGCTCAGATCACCCTGAACTTCAGAGTAAAACAGAAGAACAACGAAGAACTCATACAGGATCTCTCGCAGTTCTTTTCAAAAGTTACAGTCAGTGTGCCCACATACTCCACACTGTGCATACCGTCCATGACCGACAATGCCGGTGTCTATTACGGAGAAGTCACGAGTACATGGAGCAGTGAAAGCATAACTCAGGCATCCGGCATACTGCTTGCGGACGGCTGCTTCGTATTCCCGTCCACCGGCGGATCAAACGCCGAGTTCTCTCTGACAGCCGTCTCCCCTACAGGCAATACGATAAGCCTCAACTCCTCACTCAGTTCCATGATAGAGGCCAACAAGCACTACGACCTCACTCTGACGCTGAGACAGAGAAGCGACGCTTTCGATTTCGAGGTGGAAAGCTTCATAATGGACACCATAGCAGTAGACCTGGACTACACGGACTTAGTGGTCACTCCTTCCCTGGACATCGAGATGACCAGGACGGCCGAGAACTTGGACAACACCCCTCCGTTCAGACTTGGCGAGGATACACTGTACTGCTATCCGTTCATGACGGATGAAGCGGACACCCTTGCCGCAGGCTATCCGAAACCGCAGACAGCCATTGTCAACGGCAGGTATATTTTCTCCATACCGAAAGGCACCCAGAACATCATATTCTCCAATATCAATCTCACTGACGGGGTCTCAGACTACCTGTTCAGGATGAACAGCGGCATCGACAACGACCCGCTGACATACAATGACAATCTTTGCATCAGAATGCGTGACCTGACATTGCTGGCATCAGATCCCCTGATTCTGGGCAGGGCCGAGAACATCACCCCTGATCAGGAAGGAATCCGGATAGACCTGCCTCTCAAACAGGTAAGCACAGGCTACAGAGTACTGCTCGACATTACCGCCGAAGATGACGCCACTTTGTCCTCGGTACTTGACAATATTCAGAACTACTGGCTCGCAGCAGGTGCATACTGCTCCGACTACAATATCTTCCTCGAATATAATATTCACTGGAGTTACCTCGATTACACAAGCGAGCCATACACCATTGATGACATGAAAGAAGTCACCTACAACGGCAGAACCCTGCTCCAGATATCCGACTTCAGCCACATCCTGCTCAATCCTGAAGTGTCAAGCAACGGAAATCTCTCCTTTTACGTACTTACCGATAAAGGAGAGACAAGGACATTCTCCCATTCCTACAATGTGTATGACCTCTTCATGAAAAACACCACTGTCATCATGAAATTAAGCTCCCGCGACCTTATATACTGATATAAATCCGCCAGACCATGCAAAAAGACATAAAACTCATTGTTGCAGCAGGACTCATGGCAATGACCGCCGTATCCTGCCACCGTGACGAACTCAGTCCCGCACAATATCCGGATACAGTACTGAGACTCACAGCCGACATACCGTCGTTCGACATTACCGGAACCAAAGCGGAAGCCACTGCGGATTCTCTTTTCGCATATCCGTTCAACTCCGGCACAGAGACCCCTGTCAAGCCTCTGCGCTTCGACAACTACACCGGCGGACAGTATTGGTTCACTATTCCTGCAGAGACAGAAAGCATCCTGTTCACCAATGTATCCGAACACGAGGAGAACCTCGAAGTACAGTCTGGATTGCCGGAATTTCTGCTGGAAATCAGCAGTAAGGACGGACAATACGCAGGTCATGACGTATATTTCGGAGGTATAGCAGAGTACTCGACCGGCGAGCCGGAACAGACTATCGCCCTCACAAGAGCTGTCGCAAGACTCCGCCCGGTACTGAAGATGGTCATTGACGAGGACACCCTGAGCGACCTCACATCCCAGTTCGACAGCGTAAGACTCTCTGTCGACGGTATCAGCAAAGGGATACGGCTCGGAAAAGACTTCTCATACACGACATTCGGACAGAACAGCATCAGTACACGCATGGATGTCACGACCGCTGCATGCACAGCTGAAGGCATCTACACATTTCCAAGCATAACACCGAATCCGTCCATGAGCCTGCGTGTCTTTCTCAAGGACGGTACGGACCTCGAATTCTCGGGAATCCTGCCGGAAAGCATCCTTGCCAACCACGACCACACCCTGAGCATATACCTGCACAAGGACAACACCGATGCCGGTTTCACGCTCGACATGACCATGAACGAGATAACTGTAGAGAACCCTGGATGGACTACTTTCGACATAGTCAGCTTCGACAAGGACGCACTTTTCTTTTCAGTGGACGAAGGCATCTCCAACGAACTGACCGTAAAGAGTCTCACAGGCCAGTGGAGCACTACCGTCCCGCTTGACGTCATACAATATTTCTCCATCGAGAACAAGCGGACAGGCACCATGGTCACCTCGGAGAGACCGACATTGTCCGGAATGTCCGGAGACACTCTTCTCATAACCACGGTCAGGAACATGAACGGTTCCGAGACACCCATAACGTTTGACCTCCCGTTCAAGGCCGATGTCCACAATACCTACAATGTCACTCTGGTCCAGTCCAACGGACAGAACCAGCGCATAGACTTGGATAAGGAATACGGATATCTGAACATCAAAGGCTTCTGCACTCTCTACAGGATGGACGGAACAGACTCCACCGAGATTGGAACAATCTCAGGAAGCTACGGCAACTACCTCGACGGAGGAGTCTACCGGATATCCGGAGACGTCCTTACCTATTTTGAGGCAGAACATGCCAATTCCATAGAGTTCCACAACACTACCTCTCTCATGGACTTGAGAGTATACAATCCCCGCAGTGCCATGACCGGACTTGACCTCAACGGACTCGCTATGCTCAAATCTGTAACCATACACGACTACGAAAGCAACGGCACTGCATTCGAGACCATAACGGCTCAGGGACTCGAACGGCTTGAGACAGTTGACCTGCAATCTCTGAGAGCACTGAAGACCCTGTCCCTGCCTGACTGTCCCGCTCTGGAGAGCATTGTTCCGAACTGCAGCTCCAGTTCCTCGCTCACCTCTGTCGATATAAGCAATTCCACAAATCTCCGAAATTTTGAAGCCAACATTCCGAATGCGCCTGTAAGGGTTCTCGATTTCTCTGGCAGCGGTATACGGACAATAGACCTCGACGGAAACTCAAGCACCATGCTCAGCACACTGAATGTCAGCGAGTGTTCCGATATAGACGAGATACAGCTTGCCAACCTGCCCCGCCTTAGCAGCATCGTCTCGGACAATGCCTCTATACGGTACATGAGCATAAGGGGCTCCGACTCCCTTACCGTACTGTCGATACCTGGACTGGACATTGACAGCGTTTATCTGGATGACATGCGCAACCTGACCTCCATTACGGCTGACAACTCGTCCATAATCGCCCTGAAAGGCTTAGAGTACTACAACGCTACTCCTGACCTGGAGCGGCTAAGCTTCCAGAACTGCGCGAACCTCAAGAAGCTGGAACTTTCCGCCCTGGACAGGATTACCCTGCTTGATGTGCGTAACTGCACATCCCTCGGCGAACTCATCCTGGACGACGGGCAGGACCTGTCCGGAATAGAGAAATTCAACGTTACCGGATGCTCCGCCATGAAGACCTTCCGACTGTACAACGTATTCAGTTCGAACTACTGTTTCGGACTTGACAGTCTCGACCTGAGCGGATGTACATCACTCGACTCCCTCGAAGTGTATGACAACGGCTATTCAAATTCCACACTGTCCCGCATAATATTGGACCAAGACGCAAACCTGAGAAGCGCCGGTATCAGATTACTGCCGAAACTCTCCGAGATAAGCATGAACGGCACTTCCATCCAGAACCTGTACATAAAGTCATGCAACACCCTTGTACTGATGAACCTCACCGGAACCGAAATCCAGAATGCCGATATCAGGGACTGCTCGAACCTTGCTCAGGTCATCCTCTCCGGCACACCTGCAAGGCAGCTGACTCTATACAATCTCAACAACCTGTCGAGGGTATATGCCGATGAATGCCAGTCGCTCAACACAATAAACATAGAGTCCTGCAGCAACCTGTATGACATCGACCTGACAAACAGCCCGGCGTTGGTTTCCATGAGGATATGGAACCACAACTCTACGCAGATATCCTCCATAGACGACATCCGGACATGCCCGGCACTGGAGAACCTCCAGCTCAGCTGGCTGAACAACATCGAACATATAGACCTGAGACAGAACACATCCCTCAAGACTTTGGAATTAGCCAACATGACAGGACTCAAGCTCCTGAACTGCTCCGGACTCGCAGGGCTTACCGAGTACATATGCGAGGACTATGCCCCGGAAACTCTGATCCTGGACAACTGCGTATCCCTCAAGACATTGCACATCTGGGGCAGCAACTTGGACAGCCTGTCCGCCAACGGACTTACCAGTGTCGAGGAATTTTCCCTGAACAACACGTCCATCAGCGGAGACCTGGTACTGTCGGATATGCCATCCCTCAGACATCTGTGGCTCGGAGCCAACAACAGCCTCACCAGCCTGACGGTAAACGGTTCCCCGGAACTGAACTACATCGGGCTTGACGAGAACAGGCAGATTGCAAGACTATCTATCGGCGAAAACAACAAACTCTCCCGTATCTATCTGAGATACAACTATTATCTGAAATTCAGCGACTGTGCTTTCAATGCACAGTCAACTCTCAGAAGCTTCCACTCCATAAGCTGCGGCAGCAGCAACACCGCAGACCCTGCAGAGACACTGGACTTAAGCTCATACACGCTGCTCGACACCGTAAACGTAGTAAACAACACAAGGCTTTCCGTACTGAATCTCAACGGCTGCTCCAGTCTGACTGTCGCCAATCTGGACCAGAACAGCGCGCTCGCCCAGATGGATCTGACCGGATGCAAGTCCATCCTCAAACTGGACATGTATAGATGTGACTTCCAGGCCGATGCCCTGAATACCATATTCACACAGCTGCCGGAACGGCAACCCGCCGATATTGCTGAACTACGCATGAAGGACTGTCCGGGAGAATCCCAGTGCGACGACACAATAGCCGGAAAAAAGAACTGGACTCCTACTGCCAACGACATCGCTCCGGAGCTGAAGGATCTGGACAGATAATGACAAGAGCCGGACGAACTATGATTTGCGACTACAGACTAAAAGTATTCTATACGGTTGCGGTTAAAGGAAGCTTTACCGCAGCCGCCAAGGAATTAGGCATAACCCAGCCTGCGGTAAGCAACCATATATCCGAGCTGGAATGCGCCGTAGGTGACACGCTGTTCCAAAGAAGCAGAAAAGAGACGGTACTCACGGAAAAAGGGCACAGACTTTTCGACTATGCCGAGAAAATACTGTACCTGTACAAATGCGCAGACAGAGAACTGGTTCCCAGGAAACGGGAAGACATGTGCCGTCTGTGCATAGCCGCCGTTCCGGAAGCAGCCCGCTTTATCCTGAAGCCCATCATCGAGAACTACTCCAGACTCTATCCAGATGCCGAGATATCAGTTCTCGAAAGAAGCAGGGAAGAAGCCATGCTGATGCTCGATGACGCAGAAGCCGATATCGCCGTTACGGATATACCCTGGAATGATTCGGACACATCCATATTCGCCACCATATCCATCAACGGAGCCGCTGCACCAATGACTACATACTATATGTCCAGGACCACCGACTCCGGGAAATCCAAGATCATAAATGATTTCCTACTGTGCTGCAAGACATTTAAATGACATTGGTACAAATTGCGGAATAATTCTTTGTCCTTTGACCCAAAAAAATTATCTTTGTTTGCTGAATACACAGAAAAGAAGGACTAAAGAGCAGAATGTACAGGGTCATCATATTTCTTATATCAATCATATCCAGAATACCTCTGGGTGTGCATTATGTTTTCTCGAATATCCTGGCATTCATGCTTCACCACGTACTGCACTACAGGTACTCAACCGTGGTATCCAATATATCAAGATCATTTCCCGAACTTACCTACAAGGAAATAGATGACATATGCGCTGATTTTTACCGTAACTTGGCGGATGTCATGGTAGAATCAATCTGGGCACTGACAGCTCCTACCCGGAAAATAGGCAGACAGGTGAGAATCACGGGGCAGGACGACCTCAACAAAGCGATATCGCTCAACCGCAATGCCATCATAATGGTGGGGCACCTCGGCAACTGGGAGATATTCACCGGACTGCCGGACCTGCGCACCAATTACGGCATAGATATCGACAACAAGGATTTCATATATGTCTACAAAAAGCCTCACAGCAAGACTGCCGAGAAGGTAATAAGCCGGCTGAGGACCAAACACGGATCATGCTCCATAATAGAAGCACACAGAATCCTCAGACACATCATCCAGCACAGGGAAGGGAAGTCCGCATTCTTCTTCATCTGTGACCAGAACCCCGGCAGCAGTACCAGCAAATTTATTGTCAATTTCCTGAATCAGAAGACATACATGGTGGAGGGTCCCGAATCCATAGCAGCCAGGCTGGGGATGCCGGTCCTCTACTGCGGTCTCATCAGACATGGACGCAAAGACAACGAGGCCCATTTCAGGCTGATCACCGAAAACGCATCGGAGTGCCCGGAAGGATATGTCACAAGGACCTTCGCATCACTGCTGGAACAGGATATAAAAGAACACAAACCGACATGGCTCTGGAGCCATAGAAGATGGAAAATAAGAATACAATGAAAAATTTGATTACAGCGCTGGCCCTTGCCGGAGCAGCCGCACTCAACGCGACAGGACAGAACAGCAACATGATAGAATACGGTCAGGACATCCCGGAAGGAGTCATAGTCTACAACCTGCCGTCCACATCCATACACTTGACGGTAGAGGCCGTGCAGGAAAAATACACACCGGGGCCCTATGCCCAGTACGCCAGAAAATATCTCGGCATAGACGTGCCTCAGGAAGCCAGTTCAAAGTACACTGTAAACAACATAAGCATGGTCCCGTACTTAGAGGCAGACAGAAGCTGCAGCTACGTCATCAACGTAGACGGGATCGGAAAGGACATTGCCCCGCTGAATTTTCTAAAATTCACATCCCAGGGACTGGTCATGCTGTCTGACAGCTATACAGGTGACACAGGCCGGTGGAGATTCCAGACTCCGTCAGCCTCCAACATGATCCCGTCAGAGGCCACAGCCAACCTGACATCGGAGGAAAGCACTCTGTACAAGACGGTACGTAAAGATGACGGAAGCTATGGGACAATAGCCTACAAGCAGTCACAGGTCATTGAGAAGAGTACTGAGAAGAAAGCCCAGGAAGCCGCATCCACGATACTTATGCTCAGGCAGAGCCGCATAAACATAGCTACCGGCAACACCGACGCCACTTTCAGCGGGGACGCACTCAGAGCCGCCCTTGAGGAGCTCCGCCAGACAGAAGAGAGACTGATGCTCCTGTTCACAGGACAGACCGAACTTTCGGTACAGACAGTGAATTTCGACATCGTCCCGGAAAACTCACACGAAGAAGAACTTGTCATCGCATTCAGGATATCCGATTCCCAGGGCCTTCTCCCCCCCGATGACATATCTGGCCGCCCGGTAATCATGGAGATCACCCCTGAGATACGGGACACTGACCTCGACACAGGGGAGACTGAAGAGGACGAAGACCAGCTGATCGCGGATACAGGAGCCCGTAACCGCAGGGCAAGACAGGTGGCAGCCGGACGAGGAGACATATTCTACCGGATACCGGCTATCTGCACAGTGAAGATCACCGATGGTCAGAACCTCCTGATCAAGGACCGCATGCCCGTGTACCAGAAAGGCGACGACATGACATTCCCGGTGAGCACCTTAATAAAATAATCAATCATTAAAAAATACAACTGTATGACTATTGACAATTTAGATCCCAAATGCGTGTGGAAGAACTTCCATGCGCTCACACAGATTCCCCGTCCATCCAAAAGAGAGGGCAAGGCGGTGGATTTCATGGAAAATTTCGGCAAGAGCCTTGGCCTGGAGACCATCCGCGACGAGGTCGGCAACATCATCATCCGCAAGCCGGCAACACCCGGAATGGAGAACCGGAAGGGAGTGATCCTACAGGGACACCTGGACATGGTTCCCCAGAACAACAACGATGTCCAGCACGACTGGGACAAGGATCCCGTAGAGACCTGGATCGACGGTGAATGGGTGAAAGCAAAGGGCACGACACTCGGTGCCGACAACGGCATAGGCTGTGCCGTAGCAATGGCCGTACTTGAATCCAAAGACTTGACACACGGACCAGTAGAGGCTCTGTTCACCATTGATGAAGAGACCGGCATGACAGGAGCGCAGGCCCTCAAGGGCGGACTTCTGAAAGGTGACATACTCATCAACGTGGATTCCGAGACAGAAGGAGAACTGTACGTAGGCTGCGCCGGCGGTCTGGACACAAATGCCGAATTCAGCTTCAAGCCCGAATCCGTAAGCAAGGACACCGACCAGTTCCGCATCATAATCAAGGGACTGCGCGGAGGCCACTCAGGCATGGAGATAAACGAAGGACGTGCCAACTCGAACAAACTCATGGCCCGTATCCTCCTGCCGCTGTTGAGGGACTTCAAGGGAGAGCTCATCTCGATAGATGGCGGCAACATGCGCAATGCAATACCTCGCGAGGCTCATGCCGTGATCGCCCTTCCCGAGAAAAAAGCCGCAAAGGCACTCAAGTCCGTAGATGCCGCAGCCGCAGACATAAAGCACGAATATGCTCTTATCGATCCAGGAATCGAGATTCTCGTGGAAAAGACAAAAGGCTACAAGAAAGCCATTCCTTCAGACACTGCCCTGAACATCATCAAGTCCCTGCTCGCCTGCCCCTGCAACGTGGACCGCATGAGTTTGGCCATTCCCGGTCTGGTAGAGACATCCAACAACCTTGCCATCGTAAAGTCCGAAGGCAAGAAAATCTACGTAAAGACCCTCATGAGAGGCTCCAGCGACTCCGCCAAATATGCTCTCAGGGACACCATCCAGAGTGCTCTTGAACTCGGCGGCGCAAAAGTGCGCTTCTCCGGAGGCTACTCAGGCTGGCAGCCCAACATGGATTCGGATATCCTCAGGACCATGAAAGAGACCTACAAGGCAATGTTCGGGAAGGAGCCCGAGGTAAAGGCCATACACGCCGGTCTCGAGTGCGGCATCCTGTCCACCAACTACCCCCACTGGGACATGATCTCCTGCGGGCCCACACTGCAGTCCCCCCATTCCCCTGACGAGAGGCTTCTCATCCCCAGCGTGGACAAATTCTGGAATTTCATCAAGGAAGTCCTCAAGAACATTCCCACTAAGTAATTTTGGTAATTAACGGATATTTCGTATATTTGCAGCCCTTCCCGCATAGGGGAAGGGCTTTTTAATTACTAATTTAATAATAATCAAAATGTTAAAACAGTACGAAACCGTTTTCATTGCAACTCCCGTTTTATCTGAGGACCAGATAAAGGAAGCGGTAGACAAGTACCGCGATTTCATCACCTCCGAGGGAGGCGAGATCGTGTACGAAGAGGATTGGGGCCTGAGAAAACTGGCCTATCCTATCCAGAAGAAAACCACTGGATTCTATCATCTTTTCGAGTTCAAGGCAGATTCTCTGTTCATTGAGAAGCTTGAGACACAGTACCGCCGCGACGAGAGGATCATACGTTTCCTCACATTCGCTATGGACAAGAATTCTATCGCTTACGCAGAGCGCAGACGCAACAACAAAAAAGAATCAGCAGTTGCTGAGAAAAAGGAGGAATAAACCATGGCTGCAAACAACGAAATCAGATATCTCAACCCTCCTACAGTAGAGGTAAAGAAGAAGAAATACTGCCGCTTCAAGAAAGCGCACATCAAATATGTCGACTACAAGGACGCAGAGTTCCTGAAACGTTTCCTCAACGAGCAGGGAAAAATCCTTCCCCGCAGGCTCACCGGAACTTCCCTGAAGTTCCAGCGCAAAGTCGCTCAGGCAGTCAAAAGAGCAAGGCATCTGGCTCTGCTCCCCTACGTAACAGACTTATTGAAATAAGGAGGAAAGTGTATGGAAATCATTCTCAAACAGGATATCGCCAATCTCGGGCATAAAGACGACATCGTGAAAGTCAGAAACGGCTACGCTGTCAACTATCTCATTCCTCAGGGCATGGCCATTCTTGCAACCGAGTCAGCCAAGAAGGTTCTCGCAGAAAACATCCGCCAGAGAGCCCACAAGGAGGCCAAAATCCGTGAGGAGGCCGGCGCTCTTGCAGCAAAGGTCAGCGGACTGACCGTAAAAGTCACAGCCAAAGTCAGTTCAAAAGGAAAGATTTTCGGTTCTGTGGGCAATATTCAGATCGCTGACGCCATCGCAGCCCTCGGAATCGAGGTTGACCGCCGCAACATCACCATATCCGGCATGGACACCATCAAGGAAGCCGGTATCTACAATGCAAGCGTGAAGTTCTACAAGGACATCAAGGCCGACTTCAAGGTAGAGGTCATCGGTGAAGAGGAGACAGCTCCTGCAGCAGAGACACCAACTGCTGAATAGCCAGACGAACTTACACACAAGACAGCGGTTCCGGGTCTTCCGAAACCGCTTTTTATTATTTTGCCATGAAATACCCTGTAACGATCACAGTGCCCATGTACAAAGAGACCATGACTCCTCTTGAGCAGATCTCTTTCAGACAGTTGCGCAATATTCTGGGCCATTATAGAACAGTCGTCATAAAACCTGCTTCCCTGAATATAGACAGACTTCTCGCAGAGAATCCGAACATCACCGCAGAAAGCTTCGACGACAGCTACTTCAAAGGAGTTTCCGGATACAACAGGCTCATGATGTCCGAGGAGCTGTACAGGAGGTTCGAGGACTCGGAGTACATACTGGTATACCAGCTGGACGCCTACGTTTTCAGAGATGAACTTAAAGCATGGTGCGATAGAGGATACGACTATATAGGAGCCCCGTGGCTTCCCAGACCGATACACAAATTCCCGCTCATGAGGCTTTCATCATGGATAAAGAAAGTCTACTGCGAAAAGATCGGCAAGCCCGACAACAACATGATTCGGTTTAAAGTCGGCAACGGCGGTTTCTCACTCAGAAAGACAGCCTCACACCTGAAAGCCGTAACGGAACTGCGGGAGATGATCGAATTCTATTCTGCCAACTCCGACTCGGACACAGTGTATAACGAAGATGTCTTCTTCTCCATCGAAGTAAACAGACACGGAATGGGATTCACATATCCTGAATGGGAAGAAGCTCTTGGATTCAGTTTCGACATCCACCCCGAAACATGCTACAGGCAAAACGGCTACAAACTGCCTTTCGGATGCCACGGCTGGTCCAAATGGAAAACCAGAAAATTCTGGTCTCCATTCATCCCACAGAACTGACACCGCCAGCCGCTACTTGTCGGATTCCGTCTCCCTGCGCGAGGCATAGGTATCCGTCATCGTCCCCAGTTCGGTGTTGTACTGCTTCTTGCCAGATACAGAATCATTGTAAGTGCAAGGTCCGGAAATACATCCATCAGGACACACCATCATCTCAAGGAACTGGGCCGGAGCCTTTTTGGTCTTGGCATAGCTCTTCAGCAATGCGATGTTCTTCTTGTCCATACCGGCGACACGGATGAAATTGACATTTTCACCGAGGAAAGCCTGTACAGCACCTGCGACTCCACCGCTCTGGCCGAAACCCTGGGCCTCCTTGACAGATAGATACTCTACGTGATAAGGCTCCACCTTGTCGAAATCTATCTCGTATCCCGAGAAGACACTGCCGAGTTCCTCGAATGTCATAACGAAATCCACATTGGGATTTTCCTTGGCCTCCTTGCGCTTTGCGATACATGGCCCGATAAAGACCTGCTTCGCATCAGGAAACTTCTCCTTTACTATCTGCGCCGAGTAATACATGGGAGAACCTGATGCCGACACAAAGGGTGCCATTTCCGGAATATGCTTCCTCACAAGCTGGATATACGAGGGGCAACAGCTTGTCGTCATGAACGGCTGTCCCTCCTCGAGTTTTTCCTTCAACTCTACCGCTTCGTTCGAAACCGTACACATAGCGCCCTCGGCGACTTCCACCACTTCGGAAAAACCTATGGCCTTAATCGCTCCGTAGAGTTTCTCCTTCTCTGTCTTGAACTGTCCCAGAATAGATGGAGCGACCATAGCCACTACCTTCTGGCCGTCCCAAATCGAGTTTAGGACATCAAATACCTGAGATATCTCGAATATGGCTCCGAACGGGCACGCATTCAGACATTTTCCACAGTATATGCACTTGCTCTCGTCAATATGCTCGACTCCATACTGGTCCTTGGATATGGCCTTGACCGGGCAGGCCTCCTCACACGGCACAGGTATATATACGATTGCATGATAGGGACAGCTCTGGTAGCACTTGCCGCAGTTGATGCATTTGTCGTGGTCTATGACTGCCTGACCGTGACGCTTGACATCATGAGTAATCGCCCCTTTGGGGCAACTCATGGAGCAACTGCGGGCCACACATCCACGGCAAAGGTTCGTTATCTCGTAATTGACCTTCACACATGACGAGCACGCCTCGTCTATGACGCACATTATATTCTCTTTCTGCTCCCTTTCTCCTCTGATCACCCTGCCGGCATAATCGGACAGAGGAGTAAGCTCATCCTTCTCGTCCGTCATGTCATATCCCAGAAGAGGGAACATCTTGTATTTCCACACCGCTCTTTCCTTATGTACACAACACCTGCCCAAGACTGCCGAATTGCGCGGACTGAGCTGGATGGGCAATCTGTCGATATCAGAGCAAAGTCTGTCTTCTTTCCACTTTTTGATCATCATCGCCAGCAGTTTGTGGCGGACAATCATGACATTGTTAGTAAAAGCCATAAATAGTTATAAGTTGTTACAAAAGCCCTGCAAAAGTAATACAATATTGTCAATCTCCAATTTTTCTAATAAGGATATCTGAATCCCTTAAGGGCCAGCCGCACCAGAGTCACTTTCGGACGCGGTACATTGAGACCGGATACTGTACGCACCGCTGTTTTCCGCATCTTCCGGAAATCCCTGTGCGCCATGACCACTGCCTTGAAGAAGGACACCCTGCCGGCGAGAAGATAGGCACAGGCGATGACTCCGTCCACACACATGCGGGAGAAAACAATCCTGCGCATGGTACGTTCAGGAAGATTCTTGTACATCATCAGAAGATTGTTGCGGAAATTGAGATACAGTTTGCGGGGAGAGTTGTTGGGCAGAGTGCCTCCTCCGACATGATAGACCACAGATGCAGGCTCCACCCATATCTCCCACCCTGCCAGCATTGCCCTCCAGCACAGGTCAATCTCCTCCATATGCGCGAAAAAGCTCTCGTCCAGGCCACCGAGCTCGTGCCACAAATCCGATCTTATCATCAACGCAGCCCCGGAAGCCCAGAATACCCGGCAAGGGTTATCATACTGCCCCTCATCCCGCTCCAGCACAGACAGTATCCTGCCACGACAATACGGGAAATACATTCTGTCCATGAAGCCTCCACAGGCTCCGGCATGCTCGAACATGTCCCTCTGACCGTAGCTCATTATTTTCGGAGCACACACCGCACATTCCGGATGTACTTTCATAAAACGCACGAGAGAGTCCAGCCAGCCGGCCGTAACTTCGATATCCGAGTTCAGCAGAAGGTAGTATTCAAAATGGGCACCGGATCTCCGGATCGACTCAAACGCCCTGTTGTATCCTCCGGTGAATCCATAGTTCCTGTCAAGACATATAAGACGCACACGCGAACTGTCGTATTCCTGCCTCAGCCATTCCACCGAACCGTCATCCGAACCGTTGTCCGCGACATACAAGGCAGCAATCTCTGGAATATCCGTACATTCAAGGATGACCGGTATGAACTTCTGAAGATATCCGATACCGTTCCAGTTCAGTATAACTACCGCTGTAGACATATCCATCATCTGTCTTAAAGCACTTCTTTCACTGAAGGAAGCCCCACGGCATGAGAGCCTTTGAGCAGAATAGTACATCCTGACAGCGGATCCGACTCCAGCAGCTTCCTGAGTCCGGCCACATCCTCACAGAATATAAAACGCGTATCAGCCGCAACTGCAGACGACATTGCCGCCCGGCAGAACTCCCTGCCGACGAAATATGCCCTGACACAGTCAGTCCCGGCGACCTGGGCCATCACCGCCTCATGCTCACTGAGCGAGTCCTTTCCAAGTTCATACATATCACCGAGTATCAAGACCTTGCGTTCAAATAGCGAAGCCGCGAAATTGGCCACTGATACCTTCATACTGGACGGATTGGCATTATAGGCATCCAACACCAGCACATTACGTTCCGTACTCTCAAGCTGGGAGCGAAGGTTGACCGGCCTGTAAGACTCCACAGCCCTGGATGCATCCTCCAACGACACACCGAAATACTGTCCCACACACAATGCCGCCATTACATTGGTGGCATTGTAGGAACCTATCAGATGCGTCCGCAGTTCCAGCATGCCCCCCTTCCCACAAGCCTGACAAGGAATGCCAAGTGACAGATACGGCCGGTGAGCCGTCACCGGCATGATCTCCACGGAAGCTGACTCTACCCCATAGCGCACAATGCGCAGGTCAGGCCTTTCTGCCGCCATCGAGCACAGCACAGGATCGTCCACATTGACAAAAGCAGTATCACCTGTCCTCTGCAGGTAGTCATACAGCTCGCCCTTTGTACGCCGGACTCCTTCAAAAGAGCCGAACCCTTCGATATGAGCCTTCCCCACATTGGTTATCAGACCGTAGTCAGGAAGGGCTATGGCAGCAAGATCCGCTATCTCGCCAGGATGGCTGGCACCCATCTCTATGACTGCGATCTCCGTCTCCGGAGCAATACGGAGCAGAGTCAAAGGGACCCCGATGTGGTTGTTCAGATTGCCTTCCGTTGCCGTAACCTTGTATTTAGCTGACAATACTGCGGAAACAAGTTCCTTTGTCGTGGTCTTGCCGTTTGTGCCAGTCAAGGCTATGACCGGAATGCGGAAAGACGAACGGTGCCTGCGGGCAATCGCCTGCAGCGCCTCAAGCGTGTCCTCCACGACTATCACACGGTCTCCGTCCCGCATACCGCTGCCGCATGACACCACTACGCACCCGGCACCTTTATCCAACGCCGACTGAGCGAAACGGTTTCCGTCAAAATTCTCTCCTTTGAGAGCCACGAACATGGCTCCCTTTTCCATACTGCGGCTGTCCGTGGACACCCCGTTGCTCCGCAGAAAGGCTTCATACAACCTGTTTTCTATATTCCTGTCCATATTTTCACACATTATCCCCTGCCTGTGGAACCGAAACCGCCGTCGCCTCTCACACTGTCCTGCAATACATCCACCTCCTCCCATTCCACTCTCTCATGACGGGCCACAACCATCTGTGCCATGCGCTCTCCAGGATTGAGGGTAAAGTCCTCATCGGACAGATTTACTACAATGACCTTTATTTCTCCCCTGTAATCCGCATCCACGGTACCGGGACTGTTAACCAAAGAGATGCCGTGCTTTATCGCCAGACCGCTTCTTGGACGTATCTGGGCCTCATATCCCTCCGGCAATTCAATATACAGACCAGTAGGCACCAGCATCCTCTGGAGAGGACGCAGCACTACAGGCTCATCTATACACGCCCTGAGATCCATACCGGCAGACAGCGGTGTCGAGTATGCCGGAAGCCCGTAAGGGGACCTATTGACTATTCTCACTTTCATATTCCAATCTTTTATGTCGTTTCATATATTTGCCAGCCATGACAAGTCCGGCCAGATAGACCAGTATGAGCACAGTCCTCAAAGCCAGTCTCCAGCCCATGGGAAGCGATTCAGGCAGAGCCATGCCGGCCGCATAAAGCAGAAGACCGGACACCGTCACTGCCAGTATCCTGCCCCACCGGTAAGGAATCGGATAGTATTTTCGCCCCAACACTACGCTGAGCACCAGCATTACCAGATAACTCAGGAAATGCGCCCAGGCCGAAGCCCTGTACGAATAGACCGGAAGGAAGACTATGTTTATCACAGCCGTGACCAGGAGACCTGCCAGAGTTATGTAAATCGCAAAGGAAGGCCTGTCCGACAGCTTGTACCACATGGAAACATTGAACAGCATGCCCATCATCATGTAGGCAAGCAGCATAACCGGAACTATGTCCATGCCGGCACGGAAGTCACGTCCCACTATAAGCTGTATTATATCCAGATAGAACATCACCCCAAGGAATATCAGCATGCAGAACATGACGAAATATTCCATGACCGAGGCATATACCTTGCGGAAGTCCTTGGTACCGGCACTTGAGAAAAAGAAAGGCTCTGCCGCGAACCTGAACATCTGTACGAACAGACTCATTATCACAGCTACCTTGACCGCTGCCTGATATACCCCGAGATCTGCTCTCCAGAGAGTGTCGTCAACATTGAAAAAACGAAAGACAATCCTGTCCAGAAAATCGTTCATGACTCCCGGTAGACCCGCCACCATGAGAGGAAGCGAATAGCGCAGCATATCTTTCACCGTCCTGCCGTCCGAAGATATCCCAAGACGCAGCAATTCAGGAATGAAAAGCACGAAAACCACGGCACAGCTCACCAGTATCGAGAATATCGGATACGAGAAATCCGGAACTGGAGGTATCAGTCCCGAAAGAAGATTGTCAGGATGCACGGCTGCATGGCCCGGATACCACAGGAAAAGCAGCACATTCATACCGGCCTCCACCAGTATCTTGACAATCTTGAATACCGCAAACTTCCAGGCCCGTCCCTCGCAACGCAGCTTGGCAAACAGAATAGCAGTGACACTGTCCGAGAAGAGGATCAGACCTATATAAGAGTAAACACATCTGTAGCCCTCATAACCCATTCGGACGGACAACGGCCTTCCTGCCGACAGCATTGCCAGCAGAAATACGGCAGAGACAGCAGCGACAGCCATCAGTGCCCCGGAAAACACCTTGCGAGGCTCGTACCCCGGCTTGTTGGCGAAACGGAAGCAGCCCGTTTCCAATCCCATAGTCAGCAGAACCTGAAGCACGGCCACATAAGACATGAACTCCGTAAGCACCCCATAATCCGTAGTAGTAAGCGTGTAAGTGTACAACGGAAGCAGCATGTAGTTGAGGAAGCGGGCCACGATAGTGCTCGTTCCGTAAATGACCGTCTGTCCTGCCAGTTTCCTTAGTATCTGCCTGATTCCCATACCCGTTTCAGTTTTTCAGTCCATGCTCCCTGAATATGAGGAACCCAATGTTGAATGACGGATACCACTTTGCCTTCTCTGCCTTGTCATAATATGAGCATGACAGCGATACCGGCCCTATCGGGGACTGCCACACCAGGGCTGCATTACCTATGAAGCCTCCTCTTGGAAAAGGATCCGAATACGTGTACCCTCCGTTGGCCGCCTGCTGCAAAGCTACGTAAGGCTGGAAATAACCTCCTGTCAGGTACAGGAATACTGTACTGGTAATCTTGAATATGGGGGATATGGTCAGTCCGGCATAGATGGGTGCCCTATATGCCCCCAGCAGAAGCGTCTTGCTGTGCAGAGTGGGCTGGAAAGCCGGCATCGCCAGCATGGTGGAAGTATAGTCTGCGAGATCCAGTCTGGACGATACTGTGATATCCAGATTGTAACCTAACGAGAACCACTTGGCGAGCTCGAAATAATCCTCGAGGTTGATCCTGGCGAGAAAAGTGTTCTTCCACGGATCCGCGATATAGTTTCCATTCTGGAAAATTGTGCCCTCTGTATGCTTCTCATAGCTCAGTATGTACCGCAGTTCAAAAAGCCTCCTGCTTCCGGAAGACGGGAACATATTGTAGTCAAGGGTCGCCTGCGCTATCTTGAACCGCGCTGTCATATAGGACAGACGGGTGACATCTCTCTCGTCATACTGGGTATATGTCTCCGTCGGGAAATATTCGTACCGGTTTATGCCCGCCGTGGCTCCGAACTCAAGAAGTATGCTGCTGTTGTATGAAATGGGCGTACCCATATTGACCGTGACATACGCCTCATTCTCCCTAACATTGGACGCCAGCGAGTTGGAAAGCATAATCCCCTGGCTGCTGCCGAAATAGTCGAACCTGTGCACATTCATCATCACCTCATACAGAAAGAGAGGCTTCACGCCAATGTGCTGACGGTAGTACAGTCCCAGTCCTGTAAAGAACTGGCCTATATCCATATTGATGCCGGCATTCCACGGATGTTTGGAAAAATGCGTGTGCGACAGGCCGACAAATCCCTGCATAAGAGACGTGGAGGAGATATTGCCGCCGACAGAAAGGGACAGCATGTTCTTCGGAGTCGTCTGCAAATGCAGTGTGAAAAGAGAATCCTTGTTCAGTGTGGCAGTAGGGAAAAAAGACTGGATGGCGCCTGTCGAGAGAATCCGGTAATACCCGCGCTTCGCCTGAGTAAACGAAAACGTGTCTCTCTTATCAGTAATGGTAGTGGATATGTATCGTTTCTGGTCTTTCGTAAGACTGCCTGTCACTGAGACGGAGTCGAACTTTATATCCTTGCACCTTTTTCTGAATGCTATACGCATGGAGTCCACCTCTTCCAAAGATCTTCGTCGAGTGACACGCCGCCTTATCTCATCGATTTTCGCCATGGCAGTGTCATATCCCATCTGGACCAGTTCGTCGATCTTGTCGAACTCCAGCAGCGAGTAGTCGTAGACTCCGGATATCAGCACCCCCGTCTCCTCTGGAATATCGTAGTCCGTGTCCACTGTCATAATGGTCTCGAGCTGCTTGTACAGGTCATTCTCGTCAGCACTTATCGGCTCGCCTTTCACGCATTTTGCCCCAATGATGAAATCCGGAGCATATTTTTCCTTCATTATCCCCCATGGGAAATTGTTGTAGAATCCTCCGTCAAAAAGCAGAAGAGAATCGATCTTTATCGGTTTGAAATATGCCGGGAACGTCATAGAGGCCCTTATGGCCGAACCAAGATCCCCCTTGTCCGAAACATATGCCTGCTTGTGCACTACATCAGCCGACACACAGAAAAACGGAACCATAAGATTATTGAAATCGTAGTCCGACGCAGCAGAGGCATTCGCAAACATCTGCACAAAGGCTATATCCATCGGGAACGGCGATACCAGACTGGTAGGCAACATGATCTTGACCTTGCGCTTTCCTTCAGCAAACGCCTTCTCGTCCCATTTCATATTGATCGAGAACATCGCAGGCGTAGGATATCCGGAATAGAGATACGTAAAAAACTCACGTTCACCGTTGCCGGTATACCACGACTGGAACTCGTCAGTCTTCATCATCGCTATCATATCATCAGGAGAAAGACCTATGGCGTAAAGTCCTCCGACTATTGAGCCTATCGACGTACCGGCTACGTAATCTATAGGTATTTCATTCTCCTCCAGAGCCTTGATAACGCCGATATGCGAGAGTCCCCTTGCACCTCCTCCACTGAGCACGAGCCCCACAGTCTGTCCTCCCGCCGGCAATACGGACAGAAAAGACAGCGTCAGACTCACAATTATTGATAGTTTTCGGAACACGATTACTATATTTGTAAAATACTTTCAAAGATATAGAAACATCGTTATGAAATCAAAATTTTTTCTTTGCATGATCGCAGCCACAGCTGCGGCATGGTCCTGCGGCAACAGAAACAGTTCACAGACCAAGGCCGAAGAGCAGACTGAGACTGCAGCATCAGACAGTATCAAAAGCACAACAGCCATGGACACTACACTTGCCTTCGATCCGGCCAGCCTGCCGGAAGAGCCCATCTTCGAAATCCACACGACAGAGGGCACAATAACAGTACTGCTGTACAAGGACACTCCAAGACACAGGGACAACTTCGTCAAGCTGGCATCCACGCGATATTTCGACAACATGCTGTTCCATAGGATAATCTACGGCTTCATGATTCAGACAGGAGATCCGCTCACAAAGGATCCGGCCAACAAGTCGCTCTACGGCACAGGCGGTCCAGGATACACTATACCCGCCGAGTTCGTCGAAGGACACAAGCACATCAAAGGAGCACTCGCGGCAGCCAGAATGGGCGACATTGCCAACCCGAGAAAGGAATCCTCCGGATCCCAGTTTTATATCGTCCAGAATCCCGAGACATGCAGCCAGCTCGACGGAGAATACACTGTCTTCGGAGAGACTATCGACGGATTCGATGTCATCGACCGCATAGCTGCTGTAAGGACCGATGCCAACGACAGACCGCTCAAGGATGTAAGAATCATCTCCGTAGTACCCGTACTGTAATAATTATGGACGTAAGGGAAGCGTTGCACAAGAGCCGTAGCTACAGACGGTTCTATCAAGATGTACATATTCCGGAAAGCGACATGATGGTCATAGCCGATGCAGCCAGACTGTCACCCTCCGGACGCAACATACAGGCACTCAAGTTCCTTCTGTCATTCAAGGAGAGCAGCAACAGCAGGATATTCCCGGCACTGGCCTGGGCCGGGTACCTGCCGGACTGGGACGGACCGGAAGAGGGAGAAAGACCCTCTGCCTACATAATCCAACTGCTGGACAAGCGCATAGCTCAGACAACCATGTGCGATGAAGGCATCACGGCCCAGAGCATGCTGCTTCAGGCCGTGGAACTGGGATATGGCGGATGTATCATTGGTGCCGTCAGAAGAGATCTGCTAAAAGACGCTTTCAACCTGCCTGAATGGCTGGAAATCAAGAACGTCATCGCATTGGGAAAACCTAAGGAGACTGTTCTGATAGAAGACATGAAAGACGGCGAGTACAAATACTGGAGAGACCCCGACGGCACTCACCATGTTCCCAAGCGCAGGACAGAGGACATTGTCATAATACCTTAGCTATCACGTGACCGTGAAAAACGGATGCTACATAAAAAATGTGCCTCAAATCTCACGACTTAAGGCACACTGCTTAACTTAACCTAAAACTTAACCTATGAAAAAACTATCACAAAAATTACTTACAAATCCTGTGCCAAACTAATTATATCCTCCTACAAAATCTACAGATTCAATACTGAATTCAAAAGGCACCGTACTTTGGGACCATGTCTGCCCTCCGTCCGAGGTGTGATATATGGAACCGGTCTCACCTGTCTGTGATATTACAGAGAATACTCCGCTAGTCCCGTCGCGGAGAAACGACACTGACGTCACTGTCCCATCTGCATATTGGGCTCCGGCCGGAGAAAGGCTGATATTGGTCTGAAACCCGTCAACCGTAAGGAAAAAACTGCCTCTGCCTCCTCCAGCCCAGGCAATTGCGCCATCATATGCATCCAGAGCACGCATGTCCGCATCTGTACTTAGGACAGAACGCCATGTTGCGCCCCCGTCATCTGAGCGCAGGATTCCCATTGCGTTAGTGCCGGCCAGAAAAACAGTACCTCCGGGAACTGCACATATTGATGACGGACTCTGCATGGCATAGGCGGCATCCACATTGAATGTCGACCACGCAGAACCACCGTCACGAGTATATTCCACAACTACACCTCCACTCCTGCCAGAACCGCAGACCCAGACTTCAGTCCCCACGACAGAAACCGCAGTGTAAGACAGTACCGACGATGACTCATAGGCCACGTTCCATGAACTGCCGCCGTTCTCAGTCTTGAGCACAAGACATGTATCGGCACATACAGCCCATGCCGTATCAGCATCCTGCGCCACAATCGAGGATATTGAAACCGGAGAAAGTCCGCTCACAGACTGAGACGACCAGGTCATTCCTCCGTCCTCGGTCTTCAAGATAACTGTACGATGTCCTACCGTATCCACATCACCTGCCGCCCAGCAGGTCATGTCGTCCGCTACTGACACAGAAGTGAGCCTTACATCCGGAATCTGTGCGGGAGTACCTTGACGGACCCAAGAACGTCCGCCGTCATCCGAATGCAATATGGCTCCATAACCACTGTCATTGAGACCGACAGCCCAGCCTGCCTGTACAAGCTCAAGAGCGACATCGCACTGTACGGACCCTCCGTCGGGTATACCGACCTGACGCATGACGCTATAGTATCCGTCCTTACGGAACCATACCCCCTGCAGCCCGTCAGGAAGTCCTGAATACACATATGATCCTGACATACTTGTGTACACGGCTGAATCTCCGTACACGACAGCCGCTTCTTCCAGCGGACTGCCCGTAGAAGCGTCCGTGACAGTACCGGAAAGGTCTCCGTATCCGGCGACCGGCAGCCTGCAGGCCGTCGGCATCACGCACATCGCGACGGCCACCGCGACTTTATATATTCCTTTCATTTTCATATTGCGAAAGTAACAAATCAAGCATCTATTATAAAATACAAACGGAATCAGGCATCCGACTGACAATGCCTGTGTCTGAACAGCAAGGCGAAAAGTATGGCCACAAGCAAAGCATACGCAGCAAAAACATACCAGGCCTCTGTCCAGCCAGCCATAACCGCATGCCAGTCTATGACTCCGTCTGCCCCCGGCACCTTGTGAGAATTGACCAGCATGTTCACAAGTCCCTGAGCGCCGAGAGTCCCCACCGCTGCACCGATACCGTTGGTCATCAGCATGAACAGGCCCTGAGCACTGGAACGTATGGATTTGTCAGTAGTCTGGTTCACAAAAAGAGACCCTGATATGTTGAAGAAATCAAAGGCGACTCCGTATATGATCATAGACAGTACGAACAGCCAGATTCCGTTTCCAGGATTGCCCACAGCGAAGAAGCCGAAACGCAGCGCCCAGGCCAGCATGGCAATCAGCATGACTATCTTGATGCCATATCTTCTAAGGAAGAAAGGAATCAGAAGAATACACAAGGTTTCGGATATCTGCGACAAGGATATCAGCATATTGGAATGCTCTACCCCGAAAGCGCCCCGATATTCGGCAAGGTTTCCGAAATCCGCAAGGAAAGGATTGGCAAAGCCGTTGGTTATCTGCAGGGCGACTCCAAGCAACATGGAAAAAATGAAGAACACGGCCATCTTCCTCTGCTTGAAAAGAGCGAATGCCCTGAGTCCCATGGCATCCACTAATGATTTCTTCTGCGCCGTCCTATTAACGGGACACTCCGGCAGTGTCAGCGTATATAAGGCCAGGATGATGCTGAAAGTTCCTGAAACCACATACTGCATCGATGTCTCCTGCATGGCCGCACCGCCGACCTTTACCAGATCCACGAGCCACATGGAGCAGATAAACCCTACGGTTCCCCACACTCTTATAGGCGGAAAATCCTTCACCGGATCAAGGCCTGATTTCTCCAGAACGGCGTAGGACACCGAATTGGATATCGCTATCGTAGGCATGAAGAAAGCGATACTGAGAGTATAGAGGCCGAAAAGCACCCCGAACTCCACGTCAGGGCCGGCCGTCACTCCGTATAGCCCTGCCCCTACCATGGCCACGCCTGCCACAGTATGGCACAGCCCCAACAGCCTCTGCGCCTGAACCCACTTGTCGGCTATGACCCCCATTATCGCAGGCATGAAAATGGAGACTATGCCTTGAATGGAATAGAACCATGCTATACGGCTTCCAAAACCTATTTCCGAGAGATAGCGTCCCTGACTGGTAAGATAAGCCCCCCACACTGCGAACTGCAGGAAACTGAGCAGGACCAATTTGAACTTCTGAATCTTCATACATTCTATCTTTCTATCATCAAACCTCTTAACACGGCTGTATATCCGTCATTCGAGCCAGTCATGACCACATGGACCTCCTTTACAGAGGACTCCGGACAGAATGTCAGCTCTCCATGATACAATTCTCCTGCATTGACAGTCCTGCCGTCAGCCGTAGCGTATACCACATAAGCGTCAGTGACATAGAACATACCCGATGACGGCGCTCCGGATGTGAATGTTATACGGCCGCACTCCACAGGCTCATCCATTATAAACGACAGCGTATCCCCGGCCTGCAGCACCCGTCCGGAATATCCGACTCCGTCCCGGCCTGAGAGACTCCGTCTGTTGCCGTCAGACAGCGGGAAATTGCTTTCGACAGTCATCTTCGGGTCCAGATAATCATACAATTCAATATTGGAGGCTCCTACCGCGATACTGCTGAGGTCATCCGCAAAGAACGTAGCGAAGCGGACATCTTCAGGACGGTCAGTTACAATATCCCCCCGGCACACCGGTGACGAAGCCGTCGGGGCTGTACGGTCCATGCTGTAGCGCACAACCGCAGAAGGATGAGGCGGACGCACATGCAGCACCTGACCGTCAAAAACCACTTCCGGAGGAGCCACACGGAAGGCTATGCCCATACGGTACAGTCTCTGGAAATGTCCTTTGTAAAGTCTGTTCTCAAAATTCTCAAAATCGCGGTTGCCCTTACTGCTCCAGCCTACCTCCGCCAAGGCGCAAAGACGCGGAAAATACTGGTACTCCATCAGACGCGGCGGCCAAGCCATAAGTTCCGCCCACAGACCCGCCTGGACTCCGGCTATCAGGGAACTGTCCGCAGGAGAGCCGACCAAGATCTCATCCGGCTCAAGTGAGTAAGTCTTGGACAGAGGCACTATGCCGGCCCAGCTGTGTCCCCTCTCGGCGGGCGACTGTTTCATATCCAAATAGCAGTACTCCCCTATCTGCACCACTGTATTGTAGCCTTTTCCCACCGACATGCGTCCGCTCTCAACGCTTCTCCATGCATAGACCAGAGCGGAACTGTCATAGACAGCGTCCGATACCACTATCTCATCCCAACCGGCCATCTTCCTGCCACACCTGGACAGTATGTCCTCCATCTCATATACAAACCAGCTGTGCAGTTCCTCCGGCCCGTCCAGACCTTGCTCCTTCATCAATTCCTGACAGCGCGGGCAATTGTTCCACGACGTATGGTCCACCTCGTCCCCACCGATATGGATATACTCCGACGGGAACAAAGAAGCTATCTCCCTGAATATATTGGAGAGTATCCTGTAATTCTCCTCCCTGGCCACACAAAGCACATTGTCCGTCTCTCCGTTGACGCTTATATAAGGTACATCCATGTCGCAGGCCATCTCCGGGAACACCCCTATCAGCGAGCGGCTGTGGCCGGGCAGGTCTATCTCGGGTATAATCTCTATATGACGCTCAGCCGCATAGCGCACCACTCTCCGGATATCCTTCTGCGTATAGTAACCGCCATAACGCTCATGTCCCTGACCATATGCAGCCGGAGTCACTTCCCCGTCTCCCCGCCATGCACCTTTCTCCGTAAGCTGCGGATATCTCTTTATCTCTATCCGCCAGCCGTTGTCATCAGCCAGATGCCAGTGGAAACGATTGAGCTTGTGATAAGCCATCCAGTCCAGAAGTCTCAGGACATGGTCTACATCGAAAAATGTCCTGGAGACATCCAGCATCGTTCCCCTATAGGCATAGCGCGGAGAGTCCTCGACAGAAACTCCGTCCAGTACCCAGCGGGTAAGTTCCGGACTGTCGCCTCCATAGACAGCCGGAGGCATCATCTGGAGCAAAGTCTGGATACCGTAGAATATCCCGGCACAGTCAGAAGCCTCTATAATGACATTGTCTTCCGTCACGTCAAGCCGATATGCCTCGCTTTCCATGCCGTCAGCCAGTCTCAGGACAATTCCTTTATAGACCGGAACATCGTTTACCTGTACATCGAAAGCGAACACCCTCTCCAAATGCTCCTTCAGATACCCTCTTTCGAAATCCATGTTGCCGGAAGCACAGACCGAAAGTCCTTTCTCCATAATGAAAGATCCGCCCGAAGGAATCACTTTGAGAGGCTGCGGCACCAGAGTGCCGTAAGTCTGAGCTGAAAGAACGACGGAGACCGTCAGCATAAGACATAATGACAGTATTCTTCTCATAAGTCCTCAATTAAAATATTTCGAAAATATCAGTATCGCCTTCTATCCTGACACGCACCGCATCCGGATTCAGTCTGATACAACAATACGGGTCCTCCGTAGTGAGACGCCCTACAGCTGCGCCTCCGGCCGAGTACTGGGTTACCGTCACCTCGGAACGCGGTCTGAGCAGCAATGTCCTGTTGCCGGCCGTACCGATGCTGTCATCCCGGACAATACCGAAGGACAAAGTGCCGTCCAAAGCGTAATAAGTATAAGGATTGTTGTCAAAGGCATATACGGCCTTGTCTCTGTCCGGTGCCTGCAGGTCAAAGCCCAGACTGTCAGGTCTTACCGGATTGACACTGAATGTACGGACAGCGGCCCAGTTGGTCTTGTCCGACTCAATCTTGCGCAGACGTACATATCTGGCGTCAATCCCACGTCCCTGCCACTTTATCACATACTGACAGTCCAGTGTGTCGGCAATCACAGGAAACCATATCTGTCCGTCCTTCGAAGCCTCCAGCACTGTCCTGTCGAAATAATCCACATCATCCACAGAATTGCGGCCCTGAAGTATCTCTATCTCCCTAAGGCCCCTTACCAGGCCGAGATCGACACCTATCCAGTCACCGGTCTGCTGAGCGTATGCGGAGGTATAGAACGTCGTAGAGTCATCATCGAACATGAGTTTTCCGGATACTGTCCCCGAGTTGGCAAACGAGCCCATAGCCGTGTAGGAATAGGGACTGCGCCCGGCCGTCCTACGGTAAAATGCAGCTGCCATCCCGTCCATAGCTCTCTCGCAGAACGGATTGAGTTTCAATGATCCGGACTTGTGAGCCTCGTAGGCTTCCTTGTCCTGAGGCAGCATCAGGTTGTCCACATAGGCAGACCAGAAAGCCGCGTCGTCTCCGCTCTCATAGACCTTTATCAGTTCAAGGGTACGCACCCCTCTGGCCCCCAGCCTGCCGAATTCCACGAGCCACGGACGGAGTTCCCCCATCAAAGCCGCATTTGAGCATTTTTCTTCCATCTCGTCCGGTACGGCCTCAATACGGCGGAACTCCCCGAGCAGTGCGTCATACTGTTCCGGAGTATAGTCATCGAAATCAAAGACCTCAGTTTCCCATGACTCGTCACGACGGTAGCCCGACTCCGTATCGCAGGAGTGTATGGCAAATGTACGGTATGCCACCCGAGCCTCCTCTCCGGCCATTACTCCCAGCCCACGCTCCCAATTGGCCATCGGATCGTAGTCCTCAATGTTCCAGGTATAGTCCGCTACGCCATACAGAGCCAGTTTGGAAGCCTCGGCATGCTCCATGGGATTACTTACAAAACCACAGAGATCATCAGAGGAAAGAGACCGGTCCAGGCCGTAGACAGGTCCCTGCATGACTATGTGACGGCAATAGTCCGTCACCGGGAAGTTCCACCAGTACAGGGCAGGACGCTGTATCCTTGAGCCCACCCACTCCAGAGTAGCCGGAGTAAGGTCACTGCACACATAATCCCCCGTCCAGAACACTCTCACGGACGGGTCCAGTTCACGGCCATAAACAGCCAGACTGCCCCGCTCCGTGGGATTGGCCCACGAACGGTTATAGTCGGTAGGACATATGATCAGCGGAGCGACATCTCCCTTTGCCTTTACGAACTCCTCTCCAAGACGGTTGAGCAGTTCTACCTGACGATAAGGATTGGCCCCGTCTCCGGATATATCATCGAAAAATATGGCGAAAGCCCTGACACCCAAAGCATACATGCTCTCGAACTTGGCCACGAGAGCCGCATAGTCCTCCTCGTTCCACTTTATGTCCTGCCCGGGATGTATGGCCCAGACGAAATCCACGTAATTGGTCCTGCAGGCCTCGACAAGCTCCTTTATCTGAGCTGCTTCCTCCGCCGGATAAGGCTTCCTCCAATCGGGAGAGCTGTGATACGGATCGTCTTTCGGGCCGTATATGTAGGTATTCATCTTATACCTGCCGTAGAACTCTATCAGGGACAGCCTTGCCTCATGCGACCATGGAGTCCCGTAAAATCCCTCGACTACACCCCTTGCCGGAAGATCCGGCCAGTCATTGACCGTCATACACGGCAGATGCCCGTCCTCGGCCTGAGCCGCTATCTGACGCAGCGTCTGAAGGCCGTAGAACGCTCCCCGCTCATCATATCCAAGAACGGATATTCCCTTGCTGCCTATCGCAAGCAGGTAAGCACCGGAGACAGTCCTGACTCCTGCCCTGGCTGCCTTTTTAGCCCCGAAATCCACTGTCAACCTTACAGACTTCCTGCCACCTGCCGGCAGGAAACCAATATCATCCGAGAACAGTCCGGACTTGTCCATTATCCGTACTCCTGCGGAAATATCCACAATCCCATCATCCGGAAGCATCACCACCTCATGCGGTGTAGGATTGACAACAGGCACATCATGCGGAGTCTCTCCCGCTTCCGACCGTAGACAGGCGACCGTCACCATCACTGCCGCCACAACTATTGTTCCTAACTTGTTTCTCATACTGATTCATTAAATTCATGCAAAGATAAAAAGCCGTTCCGATTTTCACTACATTCACACCGTGAAATTAACAGAACCTGCCCACTTTATCTTCCACTTCTTCCACGGAGGGCGGCCCGCCTTCACCGACATCTTTCCGTCAGACGGAGAACAGCTGACGTTACCGCGCAAGTAAGATTCTCACTGTAAAAGTTTGGAATAATTAAAAAATTTGCACTAATTTGCTGCCAATTCTAAATAATTTAAATGCAATTATGAACACAGCATTGAAGTACAACATCAATCCTCTGGTGAGTGCCATCGGCAAGATGCCCGATGAGTTCACAAAGGAAGACATAATCAATTTCATCACAGCCAACGACATCCGCGTCGTGAACTTCCGCTACATCGCGGGAGACGGCAGGCTGAAGACCCTCAACTTCCCGGTCAGCAGCCTTCAGTATCTGGACCTGATCCTCTCATTCGGAGAGAGAGTTGACGGTTCCAGTCTGTTTTCCTATATCGAGGCCGGCTCAAGCGACCTCTATGTCATTCCCCGCTTCTCAACAGCCTACATCGACCCATTCGCCGAGATACCCACACTCGGCATGCTCTGCTCCTACTTCACCAAGGACGGACTGCCGCTGGAAAGTTCTCCTGAGTACACCCTCCGCAAGGCCCACGAGGAGTTCAAGAAGACCACAGGCTACACCTTCGAGGCCATGGGCGAGCTGGAGTTCTACGTCATCTACGACGATGACAACTGCTTCCCGTCAGAGAACCAGCGCGGATACCATGAGTCCACCCCTTTCACAAAGGTAGAGGCTTTCCGCACAGAGGCGATGAAACTCATCTCCCAGGTCGGCGGCAACATCAAGTACGCACACTCCGAGGTGGGCAACTTCACCCTGGACGGAAAAGTGTACGAGCAGAATGAGATCGAGTTCCTCGTATCGCCCGTGGAATCGGCGGCAGACCAGCTGGTGATGGCCAAATGGATTCTCCGCACCCTGGCATGGCAGTACGGATTCGACATCACTTTCGCACCCAAGATCACCGAAGGCAAGGCTGGCAGCGGACTGCATTTCCATACACGTATCATGAACGGGGAACACTCCGTAATGCTCAAGGACGGACACCTGTCGGACGAGGCCCGCAAAGCTATCGCTGGCTATATGACCTGCGCGTCATCCCTTACCGCTTTCGGAAATGCAAACCCTACCTCATACTTCCGCCTGGTACCTCATCAGGAGGCTCCCACCAGCATCTGCTGGGGTGACCGCAACCGTTCCGTACTTGTGCGCGTACCCCTCGGCTGGACAGGAAAGAGCGACATGTCCGCCATCGCCAACGGCCTGCCCCAGAATCCCGACATCGTGATGCCCGACAAGCAGACTGTAGAGCTGCGCTCAGGTGACGGTTCCGCCGATATACACCTGATGCTGGCCGGCCTTGTGACAGCAGCCCGTATCGGATTCGAGCTGCCCAATGCATTGGAGATTGCCGAGAAGACATACGTCGACGTCAATATCCACGATGCCAAGAACGCCGCCGTACTCAACTCTCTGGCCCAGTTGCCTACGTCATGCGCCGAGTCAGCTGACGAACTGGAAAAGAACAGAGCCCTTTATGAGGCCAAAGGTGTGTTCTCAAAGAGCATGATAGACGGCCGCATCGCCATGCTCCGTGCATACAACGATGCAGACATACGTCAGGAAGTCAAACAGGACAAGAACCTTATGGCAGAACTGGTAAGACGATTCTATCACTGCGGATAGGCAGATGCACAGCAAGAAAAAGCCGCCCGGCACAGAACCGGGCGGCTTTTTCCTTATTAACCTAAACTTAACCTATGAAAAAACTATCGCTTTAGATTATTACAAATAGCATGCCAAAATTAAGGAACGACATACCGCGACCGCTGCACCGGCGGCGGTCCGGAAGTTGTTCCCGATGTTCCCGAAGTCCTCACCGAAGCCTTGTAAAGTTCTGTGGGATTGAGAGGATCATACTGTGGAACTGGTACTGACACCTGATACACTCTCGGATCAAAATTAGGATCAAGAAATATCATGTCATCAAACTCAGGCTTTCCGCCAACCTCCACCGACGGCACCAGCATCTCCCATGTGCCCACAGTCCCGAAATTGAACAGGCCCAGTAGTAGATACAGCATCTGGACATAAATGGACGGGTTATGCTGCAAAACACGGACAAACTCCGGTGTCTCATTTATCATGCGGGTCAGTATCAATCTCCTGTCCCGCGCCAGTATCTCCGCCACTGAAGGCAGCCTTGTCGCCCCCATCCATTCCGCATCAGAATCCGGTACCGGCAATCTGGACGGCAGCATAGCCGAGGGAAGCGGTGAACTGCCACTCCGAACCTCATCTAATAAAAAATCATCATAGAAAGTATTCAGTCTGTCGGCCCACTCCAGTCGCATCTCCTTCAGACGCTCAGCCCTCACCTGTAGAGGAAGCTCATCCTGAACTATCTGACGGGCAGCATCGGCGACAGAATCCGCTGTCCGCGCATCCAGCATTCCAGTTCTAATGGCCCGGACCATGGCTGCTCTGATATCCTCCTCATATTGAACTACAAGCACGCTCAAGGAATCCTCCTGGCCTTCGGCATACCGAAGGCCGGCCCCGCTGCAAGGGACAGACATGAACACTGCGGCAGCAACTGAGACCATGACAGACAGCGGCATTCTTCCCATATACGCCATTTTGATCATTTCGCTTTGCGAATATAGTTATTCTTTTCCTATTTCCGTTCCCAAATGCGCCACATATAAAGTCAGGGCAACCGCACCAATACAAAAACGGTTCAGTCGATTTTCAGTAGGGATATGCATGTAATGTGGGTCGTGAGGAGGAGATTGCGTCTCATGCACAGCCATTTTGCAATGTCCAGCATATCACCGAAATTCATCCTGCTTATTATCAAGGACATACGTTTCAGCAACTTGCTGGACCCGGCATATTTCGCCACCAAACGGCCATTCTGCACCATATCTTCACGAGTCCAGCTGATGCACTTTTTCAAAGCATCTGATTATCAGGCATTTCTGTAAGCACACTTTGTTGGACGTGAGGTACACATCAACGCCTTAAGTCTGACACGCTTGAAATCAACATGCCGTTTCCCATTGTGTCCGTAATTTTAACAGTAACAGTATGCATACCACACCCCACTGAAAATCTACTGACACCTGTTCTTCTCAAAATACCAATGCTCAGGTTTTACAGATATTCCAAGATTGAAATTTCTTGACTTCTTGTCTTTACAAACCTTTATTTTTAAGGGTAATTCATTGTTCTTTAAAGGTCTGTATTTGTAACATACAACATCTGCTGTTGCCATTTCTGACCATTCTCAGACATAAAAAAGAGAGTCACTTCTCAGCAACTCTCTGAGTTTCAAGTGGTGCCACCGGGAATCGAACCAAGCTACATATTTTCATTATTTCCAGCATGTTATGCAGCTCCTTATTCAAAAAACCACGTATCTGGCACTTGCAAAATTCTATAATATTCCTCAGTTTTCTTAGCTGAATTTCTGACAACAAAGATAGTATTTGAAGACATAATTTACAAATTTATTCATGTTGACAGCGAGCAATCATTTGCTGAATATTGAATAATAGTTTTCATCAAGCAGTTTTTTGATTTCAGACTCCTTGTATAGAATCTTACCTCCGATATGGTAGTATGGCAATATTCCTATCTTGCGATATTCGGATAATGAGCGGCGGTTTACTTTAAGTCGTTCAGCAAGTTCTCTATCTGTAATGTATATTTCACCGTCAAAAGTGGGTTTGAAATGCAAATGTAGCTTGTCCAACTCGCTGTGTATAGTCCGTAGCCTTATTGCCAAGCCATAAAGTTTGTTTTCTATATTTGAATGTGACATTTCCGTAATTATTTTTTTAGTAGCTTTTTTACATCCTCCGTTTTGTAGAAGCATTTCTTACCTATCTTGCTATGCGGCAATTTCCCACTAGCCCTTAATGACTGAACTGTCCTTTTTGATACATTCAGCATAATGCAAACATCCTGGGTGTCTATCCAGTAAGAGTCTTGTTTTGAAGCTGCCATAAACATTTCCTCAAACTTGCAGCAAAACGCATCCAGGACACCTATAAGCTCGTAAATCAGATGTTCATCCATCTCTATTGTTTTCATTGTATGCTTTTACCTTTTTTATTAAAAAATTCTTTTATCTCTGATGACTTATAGTATGTTCTACCATCAATCATGTAGTAGGTCACGAGTTTCTTTTGGCGGTAACGCGCAAGGGTACGCTTGGTCACGCCGAGCAGCTCGCACATGTCCTGGTTGTCGAGCAGCTTGTCGCCTTCAAGGGCGGCCGTCTGCCGGTTCATACGCCTCAGCATGTTCTCCATCCTGTCGAAGCGTTCCATAACCTGATGGAACATCATCTGTAACGTCTCCCGCTCTATCTGTATCATAATTTAATTCTGTTTTAGTGCGTGAATACTTTGTTTCCAACACTGCTGCGCAACAGGTTTCAGTATGATAAGGGCCAAATAGCAGACCAATGCGGCAGGTTTACCATCAGATAACAGGAAAAACGCTGAATACCATAGAAATAAAAAATCAGCCTTCCCGGGAGATGGCTGACGGGCATATTGCATCTGCAATGTCCTGCAATGGTCTATTGCAACGTCCTGCAATAATGCAGACGGCACACGCCGTTCCGGAAGGTCCTGGAGTTGACGAGCCGCCATTTGCCCGACGGGAGATGAGCGGAGACGGACAAAGGGAAGGAGCTGACAGATGGGATAAGAAAGATTGCAAGCTCGTCGACAAGGCTGTAAAGTGACAGTCCCCGCAGAAATTCCACGCTCTCCTCATCGTATATCTCCGTATGGAACACCGTTGAGGATCCGGCGGAATCTTTCTCGCAGATAAGATCGACCAGCGGATAACCGGGATGCAGATACATGGTACTGCGTCCCCTCCAGTACGGGAAGCCGTTCCTGTCTGACTGTATCCACTCCATCAACGGCTCGCTTTCCGCCGGAATGGAACCGTCCAAAGTCATTGCTATCACTGCCTGTAACTTAGCCATGTTTCTGCCTTTAAAAACAAAATAGCGTGAAATCCACGCATTATCAGGCAGAGGCTCTGGCAAGCCCAAAAACAGATCTGCATGGACTCACGCTATAGGGCATAGCATAAGCCTCACGCAAAAGCCTCTGTTCTTGAAATTTTGCCAGATTTCCGCCTGAGACGTCTTGCGACTTATGTATGACAACAGGCAGGACTCCGGCCCTTGCCGCCGTCAGTTCAGTATGTCATGGCCGTAACTTATGCGGTGCACAGTTCTCCGGCCTTTTTGCAAAGGTAGGCATTTTCTTTCATCCTGTTATGCCTTTTGCTTCCATATCTTGCTGATGACAATGAAAAGGATGCCGCTCATTTGTCCAGCAGGCCGTATTTCTTCATTTTCCGGTACAGGGTGGAAGGATCTACATGCAGCACCTCCGCAGCTCTCCTGCGGTGTCCTCCGCTTGCCGTCAGCGCATTGAGTATGGACTGTCTCTCATCCGCCTCTGTCTTCGGAAACAGGCTGCTTCCTCTGTCCGTATCCTCCGGACGGATGTTCAGTTCTGCCGCTTCTATCACCGGCTGTCGGGCCATCAGCACTGCCCGTTTAATCTTGTTCTGCAGTTCACGCACGTTTCCCGGCCAACGGTAGGAAAGCATCAGCCGTCCGGCCTCGGGAGTGAACCCTTCCGTCGGGCGTTTGAGTTCTTTGGAGAACTTCTCCCTGAAGTGTTCCGCCAGCGGCAGGATGTCTTCCTGGCATTCATGCAGCGATGGCATGACTATCTCGAACTCGCCCAGCCTGTGGTACAGGTCCTCGCGGAAACGCCTCTCCTTAATGGCCGACTGCAGATCCTCGTTGGTGGCGGCCACTATCCGCACATCGGCCTTTCTTTCCCGGCTGCTGCCGATCGGGAGATAGGTCCCTTCCTGCAAGACACGCAGGAGCATGGCCTGCACTTCAGGTGACAGTGTGCCTATCTCGTCCAGAAACAGCGTGCCGCCTTTCGCCAAGTCGAAATACCCGTCCTTGTTGCTGTCCGCACCTGTGAAAGTCCCTTTCATGTGTCCGAAAAAGAGTGTCGGGGCCAGTTCCTTGGGAATGACGGCGCAGTTGACGGCCACCAACGGTTTTCCCCTGCGATTGCTGGAGTAATGTATCCGCTGTGCGACGGATTCCTTGCCTGCTCCGTTCGGTCCGAGTATAAGCACGGATATGTCAAACGGGGCGACGGTACGTGCGAGGTTCTCAACCTCAAGCATCTGCGGACTGCTCCTGCGGAAAAGGCTTCTGTCCCTGTCATAGACCCTGGAGCTCGGCCGCATTATGTCCTTGACCAATTCAAGAAGCTCGTCCATCTGCACTGGCTTTGCCAGATAGTCGTCCGCTCCAAGCTTGACAGCCCTTACGGCGTCGGGCACGGAAGCATAACCGGTCATGACGATGAATGGGATGTCGATTTTCTCTTCATGGATCCATTCGAGCAGAGATATCCCGTCCCCCTCCGGAAGGCGGACATCAGACAGCACAAGGTCGAAGTGCTCTTTTCGGAGCAGCCGCCTCGCACCGGGCTCGTCTGTCGTGACCGAGATCTCGTATCCGTGTTTCTCAAGTCTCTTCCTCTGCTGTTCGGCCAGCATGATATTGTCCTCTACTATCAATATCCTTGTCTTATGACTTATCTTCTTCATTACGCTATTGCATTGTATTGTCCCCGAGCAGTCTCTCCGCTTCCGCTATCAGTCCGTGAAGCCGGTCTATGACCGTCTCCGTGTGCCTGCGGATTTCAGTGTCATCGGTCTCTGCGCTATGCAGGGCTTCGCTGTATTCCTCCAGCTCATGAAAGATGCCCAGCTGCTCCCATACCGGACGCATACGGTGAAGGGTCTCCCTCATCCGTCCGATGTCCAGCTCCATGTCGTGCAGGGCCTCCTGAAGGGCGGTCCTGTTCTTTTGAGACTCGTCTATGAACGCCTTTAGAATCCAGCCACGGTCTCCTGTATCTGTAGTCAAAGCCTCAAAGTCAGGCTGAGACTCACGTCCGCAGGAAGTGTTCTCCATAAAGGAGGACAGGAACACCAGCAGCTCGTGCATGGAGAACGGCTTGCGTATGCAGCCGGAGAAGCCTGCCTCCATATACCGGCTGTCGTCACCATCACTCCTTGCTGTCATGGCCGCTATGGGAACGGTTCTGGAGTTTCCGATATTGGAGTGCCGCAGGAGCCGCAGCAGGTCAAAACCGCTTGTGCCTCTCATCTGTATATCTGCAAGAATCAGGTCATATTTTTCCATACGCATGGCACTGACCACCTCCCTGGCATTGATGCATGTGCGGCATGAGACACCGCTGCGCTCCAGCATCTCGCCGACAATGCGCAGCTGGACGGGGCTGTCATCAACGACAAGAACCCGTCTCGGCAGGCGCAGGCTTCCCGATACCGGACAGGTTTCTTGTCCTGCCTGCTCCGTGCTCTCCGGCAGGGGGACGCTCACCTTGAACACGCTGCCCTCACCGATTCGGCTCGACACGTAGATCTCTCCTCCGAGCAGGGCTACAAGTCCCTTGGTTATTGAAAGCCCCAGCCCGAATCCATCGGGGTCCATCTCTGGGGCGGCCCGCTCGAACGGACGGAATATCCGTCCTGCCGTCTCCTCGTCCATGCCGATGCCGGTGTCCTCGATGCTGACCTCCAGTCTGCCGTCAGTGTAGGAAGCGAGAAAACGCACCGCTCCGGCATTCGTGAACTTGACTGCGTTGTCGAGCAGATTGCCAATGACCTGCTCCACGCGGTCGGCATCGCCCGACACCGTGACATAGGCGTTCTTTATGTCCTTGATGAAAAGCAGTCCCTTGTCATTTGCAGTCTTGGTATATTCCTCCGCGATACATTCCAGGAATGGCCCGAGATGAAACGGTACATTGTTAAGTGTCTCCTTCGCCTCGTTCAGACGGGACATGTCAAGCAGGCTGTTGGCGAGCCTTGCTATGTGACGGGAGGAATCGATGATGTTTCCGAGGTAGGCGTTGCGCCGTTTCCTGTCTCTGGTGTCAAGCGCCAGTTCCGCGCTGCCGCTGATGGCGTTCAGAGGACCGCGTATGTCATGCGAGAGGGTCACTATGATTTTCTTGCGCATGTCGGACAGATTCCGGTTCTGGGACAGTGCCTCCTCCAGGCTCTTCCTGTCGCGCTCCCTGCGGTGGAGGTCGCGTATGATAATAAGGTGTGAGACGACAAGCAGTACTATGGCCGCGACAATAAGTCCGGCAATAAGGCGGAAGGAGCGCATCCGCGCCTCGGCTATCTTCTGCTCACGGTACTGGAATGCGGTCTGAGCCTGCCCGTCCAGCATGGCTATGAACGAGTACAGTCTGGCGTTAAGCTCGCGGTTGTAGAATCGGAGGCTGTCGGTGTAGGTGTCAAGATCGCGGATGCGCTTCTCCTGCAGGGATATGAGCCGCTCGTTCAGTGATTGCAGGGGTGCGGCGGGAACCGGAATTGTCACCGTGTCCTTCTTGCCGAACCATCCGGCGATGCCCTTCCTTCTCCTGATCTCCGTTCTGGTGCGGATGGCCTGCGAGGTCACTTTCGGCAGCTGCTCCGTTATGAGGCTGTCGGCAACCTCCTGCCTGTGGAACGCCTTCATGATGCGGTACAGGTGGCGCTCCTTCTCGGAGAGCAGCATCCGCAGGGTGTCCACCTGCTCTGGCAGGACGAATCCAGTGCAATTCAGTCTCAGATCCACGAGCAGGGTGTCGACCGACATGCGTTTCCCGTGGTACAGGCTGTACTCTGTGGTGTCCCACGCCATGACCGACTCTCCGAGGGTCGCGAGCTCAGTGATGCGGCGGTGCACGGCGTTGATGTCCCGGCGGACGGCGCGTATCTCCGTCCCCTCTTTCTCTATCTCACTTATCCTCGCGCGGTCGAAGACAAGGATGGCGGTCATGCTGCCGATGACCGCCACCAGGATGACGTAACCGAAAAGTATCTTTTTATGTAATGATATCGCCATTGGCTTGCTGTGCGTTCTTGTGGTCCGGGACATACCGCCTGCGGCGGGTGATGTCCAGTGCGGAGCGGCGGTCAGGCCTGCGGACCGCTCAGTATTGCCTCAAGCGCTGATGACAGCCTGAGGATATCCTCCTCTGTGTGTGTCGCCAGGATGCTTATCCTTATTCTGGCATCCTTGTCCCTAACTGCGGGATAACAGATGCCTATCGCGTATATGCCCATCTCAAGCAGCCGGGCTGACAGGTCTTTCACACGCTTGTTGTCCCTTATCTTTACGGGGAATATCTGGGAGACCGAGGGGCGCGTGTCTATTCCGAGTCTCTCCATCTCGGAGCGGAACAGTCTCACATTGGACCATAGCCTTTCCCTTATCTCCGGGCATGACTTCATTATCTCCAGAGCCTTCAGGGATGAGGCCATGACCTGCGGAGAGGGAGACGCAGAGAAGACTGTTTGAGGAGAGTAGTACCGTAAATACTGGACAAGCCGCCGCGATGAGGCCGCGAACCCGCCCACGCATCCGAATGTCTTGCTTAGGGTACCGGTGACTATGTCAACCTTGCCCAGCAGTCCGTAATGGTCCGCCACTCCGCGTCCGTCCGGGCCGAAAACGCCTATGCCATGGGCATCGTCCAGCATGACGAATGCACCGTAGCTGTGGCACAGCTCTATCATTTGAGGCAGCAGGGAGAGGTCTCCGTCCTGGGAATAGACTCCGTCTATGATAAGGAGCTTCGTCCTGTATTTGTCCTTTACGCTCTTCAGCACTGTCTCCAGATAATCCAGATCATTGTGTCCTATGTTCTTGGTATTGGTGCCGATGAGGCCGTTCAGTGAGCTTGAGTGTATGAATGAGTCTATGAGCGCGATGTCGTTTTTCCCGAGCAGGACGCGCAGTACCCCCTCATTCGCCCCGAAGCCGGATGAGAACACCAGGCTGTCCTCGCAGCCCACAAAATCAGCCAACGCTGTTTCCAGTTCTCTCTGCATATCCATCATACCGCCTATGATGGGAGCCGCACATACCCCCGTGCCGTACTTTTTCACGGCGGAGACTCCAGCGGCGATGGTCTCCGCGTTTCTCGACATACCGAGGTAGTCGTTGGAGACAAAACTTACGACATCCCTGTACTCTCCTGTATATGGCATCCTTACCGTCATACGGCTGCCCGTGTTTGTTTTTGAGCTGATGAAATATCCATTGTGCCGATATCCGTCCATCTGGTCTACGAATTCCTGAAAACTGTCGGCTCTCTCCATTATATTCTCCTCGGTGGAGAGACTGAAATCCTTTAAACTAAGTAATCTGTCCATATCTGATTTTGAAATATAAATATATTAAAATGCTCATATCTGCCAATATGCAGAATGCAATTATAATAAAAAAATAATTCAATAAACCTAATTACACATATCTTTATTAAGAAATAAGAATAAATTCATGGCATCCCCTGTCCAGGATTGATAAAAATTTGCTTATGTGAAATTTCTCTATAATTTTGCATTTATCAATCATTAATAATAGATAGGTTTTATGGAATCTAAGAAGAAAAGAATCAGAAGGACAAAATCCGAGGTGGAGAATGCCATATCCACCGCGATGGACAGATTGGTGGAGAAACACGGGATTTTAGGAATCACTGCCAACATGCTGATGGCGGAAGCGGACATTGAGAGTCCGGTATTCTACAACAGGTACGGTTCCATAGACGATCTGATATACGAGTATGTCAGCGAGAAAGACTTCTGGATTGCGGGCAAGCTGCCGTACAAGGACATCGAAAAGGACGGCCCGGAGGAGTATTACGTCAACACGCTCCTGAAGTTGGGGGACATGCTGAGGGAATCCAAGTTCACGAGGGACACGCTCATCTGGGAGCTGTCATCAGACTCCGAGGCCGCTTATAAGATTGCCGGGCTGAAGGAGATGGAGAACGAGGCCCTCTTGGTGTACTACTCCAAGGTGTTCAAGAATACCGACGTGGATATCCGTACAGTCACCGCCATGCTTATCGCCGGGATATACTGGCTGAACCTGCACAAGGACAAGTCCACTTTCTGCGGTATCGACCTGAATACAAAGGTCGACCGCGACAAGCTTGCCAAACTACTGAGGGCAATAGCCCAGAGTCTGTTTGCCGGTATAGAAAGCGGTTATGTGGACAGCAGGACTGTGGAGACGGCCCGCAGGATGGCGGAGAAAGGCATCGACCCCAAGACCATCTCCGATGTTCTCGACGTATCCGAGGATGACCTGAGCGACATCCTTGCAATGCCCTCCGGAGTATCTTCTGCTTCTGAGAAGTAATCGGGAAGCAGCTCTGTTGTTCTGACATAAGGCCCTTCCAGCCGCACCGGTATGACGACTGTCCGGTGTGGCTTTTTTGTGCGCCGTCTTATACAGGCATACACAAGAATTACCATCCGTAATAAACTGCGTAATCATGTAATAAGATATATTATAGACCAAATTTTTCATTCGCAATTCGATAATCTTATAGTAAGTTTTCCACATGTTGATATAATGAAAACAACACGCGCTACTGCATATTTGTTTTCGATTAATATTTATTCAAAAATATTATAAATAACTTACTGACAATAAGCATTATATTATCAGTATTTGACTGATTTATTGCTTCTTTATATAAGTAATTATATAATTATAACAAATCTTTTGATTCTCTTTTGATTATTTAGTAATATTATTTGGCGATATGGAATATTGTTTATATCTTTGATGTGATGAAATAATACGGCAATGATTAAACGTGTATATAATTTCAATACTCCTATTAGAGGAGTTCTATATAGGCATCGCTCATAATCGAGGAATGCTGCCGTTTTATTGTTTTTTTGCATATTGGTTTATAAATAAATATATTGATCTTGTCTTTCGTTTATATGTCTGAAGATTTATGCATTCATGGTCAGGCAGTATCAATTTGCGAAAGTCAGGAAAAATGTATAGAAACAAGAGGAAAAAATGTGGTGATACCGCCTGACACATTGATTTCTATTGAACACGGGGCATAATAGCCCAATGCTGGACGGTGGTACTCCGATATCCTGAAAAGAAAGAAAAGAATGTAGTACATAAAAACAAAAGAAAATGGGAAATAAACAGTTTGAAATTCTTGAAGAAGGTAGGCTGGACTATTCGGGACAGAACATTATTACAGGAGGTAAAAATCCTACTTGCGAACCAGCCAAGAAGTATGTTACTTTTGACGATGGGACGATATATTGCCCTTCAAAGTATACAAACTGCTCAAAGACAACTGAAAAAATTTCGTGCTCTATACAGGGTGGATATTTTGGAATGCCTATAACTGATACTGACTCTGATGTGGAGCCTGTGCAATAATTGTGTATCATAAATATCTGAATTATTTACCAGGCTATATGTCCGATAATGCCCCTAAGATATGGCTCTGAGGAAATTATTGTATTGCAAGTGCTATAGGCCGCAGAACTGAACCCTTAGATGTTTTATCAAAACATATACGCCACAAAGCACAAGGAGGTTGATATGACACCACCAAACTCGTCCGATTCTGGCACAGACAGGCCGAGGACACCCATGCCAGACGGCAGTCCGACTCCATCTGCCGATACCTAAAAAGGGAGGAATAAATGTACAATTTAAAACAAAATAGAACAATGAAAAATAAAAATTTTGAGCTCCTTGAAGAAGGTAGACTGGATTATGCAAAGCAGAGTATCATCACTGGTGGTGGGTCATTATCGTGCAAAACAAAAGGAGTTGACTATTACTTCGTAACAGGCGATGGTGATTCGCATTGCCCTAAAAGGTATAGAAGCTGCACATTAGCCAATGGCAGACTCGTATGCGCTCAAAAAGACGGGTATGAAGGCCCTACGGGTCCTGCCGGATATTGCGACACTGATATAGTTCCCTTTCTATAGCTGGCTATGATTTCATTAAGGATGGATAATCTCTGGGTTGTCCATCCTTATTAAAATCAATAACAAAGAGAAGAATATGAGAAGAATTGCAACAGTGCTGTTATGCGTAGTTTCAGTCGCTGCCAGCTGTTGGGCATCGCCGTCTGTCACCGCATTTGTGGACGAGAAGCAGGAGCTGTCGGCCACCGTATGGATCTTGGCCGGATGTGAGGAGTATGACCGGGGCGTGTACCCTCCTTACTACCGCGACATCCAGCGGTATTTCAAGGATTTCAAGTCCCATCCAGTCATGGAGTTTATCCGCGAGATGCGGGATGCTCCGGACACGGTCTATGTAGTATCATACAACTCCGTTCCCTGTGCCGCGCGGCTGCTCTACATCGAGGACGGTCACGTGAGGGTCAAGGAAGGCATCGACATAGCGGAGTATTTCCGTACCCAGGACCCGAGATGGACTGAGGAGAATTTCCTGAAGTACGCCGCCCTGCTGGACGACTTCTACGTGAAAAGTGACTACCACCGGTTCTTCGAGAAGCACTCAAAGCTGTACAGGGAGTATGCGGACTCGCTGCAGGTCGGAATGAGACGGCTTATAGATCCGGAGTGGTTTCAGGATGTCTACGGCGAGCCGCTCCCGGACGTGTCCGCCTGTGTCAGCCCGGCATACGCCTGGAACAACTACAGCGGTCCTGATACTCTGACCCAAAGGCTGCTTGGCTATGAGAGGACGGGCTATTATCCCCTTATCGGAGTCAGCTCAAAGCCCAAATATGCATCGAATATGAATGTCAAAGGACAGACTACCATTCATGAGATATCCCACAGTTTCACCAGCCCCGTACTCGAGCAGTACGAGGATGAACTGCTGGAGATAGGCGAGGCCATCTACCCGTATGTGGCTCAGGAGCTCTACCGGGCCGGATACGATGCGTCTGCTGTATGCGGAGAGTTCTTCAACTCCCTGATGACCAATCTGTACCTCAAAGAGGTATATCCGTCAGTCCTCAGAAATTCCATTAAAGCAGACCAGAAACACGGCTTCGTATGGATGAATGAGGCGGTGGACTTCATGGACAGGTTCACTGGTAACAGGGACAGATACCGCACCATAGACGATTTCATGCCGGAGTTTGTGGAGTACATGCGCTCCGTGGCCTCACGGATGGACTCCATCGCCAGGAGGCCTACAGTCAAGGAGATAATCCCCGCCGTAGGCTCCACGGTAAGCCCCGACCTTGAGGAAATCCGCGTGATATTCTCAGAACCTGTCGGAAACGTGTTTGGATATCTACCGGATCCTGAACGTGAACGAATCTGGCCGAATACATGGGCTAGATACAGAAGGATGGCCAAAAAGATAGGCAGGGACGGTGAATTTGGTTATTACGAGAACGACACCACTTTCGTATTCAAGATAGGAGTCCCTTTGGAGTCCGGTAAAGAATACGGCATCAGACTCCCTGAGACAGCTGTTGTTCAAGCTGAAAACCACTACATTCGCATGGGCAACGATACCATAGACATTTGGTTCAAAGTAGAATAATTATATAAGAGACCGTTTTATGATTGTATCAAAATACACTTTCTTGATTCCTTATTCTGACAGGCGTTATTTATATAACACCATGTCCAATGCTCTTTTGGAACTGGATGAGGTATCATATTCCCGTCTGGATAAGTGCAGGCGGGAACAGTGTTCTGTCAGTAAGGAGGATTTTCCCGACGAACTGTATGAAATGCTGAGAAGAAAGCACTTCATCGTGGACAACGACTATGATGAGTATCTGCTGTACAAGTCTATAATGCTGACTCAGAGAGAGCAGCGGACATTCTTGCATCTGACGCTTGCCCCCACCATGGAGTGCAATTTCAGATGTTTCTATTGTTTTGAGACAGAGAAACCCAAAGGGAAAATGTCGCCAGGCACTATGGACAGTATTGTCAAATACATATCCTCCTCAAATAAACTTGAAAAAATATACCTCACCTGGTTCGGCGGGGAGCCGCTTATGGCCCTTGACGAGATGGTGACATTCTACGACAAATTAATGGCAGTCTACCATAAGGACTTCGCGTCCAACATAATCACCACTGGATACTATCTTGACCGTCACGCCATCTCAGTTTTACAGAAAATCAATGTTGGCAGCGTTCAGATAACATTGGACGGGAACAGAGAGCATCACAATAAGATAAAGCGCACTCCTGAATGTCAGGATGTGTTCGGCAGGGTTCTGGACAATATTGATATTCTCACAGCGACAGCTCCTGAAATTGACGTGGCATTCAGAATCAATCTTACAAAGCAGAATGTCGGGGACTTTACAGAACTTTACCGGTACCTTGCCCGAAGATACCATGGAAAGAAAGTCGTTATTGTCCCAGCATTTGTCCGCGACAGGACTGACTTCTCTCATGACAACTCATATTGCGTGGATAGGGATGGTATCGTCAGCTTTGTACTGAGTCAGTGGAATAATGAGCGTATCTACTCACCATGGCTTGAATATCCCAGTTCGGCATGTAACGAATGTGCGATCAGGGATAAGATGTCCATATCATTCGATTCGGAAGGATATGCATACAAATGTTGGGAAACCATAGGTAAACGGAAACATGCAATAGGGAAAATCAAGGAAGACGGCACTATAGGAGACGTGAACACCGTCTTGTTGAACAGGCAGCTGTACGGAGCCGATATATTTGACGATGATAAGTGCAGAGAATGTGTCTACCTGCCTATCTGTCACGGAGGATGTCCTATGGAGAGAATTGAGAACCTCATAGACGGCAAGCGCAATGATGTATGCACATCCCACAAAGACCATATAGAAGAGTTCATGAAGATTCACATTGACATACTCAATGCAAACAGGTTGAAAAAGCATACCGGAGACTGATGCCTATGAAAAAGTTTCCTTCCTACCGCCAGCTTGACACGATGGACTGCGGCCCGACCTGCCTGCGTATTATCGCCTCGCATTACGGGCGCAGCTGGTCCCTGCAGACCCTACGCGAGAGGTGCCACATCTCCCGCGAGGGCGTCTCGCTGCTTGGCATCAGCGACGCGGCGGAGGCGGTGGGATTCCGCACAATGGGCGTGAAGCTGACGTTCGGACAACTATGTGAGGAGGCCGTGCTGCCATGCATCGTACACTGGAACCAGAACCACTTCGTCGTGGTCTACCGCATAGAGCGCCGGCGTGGCAGGACCTGGGTACACGTCTCCGATCCGGCCTCCGGGCTGCTCCGCTACACTCAGGAGCAGTTCCTGAAGTCATGGATATCAATCCGTGGAGAAGATGCTGTGGACAGTCCGGCCGAAGGTCTGGGCATCGCCCTGCTGCTGGAGCCGACCCCGAAGTTCTACGAGGAGAAAGGGGAGGAGGAGAGGCGATTGGGATTCCAGGGCATGCTGGAGTATCTCCGCCCCTACAGGCAGTTCATCGTCCAGCTCCTGCTGGCCATGCTCACGGGCAGTATCATCAGCCTAATCCTGCCTTTCTTGACCCAGTCCGTCATTGACACCGGTATCGGCACCGGGGACCTCCATTTCGTCGTGGTGCTCCTCGTCGCACAGGTGGTGCTCGTCCTGGGCCAGACGGCCAACGAGCTGATCCGCAGCTGGCTGATGCTGCACATGACCACCCGCGTGAGCATCTCCCTTATCTCCGACTTCCTGGCCAAGCTGATGCGTCTTCCCATCTCGTTCTTCGACTCGAAGATGACCGGCGACATCATGCAGCGCATCGGGGACCACAGCCGCATCCAGACCTTCCTGACGGGCTCTCTGCTGAGCATCGTCATGGCGGCCGTGACGTTCGTGGTCTACTCCGCTGTCATGGGCGGCTACGACCTGAGGATCCTCGGCATCTTCATCCTCGGCAGCGCCCTCTACATAGGCTGGGTGTTGCTCTTCCTCAGGCGCAGGCGCAAGCTGGACTACATGCGCTTCCAGGAGGCGGCGGCCAACCAGAGCAGCATCGTGCAGCTCATCGCGGGGATGCAGGACATAAAGCTCAACGGCTGCGAGAGGCAGAAGCGCTGGGAGTGGGAGCGCATCCAGGCGCGCCTGTTCAATGTCAGCGTGAAGGGCCTCGCCCTCGGGCAGACGCAGCAGGTGGGCGGTACCTTCATAGACCAGATCAAGAACGTGCTTATCTCGTTCCTCGCGGCCAAGGCGGTCATCGACGGGGACATGACCCTCGGTATGATGACCGCCATGCAGTACATCATCGGCCAGCTCAACGCCCCCATATCGCAGTTCATCGGCTTCGTGCAGGAGGCGCAGGACGCGAAGATATCGCTGGAGCGCCTGGGCGAGATACATGAGCGCAGGGACGAGGAGGACGCGGAGGGGGACTATATCCGCGAGATACCCATCGGTGCGGACATCGAGTTCAGGAATGTGGATTTCCAGTACAACGGCCCGCACTCGGAGAAGGTGCTGGACGGGGTAAGCGTGACCATACCGCATGACAAGGTCACGGCCATCGTCGGGGCCTCGGGCAGCGGCAAGACCACCATGGTGAAGATGATGCTGGGCTTCTACGAGCCCGTCTCGGGAGAGGTGCTGCTGGGCGGACGCCGCATCGGGGACTACAGTCCCTCGGTGTGGAGGGAGCAGTGCGGCACCGTGATGCAGGAGGGGTTCGTATTCTCCGACACCATAGCCGACAACATCGGTGTGTCCGACGAGAGCCCTGACATGGAGCGGGTGCGTCAGGCCGTGGAGACGGCCAACATAGGGGAGTTCATAGACGGCCTGCCCCTTAGGTACAACACGAAGATAGGGGCCGAGGGCAACGGTGTCAGCACCGGACAGAAGCAGCGTCTTCTAATAGCCCGTGCCGCATACCGCAACGCCCGCTACCTCTTCCTGGACGAGGCCACCAACTCCCTTGACGCGAACAACGAGAAGGTGATCATGGAGAGGCTCGACACCCTGTTCCGGGGCAAGACCGTAGTCATCGTGGCCCACCGTCTGAGCACTGTGAGGAACGCCGACAACATCATAGTGCTGGACAAGGGCCGTGTCGTGGAGCAGGGCACCCACAGGGAGCTGACGGAAAGGAGGGGATACTATTACAGGCTGGTGAAAAACCAGCTGGAACTCGGAAACTGACAAAGCCATGCCGGACAACAGAAGACATATAGCTACGGAGCACAGCGAGGAGGCGCAGCAGATACTGGGGCGCATCCCGTCGTGGATTGTAAGGTGGGGTGTGACCGTGATATTCGCGGTCTTCGCCCTCATACTCATCGGCTGCTGCATCATCAAGTACCCCGAGAGGGTCACTGCGACCGTCACCATCACCACCGGCAACTCACCCGTGGACGTGGTGGCAGGGGGCGGCGGCAATCTGGAGCGGATACTCGTCTCCAGCGGAGATTCCGTCAGCGCCGGGGGCATCCTCGGAGTCATCCGCTCAAGCGCCCGCTGGGAGGACGTGCTGGAGGTGGAACGACGTCTGAAAGAGACGGACGGGATGCCGCCGGACTCCCTCGCGTCGCAGAATTGGGTTTATGCCGACTGGGGCATGGGGAACATCCAGAGCGAGTGGTCCGCGTTCTCCACCGCCTGCCGCCAGCTGCGCGAGTACATTGAGAGGGACGTCATCAGCCGCAGGATGGAGCTTGTGAGGGACCAGATATCCAAGCAGAGGGAATACTACTCCCGGATGCAGGCCCAGGAGACCGTCATGCGCGAAGACCTCGCATATGAGGAGCGCGGTTTCCGCAGGGACTCCTCCCTCTATGCTCATGATGTCATCTCCGAGACCGAATACGAGGAGTCCGTCCGCAGTCTGCTGCAGGCGCGCAACGGCATGATATCCTTCCGCTCGCAGATGACCTCCACCGAACTCGCTGTACTCCAGCTGGAGCAGCAGCTTGTGGAGCTGTCCATCCAGCGCGATGACGAGATCCTGTCGCTTGAGCGGGAGATGGCCGCCTGCCGCGAGCGTCTGACGGCCCGGATACGCAGCTGGAGCCTGAGCAGCCTTCTCACCTCGCCCATGGACGGCAGGGTGTCGTTCGTGAGGAAATGGGACGCGGGCCAGTTCATCAGCGCGGGCGAGTCTTTCGTGACCGTCGTCCCCTCCGTGGAGCGGAACCCGGTGGGTATAGTGAAGGTGCCGCAGGCCAGTTTCGGCAAGGTGAGCACGGGGCAGAAGGTCAATGTCCGTCTGAACGGCTACCCCTACATGGAATACGGCCTGCTCGTGGGCGAGATCGGGTACCTGTCGTCCGTACCTGAGGCCGCCGCCGGCTCTCAGACGGAGCCTCAGTACACGGCGGAGATAGTCTTCCCCGACGGCATGGTGACGACCTACGGCAGGGAACTGAGGCTGATACAGAAGATGGACGGCACGGCTGAGATAATCACCCAGGACCGCAGGCTCATAATGAGGTTCCTCGACCCCATCGCCGCGCTTTTCAAAAACGGAATATGACCATGAGGATGACACTGAGAACCATAACCGCCGTATCAGTCATGCTGTCTCCGTGCCTTATGGCGGCGCAGGAGGCCGACAGCCTGAGACGGTGGACCCTGGATGAGTGCATAGACCGTGCCCTGGAGCACAACATCGAGTTGAGATCCGAGCGCCTGTCGGTGGAGGAGCGTGACATATCCCTGTCCGACAGCCGGTGGGCATTCGCTCCGGGCCTCTCGGCGTCGGCCGGATACAACCTGTCCATAGGCCGCGTCCTTGACGAGACCACATACGATTTCATTACCAACGAGACCGTGGGGAGCTCCAGCGCGTCCGTGTCCGGAAGCGTGCTGCTCTTCAACGGCCTGCGCAACCTCCGCCAGCTGCAGTACTCCAGGCTTGACCGCGAGGCCGCCGCACTGCAGGTGGAGAAAGCCGCGGATGACCTGCGGCTCAACGTCACGGCCTACTTCCTTGAGGTGCTCTGCGCGTGGGAGAACATACGTGACTGCGAGGCCGTGGCAGCCTCGCTGAGAAAGCAGGAGGAGCATACATCGGAGAAGGTCAGGGCGGGCAAAGTGACCCGCGCCGACCTTCTGCAGATACAGTCGCAGCTGTCCGAGGCGGAGAACAGCCTCATCGTCGCGGAGCACTCATACGGGATGTCCAGGCTCAATCTGTGCCAGCTTCTGGAGATAGAGGACTACAGCTCGTTCATCCCGTCCTTCGACAGCGGGGACAGTCTGGAGTATGTCCCCAAGGACTACGCCGCCATACTCGACGGGGCGGAGCGTCTGCCGGAAATCGGCCTCGCGCGTAAGGAGGTGGAGCTGGCCCGGAAGAACGTCCAGCTGGCACGCTCCTCATACTACCCGTCCCTGACTCTCAGCGCCGGATACGGCAGCAGCTACTCCAATGTCAGGCAGAAGATCATACCGAACGGAGACGGCACCTATACATACAGCCCGTATCCGTTCATCGAGCAGTACAGGGACAATGCCAGCGCGTATGTGTCCTTCGGCCTTAGCGTGCCGATACTCAACGGCATGTCGGCGCGCAACGGCGTGAGGAGAGCCAAGGTGCAGCTTCAGCGCAGCGAGCTGGCACTGGAAATGGCCAGAAAGAGCGTGAGGAAGGACATACTGCAGGCAGCCATGGACACCGAGGCCGCATGGAAGAAATACACAGGCTCCGTCAGCTATCTCAGCTCCGCCCGGGAGGCAGCGCGGCAGATAGGCGTCAAATACGAAGCCGGCGCGGCCACTGTCGTGGAGTACAACACGGCCATGTCCACGCTGATCGAGGCGCAGACCCAACACCTGTCGGCCAAGTACGAGTATCTGTTCAAGCTCAAGGTGCTTGAGTTCTACGAGAGCAGACAATAAAAAGAATAAATAAAGTTAGGAAACTGTTTCTAACGACCCGGAATCTTTATCCTTTGATAAGTCTTGAAATGGAAATGTCCGGCCCTAACAGAAGGTTAATATCTTTCTCGACTTATTTGCAGATGGCATCAACAAGCCATCTGCAAATTTCTTAATTCAGTTATTGCTACTTCTGTATCTTCTTAATAACCCCCTTCAAATAGTCTTCAATCAGAATATCTGCATATACTTTTTTGTTTGTTTTTCTCTGAGTCAAAGCTTGCTCCAAATTCCTTACAAACTGTAGCTCCTCATCATAAATTTTACTGTCAGCCACATGATTTAAAAAACGGTCGTTCAATATGCGATAAAGAGCCATCACTTCCTTAGGCTGTATATCATTCACTTTTTTGACAATATCCGTCTTAACAATATGACTCAATATCGGATAATCTAGAAAATCCGGCGTTTTGTTGTCTCCATATTGAATAGCCAGTCGGTTAGCCAAGGTGGGTAGGTCTTCGTTAAATTGGCAGCGTACCTCTTTGATGTCTGCATCCAAATGGATTTCTGTTACTTTTTCCATCTTCTTACGTTCATAATCCACTACCCACCGGCTTTCCTTGGGTATCTCTGTCTCAACTGCATCAAGATTTAGTTTGTCAAGAATATTCAGCTTGTCTACGCTTTCATACATTTTGTCAATACCACTGCGTATCTTTGACCGCATATCTTCCTGAGAGAAAGATGTGAGTGGGTATAAATGCTGTAAATATGTAGCGGCATTCACATAAGCTATATTATCCGCAAACTTCCCATCTTCAACATACTGGGCTAATTGCATTACAGCTTCAGCCATTTCCTCATTGTTCATGTTCCATGGCGAATGCATAAAATTCTGTAGTAAGATATACTCTGGTTTTTTACTATTCCTTTGCTCCAAACTCTTATATTGTTCCCATACTGTTTTCAATCCTTCCACATCCAGAGAAACGCCTGCGGTTACAAAATCAAATACCTGTGGAGAAACAATAACAGGAAAGTTGTGAGTTTTCACAAACTTCTTTAAGATGTATGAAACACGATGGCGTGTATATGCGCATTGGTTTTCTTCTTTTTTTTGCTTTTCCACAACGTCACTTTCTTCTGCTTCATCAAATAGTTCTTCCACTTTTTGGCTTCCATCATCAAAATTCCAATTGATTGTTGACAGTTCAACGTATTGATAGAACTGCTCCTTGTCTTTGTAAGTCAGGCGGTCTTTTTTATACTCAATAGCTATTCCTGTCGTGCAAGCCCATAATGATAGTAGAAAATTATCAGTCAATTTTTTGTTCTCGTTTTTTAGGAAACTATTGCAAGCTACGTATATCTTGCTGAAATGCGCCAAAGCGAATTTCAATATACGGATGTTACGCAATTCAGCACGTAAACTCTCGTCCTCTTTATACGATGGGAATCCTGGGTCAATTACCTCCATTGACTTAGGGGCTGTCATAAACTCAGTAAATGATGATTCATAATTTTTCTCGCATATTTCCTTAAAAATGGCTACCACATCAGGCTCATAAACCAAGGTTTTCTCTATTACTTTTTCTTTGAACACAAGTTTTGCTTCACCCTTTTGTTGCATGTAAGAATTATTAGCAATGATCACCACCTTATATCCACGTTGTTCAACCAAACCATTGATGGCACCAAGCAGGCTATGAATGTCAATAGTGTCAATCACACGCTCTATGTCATCAAGGAATATGATTGTCTTTTCTTTGGGAATAAGTTTATATAGCAACCCACTATTGTTTTTCACTAACGTTTTCACGTCCACAAAGTTTTCAAGCCATGATATCGTTGAAACAAATTGTGCACTCTTGGCTACCATACTACTTGTTTTTTTCTTTCCCCAATTTAGCCATAATTTCTTTTTCTTATTAATTGCTGGCCACTTGTAATTATCCGCAATTAGAAGCGGTATTTCGTTGACAGAATCAATTCCAAACAGTGATACTTTTACAATATTCCAACCTTCCTGTTGCAAGGCTGGTATTATCATTTTTTCTATATGATAAGTCTTGCCACAGCCCCATTCGCCCGATACCATCAAAGCACCGGTAGTCTCCATTGACAGATAGTTTTTAATACCGTCCAACATTTTATTTTTAATTAGTGAGAGTGCATCAATGAAGTGATTTTTCGATTTGACAGTTGATAAATATTTACAATCAACGACCGCTATAAAAGTTTTTTATTCTGTCAATCTGCCGTGTCATTTCCTTTTTCTTTTAAATCCGTACATATGCAGTCAATTCCCATCACTTTCTCATACGCTGATGGTGACGGGCACAGGTACCTGTATAAACAGTTTCTGCAACGTCCGGGCATGTCCCTTGTCAGCCGCCATGCGGTGTTGCGCTCCAGTTCTGCTGTTATAAGGTCATATACTGAGTCGCTGATGTCGCCTATCTGCTCGCCGTATGCAGGAGAGGCATATGCTCTTCCGTCCGGCATGAACGTAAGACTCCCGAAGAAGCCGGTGTTGACGGCCATGTGAGCGAATACAGCTCTGCGTTCAAGACGGCTGCCGAGTATCTCCCGTTCCGTCAGAAAGACATTGTCGCGGAAGAAGCCTGCGTTGACACCGTTGAAGACTGGGACTATCTCAGGTGTCTCTATACCGTTGTCACCGCTCCATTTTATGGCTTCCTCATAGTCCTTCTCCGATGTAATCAGAAAGATATGCCGGGCCGCAACTACCTGACTTATGTCCGCAGTGAATGGAGCCATGTGCAGCAGGGCCATGCTTGTCACGCCGCCTGACAACATTGCGGCAGCCTCAGCATCCACCGTGTCTTCTGCCCTGACATAAAGTGTTACCGTGTCCCCGTATGTCCTCAGCCCGTCCAGCAGAGAGTGCAGGTCCAGGTAGCCTTTTACTGATGACAGCACTATGCGGATGTCCGTGATGTATGGCGAGTCCGCATCGGAGAGGAATCCTATAATTTTATCTGCGGCCAGGGTCTTCTCCGAGCATATGGGATACAGCACCTGTCTGTACCAGCCCGTATCGGGACATATGCCGCCCAGATAGAACGTAAGGGATGTCAGGTATGGGAGTATCTCGTTGTATGCTTCGTCTTCTCTCGCCTTGATGCGCTCCCATGAACGCTGTATGTTGAGCAGCGGAGGGAAGGAGACAAGGTATCTTTGTCTGCTGTCGTCATGCAGCGTGCCCATGCCTTTCTCAGTTACATGCTCTATGAAGTTCCGAAGCTCGCTGTCAATACTATCCATGTATATATCCACGGAATACAGACTGTCAGGATTCATCAATCTGTTGCAAAGTTCGGATATCTGTGGAGTGAGCCTGAATCGGTATGATGTGAAACTGCTTGAGTCGTACAACAGACCGTGCCGGCCGTCGGTCCATAGGAACGTATCCTGGTTTATTGTCAATGTCTGTTTCATGTCGTTGTTTGTTTTATTCTACTGTCACTTCCTCCATCAGTCTGCGGTAAAGGTGTGGATGCAGGCGGAGGTGGTTGAGACAGTATGATGAGTATTTAGAAAAAGCATCCTTGTCCATGAAGCCTTGGCATACCGGTGACGGGGTTTCGATGGATTCGATGTAATATATGCACTGGATGCAGCTGCGCTTGCGGTAACAAGCGGAGCACTGCCGCTGCATCTTGTCCAGCCAGCCGTTGAACCTGTCGGTGATGCCCTGAAGGTCCAGCTCTACTCCATCCTCCGAGACATGCCCCATGGCGAAGCAGTGGTCTATGCGCTCACACTGAAGGATCTTGCCGTTCACGGTGACGAACATCTTCTTGGAGAAAGGCGCACAGGTTCCGGTAGGGGTGTAGGATGCGGAGCGGGAGTCCAGGAACAGGTCATTGTAGCTGCGGAATACATTGCCGCTGTACTGGTGGAGGAACAGCAGGAGATCGTTGGTGGACGGCTCGTCCATGAACATCTCCTCGGAGAGCCTCTCGTAGTTCTCGGACTGGTGCAGGCTTTCCAGCTTGTTGCGGTAGGTGCGCTCGAACTCTTCCCTTTTCTCGGGGCGGATGCCGGAGTTGTTAAGCTCAGATATATGTGGTCTCTTGCCGAACTCGCGCATTATGAACTCATGTGTGCGGCCCACGCTGTTCCGATTGTGAAGGACGGAGTTGAAGTTGACATTGCGCAGGAAATGGTCCGGATACTTCTCCTGTAGGACTTTTACATTGTGGAACACCCTGTCAAACGAGTTCCGTCCGGCATGGTCCACACGGTAGCTCTGCCCCTCGCTGTCACCGTCTAGGCTAATGAGCAAATGGAAATCATGCTCCATGAGGTAGTCCATGTGCCGGTCTAGGAGCATGGCGTTGGTGGTCATGGAGTACGCGATACGCCTGTTCAAATCAAGATACCCAACATAGTCCACTACCTGCCTGATAAACGACATGTTCATCAAGGGCTCGCCTCCGTAGAAGCTGATATATGTCAGCGGTTCTTTAGAATCGGGACGGTGCGACCTCCACATGGCTGCCAGATAGTCCATGAGGGGACGGATCTGCTCAAAGGTCATATACTGGGCTTTGCGCTCATCGTATCCGGAGTAAAGTTCACCGTATCCGCAGTACCTGCACCGCAGGTTGCAGTCATCAGTGACCTCGAATGTCAGCTGGCGAAGATTGACAAGGTTGTGCTCTATCTCACGTCGTGTAATCCTTCTGTCGTTCATGACTGTAATATTTTAACATTAATAATCGTTTTTTGTGTTTAATAGTATTGTCGCTAAAAGCTGTATCTGACGGTGGCGATGAGGGCCGGAGGCCTGAGCGCGTATGAGTAAACGTAGTCCGTTATGTCGGAGGTGTATGCCGAGCTGTAGGACGCCGTGTTCAGCAGGTTCCTGCCCTTGAGCGCGTATGTCAGGTGCCTGGTCTTGACTGACAGTTCTGCACCGAGGAACACCATGTTGCGGTGCCGTGGCTGTAGGGAGCCGTTGTAGTAGTGCTCGCAGTCCACGGAGAGGGTGATTCCTCTGCCGAAGGAGAACAGCAGCTCTCCCTCCTGCTTGATGTTGTCTATGGGATCAGTGTACCCGAGCGACTCCACGGCGGTCTCGGACCTGCTGTAGGCGGCGGAATAGTCCAAGGTGAGCCACCTTGTGAACCTGGTGTTGAGCCCGAGGGAGGCGGTAAAGATATCGCTCCTGCTGTCAAGCCTGACGCCCTGGCGTATTATCCCGCTCCAGCTGCGTCTCCATCCTCCGCCAGCGCTTATCAGCGTGGATATGGGGAGGAAGTGCTTGGACACCTTGGCCTCCAGTCCCAGCCCGTGGGACAGGTTCGGAGCCGCCACTGACTCTATGCGTGTCAGGGCCCCGTCGTAGCTGTATGCGTATGTGAGGTTGCTTCCGGCCCTGTAGTATGACGCCTCCAGGTTGGCGAATATCAGGTTGAGCGCGCTGCTGTAGCTGAGCGAGGCCAAGTAGTTCTGGCTCCTGGTGTGGCGCAGCTCCCCGTCCTTTGTGGCGATGTTGCGGTAGTCCGTCATGATGAATCCCCCGTAGCTGTCGTACAGCCCGCCGTAGGCCTCAGTATATGATGCGGATGCCGAGTACTTGAGGTCCTGCGTAATCTCCCCGTTGAGTCTCAGGACGGGACTGGCGATGACACGCGTGACGCCGTCTTTCCTGCCCCTTACGCGGTCCCTGGTCCTGAGCGTCATCAGGTCCGCGTTGACGTGGGCCGATATGAAGAGCCTGTCACCGGCCTTGTATGACACTCCCGGCCCGAGTGTGAGGTCGTACCTCTGCCATCCGATGTCGTTGCGCATGGAGTCCGCCGCCTGCGTCCCCGTGGTGTACAGCTGCGACGCCATGTCCTCGATATGGGCGTTCAGCCCCATCCCTATGGAGAACGTCCATCCGCCTCTGGTCCATACCCCGGAGAGCGAGTTGCGGGTGATGAGCTGCGATGAGCTGAGCGTCTGCACCGCTTCATCCGCCTGTGTGGCGCCGAAGATGTCCGGGAAGAGCACCGGCGTGACGCGCAGTGATGTGGGCTGGTAGTTGTACGAGGTGTTGGAGAGCAGGTTGAGTGACATCCTGCCGGCCACCGGGATGATCATGTGCAGGCTGTTCGTGGCCGATAGCGACGGCAGCCTGAATGCCTGGCTGACCGGGGTGCCGTCGCTGATGACACTTCCCATGTCCCTGTTGAGCTCCCCGCTGAGCCGCAGGATGTCGTTGATGTAGCTTTTCCGCTTGTTGTTCTCTATGCCGATTGTCAGGTTTGCCCTGTCGCTTCTCCTGGATGCCGATGTGACCTCGTTGACCGTTATGGGCATCCCTCCGACGATATTGTGAACCGTCGTGGACACTCCCTCGCTCTTCCTGATGTCGTGAGTGTAGTCCGCGTTCAGCGTGAGCTGTGCCGTCCCGCTCAGCCTGAAGAGGAAGTTGCTGGATGCGGCGTGTATGTTGTTGTCCATGAACAGATCCTCGTCCAGTGGCGGCTCAGTTGGGAGGCGCACCCCGATAATGGATGCCGCGCTTTCCGGCGAGCCGAACTCCATTGCCGCGTTGTACCCCATGTTGTTTGTCTTGTAAGTGTTGATGGACTGCATCCGCTTCCCGAAGTACATTGCCGATACCTCGCCCCTCCACATCCACGGGCTGTATCCCGCTCCCGCCAGCAGTGAGCCTGTCCACGTCCCCCTTGCCCCTTCCTTGAGGGTGATGTTCATGGCTGCCTCGTCGGGACGTGACATCTCCTGCAGCGCCCTGATGTGCTGGTGGTTCTCGTAGATCTCTATGGACTGGATGTCGTCCGCGCTGATGTTCTTTGACGCCAGTGTGTACCCCTTGCCGAGCATGTCCATCCCCTCGATGTAGAACCGTGAGATCTCCTTCCCCTGGTATGCGATCCTCCCGGACTCCTCGACCTCCACGCCCGGCAGCTTCCGTATGATGTCCTCCGCCACCAGGTCGTTGTCGTCACGGTACCGTGCCGCGAAGTAGGTGAGGGTGTCGCCGCCTCTTCTCACCGCAGGAGCGGTGGCAGTGATCACTGCCTCGTTCAACTCCAGCTTCTTCTCCCTGACCGTGAAGTCAAGCGTACGGGAGACATTGGCTGTGAGCGCGGTGCTTTTCTCGATGTTGACCGCGGTGACTGTGATTTCCAACGAGTCCGCCCCGAAGAGTCCCTCTATCACGTACCGCCCGTCCCCGTCCGTAGTGGTGTAGGTCAGGACTGCGCTCCGTGCGGGGTCCCGTACGATTATGTTGGCGAACTCCACAGGCTCTCCCGTGCCGGCTAATAAGACCCTGCCGCTTATTCTTGACTGGGAAAATGCGGAGATGCCGGCGGCCAGTATTGTCAGCAGTGTTATGGCTATGCGTTTCATATCCGTGTCGGTTTTATCATTCCAGTTCCAGGCGGGGGTACCATGTCCTGCCCGAGCTGATCGAGCGTGTGTCCACCTTCTCGTCGTTGAAGTACAGGGTCTGGGAGCTCCCGGACATATAGAATGGGAGCTTCCAACTGGCCTCCAGCATCTTGTTGGTGTTCTTCCTTGAGCTTTTGCGTATCTGGTGTCTGTCCGCTCCGTTCCCCGGACTGACATCCCCGCTGTGCCGGTAGATGGGGCACCCCTCCGGCCTTATGAGGCTGACCGCCTCCCATACGAAGGTGCCGCTGCTGTCTTCCGCCTTGAGAATCAGGCCCGGCAGCCCTCCGAGCTTCCACGGGCCGTAGTTGTAGGGGATGTCGTATGTGAACCACACCTGCCACTCCCGTCCCCGGAACGTGCCCGTAGCCTTCTGACAGTTGTAGCCTAAGATGACCTCCTGCTCCTGAGACAGCTGCCATTCTATCGGCGTCACCTCCTCGGTGTACTGGTAGTCTGTCTTTATAAAGCGTTCCGACACCAAGCGGGTGTTCTCTCCTGGGTATGTGAACACGTCGTAGTAGACGGGGTGCTCGTTCTTCTTGAAGTCCGGCCTGACGCCCACCTCATTGCCCGTCCTGAGGAAGTCGAGGTGATTCTCGTACATTATGCTGTCACGGAACTCTCCGTACCTGCTGTAGAATCGATTGAGCCTGTCCCCTATCTCGAGAGTCTGCATGTCTATTATCGTCGCCTCCAGCGAGTCCGGCTCCGTTATGGTGTATCTGTAGGTGATGCTCAGCCGCGATGTGTCTATGGCCACACGGGTGCTGTAGTTCCTCGGGACTGGAGTGGGGATGAAGTCAATCTTTATATTTTTGAATTCACTGGCATCAATATCCCCGTCTGTCATAATTGCAATACTGCCGCTTCCGGTCTGCGAATGGACATTGACCGGCAGGATGAGGATGAGGGCGGCAATGCAGGCTATTGCGGATAAAGTCTGTCTCATATGATAAAAATCAAAGGCATTTGTCTGTATGAATATTTGTTGCGAAATCCCACACAGACAAATGCCATAAACCTCATTAATCGTATTTATCGTGATAATGATCATACGCTTCTTTGGCTCCTTCTACATCGCTGTACCCTCCTCTTGGCCCCAGATTATAATTTGCCATTTTATTATCCTGAGTAGAAGATCCTCCAGGTGTGCCTTCGAATTGGCATGCGCAGACGCAAACTCGTGCATCTCCTCCGTTAATGAGGTTCATCTCTTTCTTGCTGAGACTACTGCTCTCAAGATTATTGAGTTTTAAAGTGTTCATATCCTTACTTTTTACTTATGTGATTAATTATTTGCCCCTCCCTTTTTTGTTATCGACAGTTGGAGTCGGACTGCCGTCCCGCACGGGCCGCTCCGGCCTGTCTGTGCGGGATCCTGATGTGTCAGGCGGTGTCATGTTCACCTCCTTTTCCTTTTGTACCAGATGGTTGCCAATGTGTCTTCATTTACGTGTCGGTTCTATTATTTATTCCAGTTCCAGGCGGGGGTACCATGTCCTGCCCGAGCTGAGCGAGCGTGTGTCCACCTTCTCATCGTTGACGTACAGTTCTTGGGATTGCCCGGACAGATATAGTGGTAGCATCCAGCTGGTCTCAAGTAGTTTGGCCATATTCATCCTTGAGCTTTTGCGTATTTTGTGCTTGTCTGTTCCGTTCCCCGGGCTGATATCCTCGCTGTGCCGGTAAATGGGGCATCCCTCCGGTCTGACGAGGCTGACCGCCTCCCATACGAAGGTGCCGTTGCTGTCCTCCGCCTTGAGAATCAGGCCCGGCAGTCCACCGAGCTTCCACGGGCCGTAGTTGTAGGGGATGTCGTATGTGAACCACACCTGCCACTCCCGTCCCCGGAACGTGCCCGTAGCCTTCTGACAGTTGTAGCCTAAGATGACCTCCTGCTCCTGAGACAGCTGCCATTCTATCGGCGTCACCTCCTCGGTGTACTGGTAGTCTGTCTTTATAAAGCGTTCCGACACCAAGCGGGTGTTCTCTCCTGGGTATGTGAACACGTCGTAGTAGACGGGGTGCTCGTTCTTCTTGAAGTCCGGCCTGACGCCCACCTCATTGCCCGTCCTGAGGAAGTCGAGGTGATTCTCGTACATTATGCTGTCACGGAACTCTCCGTACCTGCTGTAGAATCGATTGAGCCTGTCCCCTATCTCGAGAGTCTGCATGTCTATTATCGTCGCCTCCAGCGAGTCCGGCTCCGTTATGGTGTATCTGTAGGTGACGCTCAGCCGCGATGTGTCAATTGCCACACGGGTACCGTAGTTTCTCGCGACTGGAGAAGGAATGAGGTTGAAGGTGTGATTTTTAAATTGACTGGCGTCAAAGTCTCCAATTATCATCATGCTGCCGCTTCCGGTCTGGGCGTGAATTTCACTTGGAAATAAAAACAGTGAAAAAAATAAAACGCCTAAATTTATGTACAGATGTCTCATTTTAAACATATTGAATTTAAAAACGGACATTTGTCCACGTTTTTGTATGAGACAAATGTCCGTAAAGGCAACTAACAGTAAACAATACCATTAAGACCAATACCCGTCACTATTTCATGTACGGTTTGGCTTAAATCATCATCGCTGTGTCCACCTCCGGAGCCTATTCCGTAATTTGCCCTTCCGTTGTCAACTCTGGAGGATCCGCCTTCTTGTCCTTCATAATTACAAGCGCAGACGCATACTCTATTACCGCCGTTAATGAGGTTCATTTCTTTCTTGCTGAGACTACTGCTCTCAAGAGCATTGAGTTTTAAAGTGTTCATATCCTTACTTTTTACATATGTGATTAATTATTTGTCCCTCCTTTTTGATATCGGCAGATGGAGTCGGACTGCCGTCCCACACGGGCCGCTCCGGCCTGTCTGTGCGGGAGCCTGATGTGTCAGGTGGTGCCATGCTCACCTCCTTTTCCTTTTATGACAGATGCGTCATTAACAATCTGCACAGCGGCATACATCATCGTATAAAATATTATGCAGCCTGCAGGCCGAGTTGTCAGAGGAGGCACTGTCGGATTAATAGCTTGAGAGTGAAAAAAAGAATTCCGCACCACGCAATTATACGTGATGCCTGCTTCGGACTCCCCTGATGGGATTAATACAATAGTAAATATTTGTTCGCATTGTATTGCGTTTTTATTTTTTGTAAAAATATATATAAATTTTAATACCGCAAAATATTTTATAATAAACCTATATATTCCACACGGAAGAATATCGATTAATTGTTTAAAATTTTGATAATATTATGCATAATATCTTGTTCTGTTGTTGGGATATCTATGATTAACAGCATATTAGTTTATTAAAATAATATTATTGATGATTATTGAGTGGTTGAGCAATTTGATTTTGGACTTATGTGCAATAATATAAATAGGCGCAGGGGGATCTACAGAAGTATCGGATTGCTCCTCATTGTCTCAAGATTGAGGTAAAGACCGTGGTGGTCTATCATTCCGTGCCGGAACATCTTCCACAGGATGTTGCAGCCGAGCTGCGCCAATGTGGAGTTTATGAACAGGTCCTGCTTTTCCAGGGCCTCCGCAAGAGAGCAGCTCGGACCGGAATCACTCTCTTTCACTCCCGTATATTTCACCAGACGGGTGATGACCTTCAAGGACGCCACGGTCTCGTAGAGTCTGGATGCCGGCTGTCTGATCCTTTTGGGCACTGTCCCCATGACTACCTGTCCGGATGTCTGTGTGTTCCCGAAGTCCATCCAATACAGGGGCGACTCATGGCTTCTGTACTCCGAGACCGGCACTGCTTTCAGAACACTCCACAGGTCAAGCCGTGACCGGACGTTGTCAGTGCAGGTAATCGTGATGTTGGCCAGATTGTCCCGCCTGGCGTCTTTCAGTATTGCCGGATAAATCTCCGGAGACGCCTTCCAGTCATTGCCGAAGAAATTGTTGACGCGCGTGACGAGGCACTGCGCCTTGTTCAGTCCCACATCCGAAGGACTGAAGAGCTGGCGTCCGATGTTGGCTTCAGTCACGATATCCGGATCATAGAGCGTGACGAAAAGTCCGGGATGCCCGAGGGCGCGGAGTGTTACGTCAAGCCGTGCCAGGCAGGTCAGCACCTGTGAGCCGGTCCCTCCCGCTCCGATGAGGCTCACTGTCACCGGATGCTGCGGGTTCATGAGATAGGCGTCGATGTAATGTACCCTTTTCATTTCAGAATGTCTTTAAGTTTGAGATTTCTTAATGGTATCAGCTCTCCGGGGTCGAAAGGTCTGTCCTTTGCCGCTTTGGTCACAAGCACGAGATTTGATTTTGTCGGGTTCCCGTGGCTTCCCAGATGAGAGAACTCCGTCAGCCACAACTTCTTCTCCCAGTATTCGAGCAGGTTCGCATAAGTCATGTCCCGTGGCTTTTCTATCCTGGCCGAGCCGATGCAGACGCTTGAGCCTGTCACATTGAACAAAGGTGCCGCATAGAGGACCGTATCCATACCGGGGCGCTTATCCTGGTATGCGTAAATGTCCAGCTGCGTTTCCCCGGCCTCATAGATAATGCCTGGCATGTTGTACTCCGCATTCTCGATTCCGAGGCCGCTGACGAAGTACATCATCCGTTTTTGCGGGGGATTGAACCAGATGTATTTTTCGCTGCCCTTCCGTGAGTCGGCATACAGCAGGTTGGACGGCAGTCTGCCGTATGGCGTGCCGCTGTGGCTTTCCGAGTAGCCGCGCACCAGCCCGTTCATGAACCCCACTGTCACGGGATGTCCTTCTCCCATCCTCCCTTTTCCGTCAATGGCCCGCTGCTCCAGAAAATACTTTCCATCATGCGCATAAGTGTACGCTATCAGCACTGCACGGGGGCGGAGGGTGGTGTGTATCGTGTTGGTAAGCTCGTTGTTATCCATCTTTTTTCTTTGATATATGGTTTATGAATTTGTCCGACCATTTGAAAAACCGCTCAGGATAATCGTCTGTCATTCTGAACAGTCTGTCCGTTTCCGGGGACAGGGCCATTGTGGTGATAGGAGTCAGGTCGTATGTCTCCTGCCTGTCAGTGTTGTACAGATTCTCAAGATATTCCGTTACCACATCGTGGATGTCATAGGTTATGCATATCTGCCTGTCAAGCTCCATCGGTCGGAAGTCCGGATCATCCTCGAAGTACGGATCATAGCTGTAGTGCATGATAGGTTTCTCCGGACTTAGGAACTGGAGTCCCTCATCCATCAACTCCAGCAGCGTCCTTTCCCATCCGTTCCGGGGAGAATACCTCCGTATGGCTGCCGGCAGGTTCTTGTAGCAGGATGCGCTCTTCACCCGTTTCAGCAGCCTGCTGATTTTGCCGTCTCTGTATGAGCGGACAGTCGCAAGCCTGCGCGGTGTGTCATCATCAGGCTCGTCCCGTTCATCCGTCTCAATCCAGTCGAGCGCCATGTCTGCATGGTCACTTTCCAGCACGGTGGCAATCCCGTTGGCTTTGGCCATGCCGCTGATGAACGACATGGAGATGCGTTTCAGAACAGGATTAAGGCCCTCCACGAATTTAACGGGGAAATAGTACAGCGTGTACTCTCCCCATGTGTGGGATTTCCACAAGTTGAAATACAGGCGGCATCCATCCTGCTCTATATTGACACCGGCATAGTCTTTTAGCAGCATCTTCATGTCACATACCAGCCTGCCGATGCTTTCCCCGATGCTCCTTCCGGGGACATGCCGGTCCTTCACCCCCGTGAGTTCCGCGTATCTCCGGTATGATCCGAGCAGGTATTCGTAGTTGTCTTTTGTCAGGACATTGAAGGGCTCTCCCGTATGGTCATCCATTATGAGAAATCCCGGCACGGTGCTGGGGATTACCGTTTTCAGAAAACGATTACGGCACCGCTGGGCGCCGCAATCCTTTTTCTTTTTTCCGTCCCGAGATGGTATGTCTGCCCGGTCTCCTGTATGATGTATCTTGCAAGCCGCTCCATCTGGAATTCGCTTAAGAGTCTGCATGATTCCTCACTTTTTTTATTGTCCTTTGCCATATCCGTCATCCTTTTGTTCCGATAGTGGTCTTGAACTCATATTCCGCCACGTCCTCCCTGATGACAGGTCCGTGCACGGTCGCCGTGGTCAGTTCCGGATATATGCTGGAGTAATAGTTCATCACCATCTCCGGCGAGAGGTCCGCACCCGGATCCGCCAGGGTCACATATGTTCCTTTTTTGAACTTGAATGAGCGTGTCATTCCTTTTATCTCAAGTGCCATAATCCTACTTACATTTGCGGGTTGTTGTTCTGGTATCTGTTTTCTCTGTTCAGCATCTCCGACGGGAAATCCAGGTATGTCGAGTAGTCTTCCGGTTTGTAGTCCGGATCATCCTTTATGTACGGATGTCGCCCGTTGTCCTGCACCGGATATCCGTCATACTGCGGCGGGGCTGCCGGCTGCGGCGTCATGTGCTGTCCGTATGCTGCGTGCGACGGATATTGCCCTCCCTGTACTGGATACGGCTGTGCCGGCCTGTGATGCGTCGTGTGTCCGCCCGGATACGGGGCAGGCTGCGGTGCTCTCTGCTGCGGAAGTGGATGCTGTACCTGAGCAGGCTGTGGTGATGGCTGAGGAGCTGGAGGCCGGTCGAATTCCGCCATGCCGAATAGGCTGCCGCTGTTGACCTCGGCTGTCTGCGCGGCTATTTTCTCATCGATTTCCTTTACCTGCTGCGGACTGGCGTACGCCCTGGCCTGTCCGAGCACGGTCACGGCTTCCTTGTGGTTCCTGGCCGCAATCAGATCGTCCGCCTTCTTTGTCAGCCTGTCGAATTTCTCCCGTTTTTCCTTCTCCTCCCTGCTCTCTTTAGCCTTCATGTCCTTGGCGGCTCTGCTTTCCTTAGCGGCCTTGTCCGCCTGCCTCTCGAACTCCGTCATGTTGCTCAGAAGGCCGGACACTTTCTGCACCGGTCTCGTAACAGTCTGGAAAAAACCGGCATCAAGCTCCTGCGGTGTCCCTGACAGGAGCAGCGGCACGATATGGTTCCGGGCATCGTCGTTCAGCCCGTTTGGCTTGGGCAGTACGGATACCGTCATGCCCGTGGCTGATTTGTGGATAACCATCATGATGTCCACGTTCTCAGCCATCAGCTGGTTGAACTGTGTAAAAAACATAATCTTTGGTATTAAGTGATTAAACATTGGTTCTATGCGTCTTTGAGGAATTCTGCCAGCAGCCTGTCTCCGTCCGGATGCCTGCATATTTCCAGTATGGGGTCCAGCAGGACTGAGATATGTACCGGTCCGCTTCCTCTTGGCGGGAATTTGACGGCAGGCTCATGTACATGCCGTTCCTGTCTCTGTGTCACGGGCTTCCGCATCGGGGTCGGTGACTGCCTTGTAAAGATTGACTGTTGCATGATTTTTTTGTTTTTTAAATTGTGAATACCGGGCATCTCGGCCCGTTGAACTACAAGGGCCTTGCGGCGGATGCTTCGGAAAGGCAGGGTTTCCGGGGAAAATACCGCAGCGCGGCGAGGATGATTTTCCCCGGAACCGCTTTGCGGCCCGACCTTGCCGTCCGCCAATGGGCATCCGCCAATTTTGCCCTGTAGTTCAACGGGTTGAGGATGCCTGTTCCAGCCGTTTGTCACACATAATATGTAATAGTCACAGAGGAAGATACGTTCGTACTATAATATAGCTTCTTTTGAGCCATATCAGAATTATAGAACGTCAAAACTGTATAAGATTCGATCAAAAGCAGATGGCCAAATAAGAAACCTGGACAATATTAGAAGATATAATATTTTTAATCTGCCGATTATAAAGTATTTACTCTGCTGTTATTTTGTAAAATTTAATCAAAAAATAAATCACGGATAAATAAAATGTTGTGATTTCTTAGGGAGTCCCAATTTGTTATAACAACTATGTTGGAAACAACACAGTAAAGACAGGAAATAGTATCTAATATATAGGAAATAAAAGTTCTTTTATTTCACAGCTGGTAAAGCCAATGTATGGAATTAAAAAGAGCCCTGCGTTCGCAAGGCTCAATCACCGTTATTCTCCGAGTTCCAACTGGTCTTTTACCAGATTGAAATAGGCGCCTTTCTTATTAACCAATTCCTTATGAGTCCCGCTTTCTTCAATTCTTCCTTTGTTCATAAAGATGATGTTATCTGCATTTTTGACGGTACTAAGACGATGAGCTATTATAACTACGGTTCTTCCCTTATAGAATCCGGACAAATTATCCATTATCTGTTTTTCATTGAAGGCATCAAGAGAGGATGTCGCCTCGTCAAAGAAAAGGTATTCAGGATTCTTATATACGGCTCTGGCTATCAGAATCCGTTGTATCTGCCCTCCACTCAGTCCTACGCCGTTATTGCCTATACGTGTATTGTAACCGCGAGGGAGCATACGTATAAATTCGTCAGCGCATGCCAGCCTCGCAGCCGATACGACCGCTTCCTCGTCCGTCTCCGAGTAAGCCAATGCGATATTTTCGGCCACAGTTCCGCTATAGATATATCCATTTTGCATGACTACTCCGCAATGTTGTCGCCACATGTCTGTATTTCTGTTCTGTAAGGTTTCGCCTCCAATTATAATTTCTCCTGTTGTAGGCTTGTAAAAACTGAGCATCAATTTCATGAGTGTAGTCTTCCCGCTCCCCGAAGCACCGACTATGGCCGTAACTGTTCCTTTGGGAATGGTGGCATTTATCTCATGTAAGACTAAAGGGTTGTAACTGCCCTCATATTTAAAGGATACATTATTTATGAATAAATCTCCGAATTCATTTGGCGTATTCTTTCCCTTCTCATTCTCATCTTTTCTTCTATACACTTCGTTTACTCTCTCTATTGCGATTTTACTCTCTACAATTTCCCTTGAAAAATTTACCACCATGTTTGTCGCATTTGTTAACTGTCCGATAACATACGTGATGGTCATCATGACACCTATTGTCATTTCAGTGCCTATGACTGAATAGGCTGCAAGAACAAGAATGACAAGTTGGGCAAACTGTGAGATGAACGTAGTTCCTGAGGACATATAAAGAGCATTGAATAGAGTCTTCAATGATATATCGTTTATTTTCGTCTGGACATTTTCCCACTCGGACACTTTTTTGTCCTGAGCATTGTTTATTTTTATTTCAGGCATTCCGCTGACCAGTTCATAGTTCAGGTTTGCTATTTCAGTGTCCAAAGAGAATTTCCTGTAATTCAGTGATTTCAGACGATTTAAAAATGCTCGGGAGATTAATACGGATAAAATGGCAAAAATTATGAAAATACTGAAAATACGTAAATCATAGTATATCAATACAGCAGAAAAAACTACAAAATTAATCAAGGCAAGAGATACAGACTGCAACTGGTTTGTAAGTAGAGTTTGAATACGTTTAAGGTCCTCCATTCTTTGAAGCAAATCCGTATTCAGTCTGGTGTCAAAAAAAGAAAGTGGTAGTCTAATAATTTTATGCAGGAATCGTACAAGCAGATCAACACTGACACGAAAGCCTATTTTAGTCAGGATTACATTATTGACAGCACCTGCGATGCTGTATCCAAGGAAGCAAACCAGTTGCCCCGACATCAACATTATAACAACCGATATGTCTCGGTTTCCTATACCAATGTCCACCGCTTTCTGAAAAAAGAAAGGCATGCACCAGTTTGCCAGCAATACCAAAAAGGAAAGAATGCCGACATAGAAAAATTTCCGTCCGTATTTCTTTATGGATTCGTAAAGCGGTGTAAGTATCTGTTTGGAAGATTCCCAGAATGTAGTCTCATCCGAGGCAACCTCTTGGAATGCATCCGTAGGACGTATCAGTATTGCATAGCCTTTTGGTTCTTTCCCACACCATTCATCAAGAAACATTTCCTCTTTCATTCTGACTTTCCCATATTGTGGGTCTGCTATATAGTAAGTCCTGTTTCCTGCCTTATCCTTGATATCATACAAAACAACAAAATGATTCTGCCTCCAATGGATGATTGCCGGTATAGGGATATTTGCCGCTTTGAGCTTTTCAATCATGCATGGAACGGCCTCCAAGCCCACTTGGGTGCATCCGGAGACAATGTCATCTCCCGAAACTCCCAATCTGGTCACATTGCACAAATCCCGTAACTTATATAGCGAGATACGCTTCCCGTAATAGTTGGCAACCATCTGTATGCAGGCAGGAGCACAGTCCATACCTTCCAGTTGCCTGTATAACTTAAATTTCATATCTGTCCGTTTTGAATTCTTGCCAGGCGTTTTACAGTTTCTATTTTGGAATACTCATCAAATCGGTACAGACAGTATTCCTTATTACTGAAATCCTTGAATGACTGCACACATCCACCTCCACAGATTGGAAATATAATACAGTCCTTGCACGGAGGGTTGACTTCAATACGCCGTCTTAGGATTCGTTCGTTGACCCCTTCTTTCCAAATTATTTTTCCGTCAGAAAGAAGACGTCCTTCTCTGTTTTCTTCGTTGAATGCACGTGCGCAGCATTTGAATACATCTCCATTGTAGTTGATTGAAGCGGCATTGACATAGGAATGCTTGCATGGATATCTCACAGAATCGATAGAACTCACCGGCATTACCTGCATCCCTAATGACGACGCATAATCTACAGACGCATTTGCAAGTAGCATGGTACTGCTGTCAACAGGATCAACTTGTACATTGTCACAAGCCTCACGTATTACTTTTTTGGGTGAATCCTGCCAAATGCGCACGGGCGTATAGATTATGCGGTTCCGCTCTACTGCCGGGCACTCCTCAAATTCTTTCAGAACCTTAGTGAGGTCTTCCACATTTTTATGAGTATAGTTAACTCTGAGTGTGACAAAAAAGCCCTGACTTACAAGTGTCTTTACATTGTTGATCAACAGTCTGTATGAATCTGGATGCTTTTTGCTGAATCTGGATTTGTTGTGGTTTTCCTCATAGCCGTCAAATGTGATTTGAAATGCTGTAAGGATATTGCTCTCCTTAATAAAATTGATCATCTCATTCGTCAGCAACGCACCGTTTGTGGTAATCTGCAATGTGCTTAATATCCCTTTACCGGAAGTTTTCTCCGTGAACGCTGACAATATCGGTCTGATAACCGTATCAAATTTCATAAGCGGCTCCCCTCCGAAAAAGTACAGATGAAAGCGCTGCAGATTAGGATTCTCTTTCAGCACATCATCTATTAGAGCTATTGTCGCATTGACCATTTCCGGAGTCATTTCTGAATCTTTCACTTTTGATTCGTAACAGTACCAGCAGTGAAAGTTGCAGTCCAATGTCGGATTGACTGTAAGATGGTATTGGGTCTTGTCGGATAGATTCTTTAACCTGAACTGCTCCACAGCCTCTACTTCGTCATAGTTGTCCTCTACAATAAAGCCTCCTTGCAGCAGTGTGAGATAAAAATCTGGATGAATCTTTTCAATCTCATGCGCATTGTCGGTATACTTAGCCAGCAATTCAGCCAAAGTTTTTTCCACCAGTATGGAGTTGTACCCGAATGTATTGAAAATGACCATATATTCCCCTTCTGGGAATATTACGTTGTATCTGCTTGCTTTCATATAGAATGGTTGTTTCAAATTTATATTTATATCAAAGTGTCGCAGCCGTAAGACCGCGACACATGAAGATTATGACCTTGTTTTCAATCAAGGCTGTGGGAAGTCATGCCTAGCAACCGCATTGGCAGGAACACTGGCAGGAGTAGCCGAGGACGGCGACCATAATCGTGTTCATGATGAACGGTCGCAGAACGGTTGTGGTCTGCTGGTCCTGACCTCCGTACGGAGCAAATCCTCCGGTCATTTCTCCGGAAACATTCCTCTTCAGCGGCTCTACTTCGCGAACGAAGTCGGAAAAATTTGTAGGTTTCTTTTTCATTTTCACTTGCTTTTAGTTTTAGTGTTAACAATTGGTTATGTGTGCTTTCCGGAAAGCCTATGTTATAACATTATCTGGATGCTTGCCATGATGCTCCTGCCACGTATTCCATATGTATAGTCCGTACCGCTGAGCAATCCATAGTCCGTGTATCTGTATGTCCTCTCGTCCAACAGATTCATGGCAATCAGTCTCAGATCCACACGCCTTGACACCTTCCACCTTACAGAAGCGTCCAGAAGGAAAAGATTGGCCGAACGGCCGGAATTGAACCTTGTATAATAATGCTCACCGCCCACACCGATCTGCCATTTGTCCCCAATAAGGATATCCACGCCCAGCCAGTGTTTAAGGATATCATAGGAAGTGTTGCCCTCATTCTTGATATCCATGTTGTTGTATGTATACGTCAGTTTATAGTCCATGGACAGCCATCTTGTAAAGGTGCCCTGTATCCCTGGCTGTACAGAGACAGCCCTTACCGTATACGGAGAGGCGATATCCTCCCTCATTGTCACGGCCCATGACTGTCCGTATCCAGCATCCAGATTGAGAAGCAGTCTTCCTGATATCAGGCCTTTGCTGATTCCGCCGGACAACTGGAGGATTCTGCTGTCGTTATCTGTTTCAGAGAAAGTGGACAGGATCCGGTCTCCGATGAACAACTGGTTCATCATGTACGGAAAAGCATCCCATTCGAACTTGGCCGACAGATTCGCAAAGAATGCGGATATGGGATTTCTGTATCTGAAAGTCAATGCGGCCGAGCGTTCCTGACTGCTCCGGGCAATCGGAACTGTCCTGTACAGATTCCTGAAGTCCGTCATGAGCAGGCCGTCAAAATACATGGACGCATCGGGCGGCAGCAGTGAATATTTTAGCTGTGCCGCAATATCCGTTTTAGCGCTTATCCTGAATCTCGTATATACGGAAGGTGATACCGATGGATAATTATATACTCCGGGGGCAGCCGTCCCGCTGCTTATCCTGCGCAGATGCCAAGCAACAGGCGCAGACAATGTAAACAGCCACCTGTTCGACTGCCATGAGAATTCAGGAGCAAGCCACGCCTTGAATAGCAGGAAACTCATATCACATTCCGTCATGTACTCCGCATCAATTCCTGTCAGACTGCTGCGGACATCATGCAGATTAAGGTCGATGCCTCCTCTAAGATAGATGCTCCATCCTCCAAGCAGCCATCCGTAACGGGCTTCGGTAACGGAACGGAAGTCTCCGGTGATGATTTCCTGCATGACGGACTGTCCATTGTCAACAGTCAGTGAATGAGGCTTGTATCCGTACCTGTTCCTGGAAGAGACCGACATCAGGTTGTCCCCGATTCTCTTTATCAACTGCAGGTCGTTTGCAGCCATGAATGAGGGGGTCTCGGAGTGCTGTCTCACACCAAGTGTCCCGCTTATGTCCGATGCGGCACTGTGCCATGCCGCATCCACATACAGCCGGTCCTTTACATACAGTTCCGGACGGTTCATCAGCAACGAAACCTCCCCGCTTAGCAGCTGTTTCTGCGTGCGCATGTCGTTCTGTTCCACGAAAGGCTGCTGTCCTGTCCCGAAATACTCGGTAACATATCCGTTCGAATAATCAAGCCTGTCCCTTTCGTATGTCACATTGAACGCCACATCATGCCCCTTTCCGCTATGCCATGAGTTGGAAGTGTTGGCAAGCAGCGACAGGTTGTCTCTGGTACGTCGCTCGTCAAGCGGAGAGGAATATCTTCCGACGGAGATATAGTCCGTCCATGGAGAGTCCACATAACCGCTTCCGAATAGCATGTCATCTGTCTGGCGGACACTCCATGTGGCCGGATTCCAGCCGGTATTATTTACGCGGACAGTCTCCATGTTCTGCCATTTTCCAGCAATACGCATGGCGAAGGCCGAGGCGTCGTATAAAATAGGAGACACGCCTATTCCTCCGTTGAGAATCCATGCCCACTTACGTTTCGCATCATCCCTCAGTTTGATGTTCAGACCAGCCTGCTGCGAGAATTCCAGACCTTTCAATACCTGGATGGGCTGATGGTTCTCCAGCACTTCCACGCGTGCCACATCCGATGGGGATATGTTCTCCGTCGCCAGTCCGTACCGTCCGCCCATGAAATCGGAACCGTCTATATAGAATTTGTTGATAGGCTCCCCATTGTACTTGATCTGCCCGTCTTCCTCCACCTCTATTCCCGGCAGCCGTCGCAGCACATCCACGATACTGTTGTCCTGAGCTTTTGCATATTGGCTTACAAAGTAAACCAGCGTATCACTTCTCAATTCTATAGGAGGAGCCTTGACTACCACATCGTCCAGTACCGTAGGCTCAGAAGTCATCCTGACAGTCAGAGGAAAAGCCAGGCTGTCCGTTTTCGATACAAAAGAGCGGTATCCCATGCTCTGTACATGAAAGACGGTACCGGAAGTCCTGATGTCGTCAGTGAAGTTGAACGAGCCTCCGTTATCGGTGAATGTATAGCATATGACTGCCCCGGCCAAGTCCTTCACCTGGACGATAGCTCCCGGTATCGGACTCCCGTTATCATTATCGATGATACGGCCTGCTATTCTCCCGGCCTGCCCATAAAGGGTGGATACACAAAAGAATACTGCAGCTATGGTAACGGCGGCTCTCATAGGCGTGACAGACTTTACGGTCTCCAGTCTCTTTCCATATAGTCATATCCGAGTTCCTTCGGCTGGGTCATGTCCTTCCTTTCCTCACCGTCAGCCCCTGTAATCATGACCTGGATACCGTTCACGGACTCCATATATCCGGTGGGATTGCTGTCGTAGCGGTACTTTGTCTGGTAGAACTTGCCACGGGTAGTCCTGTTGTACGGCACATCTGGAATAGTTATTGACCTGTCCGCCTTGGAGTTTATTCCCACACATGTAAATGAGTAATGGCCCTCCGTATCCTTAACCTCCATTATGAAGCCCGGCAACCCGCCGAACTTCCACGGCCCGTCAGCCACAGGGATCTTATCCGTGTAGTACGCGACATACTCCCTTCCCCTGAACCGGCACCGGGCACTGCGGCATTCGTAACCAAGTATTGTCTTTGTATCCTCTGTCATTGTCCATTCCTGTACCGGAATGGCTTCTTCGAACAGGAACCAGTCGGTGGCGATCCTGTCCGTAACAGTAAACTTCCCGGAAGGATAGTTCTTGTATATGGAGAACGTCTCGCCTCCTATGTACCGGCCGGGATTGGCCTTTATCTGGTCTGATGTCGAGGCGCTGATCAGGGAATCGGCCCGCATGGTACGGTAGCTCATGAATTTTGACATTCCGTAACTTACCTGCAGGATCATACGGTCCTCAACATAGGATGTGATATCCGTAGTGTCTGTCAGATAACGGTAATCGTACATGAACTCCATGACAGCCTTCCCGATCTCATCCTGTTTTGTCGGGGTTCCGGTATTGATTGAAATTTGTTTGCCGGCATACACGGTCACAATCTGGTCACTCTGCGCATGGGCAAACATGGTACATGCGCTTAGAAGGATTGCCAATACTGATTTTTTCATTTTTTGTCTGTTTGATGATTACTATGTCGCAAAAATACCCTCAGCATCGGATACAAGAGGAAAATAATCCTTACTCAAACATTGGGAATTATTACTGAATTATTATTGGCCGGCTTTTACGCGCTCTGAAAGTTCCACATGTCGTTGTATATATGTATTTTTGCAGTATGGAAAGAAGAATAAAGATACTGAATGTTTTCACCATCATTGCAATAGCGGCGTTCTGCATAATGCAGTGCTGGTGGCTGTATGCCCGTTATAAGTACACGCTGCAGAACTACGAGAGCGAGCTGTACGGCACCATTTCCGGGACAATGGCGGCCGAGTTTGACATGCGCCGCAGGACTCCGGATCCCAAGGTGGGCATAGTCACCAGTTCCAGCATTACCGCCGGTGTGGGAGGAGAGGAGGGCTCTTCCCTGACATGGATGTTCGATGTATATGTCGTTGACGGAGACCAGTATCCTGTCGGGGATTCCCTGGATTCGGAGAGGATTGTCAGCTCTTATGCTGAACAGGGACGGGATGGGATTACAAAGTACCGTTTCATTGTCAGTGACAGTAAAAATGAGGCGGACGCATACGATGCCCTGGAGCGTTTCTGCGTTGACGAGATGCATCCTTTCTCTACGGACCGCCTGGAAAGGCTGCTGCATGAGCGCGGGATATACCCGGGCAGTATTTCTACGGAGCATGCAGATTCGATGATGTGGAATCCGGTATATGTCCCTCACTCGTCCGTCCTGAACCCTGTAATGACAGTTGTATGGCCCTATGACATACTTGGCCGTGAGCAGGTAAGGATATCCGTTCCGATCGGAGTATCCCCGATAATCATGGATATGTCAGGAACATTGGCCGTGACCCTCGTGCTGTCCATCCTTCTGGTCTCATGCCTGGCTGCACAGATCGCCACCGTGCGCAGACAGCGGAGGATTGAACAGCTGCGTGTTGACTTCATACATACCATGGTGCATGAGTTGAAACGGCCCATTTCCACATTAAAGATGTGTGTCTCATACATGCGCAATGAAAAACTCATGCAGGATGCACAGAGCAGGGATGCCATTCTGACCGACTCGTACAATGAGCTGGACAACCTTACCGCCTATTTTTCCAAGCTGCGGGATCTGACTTACAACGATACGATAGAGATTCCTTTGAACATCAGCCGCTTTGACCTTCAGGCCCTGCTTAATGACTGCATCTCCAAATTGAATGTTCCTGTCGGCAAGGAGGCGGATATCAGGATAGTGCCGGAAAACGGCCTTACAATATCAGCCGACAGGATCTATCTGGCGAATGTCGTAAGCAACCTGTTGGAGAACTCCGTCAAATATTCCGGCAACCGTGTTTCCGTCATCATCAACTATACCCGGGAGAGCAACGGCTGCATAAGCATATCCGTCAAGGACAACGGTATCGGAATCCCAAAAGACGAGCTCAGATATGTATTTGACAAGTTCTTCCGCAGCCGCAAGGTGACGGACAGCGGAATTCCCGGCATGGGACTCGGGCTGGCCTATGTCAGAATGCTCGTGAGATCACACGGCGGCACAATATCCGTAAGGAGCATGGAAAACTCAGGTTCCGTCTTCATCATTATCTTACCGCAGGAGGACATGGCATGATCAGGATATTGCTGGTGGATGACGACTGGAAAAACTCCATGCTCCTGAAACGCTTTCTGGAAGTGGAGGGATACGATGTGACATATGCCTGCAATGCTTTTGTCGGCTGGGAACTGTATGGCACCACGCATCCTGACCTGATACTTCTCGACATCAACATGCCGGAAAAGAACGGTTTTGAGCTTGCACGGGAAATCAGGCAGGTGGACAAGGACGTCCTGCTGTTTTTTCTCACGGATCGTACAGAGAAAAGCGACAGGCTGACAGGATTCAGTCTTAAAGGCAATGACTATATTCCCAAACCGTTTTATCCTGAAGAGCTGACTGCAAGAATTAAAGAGCGTTTTGAACATGGAGGCCCCCGTACACTGCACCGGATTGTCATAGGCAAAACGTTATTTGACAGCGAGCTGGCGACAGTCACGTTCAACGATACATGCCGGACCCTGACAGTGCGGCAGGCTGACATCCTGTTGATGCTTGCGCGGGACATAGGTTCCGTAGTAGAGCGAAGTGACATACTGAAAAAGATATGGGGTGATGACAGTCCTGCAAATTCGCTTGCGCTTAATGTCCAGATTACATATCTCAGGCATCTGCTTGAGGATGATGCATCCATATCTATCGTTTCACTGAAAAAGAAAGGTTATGTACTGAAAGTCAAGTAAATATCTTTGCATTATAAGGCGTCTGCTTATTCCCACTTCTCTTTACTTGTAGATTGGAATCGCTTTGCGGCCCGACCTTGCCGTCCGCCAATGGGCATCCGCCAATTTTGCCCTGTAGTTCAACGGGTTGAGGATGTCTGTTCTAACCGTTTGTCCGATGTGCTTATACTGAAAAGAGCCGCCCTTCACAGGACAGCTCTTTGTTTATGGTGACGGTGTTGATGATGAATGGTGCATGGCGACGGCGGAGTCTCAGAAGACCAGCAGAATCAGGATGCAGATGACTGTAGCGACAGTGACCAGCAGGCATACGGCGCCATACATAAACCTGAATATTCCTCTGAAAAACAGGATTGCGACGGCTGCCCATATTGGAGATATCCCGTGCTTGTGAAGTCCGATGAAAACGATGGCGGCAATCGCGGCCGGCACTATGGCTTTTATCCTCCTCCCGTATCCCGCCTTTCCTGCACTCATGACCTCCGACGTCTCCTGTTTTTCCCGTCTCCGCTTTTCGGGAATGACAGGGTAAGGTTGAATTCCGCATCGAAGGTCAAGACTGCGTCGAAAGCCACACCCTTCCTGCCCTTGAGCCCCTTGAGAAGTTCTGTGGAGCCGGATGTGAGAAGCTGCTCCAGATGCCGTTCCGTCAGTTCCTTGTTCAGGAACTTGCGGTATACGAGAAGGCCGCAGGCATCATTGTCACATTTTGCCGTCCTGTCCTTGAGAACAACATGACCCGTCCTGCACTTGGGGCAGGAGAACGTGCGGACGGGAGCCGCCGGAAGTGAGAGCTTCAGGATTTCCCCGGTGGCCTTGCAGGTATAGTCCCTTATGGACATCATGAATGCCTCCGGATCGAGCGTATGCCGCTCTATCTGTGTCAGGGCGTTTTCCCAGCTTCCGGTCAGGGAAACGTCCGCCACCAGCATGTCCTTCACGGCCTCGTAGAGGTGCAGGCCCTTTTCAGTCGGGACAATGCTCTTCCCGGAGCGGCTGATGTAGCCTCGGTTGAGCAGGGTGGTGATGATGGCGGCTCTCGTGGCCGGCGTGCCGATTCCAAGGTCCTTGACGGCCTCTCGCGCCTGTCCGTCGGAGATGTCCTTTCCGCAGGTCTCCATCGCCGCAAGAAGCGTGGCTTCGGTGTAGAGCGGCCTGGGCATGGTCTTCTTCTGCACCAGTCCGTGGCCTGATACCGGGACCCTGTCCCCCTCGGAAAAGACGGCATCCCCGTCGTTCGGCCCGTCCCCGTCCTCGTCCATGTCATCTTTCCTGCCCGGCACCCCTCGCCAGCCGGGGCTTACGACCGTGGAGCTCTTCGAGCGGAAGACCATGCCCGAGATGCGGCACTCCATCAGCAGCGTCTCCCTCTCGCATGACGGTGAGAACGCCTCCAGCATCCTGCCGGCAATCATACAGTATACTGCACTCTCCGCTTCGGAGAGTCCTTCGGGTGTTACACCGGTAATGATGATGGCGTGGTGGTCGGTCACTTTCGCGCCGTCCACGCTGATGGTGTTCAACCGGGAGGGATCGAGTGTCTTCACGTATTCCCTGAACTCCGGCATGGCCGCTGTCTTCTCCAGAAGACCGGGGATATGCGCCATGACATCATGCGGGATATGGCGGCTTCCCGTCCTCGGATAGGATATCAGCTTCTTCTCGTACAGGGTCTGGGCGATGTCCAGCGTTTTGTCCGCCGGAAGGTCGAGGTGCACGTTGCAGTCTTTCTGGAGCGCTGTCAGGTCATAGAGCAGCGGTGGCGGCTGCAGGACTCTCCGGCGCTCCACTTTCGTGATTTCCGCTATTGAGCCGGATGGGATGCTCCTGTATGCGGCCTCGGCCTTCTGCCTGTCAGTGAATCTCCCGGTGTGGTGGAAGCGGCGGTGCGATTCTCCGTCCACAAGCGTGGCGTGGAGCTGCCAGTAAGGGGCGGAGACGAATCCCCGGTTCTCCTTGAAGCGTGAGCATATCATGGCCAGCGTAGGGGTCTGCACTCGTCCGATGGAGCTGTTCGGAGAGCCGGAGGCCATCGCCAGCGCACGGCTGGCGTTCATGCCCACGAGCCAGTCCGCCCTGGCACGGCAGTACGCCGCCGCATACAGGCCGTCATACTCGGAGCCGTCCCTGAGGTTCTCCATCCCCTCACGGATGGCCTCGTCTGTGAGCGAGGATATCCACAGCCGCCGGAACGGCTTGGTGCAGCCCAGATAGTCGTATATCCAGCGGAAAATAAGCTCGCCCTCGCGGCCGGCGTCGGTTGCGGCTATTACGCTGTCGCACCGGCGCAGCACCCTGTCGATGACCTTCAACTGCCTGGCCGCGGCGATGTCCGGCACCATGCCCCTGTCCGTCCGGATCTGGCGTGAGACCAGCCGGAACGGCTCAGGCAGCATCGGTAGTCTCTCCGAATCCGCTTTCGTATATCCGTAGGTCTCCGGCGCGGCCAGCGACACGAGGTGTCCCAATGCCCATGTGACCAGGTATCCGCTGCCGGAGCAGTAGCCGTCATTTTTTGTGTCAGCCCCGACTACACGGGCTATGTCCATGCCTACACTTGGCTTTTCTGCGATGATTGCTGTCATGTTGTTCGGATAAAATTTAAGCCGTCCCCGTTTTCCATGCGGAAGACAGGAAACAGGAAACGGCTGTTAGACATTTTTCAGTATTGTGACCGGACTATCTGCCCGAAGGGGTGACGCCCTGGATTTCGAGCAGGGGGGGCCTCCCCTTTGCGTACAAGCTGCAGGGTGGCGTCCATCATCACGTCCACGCCGAGAAGCACGAGACTGAGCGGTATCACGCCGGTCTTTTCCCCTTTAAGGAGCGTGTCAAGCTCTCCGGCCATCTCCAGCTCGTCCTTCAGGATGCCGATGGCTGCCAGTTCGTCCCAGTTCACGTCTTCCGCCTTGAAAGGCGTATTGTTGTTTTCCTTGTTCATCTTCTTGTTCTTTTTAAGTCAGACATTCGTTTTTCTTGCCTATCATGTCAGGAAACGCTTACCCCTTTGGATTTGCGGTTGCCTTGTTCCTGCTTCTGGGCTGCCGCCACCACGTTGCGCTGCGAGGCGTCCCGCTTGCGGTCAGGGTTCTCGTTGTAGAAGTCCAGACGGCCCTGGTTGAAGTTCGCCTTCACATATTGCGCGATGGTGTTGCCGTCATAGCCCTTGATGCCCTCGACCAGCACCGCCTTGCCGTCCTGCAGGTCGGCGCGTTGCTTCCGGGTCAGTTCCACGTTCCATACCTTGTCGGGAATCTTGAACTCCACCTGCTGGTCAAAGCCGTCCCGTGTGCGGGAGTAGCTCAGACGCCCCGTCTCCAGGTCTGCCTTGATGAAGGAGGAGAATTCTTCGCCTTTGCGGTTCACCATGTCGTTGAGGAAGATCGGTCTTCCCGCCAGAAGCTCCTTCTTCTCCTCCGGTGTAATTTTCACCCCGTTGATTTCGTCCGGGATGTAGATTTCACGGGCGCCTTCCGGGGAATCCGGGTTGTAGCGGGTATAGGCAGGCTTTCCGGTCGCCTCGTCCAGCTTCACGAAGGAGGAGAACACCTCGCCGTCCTTGCGCTTCATACCCTCCACGAAGATGGCCTTGCCGGCGTTCAGGTCCTCGATCTGCTTCTGCGTCAGTTCCACGCCTCCCAGCGTCTGGCGGTTGAAGAGCTTGTCGTTCTCGAAGATGTACTCGATGCCCCTGCGCTCCGCGTTGACCTGGATGAAGGCGTTGAACTCCTTGCCCGATTTGGCGGTCATGCCCTCTACATAGATTTTCTTGCCGTCACGCAGGTCGTTCTTCTCCTGCTCGGTCAGCTCCACTCCCTTTACCTCGTTCGGGATGAACACGTTGTCCACCTTGGTGGCCACCACCTCGTTGGTGAGCTTGTCGATGCTGACGAAGGAGGGGATGTACTCCCCGTTGCGTCCTTTCAGTTCCACAACACGCCCCATGTTGCCCGTCTCCAGCAGGTTCTGCCTGTCCTCATCGGAGAATATGTGCCCGAAATACGGACGGTCAAGGTCGGGCTTCTGGCGGATTCCGTGGATGCCCAACACGACCTCCCCGTTCCTGGACTGCTGGAAGGACAGCCGTGCATCGGTACGCAGCACGGCGGAGCCGAAGTTCATGGTGATGGGCACGACCTGGTTGGTCTTGTAGCCCTTGAGCATCTGTTCGAGCAGTCCGCGCTCCTGGAGGTATTCGCGGGACAGCCCGAAGTTCGTAAGCTGTTCCCAGTTGATCATGGACTCATTGTAACGGGTGGTGTTCTGCTGCCGGTTGCCTTCTGCGGCGACCTGGGGCTGGTTCTCTTCTTTCTTTTCCATTTCTTTTTGGTTTTGTAGGTTGATACTCTGGTTTCTCTTGTCCCGTGGAACGATCTCGTACTTTTTGAGGAACTCCTCCACGGCGTCTGTCTTTTTTCCTGCGGCGAGGTCCTCTACCGCCTGCCGCACTTCCGGGTCGTCAAGGCTGCCCTCCCGGACGGAGAGGATGCCGAAGCGGGTCGGGTCCTTGAACTGGCTCCAGAAGTTCTTGATGAAATTCTCGAAGATGTCCGCATAGCGGTCGATCTTCAGGAAGGAGTTGCGGTGCTCCCTGTCGGCGGGCACCGTCTTGTGTCTGCCGTCCTGACCGATTTCGGATACCGCTCTCAGGAGCAGCTCCATCTTGTCGAGGATGAAGACGATGTCGCTCATCTGGACGTTCTCGGAGACTTGCGTGGCCGACTCCGGAGGCCCTTCCCTTGCGTTTTGTCTTGCCATAACTGTAGTTCTTTTAGCGTTAGTAACTGATGTTGTCAGTGCAAATATATAGGACTTATTTTGATAAATAATTAATTTACAATATGTTAGGATATATATTGCATCATATGTCATCTTGTGTCACCGCAGGAAGAGGAACGCGGAGCGGAAAACGGCGAAGGCAGAGGTGGAGGTACGTGGAAAAACACCGGCCCCGATGGACGGAAGAGGGCGGGAACATACGACGGTGTAAGCCAGAGGCGGCAGGACGACTGCGGAACGGAGACGGTGGCATACGGAAGGAACTGCATAAAGCCGACAAAGGAAAAACGCAATATGCGGAGTTGGGAGCGAGCGAAGCCCTTGTCCCGTCCTGATGTGTCCCTGGTGATAGGAGGCGGATGGAAATTCATTGTGCCTGATATGTTTCCGTGTGCATTGGGACGGCGGATTGGAATAAAATATCCCCGTCTGATCTCTCTATTTTTGACCCTGTACTATGCGTCGTAGGTCGCTTCGCTTGCCAAGTCCCGTTCTTCTCCACAACCCGGACGGCAATACCGGAGCGTTTTTTCGGGCGGAAAATTACCGCAGGGAATTTTATGTCCCGAAAACCGGAGGCCTGAACGCGGAGGTATTCGCCCTCCGGGTTATCTTCTCCGGGGACTTGCCAAGTGAGGCGGGGCTTATGATGCCATTTCATAGAAGAATGGGGAAAAATTCATTTCTAATACAAAAAAACTGCAACGAATCTGCGTAAGTAATCAAATAATGATTACCTTTGCAATATCATTGCTGTTTGATTATGAAAAAGCATATAGAAACTTTATCAGATTGGATTGAAAACAGGGAAATGAGGGGATATTACACTTTCACAAAAGATGATATTGAAAAGCAATTTCCCTCATTGGGGAAGGATTATATGAAAACATATCTGTCCCGTCTGGTTGCCAAAGAGAAAATCATTTCGCCTTGGAGAAATTTCTATGTCATTATGCCAATAGAATATTCGCTGAAAGGGATTATCCCCCCTGTATTCTATATGGACCAACTTATGGCATATCTTGACAAAAGATATTATGTCGCCCTATTGAATGCGGCGGCCTTTTATGGGGCATCCCATCAAAGAGTACAGACATTTTCCATTATGGTGGAACAGCCGGGTATGAGGAATACCTCAAAGAATGGAACATCCATACTGTTCTTTTCTAAAAAAGAGATCCGGATGGAATTTGTAAGGAAGCACAAGACGCAGACAGGCTACATCAACGTATCGTCTCCCGAACTGACAGCCGTTGACCTGATAGAAAACGAAAAGAGCATAGGCGGTCTGAACCGGACCTGCACCGTCTTAAATGAATTGGCCGACGCCATGAACCTGGACGGCCTGGATGAATCCTTTTTCAAAATATCGCCTGTACCAGTCTTTCAGCGGTTGGGATTTATCTTGGAACACATCCTTGATCGGGAGGAGCTGGCGGAAGCCTTATATTCCAAAATAGAGGCTGCCGGATTAAAATTAAGGAAGATACCGTTTAAGATAAACAAGCCGACAGAGTGTTGTGAAGTCGATAAGAAATGGAAAGTGATTATTAACCAGGAAATAGAAATAGACGAATGATACCGGAGTTTGCAATCAGGGAATGGAGCGAACACGTTCCATGGACAGAGCCCGAACAGGTTGAACAGGATCTGTTGATATGCAGAGCCCTGACAGAGATATACAAGGATGAATATCTTGCGTCCCATCTGGCTTTTCGCGGAGGGACTGCATTGCACAAGATGTTTCTCTCGCCCCAGCCCAGGTACAGCGAGGACATTGACCTGGTACAGGTTAATGCGGAGCCGATTAAGGAGACATACGACCGTATCAGAGATGCGCTCGCTTTTCTCGGGGAGCCGAAAGTGAAGCAGAAGAAAAACAACAACACTTTGATTTTCAGACTGGAATCGGAAATCATACCTGTGGTGCCTATTCATCTTAAAGTGGAAATAAATTGCAAGGAACATTTCAGTGTACTGCCTATGCAGCACATGGCTTTTTCCGTAGCCAATAAATGGTATAACGGAGAGTGCAATATCCTGACCTACCGGTTGGATGAATTGGTCGGTACAAAATTGAGGGCCTTATACCAACGGAGAAAAGGGCGCGACCTGTATGATTTGTATAAAGCATTGACCACATCCGAGATAAACATAGACAATGTGTTGGCATGTTATCAAAGGTATATGGAATTTGTGGTTGACCACGTCCCTACTTACAAAGAATTCATCATCAATATGGAAGACAAAATGCAGGATGACGAGTTTTTAGGAGATACCAGACAATTGCTACGCCCGGATGAAGAATTCAATCCGCAGGAAGGTTATGAACTTGTTTTGGGGGAATTAATAGAGCGGATGCGCAAATAAATATAAATTATCTGTTATAATATGAATGTAGAACATTTAGATCGTCTTTTTCAGGAATACGGATACGACATAAGAGAAAGAGAAATATCATATAGGGTATATTTGCTGAATCAAGGCATGTATCATGGTGCAGAAATCCAAATAATGGATGACGGTATTGACGTTGAATCTTTACTTGAGCGTTACTTCAAATTGGGTTATCATGCAAAACAACAAAATTTTAAATCTATTGAACAAGCTGAAAATTATTTGTTTAAAGGTTTTTTTAATACACAAACTACTTCAAATGATATTAATAGAAGATATGCAGAATTTGCAGCCAATCAAGTAAAACATTATTGTAATTGTAACGTCAAGTATCAGTATATTAACGTGTCATACTCTGTATGTGGTACAAGTTCAGAAAATGCTATTAGCGGAACTTCTGATATCATTTCAGCAATTAAAGAAGTAATTAATAGAAAGGGAGCGCATCTTGTGGTAGTAGAAGCTGCTGCAGGATTTGGTAAAACATGTACAGCATACGAGATATATAAATCGTTTTTAGATAGCTGTGAATATCAAAAGCCCATTTTCACAGAGTTATCAAGAAATAGAGATGCCAAACAATTCAAGTATATTCTTTGGTCTGAAATTGACAAAGAAAAAGATACTACTGCTAAACAAGAGTTAGTTATTTACAATATTAAAAAAGGAAAGATTCCTCTTATTATTGATGGATTTGATGAATTGTTATCCAAAAACATAGATAACGGAAAAGCAGAACGATTGAATGAATTTGAGCAAGTTGAAACAATGCTTTCTACCATAGGAGATTTGTTAACAGACGAAGCCAAGATTATTCTTACATCTAGAAAAACCGCAATATTTGCAGGTACAGAATTTGGGAATTGGGTTGATTCTTACAATGGGAACTTTGATGTAATCAGATTTCAATTAGAGAAACCCAATATTAGGCAGTGGCTTTCACTAGAACGCTATAATGAAATTATTGGTAAAAATGTTCCTTTGGATAGTATTTCAAACCCTGTTCTACTAACTTATTTACGAAATATAAGTGAAAAAGATTTTAGTGAGTTGTTACATTATCCAGAAATGATTACTGATAAATATTTTGAATACCTATTGAACAGAGAAAAAGAAAGGCAAAATCTCATTATTCGTTGGGAAGATCAAATGCAGATATTTGAAAATTTAGCCAAATCTTTTGTTGATTTTGACATTACAGGTGAAAGTAGAAGTTTTGTTAAGGAACTCATTATAGAGTATAATAAAGATAGTCTTTTATATTATAAAGAATTAATGATGTACCAGCATGAAAAAGTAGACACAGAAAAAATAATTCAGTTAAACATTTTTTC
>UQUN01000003.1 GCA_900544175.1 uncultured Alistipes sp.
TGCAAAATGGCTGCGCATGAGGCGCAAGTGCCCGGGACGCGATCTCCTCCTCACGACCGTCTGCCGCACCGGCACCGGATCGCGGGAAACGCTGCCGTTGTGGTGGTGGCCGGATGGTGGTGTGGGGCCGGATGGGGAATCTGCCACGGAGCCACGGAGCGGCCTGTCGAAGGGGATTAATAGCCTGACAAGTCGCTTTATGGTCTGCCTTTTCATGTCGCGGGGCTTTATACGACGATATATGACGGTTACTGTAAGTCAGTTACAATACGTATGCGTGTTCCATGAGTGATGTCCTGGTTTGGGAAACTGCAATCGGGCATCCGGATATGTGGTCAGTTTGCAGCCGGTATGCCGCCCGTGACGGCGGAAGTGGCTTTAGGAGAGGTTTCTTGCGATCCAGGGGGTATTCCCACTGAAAATCGACTGAACCGTTTTTTCGACTGCTGGACTTTCATGTGTACGCAAACTGCGGTGGAAAAAGGGGTAAAGCATGCTGGAAGAGCATGAAAAAGCCCGGCCGGAACTGTTCCGGCCGGGCCTGACTCATTGCTGGAGGGGCAGAGGTGCTGTTTCAAAAGCATTCTGCCTCATGAGCATCTGCATTAACGCATGTTGAGCAGCTCGATCATCTTGATGACTGCGGTGGAGATACGGGTACCGGGGCCGAAGATGGCGGCGGCACCTGCCTTGTAGAGGGCGTCGTAATCCTGAGGAGGAATGACACCGCCGACTACCACCATGATATCCTCACGGCCGAGCTTCTTGAGCTCGTCGATGATCTGGGGCACGAGGGTCTTGTGACCGGCTGCGAGGGAGGATACGCCGACGATGTGAACGTCGTTCTCCACAGCCTGCTTTGCTGCCTCTGCAGGAGTCTGGAAGAGAGGGCCCATATCCACATCGAAGCCGCAATCGGCATAACCGGTAGCCACAACCTTGGCTCCACGGTCGTGTCCGTCCTGACCCAGCTTGGCGATCATAATACGGGGCTGACGGCCTTCCTTCTTCGCGAACTCGGCAACCATCTTCTTGGCTTTCTCGAACTCGCTGTCATTCTTGACCTCTGAAGAGTAAACACCTGTATTCATACGTATAACTGCTTTATATCTTCCTACTACTTTCTCGCATGCATCCGAAATCTCACCGAGGGTGGCACGGTTGCGTGCGGCCTCGACTGCGAGCTCGAGCAGGTTACCGCTCTTGGTCTCGACAGCCTTGGTGATGGCATCCAGAGAAGCCTGGACAGCGGCATTGTCACGGTTGGCACGGAGCTCCTTCAGACGGGCGATCTGGGACTCGCGTACCTTGGTGTTGTCGATGTCGAGAATCTCGATGGGATCCTCCTTGTCCAGACGGTACTCATTGATACCGATAATCTTGTCCACACCTGAGTCGATACGGGCCTGCTTGCGTGCGGCAGCCTCCTCGATACGCAGTTTGGGTATACCGGTCTCGATAGCCTTGGCCATACCGCCGAGCTTCTCGATCTCCTGGATGTGCTCCCATGCCTTGTGGGCGATCTGGTCGGTCAGGTACTCCACATAGTAGGAACCTGCCCAAGGATCGATACCGCGGCATACGTTGGTCTCCTCCTGGATGTAGATCTGGGTGTTACGTGCGATACGGGCGGAGAAGTCAGTAGGCAGGGCGATAGCCTCGTCAAGAGCGTTGGTATGCAGGGACTGGGTGTGTCCGAGTGCGGCGCCCATGGCCTCGATACATGTCCTGGCCACGTTGTTGAAAGGATCCTGCTCGGTGAGGGACCAGCCGGATGTCTGGCAGTGTGTCCTCAGGGACAGGGACTTGGGATTCTTGGGATCGAAAGACTTCACGATCTTGGCCCAGAGCATACGGGCTGCACGCATCTTGGCGATCTCCATGAAATGGTTCATGCCGATAGCCCAGAAGAAGGACAGACGGGGAGCGAATGCATCCACGTCAATGCCGGCCTTGATACCTGTACGCAGGTATTCCAGACCGTCTGCCAGAGTATAGGCCATCTCGATGTCGCAGGTAGCGCCGGCCTCCTGCATATGGTAGCCGGAGATGGATATCGAGTTGAACTTGGGCATGTACTTGGAGGTGTAGGCGAAGATATCGCCGATAATCCTCATCGAGAATTCAGGAGGATAAATATAGGTGTTGCGGACCATGAACTCCTTGAGAATATCGTTCTGGATGGTACCCTGCATCTCCTCGAGCTTGGCACCCTGTTCCTGGGCTGCCACAATATAGAAGGCAAGGACAGGCAGAACGGCTCCGTTCATGGTCATGGACACTGACATCTTGTTCAGAGGAATCTGGTCGAAGAGCACCTTCATGTCCTCTACACTGCAGATGGACACACCGGCCTTGCCGACGTCACCGACTACGCGGGGATGGTCAGCATCATAGCCTCTGTGTGTTGCCAGGTCAAATGCCACGGACAGACCCTTCTGTCCTGCGGCGAGGTTCCTGCGGTAGAAAGCATTGGACTCCTCTGCTGTGGAAAAGCCCGCATACTGGCGTATGGTCCAGGGCCTCATCACGTACATGGTACTGTAAGGTCCGCGGAGGAAAGGAGGAAGACCTGCCGCATAGTTCAGGTGCTCCATTCCCTCATTGTCCCCGGGAGTATAGATCTCCTTCACGCCGATGTGCTCCGGAGTCTCCCAAATCTGCTGTGAAGCAGCTGCCTGCGCGCATCCTGCGGCGGCATTGTCAAACTGTATGTCTTTAAAATTAGGACGCATAACTTCTGAGATTAAAGAGATTTGATTCCGAGCTTCTCCTGATAGCCGCGAAGGGTCTCGAGGACGTTGCTCTTGACACTGATAAAGTTCTGGATTCCCTTAGCCTGGAGATCCTCCTTGCAGGCAGGTTCGCCTGCGACTACGACAATGGCCTTGTCACCGATAAGACGCGCGATCTCGGGCACTGCCTCAGCATACTCGTCATCGGACGAGCAGGCAACCACGATCTCGGCTCCGGAAGCAAGGGCCGCCTTTACGCCCTCCTCAATGGAGGCGAAACGGTTGTTGTCCATTATGCGTATACCGGCCACTGCGAAGAAGTTCGAGGAGAACTGGGCGCGGGCACGGCACATTGCAAGGTTGCCGAATGTAAGCATGAATGCCTTTGGTTCCTTGCCGCTGCGGTCTGTCGCAAAACGGAGTGCCTCGAAAGCCTCGGCTGCACGGTAGGGCTTCAGAGGTTCCACTGCATCCTCCTTGTGGCATCCGTGTACAGGAACTACCTGTCCCATGCGGGTGAAGATGTCGCGGGACACGATCTCGGGAGTAATCTCGTCACTGGCCTTCTCGAGGAAGTTGGGATACTGGTTGCTGCCGAGGATGGTGTCGCGGCGGGTAGCGTAGTTCTTGTCCCTCTTGTCGGACACGGCCTTGATCTCGGACTGGATGAATCCGGCCCTGAACTGAGCCACATAACCGCCGGCGGCCTCTACCTTGCGGAAGAGATCCCATGCGGCCCCGGCGATCTTTTCGGTAAGCATCTCCACATAGTAGGAACCGGCTGCAGGGTCGACGACCTTGTCGAAGCGGGCCTCCTCCTTGAGGATGTTCTGCACATTGCGTGCGATACGGCGGGAGAAGTCATTGGGCACTCTGAATGCAAAATCGTAAGGCAGCACTTCGAGGTAGTCAACGCCTGCGATGGCAGCGCTCATGGCCTCGGTGGTGCCGCGGAGCATATTTACATAGGAATCGTAGACCGTGAGGTTGTACTCGGAGGTGGTGGCGAATACCAGCATCATCTCAGGGCAGCCCTTGGTGCAGCCGTAGTCCTCAACAACATTGGCCCAGAGCATGCGGGCGGCACGGAACTTGGCGATTTCCATGAAGTAGGAGCTGCCTACGGCAAACTCGAAGAAAGTCTTGCGGGCGATGGTCTCCACATCGATGCCCATCTCGGAGAGACGGGAGATGTACTCGCTGCCCTGGCTGAGGGCAAATGCAAGTTCCTGGGTAGAAGAGGCTCCGCAGCTGTTGTAGATCACAGCGTCCACTGCGATGACACGTACATTCTTATAGGAAGCGGCAGCCTTTACGCACTCTGCCAGAGCATTGAAAGCCTTGTCCTCGCAGAAAGAACCCTTCTTGTTGAGAGGTCTCAGAGGCGAGAAGTCAAATGTAGCGCGGACAGCATCCTTGTCGATGCCGAGCGAGTCAACATACTTGAGGAAATTGTGCAGGCCGTCCACATTCTTGGGGCAGCAGCCGCGGAAGTTCACAGGCACCTTGTCGAGTGAAATACCCTTCAGGAGAGCGGTATAGTCGGCCACTTCCATCACCTTGCCCTCGGGAAGGTGGAATGTGAAGGACTCCACACCCTTTGTCAGAAGAGTGATGGCCTGACTGTTTGCTGCGGCTATGTCCCCACAGCATACGCTCTCGTTGATGAACCATCTGTTATTCTGCTTTGTTCCTCTTACAAAAGGGAACTCTCCCGGATTTTTCCCTACGTACTTCAGACCCTGAAGGTCCTCAGCACGGTAATAAGGACGCACGGAGAATCCGTCATAGGTCTTCCATACGAGCTTCTTCTCGTAATCGGCACCCTTGAGGTCCTTCGTGATCACCTCTTCCCATGCTGACGTAGGAACAGGAGGAAACTCAGTAAATAATTTTTCTGCCATATTTCAAAAAATTTGAGTTGTATTAATATTGCCTTTCTGTTTAAAGCAGTTTGTCATCCACAAGATAGGGAAGAGTGACCTTGAGTTCCGGCGTGCGCTCCATCTCTCTCCTGATTGCAAACATAGCTCCCTTGTTGCGGGCCCAGCTGCGGCGGGCGATGCCGTTGTTGACATCCCAGTGAAGCATCATCCTTATCCTGCGGTCAGCATCCTCGCTGCCGTCGATAACCATACCGAAACCGCCATTGATGACCTCACCCCAGCCGACTCCGCCGCCGTTGTGTATGGACACCCAGGTCGCGCCTCGGAATGAATCTCCTATGACGTTCTGCACGGCCATGTCAGCTGTAAACTGTGATCCGTCGTAGATATTGGACGTCTCACGGTAAGGCGAGTCAGTACCGGATACGTCATGATGGTCGCGTCCGAGCACGATAGGTGCCGAGATACGGCCTTCCCTGATGGCCCTGTTCATTTCAAGGGCTATCCTTATACGTCCTTCGGAATCGGCATAGAGAATACGTGCCTGCGACCCAACGACAAGCTTGTTCTTGCCTGCCTCCTTGATCCAGTGGATGTTGTCTGCGAGCTGGTGCTTGATTTCCTCCGGTGCCGTCCGGTAGATGTCCTCGAGCACTTCCGCCGCGATCCGGTCGGTCTCGGCCAGATCCTCAGGCCTGGACGATGTACATACCCAGCGGTACGGACCGAAACCGTAATCGAAGAAGAGCGGTCCCATAATGTCCTGCACGTAGGACGGATAGCGGAAAGCTCCGTTAACGCCCATTATATCGGCCTTCGCACGGGATGCCTCCAGCAGGAAGGCATTGCCGTAATCGAAGAAATACATGCCTTTCTCGGTCAGCTTGTTGATGGCAGCCACCTGGCGGCGGAGCGACTTCTGCACCTCTCTCTTGAACTTCTCCGGGTCGGAAGCCATCATCTCGTTGGACTCCTCGAATGTGAAACCTGCAGGATAGTATCCGCCGGCCCAGGGATTGTGCAGGGATGTCTGGTCGGAGCCGAGGTCCACGTCCACTCCCCTCTTTGCCAACCTCTCCCAGAGGTCAACTATATTACCCTGATATGCGAGTGCCACAGCCTCCTTGTTCTCCCTGGCCTTGAGTGCCCTGTCGATAAGCGGATCCAACTCGGTGTACACCTCGTCCACCCAGCCCTGGGAATAGCGGGTGCGGATGGCCTTCGGATTGATCTCCGCGATGATGCCGACCACACCGGCGATCACGGAAGCCTTGCCCTGAGCTCCTGACATGCCGCCGAGACCGGAACTTACAAACAACTTGCCGCGGTTCTCGGTACCGGGACGGGTGTGCATCCTGGCAGCGTTCATCACAGTGATGGTCGTGCCGTGCACGATGCCCTGAGGACCTATATACATGAAAGAGCCCGCAGTCATCTGCCCGTACTGGGAGACGCCAAGGGCATTGAACTTCTCCCAATGGTCCTTGGAAGAGTAGTTGGGAATCACCATTCCGTTTGTAATGACCAGACGCGGAGCGTCCTTATGTGAAGGGAAGAGTCCGAGCGGATGTCCCGAATAAAGCACCAGCGTCTGCTCGTCCGTCATCTGGGACAGATACTGCATGGTCAGACGGTACTGGGCCCAGTTCTGGAATGCAGCCCCGTTGCCTCCGTAGACGATCAGCTCGTGGGGATGCTGGGCTACGGCCATGTCCAGGTTGTTGGAGATCATGAGCATGATGGCTGCGGCCTGGCGGCTCTTGTACGGGAAGTCATCTATACTCCGCGCATATATCTTATAATCAGGACGCAGGCGGTACATATAAATCCTTCCGTAAGTCTCCAGTTCCTCCTTGAACTCAGGAATCAATGTCGCGTGGTGTTTCGGGGGAAAATAACGCAGGGCATTCTTGAGAGCCAGTTTTTTTTCATCCGCAGTCAGAATCTGCTTTCTGTGGGGAGCATGGTTGACTGTCGGATCGAATGGCTTGGTTTCCGGAAGCACATCCGGTATCCCTTCAATAATAGATTTCTGAAAATCAGTCATATAAATTAATATTTGTCGTTTTTATCTGTTATTCCTGCACTCATGAAATATCTTACAAAAGTAATAAAAAGTCCTGCAAAATTCACAGACTTAAGCCAAAATATCTATATTTGCGGCGCCATGACGATAAAAACGACTTGGAAATACACATCTTTTCCATAGTCGGAACCACTGTACTAATTCATCAAACCAAACCATTAATATGAACACAAACGTACTTAAATTGATTCTCGCGGCAGTCATAGTTCCAATGGGACTCAGTGCCTGCAAACAAGTTGAGGAACTCTCCAAGGAAGCCGAAATCACTTCCTTCACTTTCGACACTTCTGTTGAAGCAAACAGCATAGTGTCTTCACAACCGGTCATCAACGGTGACAGCATCACATTCAGTGTCAGCTCCGACTCCGTTTCCGAGCAGCTCTCCGCTCTCGTACCCACCATCACCGTTTCTGAGAACGCGACAGTATCACCCGCATCAGGCTCGGCCGTGGACTTCTCACAAGGCTCCGTGACATTCACTGTAACGGCACAGGACGGCGTTACGACAAGAGCCTACTTCGCGAAAGCAGTCACCGACACCACTGACAATCCCGACATCACATACCCCATAGACGAGCAGCTGGCCGGCGAGTACAAGGGCCTGCTCAATATCACTTTGGGAGGTGAACCCGTCGGTTCGGACATTGCCAGGAACATCACTGTCGCCAAAGTTGACGACGAGACCGTCAGCCTCACACTTGAGGACTTCTCGTTCATGGGCATGGAGTTGGGCACCATCAAAGTTGACAGCTGCAGGATAGTCGGTTCCGACATACCGGAGTACGAATACAGCCTGTCCGGTGAGCAGACCCTTACACTCAACGTCATCGGCGAGCAGCATGTCACTGTCAGCGGAGGATTCGCCGGCAACACCATCAGCCTCACCATCAGCCTTGATTTCAACGGCACACCAGTAGATGTCACGTTCGACGGCACCAAACTCACCGGCAGCGAGAGCAGCGAGGCACTCATCACCTCCTTCACCTTTGACGCCTCCAACTCCGCCAATGCAGCTGTTTTCGGAACGACGCTCGACCAGGACAACCGTACCATATCCGTTACAGTCCAGGATGGAGGAGACCTCACCGCCCTGGTTCCCACGATTGAGGTATCGGCCGGAGCCACAGTAAGCCCGGCATCAGGCACAGCCATAGATCTTTCTAACGGCCAGTCCGTCATCTACACAGTAGTAGCAGAAGACGGAACTGCCAGCGAGTACACCGTATCCGTATCCGGCAGAGCCGCCTATTTCTACGATTTCGAGACATGGACCTCCGAAGGAGCCATGTACCCGGAGGAGATTACCAATCCTGTGGGATGGGCTACATGCAACGATGCAGTAGGTCTTATCAAGAATATGGGGCCTATGCTTGGACACCCTGAATACAACGGAGAATACCCCGTCCGTCCAACAGAAAATGGAGTGACAGGCAAAGGAGCTATCATCGAATCCGTATACACCGCCAAAGGAAATTTAATGGGACAGACAATTCCGGCTGTTACTTCCGGCACCATCTTCCTCGGCACTTTCAATGCTTTTGCCGCAATGACCGACCCCATGACCACGACCGAATTCGGCATCCTCTTCGAGGACAAGCCGCTGGCCGTCACCGGATGGCTGAAATACACCCCTGGAGAGGATTTCTACGATGAGAACGGAAATACCATCGACAAGCAGGATCTCGGCACTGTCAACGCAGTACTCTACGAGGTCTCCAGCGAGGACGAGACCCTCAACGGCTCGAATATCTACACATCTGAGAAGATATACGCCACCGGCAACTTCGAGACCGCCGGAGCCGCTGACTTCACCCAGTTTACCGTCAACATGGAGTACGTCAAGGACTACGACCCCTCCAAGACCTACAAACTGGCCGTAATTTTCGCCGCCAGCAAGGAGGGCAACGCATACCGTGCCGCTTCGGGCAGCATCATGGTCGTGGACAACGTAGCCATCATCTGCGAGTAAATAACTGAATCCTACTGGACACCGGACAAGTCCAGTTCAGACGGAGCCCTGCCCTCAGAAAGCAGGGCTTTCATTTTATCCATCACTGGAGCGATATGGCTGTAGAACATGCGGTAACCGGGACACAGCGCATTGAGTGGCCGGGAGTCTCCTGAAAATGACACGAAACGGTGCTTGGGACAGCCGCCGCGGCATGCCGGCATCCATTCACAGCGCAGACAGACAGGAGGAAGGGCATTGCGCTTGGATACTCCGAAGGCTGCAAGACGCTGTGATGTCGCCGCATCCCTCAGGGCAATATCCCGGATATTGCCCAGTCTCCACTGGGGATAGACAAAATGGTCGCAGGGGTAAATGTCGCCGTTATGTTCTACAGTCAGATTGCCTCCGCAGCTCTCGCAGAAAGTACAGATACCGGGCTGCACCCCGCACCATGAGGATAGAGCCGCATCGAAAGTCAGGACAAAATACTGTCCGACATCCCCACGGACCCAGACATCGAATATGTCACACAGGTAGCGGCCGAAAGCCTCCGGAGCCACTGACCACGGTGCAAGGACGGATTTCTCCGCTGACGGAGGGGCTATGCACGGCACATTGGAAGAGCTGTGCGGCACCGTCATAATATGCTCGTAAACAGGCATGAACTGCATATACCGTGAACCTACGGACTTCAGGAAACGGTAAACTTCCGCACCGCGCCCCTCCCCTGCCTTGCTTACTGTCGTAAGTGTATTGAATTCCACCCTGCTGCGATGCAGGGTTTCCAGACCGTGCATGACATCTCGGAAAGTCCCTCCGCCGGACGATGACATTCTGAAACAGTCATGAATATCCTCCGGCCCGTCGAGCGATAGACCGATCAGAAAACCGTTGTCATGGAAAAATGCCGCCCAATCCGCGTTAAGCAGAACTCCATTGGTCTGAAGGGTATTATGTACCGGACGACCTCCGGCATATTTCCGTTCATATTCCAAAGCCTTGCTGAAAAAGTCCAGACCTGCCAGCAGAGGCTCGCCTCCATGCCATTCCACAGTAAGTTCCGGCAGGTCGCATGAGGCACAGTACGAAGCAATGCACAACTCAAGCAGCCGGAGATCCATTGCCGGTTCACGGCCTCCGTAATAAACTGACTTGTCTATATAATAGCAGTACCTGCACCTAAGATTGCATTTGGAGCCGACAGGCTTCAGCATAAGACTGAAAGCCGTACTGCCCCCAAATCTGGAAGCCTCGGAGATAGTGATGATACGCTCCCCGACTACTCCCATATCACATCTCCTTCGTAGCCGAAAGAGAACTCATCCACATACATCAGACTGCCTATGCCACCGGTAAAATAATCCGCATACTGGCTGGCGACAGCCACAACCGCACAATAAGTAGGCTTTACATTCCGCTTGTCCTCGCGGTATTTGATGTTGATGGTAAACCGCTTGTACTCTCCTCCCGTACCGGTCTCGTCTATCAGTTCTCCGTAGCCGAGCACATCGGGATCATTGATATCCAGATATCTGTGTTCTGAAGTATTCACGCGGTAAGGCCCGTCCCAAGCCGTCACATACACAAAAATGTGACAGCGGTCCGACTGTCCCTTTATGGCAGCTGCATCAAATGGAAGCTCGACACCGGAAGGAGGGTCGACATTGTTTATCGGCACCGGGGTATAGCTGTAGTACCCGCTGAGAGTCAATGGCCTGCTCTCGAACGGACGGCCGAAGAACACCTCGGCTCCAAGTCCCTGTACACTGCCGAAATGTCCTGAGAACACATTGCCGCCAGCCATCTTTATCACCACATTGACAGTTTCCAGCCTGGCCGCACGCTTGCCCTCTCCTTCGACAGCGAGGAAAGTCTCCTCAGGCGAGGTCGGATTGGCCTCTCCTATCACATTGGCTCCCATATTGCCAGAATCCCACCAATAGTTACTTTCCAGATCCAGATTCGGGAACCAGCTTGCTCCATCCCTCACCCAGTCATCAAATCCCATGTTCGGCATTTGAGCGGCCTCTTCCGTTGTAAAAGAAACCTCCGCACCATCCTGTGCGTCCGAATATATCTTATAGACATACTCCGTACCTGGTTCCAGACCTGTCAGCCGGGCAGACACAGTCGTTCCGGAGACTGTGACAGCTGACGGATCCACCTCCTGCCACTGCTCCGAACCGGCAGGACGCCAGCGGAAGCCCACATTGGCCGTACCCTCCGGTACCATTCCGTAAAGATAGGCGAAGCAGGCCCAGGCATCAGCATCCTGGGTAGTCAGAACCGCCTCTGCCTGAACCACCGCTATGGTCCAGACTTCGGAAGTGTCCCTCCATGATACTGTAAAATTCTGAGGCGAGGTAAAATCATGTACTTCCATGGGATCCGGAGAGATGACGGAGTTGCCTGGTCCCAACTTGATTTCCGTGATCTGCACTGAGTCCTTGGGTGTATCCATTGAGACATAGACCACGGCCTGACACTCATCCGGATTGATGGATGATTCCCGCACCTGATTACGTACCTTTATATACCGTTCCACTGTCTGAGTCGCAGATATGGTCCAGCGGTAAGTCTGATCCGGCCATGTCTGCAGGCTGAGCTCGACCGGCGATGACAGATCCATATAGCTCACTTCATCCATGGACGGCTCAACCGTCGTTCTTTCCGTTGTCTCGAAACGCAGCAGCCGGACACTGGACAACAACGCCGTATCGGCCATGTCCACGGTAACGGTAAGAGCAGTGCTGTCTATTACGGTCTCTCCTATCTGCCCCGACACCTCGAAAGCCGTAATCTTTCCCAATCGTCTTGGATAGGGTATGTCATTCTTGATACAGGCTCCGGTAATGACGAGGAGCAGCAAAGCGGATATTATTCTATATACCTTCGGCATTTTCATTTCGTTTTATCAGCGGAACCGGACCTGTCCTTGCCCACCGGAAGAACGAAGTTGACTCCGATATTGATTGAAAGCAAGTTTAGCTTGAAATTGGCCTTGGAGGTCTCATAGCTGCCCTCATAGACCTGATTTGTTGTCTGGGATATGCGTTTCCACTCCAGACCGAGGATGCCCACTGACGCCTCCACGGACATTTCGTTGGTCACAAAGACCGCGATACCCGGCACTACATCGATACCTATGTCAAGTATATTCTGATAGGTTCCCGTAAGACTCTCCCCAGCCCCGTTCATCATCTTGCCCTGACCAGCACCGAAGTTCAGCGAGATGTCACTGAACAGTCCAAATACCTTGCTCTTGCCCAACGGTATATAATAGCGGTAGGACAAAGAGCCGTAATAGGTGTGCTGCAGCATGTAGAAGTCGGATATTCCGAAAGAGAGGTCCGGACCGAGAGAAAGACTCGTTTCATCTATCCTCCCGAGTGTCCTCTCGTAAGAGAAACGGACTCCCACGGCCATATTCTTGGCGAACACATAATATATATAAGGTGTGGCCGAAAGTGTGTACGCCTCCAGATTCATGTCCTGCAGAATCAGAAACCTGTAGTCATAGAAACTGTAATCCCTGTAGGACACAGTACCTCCGAACATAATATTTCCCTTGGGCATGAACACGGGAGCATCCTTGAAACTCATCCCCCGGTCAAGCTTTTCCGAGGCATCCACCGTCGCGCACACCGCCGTTAGAAATGCCAGACATAGAGCCGTTATTCGTATCGTCTTCTTCATTCGAACAAAAATTCAAATTCGTCAATATACAGTACACTTCCATTACCTCCTGTAAAGTAATCCGCATACTTGCTGGCCGTCGCCACTACGAGCACATGTGTCGGCCTGCGCTCCGTATCCCGGTACTCCAATTCGATGGTAAACTCCTTATATTCGCCACCGGTTCCGACATTGTCCTCCAGGGTTCCGTATGCTATCACCGACGGATCTTTCGGATCGAACAAAGTCCCTTCGGCATTGTTGACCCTGAACGGTATCGCCCAGTCAGTAAGAGCCACATATATCTGGCAGATATCCGACGAGCCTTTCAAGTCGGAATAATCACCCTGCGAATAATCGATGGGTACGGGCGAATAGCTGTACCAGCCGCAGAGAGCTGTAGGACGGCTTGTGTACGGCTGTCCGAAATCAATCTTAGCACCGTTCATACCTACCAGTTCCACAAACTGCCCCGAATAGATATTGCCTCCCGCGAATTTTCCTATCGAGCCTATACCTACGAACTGCGAAGCAAGTTTGGCCGCCGAGCCTGACACTACATAGGAGGTTTCCTGCGAGGTCGGATACTTGCCCAGTGTCGATGCACCTGCATTGCCGGAATCCCAGAAGGCATCGCCTTCCGCATTTGGAGTATGTCCATTGTCGGACCAGGTATCGAAGTTGAAATTAGGCAACTGCTCTGCAGCCTCAGTTGTAAACGATATCACATCATCCTCACTCTGCTCATTAGCCGTCACGGCCCTTACCTGATACTCCGTCTCCGGTTCAAGTCCGGATATACGGGCGGAATAGATCACTCCATCCTTGGCAAGAGGACCTGCGAAGTCAGTCCAGGCTGATTCGGAAGCCTTGCGGAACTGAAATCCCATACCGGCCGGCTCGCTCTCCGTATTGTACTGAGCGCGTACATCCGCAAACCTTGCCCACGCATTGACCGTCCTCATCGACACTTCCACATCCGGAACTACCAGCACGGAAAACGCCGTAGAGACATACTGGTCCTGACAGTCCAGGACATTTACAGCCATAGGATAAGTCCCTACCTCCAGACAAGAAGACAGCAGCTGCCGCATATCTATGTCCACACCGACTGCCCCTACCTCGAAATCAGTCCATGTCAGACCCATTCCGTTTAAAGCAGCCTTCAGTGTCGGATCAGCTTCTTTCAAGTTAATGGAGGCCGGTATGCCGGCCGCAAGCATCTGCTCCGACTTATGAGTCAGGACAACCCTGGCCACTCCGGCCTTAGCCTCGATATGGAAAAGCCCCACGATACCGGCCCCGCGAGGAGCACGGAGCTCCTGAGTCAGGTCAGCACCGGAATCCTCGGTAAGTACCGGTTCCGGCAGCTTGTTGAGGTTGATGTCTACAACATACTCCTTCTCGTTGACAGAATCATCGACAGTCACCCTGATGGATGTACCTCCCTGGGCATTACTGCTGCCGCTGCCGTCCACGTCGAAATGAATATTGTAGTAATCCCTTGGTTCAACATTATTGATGTCCTGCACCACCTGGTTGGAAACACCGTCCGTGTTGGTCAAGTTCAAAGTCCAGGTCAGCTTGCCGGTGCAGTTGAAATAGCCCTCGTTGGAGAAAGTCCCGTCCTCGGAACTGTAAATCAAAGCACCGCCGTCATTTCCATTGGACACTGTAACGGAGTAGGATGTGAAATTCTTTTTAAGCTCGTCGGATACGGACACCGTTACCTTCACATTGGCAAGAGTGCAGGTAATGGAGACATTGGCCTCCTGTCCGGCCACGATCTCGACTTCCGCCTCCCCGGTATAATAAGGAGAGTCAAACGCAGCCTCCTTGTACTCCCCGTTGGAAGCCCTTACCAGATATCGTCCCTCCCTCAATATCAAAGGATCGGTCTCCAAGGTACGATGGTCCTCGACCGTCCTGACAATCACACCTGTCCTGGCATTGTACACGTCTATCCTGAAAACCGGTTCAGAACCGGCCTTGCTCACCGGCACAACACTCAGATCGTAACCGAAATCTATGTTAAGGATGCCTTCACCCCTCGACAGCAGCCAGCTGTCCTCCTTCCTTGAACAGGACAGGACAGACACCAGCAGCATAACCGACAGTACGGTACGTTTTACTACGGCTTTCATGGCTTATTCTGTCATTATGATGGTAAGCGTCTTGGAAAGACTGTTTCCGGCTTTATCCGTAATAGTGACACACAACTCATTGGTCTCCTCCGGCATGGCCATCAGAAAAGCGGCAATGGCAAATGTCTTGGACGTCTGTCCGTTGACGTCCCCGTTCGATGCTATCCCGAAAAGCGACCCCCAGAATGCCAGTTCGGCCTCATCCATATTCGCCAGGTCTACAGAATAGTCCATACTCATCATGTCAAGCAGACTCTGCAAGCCGGGAGTTCTGACATCAACGACAAATTTCTCAATACCGGCAGAAGCCTCGACTGTAAGATTGAACTCGGACGGCAGAGCCGCCTTGCTGTAGGTCACCGGCTCGTCTATACCGGCAGTGGCGGTAATAGTTATGGCGTCTTCATCAGGTTCGTCCGTGCCGGAGGATGCAGTAGTGAAATTCAGGGTAAATGCATCCGCAGCAGCCTGAGGGTCGATGGAACTGACCACCGCTCCGGCCGGTACTCTGAGAGTATAGGCCGTACTCTCAGAGAGTGCGGGGAGAGTCACGGTAACGACGCTCCCTGTCACGGAAGCCGTGCAGGTCTGGTCGTTGAGAGTTATGGATGCGCCTTCGGCAAGGGCCACTGAGGATGAATAGGTAAGGTCGATGGCGGCAGTGGTTGCAGCCACATCCGATGCGCCCTCCGCTATTGACGAAGCCTTAAGCTCAGGTACAGGCACCTCCTCGACAGGTTCTTCTCCGATACCCTCGATATATATTTCCTCTTCCCTGTCATTACAGGTATAGTCTATACTGATTCCATTCTCCCCGGCGAAATTGGTATAGCCCGTCTCGCTGGCATCCAATGTGAAGACATGATGATCCCTTGCTGAACCGTCCAGCACTTCGGCATGTGCGTTTATCTTGCCGCCGGTCCTGCGTGTCGCAGACACATCCAGAATCAGAGGTGTTCCGGCATCGAAGTAACCGGACTGGCCGTTGGCGATAATCTCCGGAGTGAAGATCAGCGGTCCGTAGTCCGAGGTAACCGTTACCGTAAAGTCCGGATTCATCTCCGCCAGAAACTTCTCGGTACAGATTACCGTCACTTTCATATTGGAAAGGACACATTTCACATTGATGTTCTCGACCTTTCCCGGAACGATCGAGACGGTCTGGCTGCCGAAAAACTTGGGTTGGTTCCATGCTGCCCTCTTTGTCCCGGGAGAGGCCGCCTCAACCCTGTAATCACCTGGATCCACAGCAACTACCGCAGGTACATCGGAAAATCTGTCCCAGGACAGCACAGCCCTGTCTGTTGAGACATCCACAATGGACACTGAGAAGTCATTTACATCCGGAGTACCGGACCAGTTCCCGTCCGCCTTTGTCGCACCCGACGGCACCGGAGTGAACTCCCCTTCCGATGATAAGCTCAGAGTCATCTCGGCTTTTCCAGCCTCAACGCCTCCCCGTTCCTCCAAAGCGCATCCCGTTAAGGCCGATGCGGCTGACATTATTATAATAATAGGTATGATTGTCTTTCTCATGACTTGTCGTTTTTGTTGTACTATTCGTAAATAAGTTCTATGTCGTCAACATACAGAATGCTGCCTATATTGCAGCCGGAATATTCCTTCCCGTCGGCTATCACTATCTGACGGCCCGCATATCCCGGATCATCCGAAGATGATGACTTTATGGATATGTAGATCGAAGCCGCCTTCTTAGTCAGGTCCGTGTAATTCAAGTCTATTCTTCTCCGGCTCCAGACCGATGAAGCGCCTCCTGACTTATCTGTTACAGACCCAATGACAGAACCGTCCTCTGCCTTTACCGCTACCTCCACATAATAAGTCTCACTGCCATATGGCTCATAGCGGTATGCAAGGCTCAATGCCGACGGACGGCTGCCGAATGCATGCCCCTCCGACTCGTGAGTTCCACCACCATCCTTGCCGTTGCCGTCCTTTGCCCTGCCTATAAAAATCTCGCCAGCCGCACATGTATTGTATTCCGTAGAGCTGACATGGGTGGTGAACAGCACCGCTGACCTGCTTCCCTCATACGGTTCCGCAGAGACATAGGCTGCAGTCATGAAAACACGCGCATTCTGACTACCTACAAGCGAATAGTAACTGTTCATTGTCATCCTGCTGTTCACATCCCACCATGCGGAGGCCTCATCCGCATACGGTCTGTACCACTCCAGCTCCCTTGACGGAATCACCGCAGTGAACGTGTGCGTAAAGGCACTCCACTCCTCGAATCCGGCATTACCTACCTGCTGAGCCTCCTCTGTAGTGAACTCACGTGTCTGTCCTGAAGAAAAATTATTGTATCCGGCACGGACCGAATATCCTGTCGCGGGCTCGAGTCCTGTGACAGTGACAGTATTGGTGTTTCCTGAGACCGAAGAAGTGAATGCGGGTCTCGTCCATTCCTCGGAGCCATCGGCCTTGATCTCCGGATAAAGCTGTGCCGGATCTCCGTTCGTGGTAAGTTCTATATACGCCCTGGCAGCCCATACATCACCCGGAACTATCTCCGATACATTTTTTTCCGCCTCTACCGGCCGCAGGACATATGTTGCTTCCGCAGTCTTGCCATTCGCATCCTCGACCCATATGGTAAAACTGTGGCTGTCAGATGCCTCGTCACCCGTATATTTCAGATGTCCGGCGACTTCTCTGAAATCAATACCGGCCATGGTAAGTCCATTCATATCCTCAGGATACATAAGGCCGTAACGGTCTATGGTCGCCTTTATTCCGCCCTCGTCCATGTTGAAGAAATCCACTTTCTCAGGCCATCCGAGCTGTCCGGTCAGATAGGCTGAGTTTGTAGTCATGGTGCAGGCAACTATGCCGGAAGGAACATTGAGACTGACATCGGCCTGTTCGGGGACAGTGCTCTCCACATACGACAGGATGCCTGTCCCGGCATCGAATCCGTCGGGGCTTATGCTTGGTGCATCCGACGGAAGCATGAACACATCGAGAACTACATTGATGGTAGAGTCATTGGTACTGTAGTCTATGCTCAAGTCCAGCTCAGGCTCTACTTTCGGCATAGGTTCCGTATTGACATTGAGGGTAATGAAATCCCCGGGAGCCGCAGCCACCTCTGAATTGTTCCTGAAGGACCATGTATTTCCGTCCTTGTCGGTAAGCTCCACATTGACTGTTAGAGGGGCCACAGGCATATAGCCGGCCTCTGAAGCCTCCTTGTCAAATTCAAGCCTGCCCCTGGTGCTGGTCACGACCGTACGGTAATCAGTAAAGTCAGTCCGTATGTCAGCACCGTATTTCACAGCCACCTTGACATTGGCCATCCTGCATACAGTGCTTACATCAACTGTTTCCTGAGGCAGCACCTCAAAACTGGTCTCACCCTTGAAAAACCATGCATCCCAACCGCTTGCAGTAGAATCACCGTAAGTGGCCCTGAGAGTGTAGGGTCCACCGGCATTCATTACGAATGCCGTACCTTCCTGCGCCTTATATTCCGCATATGTCGCCCATCTCTTGAAAATAACACCTTTACTGTTGATGATTTCGACTTTGAAGTCATCCACATCGAGAGAGCCTTCGGCAACATCGGCCCGGGTCTGCGCCAGTTCTGCATCGACGCCTATCCTTATTCCGCCTGTACCAGGCTCAAAGAGCGATTCTTCCCCCCGGGAACAGGAGGAAACGAGAATACCAAGGAGCAACAAGTGAATTATACAAATTTCTAATTTACTCATTCGCTTCCGAATTTAGGGTTTAGTACAAAATTTCAATCGCAAAAGTAGTATTTTTTTCTCCCATAGAACCATTCTTCCCGAAAAACTTCATAAATTTGCAAGATTCCTAAAAAGGGTATTTTCAGATAATGAATGAAGAATTAAGAAATTACGATGAGAGTGCGATAAAGACCCTGGACTGGTACAACCATATAAGGATCAGGCCCGGCATGTACATAGGAAGCACAGGAGACGGATCAATGCCGGATGACGGTCTTTATATACTCGTCAAAGAGGTTGTAGACAACTCTATAGACGAGTTCTCCTCCGGCTACGGGAAGGAGATTGACATCACAATAGAAGGGAAGCAGGTGACCGTTCGTGATTTCGGACGCGGAATACCCCTTGAGAAAGTCGTTGACGTATCAAGCAGGCTGATGACTGGAGGCAAGTTCAACAGCGGCGTGTTCAAGAAAAGCGTGGGTCTCAACGGTATCGGTATAAAAGCCGTGAACGCCACATCCGTATTTTTCAGAATCACATCGTTCCGGGACGGCACATTCCGGAGCGCCACATATTCTAAAGGTATCCTGGAACAGGACGAGAAGGGTGAAACCGACCAGAAAAACGGGACCATGGTAAGTTTCATTGCCGATGATGAGATCTTCCACAACTACTCCTACAATATGGAGTTCATCGAGACCATGATCCGCAATTACGCCTATCTCAACACAGGGCTGACCATAAAACTCAACGGCACACCGTACCATTCCGAGAACGGGCTTCTGGACTTAGTCAACGAGACCATGGTGAAAGAGCCCCTCTATCCGCCAATATACCTCAAAGGAAACGACATAGAATGCGTCATCACCCACGGTGACAATAACGGTGAGAACATAGCTTCGTTCGTAAACGGGCAGAACACATCCCAGGGCGGCACACACCTGTCCGCGTTCAGAGAAGCCATAGCGAAGACAGTCAAGGAGCATTTCAAGAAAGACCTCGATCCGGCAGACATACGCCAGTCCATCGTAGGAGCCATAAGCATCAAAGTGGACGAGCCGGGCTTCGGCAACCAGACCAAGACAAAACTCAGTTCGAAAGACGTCCGTCCCGGCCTGTCGATAAGGTCATTCATCGGAGACTTCGTGGAAGAAGAGCTGGACAATTACCTGCACAAGCATCCCGAGACAGCCGGAATCATGTTGAAAAAGATACAGGCATCGGAGAAAGAACGCAAGGCCATATCCGGCATCCAGAAGAATGTCAAGGAGAAGATCAAGAAAGCCAGCCTGTACAACAAAAAACTGCGCGACTGCAGGATACACTACAATGACTCACGCAGGCCGGAACTGGCCGAGCAGTCATCCATCTTCATCACAGAGGGCGACTCTGCAAGCGGCTCCATAACCAAGATCCGCGATGTGAACACGCAGGCTGTGTTCAGTCTAAGGGGCAAGCCTCTGAACTGCGTCAAGAAAGGAGAGAAGGAAGTAAGGGAAAACGAGGAACTGATGCTGCTCAAATCAGCCCTTAATGTAGATGAGGACATGGACAACCTCAGGTACAACAAGATCATTATCGCCACCGATGCTGATGTGGACGGCATGCATATCCGTCTTCTGATGGTCAGTTTCTTCCTGAAATACTACCCCGACCTGGTCCGCCAGGGGCATGTGTACATACTGCAGACACCTCTGTTCAGAGTCCGCAACAAGAAGCGCAGCATCTACTGCTACAATGAGGATGAGAAAAACACTGCAATAAAGGAAATAGGAGCCGGACACGAGATCACCAGGTTCAAGGGTCTCGGCGAGATATCCGCCGATGAGTTCAAGGAATTCATCGGAGAGAACATGAGGCTCGACCCGGTACGTCTGGACCAGGACGACAGCATATCCATGCTTCTGCAGTTCTACTTGGGGAACAACACTGTCGAGAGGCAGCTTTTCATACGCCAGAATCTGCGTTCAGACCTGATTCTGGAAATTGTCTGACTTATTTTACTTTCCAGCATGAGAATAATAAGGCCAAAGGTCGCAAAATTCATATTGAACGCCATGGGATGGAAAGGAATGGATGACGCCATCCCGGCTCCCAAATGCATAATACTCGGAGCCCCACACACATCCATATGGGATTTCGTAATCTCCTGGCTGTACTACCGGTCAGTCGGAGGCAATGCCAAGGTCATGATCAAGAAAGGGTTCTTCAAATGGCCGCTCGGACCGATCCTCAGACATCTCGGAGGCATACCCGTAGAACGCTCTGCCGGCGGCGGTGCCCATCTGGTACGTCAGATGATAGAGGAATTCGAAAAAGACGAGTTCTTTCAGCTCGCAATCGCCCCCGAAGGCACCCGCCGTCCAGTAAAACGGTGGAAAGGAGGCTTTCACCTTATCGCCAAGGCCACAGGTGTTCCTGTTTATCTCGGCTACTTCGACTGGGGAACAAAAACCGTCGGCGCAAAAGAGGAATTCCACATCACTGACGACGTGGATGCCGATATGAAAAGGATAAGACAGTGGTACAAGGACAAAGGTGTTGTAGGAAAATATCCTGAAAAATTCACTACCGGAGATGACTTGGACTGATATGGAACAGATGCGATCACTCCGTGCCTTGCTGGAACACTCCTGCAGCACTTTCAGCAGCCGTCCATTCCTGAGTTTCATAGACAAACCAGGCTACACATACGGGGAATTCCACCAGAAGACCAAAGAGGTGGCGGAACTGCTGTCTTTATACGGAATACACAGATACGATCTTGTAGGCCTGCTGTCACAGAACATGCCCAACTGGGGCGTGGCATATTTCGCGACAGCGGCATTCGGGATGGTCACAGTACCTATGCTGCCGGACTTCTCGGAAAGCGAGATAAAGCACATTCTCAAGCACTCGGAATGCAAGGCTCTGTTCGTTTCCAGAAAACTGCTGCCGAAAGTTCTCGACAAGGCCAGGGACAGACTCAGCCTCATCATCTGCATAGATGACTTTTCCATAATAAAAGGCGAGCCGGCAAGTGAGAATAATGGACCTGCATCTGCGGAAGACATTCAGCCGGACGAACTGGCTGCCATAATATACACCTCCGGCACTACAGGAAGCTCCAAGGGAGTCATGCTTACCCACCGCAACCTGTGCGCCAATCTGTGGTCCACAGAGCACCTCCGGCCCAGTTTCGAATGGGACATCTGGCTTTCCCTGCTGCCTCTGTCGCACACTTTGGAATGCAGCATGTGCCTTCTGCTGCCCATGAACGCCGGTGCTTCCGTATACTACATAGAGAAGGCCCCGACCCCTACCGTTCTCATGAAAGCCCTCAAGACAGTAAGGCCGACGACCATCCTTTCAGTCCCTCTCATTATTGAGAAGATATACAAGACAGCCGTACTGCCCAAGCTCAGGAGCACCTGGCTGATGCGTACGGCATATTCCTTTCCTCCACTGAGAAAAATAATGAACAGAAAGGCCGGAAAGCAGCTGATGGACAAATTCGGAGGAAGGATAAGGTTCTTCGGCATAGGAGGCGCAAGACTTGATCCCAAAGTCGAGAAATTCCTTCTGGAAGCAAAGTTCCCATACGCCATAGGATACGGACTCACAGAGACATCTCCGCTGATTGCCGGTGCGACCCCTGACATGGTGCGTCTCGGTTCCACTGGACCTGTCGTAAAAGGTGTTTCCATAAAGCTGGTCGACAAGAATCCCCGTACCGGTATCGGAGAGATCGCCGTAAAGGGGGATAACGTAACAAAAGGCTATTTCAAGAATCCTGATGCCACTGCCGCGGCATTCACGGAAGATGGCTGGTTTCTCACAAAAGACCTTGGATGGATAGACAAAGACGGCTGGCTGTACATAAAAGGACGCTCAAGTACAACCATCATAGGACCAAGCGGAGAAAACATCTACCCTGAAGACGTAGAGAGTGTAATCAACAGCCACGATATGGTAAGCGAGTCCATAGTAACCAACAGGAAAGGCCGGCTGACAGCCCTCGTTCATTTTGACTCGGAGAAACTGAAATCGTTCCTCGAGTCAACCGACGGGATAAAGCGAAGCACTCACGAGAAACTCGAGCACCTCAAGAAAGAGATACTCGAGTATGTCAACCAGAAAGTAAGCAAGTTTTCCCGCATCAGTGAGATCGACCCGCAGGACAAGGAGTTCGAGAAGACCGCCACACGCAAGATCAAGCGCTACCTGTACGACGGTTCCAGGGACAAGAAAGAAAAAAGCAAGGGTTAGACACCAGGCAGGACGCTCCTGACCTTATCCATAACCATATCCACAGTCACCGCATTCATGCAGGCATAGTCCCCGCGAAGACATCCGCCGCTTCCGTTTGTCGAGCACGGCCTGCACGGCATACTGCACTGCACAGCCCAGTCCGGATCCTGACACCACCCGTAAAAACCGGCATACGGATGTGTGGCCCCCCAGACTGATACTACGGGGACACCGGCCCAGGAAGCGAAATGCATATTGGCAGAATCCATGCTCACCATCAAATCCAAAGACCTGATGAGCTCCAGTTCATCAGCAAAAGACATAGTCCCGGCCACATTGACCACCCCCTGTATTTCCCCGGCCCAGCCATCGAGAAACTGCCTGTCGGACGCCCCGCCGAAAAGATATATTCTGCAACGGCCTCCCGAAGACAGCCTGCGCACCATCTCCTCCATTCTTTGCAGAGGCCATATCTTGCCCTTGTAGTTGGCAAAAGGAGCTACACCTATCCTGTACGTCTCCTTTTGCTCCGCAGCGTGAAGCACAGGCAGTTCCCTTACTCCTCCGGCCAACCCGCACTTGTCGAGCATTCTGTCGTAAACCCGCCACCACGGGATCATCGGCTCAAGTACCTTGTGCTCATACCTCGTAAGACGTCTTCTGCTGCGGCGGTACTTGTGAAGGTACACCACTTTCCTGCCGGTCATGAAAAACAGTATCCTCAGACATATCGTACGGAGATTGTTGTGACCGTCCACTACATGAGTAGGCCTAAGCCGGTTCAGGTCACGGAAAATCCTCCATATCCCGAGACTCTTGTCCATAGGCACAGCGCGCACGTTAGACGCTCCCGAGAAAAGCGGCATAAGCATCGGATGCGTCAGTATGGTAAACTGACAGTCCGGATTGAGGGCCGCTCTCCGCATAAGCACAGAACTCATCGTCGCGACATCACCCAATGCCGCGAAACGCAGGACAAGCACGTGTCTGCCCATATTTACTTCCGGGTCTGGTACAGTACCGGATTGAGGGCCGGATCGTTATACATCTTGACCTGACGGTACAGCTTCATGTACTTGCGCCCTGACTCTATGTCTCTGAGCAACTCGTCTATGGCTGTGGACAAGTCCGAAAGCTGCCGTTCCAGTATATCCAGTCTCGCGGCACATTTCTCCCTATGTTCCGCAGTCGCGTCCTGACGGTTGACCTCCACGTTCATGTGGTAGATCTTGAGTGCCAGAATCGAGAGGCGGTCAACAGCCCAGGCCGGTGTCTCCGTATTGATGGAAGCTCCCGGCAAGGCCGGTATATCCTTGTACCGCATATAAAAGACATCATCAATACGTTCCACCAGATCTGTCCTGTCCTGATTGGACTTGTCTATCCTGCGCTTGAGAGCCAGGGCAGCCACCGGATCTATGGCAGGATCACGGATAATATCCTCAAGATGCCACTGTACCGTATCAATCCAGTTCTTTCTGTACAGCAGGCTGTCAAGTGTTCCTTCCTCATACTTGTTATGGAAAGGAGCATCTACGTCATCCGTAAGGTGCCAGGACTCTATCTGATCGTTGAAAAGATCGTAGCAATGTTTACTGAAACTAATGTCTGTCATATCGTATATTATTTAAAGTCAATATCAAAGCGACCTACATACTCTCCCTGTGCCCCGCACTGGACAATAACCACATCCCTTCCATTACGGTTGGGATACGTCTTTGCTGACTTCAGGAACGTGTGGCTATGGCCGCCTATGATTATATCTATATCTGTGGAAGCCTTGGCCAAGGCGATATCCGATACCTGATTGGGATATCCGGAATACCCGACGTGCGTAAGGGCTATCACCAAATCACATTTTTCCACATTTTTCAGATAACCGGCCCACTTGTCAGCGACTGCAAATGCATCCATATAGACCACACCCTTCAGGTTCTGTCTCGATACTAGATTCCTCAGATTGAGAGTAAGACCGAAAATACCTATCTTCTTTCCAGCCTTATGCACGATGACGTAAGGCTTCACATAAGGTTCAAGAGGTGTCCCTGTAAAATCAAAGTTGGCGCACACAGTCTGGAATTCTGCACCGGACAGACGACGCGCCAGTTCATCTACACCGTTGTCATACTCATGGTTGCCTATTGCGACCACATCATATCCCAGACCGTTCATTATCTCCATCTCAAGATCGCCATGGAAGACAGTGAAATACGGTGTTCCCTGATTGTAGTCCCCGGCATCCAGCAGAAGGACGTGATCCCTGCCGTACCGGGAAATGACCTGATGGAAATACTCCGCACGACGATGCACCCCACCGGACCCGGCACCCCTGCCCGTCCTTATCTCCTCTATCTGCGAATGCGTGTCATTGGTATGCAGGATCACCAAATCCTGGGCGTGCAGCATGCCGGCTGACACCATCAGAACCGCCGCTGCGGAGAATATAAAACTGCATGGCTTCATGTGTCAGTCCTCCTTTACCGTTATTCTTCCGTCTCCTCTATCGTCCAGAACTACCCCTGACTCCGACAGATCCTCCAAATACTTGACAGCCGCATCCCTCATGATCACTCCTGTCCGATTGACGGAGACAGCATCCTCGCCGATCGCGAAACGGTCACCCCCATCCAACAGGAAATCTATAGTCACTACATTGTACAAAGCGTCATCTTCCAAAGGAGCTCCGCCGACAAGGCAGCTGGACATCTCCCCGTCCTCCACCACAATCCGGACACCGCCCAATGCCTCGAATTTATCCCTGGAGACAAATCCGTCCAGAATCCTACGGATATCACTGCCTTTCAGCACGGCTACAACCACATAGTTGTCGAACGGGAAAGTAGAATAGATATCGTAAACCCTGACAGCGCCCTTTGGAAAACTGTTCCGTATGCCGCCGAGATTTGTCAGAGACATCACGGGATAGGAATTGTCGATAAAAGGACGTGCCGCAGAAATCAGCATGTCGGCCGCGATATCGGCCAGTGCGCTCTCTGGCTGTCCCTTACCTATTTCCTCCTTCGAGTATATCACGACTTTCATAAGAGGAGCCATCTCTTCCTGACGGGCCGCTACAGCACTGTCCACACCGTACAGAACGGAACTCTCATACACAGAGTCCATCCTTACACGCTGCCACTTGTACTCAAAACTCTGAGCACACAGCAGCTGCGCAGCCGAAAGAACGATGAGCAGAACGGAATATCTTCGCAACATCTCTAATACTTAAGCCATTTCCATATATCCTTCCAGGAGTACTTGGTCCCGTGCATGAGTATTCCTATCCGGTAGACCTTGCCGGAGAAGAACACTGCGACAAGGAATGTCACCAGCAGCAGCCCGATGGACAGCAGCAGCTCCCAGGTCTGTACGCAGCCCTCGAAGGGCACGCGGGCCAGCATAACCATCGGAGAGGTGAAGGGAATCATGGAGCCCCAGAAGGCCAGCTGCCCGTCAGGATTCTGGAAAGTCTGGAGCATGAGCAGCAGGCCGAGGATAAGGGGAATGGTCACGGGCAGGACGAGCTGCTGGGTGTCGGCCTCATTGTCCACAGCCGAGCCTATGGCCGCAAAGAGGGAGGCGTAGAGCAGGTATCCGAGGACAAAATAAATCAGGAAACAGCCGATGATGAGACCGAAGTTGACTTCCTTGAGGGCCGTAAAGACCTGTGCGACCTCGCTGTCGGAGGCCGAGGCTATCTGGGCCATCTGCTCGGAGTCCATGCCGGCCATCTGGGTCATTTGTTCCATGGCCTCGGGGTCGCTCATCAGCTCAGGTCCCATAGCAAGCTGGAAGCCGAACACGATGGCCAGAGTCAGGATCACCCAGATGAAGAACTGGGTGAGGGCCACGCTGGCCACGCCCAGAATCTTGCCTATCATCAGGTCGAAAGGCTTGACGGAAGAGACGATGACCTCCACTATCTTGTTGGATTTCTCGTTGATGACACTGGACATCACCATATTGCCGAACATGGTCACGAACATGTAGATGACGAAGCCCATGATGAAGGAGATGGCCATGCTGATGCCGAGTATGGACTCCCGCTCCTGTCCGTCCTCGCTGACGATATAGGTGTTCAGCTCCACTTCATGATTGAGGTCGGCCTGTATCCGGTCGAAGTTCTCTATGTTGTACTGCTGGAGCTTGTAACGCTCGATGATATCGTTGACATCGGCCTTTATCGCATCGCTCACCTTGGCGTTGATCTGCTTGGCGGCGTAGGCATCCACTGTCACGTTGTTGGCGGTATCCAGGGGCGAGACGTACATCGCCGCATACACTCCCAGACTGTCGAGATGGTTCTTGACGAAGTCCATATCGCCGCTTTCCGAGATAATGTACTCAATCTCCGCCCCGCTCTCGAGCGACTGGGCCACAATACCCGATGCGTCGACCACCATCACCTTGCTGACATCCTTGTCCAGGTCGGCCATCATGATAAGAGAGGGCACGATCATCAGAGCAGCGAAGAGAATCGGCGTGACGATAGTAGTGATGATAAATGATTTCTTCTTGACGCGGATGGAGAATTCACGTCCCAGTACGAGTTTTATCTTCTTGAAGTCCATATTACTTGTCCTCCCCTTTTACCAGTTGGATGAAAATATCGTTCATGCTCGGTATCAGCTCGCGGTAAGACACCACGTCGATACCGCTTGCCGCCAGTTCCGAAAGTATCCGGCCGGAAGGCGTGCCCTTGGCCACGTCGTAGACGGCTCTGCGGATATCCTTGTGCTCCACGTCGAAGGCCAGAGTCAGAATCTCCGAGCCGGCCATATCTACCGACGCATCGCCTGGACGGTAAAGCACCTCCACCTGGTTCTTGCCGTGCTCGCGGCGGATCTGCTCCACACCGCCGGTGACCACAAGGTTGGACTTGTTGATCAGGGCTATATTGTCGCACAGCTCCTCCACCGAGGCCATGTTGTGTGTCGAGAGGATGACGGTCGTTCCTTCATCCCTCATGCGCAGTATCTCGTCGCGGATGAGCTGGGCATTCACGGGGTCGAAGCCGGAGAACGGCTCGTCGAGAATCAGCAGTTCCGGCCTGTGCAGCACGGTGGTGATGAACTGTACCTTCTGGGCCATACCCTTGGACAGTTCCTCCACCTTCTTGTTCCACCAGCCCTCGATACCGAACTTCACGAACCACTTCTTCAGTTCGGTCATGGCCTGCTGACGGCTGAGTCCCTTGAGGCGTGCCAGATAGAGAGCCTGCTCCCCTACCTTCATCTTCTTGTACAGTCCCCTTTCCTCGGGCAGGTAGCCGATACGGTAGACATCGTCCGGAACGACAGGATTGCCGTTGAAGAGGACGATTCCGGAGTTGGGCACCGTAATCTGATTCATAATGCGGATGAGAGTGGTCTTGCCCGCGCCGTTGGGGCCCAGCAGACCGAAGATAGTCCCCTTGGGGACCTCTATGGAGACATGGTTCAGAGCGGTGTAGTTACCGAATGTCTTTACTATGTCCCTACAGGTGATAGTGTTCATGTACTGTTATTTGTTCTGTTTGATTTCTGTTTTCCCGCCGAACGGGTCCCCGCACTCCACGGCTCCGCAGTCATGGAAATGGAATTCCTCCATGGCCTTTTCCCTCGGAAAGGTGAAATACACGCAGACTGCTTCCGTACAGAGATCTCCGGCAGAATTGAATATCCTGACCTCGATGTCTATGACATTGCGCCGCTCACGGAGCACCTTGGCCCGAAGGTCAATATGGTCCTCATTGGTACTGATGGACTTGCGGTAACGCACTTCCATACGTGATGTGACTCCGCTTGTCTGGTACTTGCGGAATATGACCCAACTGCTGATCTCGTCGGCCAATGCGGCCTGAATGCCTCCGTGCAGGGTGTCTATCCATCCCTGAAATTCCGGCCGGGGCTTCCATCTGCTCACTATCTCGTCACCGTCCTCGTAGAACTCCATACGGAGACCGTTGTCACTGTGCGGATCACAGCCGTAACACCGGTAGCCTTCCATTCCGCTCCAGGGGTTGATTATACGTTTCATAGGCCAGATTGCACCGTTTATTCGAACTTGATGGAAACCAGTTCCTGGGTATGGTCCAGCCGTCCCTTGCGATCGTACACGGCCTGTCTGACTCCTCCTATACCTGGAGCATACCAGGTTTCTATTATCTCCGTCCTCGAGCCCACTGTCCTGGTCACCTGCTCCTCCTTGACAAGGAAGCAGTCGAACGTACCGGCCGGAACGGTGATGCTGTCCCGAGCAGCCACCTGCCTGTTCTGCGTCGTTATATTGGCTGTTATCTTGCCTATCTTCACCTTTATGCGGCCGTCGGGAATAGTGGTGCCCACCTTCATTCCTGCGGGGACACTGCTGCCGTCGCCCTTGGACATTATATCCTGAATCTTCATGACCTTGCCCACATCGCTCATCCGTGACACCGTTCCCTCGGAGCCTCCTACTGAGACCTCCATGGGCAGATTGCCACCATCATCGCTGAACAGCGGCTTCCCGTCAGCGTCAAAGAAGAACTGGTCGAATCTCACAGTACCTTCCTCCAGTGTCCCGGACACATCCGTCACCTTCATGACGTAGGAACTTGTCCTGGTCCCGTCCGGACTGTAGTTGACATACTCGAGGACCATACCTTTGGTTATCGGACAATATCCGGACTTGTCATAGTCCCGTGCCGATGCAGAATAACCGCCTGCCAGCATGAGAGCCGCAGCCGGCATCATTGACAATATGGATACTAATCTACTCATATCTGTATATTTTATTTTTCCTTTTCCTGAGCGCTGCCCTCCGGCTGAGACTGCGCTCTGTTGACCAGCACCTTGTCTATTCTCGCCCCGTCCATGTCCACAACCTCAAGTCGGAAGCCGTTCCACTCCACATACTCGCCGGACTTGGGTATATGTTCAAGCAATTCAAGAATCAGGCCACCGACAGTATTGTAATCATTTTCCGATGCCAGTTCCTCCATGTCGAAGTGGGCAAGGAAATCATAGAACGGGCATTGGCCGTCCACCAGCCAGCCGCCGCCGTTCTGACGCTCGATGATGTCCGGCTCATCCTCCTCATCGTCTATGGAGCCTACGAGTCCTTCCAGTATGTCCTTGTATGTCACGATACCCTGGCATACTCCGAACTCGTCGCAGACCAGTCCATATGTAACATGGGCCTTCTTCATCTGCTCCAGCACCTTATATACGTCCGTATACTCGTGGAAATACTGCACGGGGCGTATGATGTCATCTATAGAGAATTTCTCGTTGTCCAGCTTGCCGAAGAGATCCTTCAGGTAGACAACCCCGACTATCTCATCGAGACTGCCGTCTCCCACGGGATATACCTCGAAGAGGTTCTCCTGCACAGTCGTATTGATTTCCTCCCGTGTCATCTCCTTATCTATCCACACTATCTCGTTGCGGCTGGTCATGATGGATTCGATCTTTCTGTCTCCTAAAGAGAATACTCTTTCCACGATATCCTGTTCCACATCCTGTACCTCTCCGTCCTCCTTGCCCTCGGCCACCATCGACTTGATCTCCTCCTCAGTCACCTTGGTCTCCTTCTCCTCCACATGAAAAGCCTTGACGAAAAGGGACGTGCTCTTGTCCAGTATCCACACGAACGGCGTAGCTATCCATGAGAGGACCAGCATAGGTCCGGACATTACCTTGGCGATGCTCTCCGGAGAGCCCATGCCCAGACGTTTGGGAACCAGCTCGCCGAGAACAATGGTCAGATACGTCACGATGATAACTATGGATACCTGCGCCAGCGGCTGGGCCACACTTTCCGCCAGCCCCCAGCCCTCGAGTATGTCGGAGAACTTGTCCGCTATCGAGGCTCCCGAATAGATACCGGTGAGAATACCGATGAGTGTTATCCCTATCTGCACTGTAGACAGGAACTTATTGGGCCTTTCAGTAAGATTGAGAACATTTCTGGCAGAGCGGCTGCCCCTTTTGGCATCGGCTGTAAGACTGGATTTACGTGCGCTTATGAGAGCCACCTCGCTCATCGAGAAAAGGCCGTTGAGAAGAATCAGAAGTAGAATTATAAATATTTCCATTCAAATATTTTAGTCACCGAGTGCAAAAATAACTAAAATTCGGAATCATCCGTTCTTCTCCATGCATTTATTGAAGCAATGGCGGCAGAGAGGCTCGTAAAGATCCTTTTCCCCAAGCTCCACCAGCCTGTCGCTCGGCCCCAGGCGGTGCGAATACAGGGCCGGATCTCCGCAGCGCACACAGATGGCATGCACCTTGTCTACATACTCCGCCACGGCCATAAGAGCCGGCATCGGGCCGAAAGGGTGCCCCAGATAGTCCATATCCAGACCGGCGGCAATGACTCTTATGCCGGAAGATGCAAGCTGACGGCACACATCCACTATACCGTCGTCAAAGAACTGTGCCTCGTCGATACCCACTACGTCCACGTCTCCGGACAACAGCAGGATACTGGCCGAAGACTCCACCGGCGTGGAAAGTATCGCCGTAGAATCGTGCGAAACCACCTCCTGCGCAGAGTATCTGGTATCTATGCCTGGCTTGAATATCTCCACTCTCTGATTGGCGAACTTGGCCCGCTTCAGACGGCGTATAAGCTCCTCGGTCTTGCCCGAGAACATCGAGCCGCAGATAACCTCTATCCATCCCGGTTTTTTTGCGTATTCTGAAAACATTTTCTTACTTTTGTCCTTTGCGGATGCAGTCGTCCCGGCATCCGGAGTGCAAAATTAACATTTTAAACCATTATACCGTCATGGCCGGCAAGCTTTATATCGTCCCCACTCCCGTGGGCAATCTGGAAGACATGACTTTCAGAGCCATCGCTGTTCTTAAACAGGCGGACCTCATCCTGGCCGAGGACACCAGGACCACTTCCGTGCTTCTGAGACATTACGGAATATCAAAGCCTACGGAGGCACACCACAAGTTCAACGAACACGCCCGTATCCGCCCTGTCTGCGAAAAAATACTCTCAGGCATGGACATCGCCCTGGTTTCGGACGCAGGCACACCGGGCATTTCCGACCCGGGATTCATGCTGGCCCGCGCATGTGCGGAAGAAGGTATAGAGGTCATCACTCTGCCGGGAGCCACGGCCTTCGTTCCGGCTCTTATAGACTCGGGACTCCCGGCCGACAGGTTCGCGTTTGAAGGTTTTCTGCCGGTAAAGAAAGGCCGCCAGACCCGCCTGACCGGACTCGCGTCGGAAGACAGGACCATGATTTTCTACGAGTCCCCGTACCGGCTTGCCAGGACCCTCTCGCAGATGTGCGAATATTTCGGGCCTGAACGCAGGGCCTCGGTTTCCCGCGAGATCAGCAAGGTTCATGAGGAAACCCGCAGGGGAACGCTCCTGGAGCTGGCCTCGTGGTATACGGACAACCCTCCCAAGGGGGAGATAGTATTGACAGTTGAAGGGAAAGCTTATGTGGGAAGAAGAGAAAAAGAAGAAAGGGAAGACTGAACGTCTTTTCTCCAACGGAGTCATAATCCTGATATTCCTGATTCTGGCAGCCCAGTCGGTATTTTTCACGAAACATATTATAGACAACCGCAGAGACCAGAGGGCCGCCGACACTGCCGGGAATGCTGCAGTACACAATATTCCGCAAAAGCCGGATATCCAGACTTCATATGAGCCCGAGTCCGGCAACAGGAAGACAGAACACACAGAACAAAAGGCAAAAAAACGCCCGGACCCGAAAACGGTTCCAGGGACTGCTCCGGAAAACACGGCAGCGACGCCATGTCCTGCGGGGAGTACTGTCGGCGAGACTTTCCGGGACAGAAAAAACAGACAGCATGACGAATACGGCTATGACGGATGGAAATGGGACATGGTGGAACTGAACTCCGCTGACAGCGCAGCTTTAGACGCGCTTCCGGGAATAGGGCCGTGGTACACAAGACAGATACTGAGTTACCGCGAGCGGCTCGGGAGTTATGCCGACATCAACCAACTGCTGGATATCCGAGGATTCGACACGGCGCGTCTCAACCGCCTGGCGGACCGCATATATATCGAGCCTGAATCCGTAAGGCGGCTGGACCTGCGCACCATGCCGTTAGATTCCATGGCTGCCCATCCATACATCGGCCCGTACGCCGCAAAAGGCATTGACCGTCTCCGCCGCACTGTACCTGACAGTGTTTTTTCCATACAGACAATAGTCGACAACGGCATACTGCACGCAGCCCAGGCCCGCAGACTGTCCCTGTACATACGTGCAGACTGACAGTTATCGCTGACACGAAAGGTCATGCATAATGTATCTCCACGACCTTGCCGATAGCCTTGAGACTGGAAGCAAGACGTTCTATCAACTTTAGTTTCAATGTAGTATCTATAGGCAATCCCTCGTGCGCCTTATTTACGCCCTGCCCCACAAAGAATGTAATGTGCGTGGCTTTCTCCAACAGCATCCCGGCCAGCAGAGAGGCACCGTCCTGTTTTGTGAACATCTTGGGTGTCAAGTCGCTGGGAGAAATGTACTTTTCAGTAAGTTCAAGCAGGCGACGCAATGTAATCACACCCTCCGTAGTCAGGTCAATACCGTCGATATGGCCGACAGGCGGCACTTCCTTGTCAGGAAAATCCAGGCTGGTGGTCACTTTCTTGCCCAGATAACGGGCCACGATCTGTGAGCTGGTGCCACCGCATACCACCTTCTTGCTGTCTCCCTCCATAAACTTGGCCACATAATAGTCATCATTCTCCTTGTTGACCGGCGGACCGACCATCAGATTGACGTGCAGGGCCTCGCGCATTTTCAAGGCCGCTACAGTGGTATCATCTCCCGGACTGTCCATGTAGAGGTCGTTGCAGGCGGCGGCAAGCAGCCATGCCACACAGCGGGCCGACATTTCCGGCTTGATGTTCCGGTCCAGATGCGCCATGATATCTTTCCTGTCCCATCCAAAATTGAGCACACGGCCAATCCCTGCATGAATAGTCCCGTCCGACATGACCAATACGATATCTCCGTCACACAGGCTGAGTTCCGAATGATACACCCTCTTGCCCAGTACATCTATCGGCTTGCGGTCAAAGTCCATACAGCGGCCGTCATGATAATAAACCGCCTGGGGATTGTCGAACTCAAAGAGATATCCGCGGCCGGCAGCATCCACGTGAATGACAGAGAATGTCGAGTACGCCACTCCGCGCACCTTGCACACCGGCAGAGTCTGTATCATGGTCTCTATGCAGTCCTCTATGGGTATGTTGTTGGAAACCATGGTACAGAGAATTTTGGAAGACAATGTCGAGAGAATGTTGGCCTTTACTCCACTGCCAAGACCGTCAGCCAGTACCAGGGTCGTATAACCGTCCACGGTCACACTCTCCACCTTGTCCCCGCAAAGCTCCTCTCCGGCCTTGTTCAAGGACACATATCCGTATTCTATAAACAATTCCTTCATTGCAGTACTCTCCTTGATCTATCTGCCTGACTGTCCGCGTTCCTCCTCTTCCTGCATGAGGGTCTTCTTAAGCCTCAACAAGGCCACCTTGGTTTCTGCGGTAGTCTCCCCGAGCAGTGAAGCTATCTCCTGAGCGACACGCATCTGCTTCTTGATCACCTCATCGGTAGTGGCAAGAGTCTCCATACGCATCTTGCCAAGCTTCTCACTGTAATGCACCTCGTCGGTTATATCCTTGAGAATGCCGAACAATGCACGGTTCCCCTTGAGTATACTGATGGACATCTCGATATGACGCTTTGTCTCCGGCACGTACACTTTCTTGCGCACATACTGGCGGCCGGAATTCTGGGCTATGAGAAACTCGGTGGGATTGAAGAAGTCAATGGCAGGAAGCCCTTTCAGGCTGACTGCCGCAATACCCAGCAGCTCCTTGGCCTTGCTGTTTATATCCACCACATTCATCTCGCTGTCCAGTACGACTATGCCCTCGGGGCTGTTATGAATAATCTCATAGGACATGGACTCGGCCCTTTCCCTCATGTATGGCAGACAGATATCAATGTCCGCATAACCGTTGAATACAGCCCATGCCTTCTCCCGGCATGTAGAATATCCGCAAGAACCGCAATTGAGCTCATCCTCCGGCTTGAACTTACCTGTACGGTGAAGTATCTCCTCTATCTGTTCCGCAGTAGGCGTCATGCTCCTGCTCTCTATCTTCGGGTAACTGGCAGATATGTCCACATCCACCTGCCTGTCGCCATCCTGCTCCGGCGGGAGCGAAGCACATTCCTCCCGGACATAACGCTTCACCTCAACAGCAGCACGGACCTCCTCTCCCTCGCCTACAAGGCTGCATGGTCCGCTTACACAGGCGTTCTCGCACATGTTCATCTCGAAGAACACTCCGGAGACCTTGTCCATGTTCTCCAAAGTGCCTACACAGTTCAACGGTCCGTCAACGGCCACATAGTCATATCCCTCCGGACGGTGCTCGAAGGAATGTATGATACCGCGCCGGACAGGATAGGACTTGCTGCGGTTGGCCGGTGCCTCTCCAGTTATACCGGTACACGAGAAACGTTCGAATTCCTCCCGCGCATCCGGAAGAGGAAAGGTGACGCCGCGCTCCACCATGAAACGCCTGAGATCCTCGAATGTGAGGACACCACTTATTATACCGCTCTCCCTTGCCTCCCGTTTCTTGGCTATGCACGGCCCTATGAAAACCACCTTGCATCCAGGGAAACGCTGACGCAGAATCTTGGCGTGCGCCACCATAGGAGAGTCCACCGGCGCCAGATATCTTAGAGCATCAGGGTGATATTCCTGAATAAGACGGCACAAAGCAGGACAGGCCGACGAGATCAGATTGTCGAACCGTCCCGATGCCATGCATGCCGCATACTCCTTTGTCACGGCATTGGCGCCTACAGCTGTCTCCTCGGCAAAAGCAAAGCCAAGTTTGTAAAGTACAGTCTCCATCTGGGCGAAATTCTTCAGACGGAAAGACGAGATGAACGAAGGCGCCACACTGGCCACAACATTATCATTACTGAGCAAAAGGGAGTCGATATCATCCTTCTCGCTGTGGACTATCTTGGCGTTCTGAGGACACACCACGGTACATCTGCCGCACAGGATACAGCGTTCCTTGATGATCTGCGCCTGATGATTCTTGACTTCTATGGCCTTGACGGGACATTCTCTCAAACATTTATAACAGTCCTTGCAACGGGCCTTCTTGAACTCGAGGTATTCTTTCATAAGTTTGTCCTATGTTGTCATTTCACTTTTCGGGAGCGGGCAGTCCAAGTCGCGGATACACCTCACTGAGAAACTTCTGCTCCACATTGTCCTTGTTCACACCCCTTATAAACACATCCTCGGAGCCGTCCAGAGACTCTTCGGCACGCATCACCACTCCGTCAGCGCACTGTCCGAAACAGAAACTGGCCTGGAGCTCCACCAGATCCTCCACATCATACTTCTTGAGGAGTTCCCTCATGCCCTGCACCACATCGTACGAACCTTTCAGATGGCACGAGCTGCCTATGCATATCTTGACTGTCATCGCATCGCCTCCACTTCATCCGCAGTCATAGGCACATACTTGCCCAGACGACGGTTGCCATTGTCAAGTATGAGGTAGTCCCTTTCCAGCCTGAGACCGCCCGCTCCCCTGAACTTCTCTATCTCGTCGTAATTGAGGAAATCCTTGAACTTACCGGAATTCTTCCAGTCGTCAATAAGTTCCGGAATAAAATACACACCGGGCTCCACCGTCAACACGTAACCCGGTTCAAGTTCTCTTGCAAGACGCAGGGACTTGAGTCCGAACTTGGTGCTCCTTGGCTTTCCGTCGTAACCGACCCATGCCTCTCCCAAAGCTTCCATGTCATGAACGTCCAGTCCAAGCATATGGCCGAGACCGTTGGGAAAGAAAAGGGCATGGGCTCCCTCGTTCACAGCCTCATGGATATTGCCCTTCATGAGACCGATACTCTTCAGATCCTCCGCAATGACTTCGCAGGCTCTGATATGGACATCTATGAAAGGTACACCGGGCGCCATCATCCCCACAGCTGCCGTATGGGCATGCAGCGCGATATCGTACATCATCCTCTGCTGCTGTGTAAAATGCTTTCCTACAGGAGCCGTGACAGATATGTCTCCGGCATAGTGCATCTTGTTCTCTGCACCAGCATTCATCAGGAACATCTGCCCTTCACGCATCACGTTGCCGTACCAGTGATTGTTCAGGATCTGGCCGTCCACAGTGGCAATAAGCGGAAATGCCAGTCCGTTTCCCTTCCTTATGGCGATACTTGTCACCAGTGCAGCGACCTCAACCTCACTCATCCCGGGATGTATCATGCTGACCATGGCCAGATTCATATCGGAGGATATGTTCACTGCATCCTCTATCTGCACCACCTCCTCCGGTGACTTATGGCTTCTGAGGCTGACAACCGCCTTCACAAAAGGGATGGACACCATGTCGTCCACCACTCCTGACGGCAGACCGGCCAGACGGAAGATCTTCACATAATGCTCCGCCCTGTAGGCAGGAAGGAAATGCACCATCCGTCCCTTGTTTTCTGCCTTCTTAATTATAATACGTATATCGTCCGAAGATCCCACCTTGTCTATTCCCGCCGCCTCGCACCTTTCCCTCACAGGCAGACTGCCTCTCCATACTATATTCTCAATAGTCGGCTCCTTTGTAAATACCATGGAGGTCTCCTCCTCCAGGTCTATCAGAGCCACAAGACCAGGAAAATCAAGGCCGAAGAAATACAGGAAAGTGGAGTCCTGACGGTAAGGGTAAGGATTGTCCGCATAATTCATCCCCGTTTCGTCGTTACCTATAAACAACAGAAGCCCGGACTGATGCTGTCTCTTCATCTCTTCGAGCAGTTTCCTTCTTCTCGCGGTATAAATTTCTTTTGCAAACATGGTAAAGGTTTTTTTCAGGTTTCGACCTCAAATTTAAAAAATTTTATTTGCAAATGCCAATTTTTTACCACTTTCACACCGCATGGTCCATTAATGTTCTATATTTGCACATACTTTATACAGCACGACATGAGATACATTACAGCCTTAGCCTTGTCCTGCCTGCTGGCAAGTCCGATGATCACAGACAACGCATCAGCGCAGGAAAAAAGACTCACACTCGAGGACATCTACAAGAACAAAGAATACTCGGCCGGAAGTGTCAGCGCCTTCAGGTGGGACGATGAGGGACACTCGTACCTCACCATAGAGACAGACTCCCTGACCGACGGACAGGACATAGTCCTGAACGACATCCGCACCGGCAGGAAGACAGTGTCGGTACCGGCAGCGGACCTCATACCGGACGGACAGGACAAACCGCTGCAGATACACGGCTACACATGGTCACCTGACGGTTCCCGGCTTATGATATACACAAATTCCAGACAGGTGTGGAGAACAGCGAAAAGAGGTGACTACTGGCTATACACACCGGCTACGGGAAGACTCAGACAACTCGGTCTGAAAGAATTCGAGCCTTCATGGATGCAGTTCGCGAAATTCTCTCCGGACGGAACTAAAGCGGCCTATGTCTACAAGAACAATCTTTACGTGGAGGGTCTCGATGACGGAAATGTCCGCCAGCTTACATTCGACGGCAGCGACGAGATCATCAACGGCCAGTTCGACTGGGTATACGAGGAGGAACTGCACCAGCAGGACGGCTGGCGATGGAGTCCTGACAGCCGCAGCATCGCGTTCTGGCAGTTCGACACCAGAGGTACCGGCACATTCTACATGATCGACAACATAGACTCCGTATACTCTACAGTCATCCCCCTTCCATATCCGAAAGCCGGAACGACCAATTCCGCAGCAAGGATAGGAGTGGTGGACGTTGACGGAGACTCAGACTCCACTGCCACACGATGGTTCGACATACCCGGAGACCCCAGGGAACATTACATAGCCCGCATGGAATTCGTCCCCGGTACTGACCTGGTCATGATCCAGCAGCTCAACCGCCTCCAGAACACCAACAGGATATTCTACGGTGACATAAGGACCATGGAGCTGGACAACTTCATGACCGAAACCGACGAGGCTTTTCTGGACATACACGACAACACCGCATGGATGGACGGCAACAAATATTTCACATGGACAAGCGAGAGGGACGGATGGAGACATCTCTACAGAATATCCGGCGACGGCGGTGACATCACACTCGTCACGGACGGAGACTTCGACGTCATCAGCGTAGAACGCATCGACACCGAGGGCGGATACGTGTACTACATAGCATCCCCCGACAGTCCGGTGGACAGATATCTCTACCGCAGCCGTCTGGACGGAAAAGGCAGGCCGGAGAGACTCACACCGGAAGACGCACCGGCAGGACATCACGGATATGTCATTTCCCCCGATGCGAAATACGCCATGCACACGTTCAGCAACAGCGAGACTCCCACCTCGTACGAGATTGTGACTCTTCCTGGACACAGGACTGTCCGCGTCCTTGAAGACAACCATGAACTGGCCGCAAAATTCAACGCAGTCAATCCCAATCCAAAAGAATTTTTCAGAGTTGACATAGGAGACGCAGTGCTGGACGGCTGGATGATAAAGCCGGCAGACTTTGACTCTACGGCCAAATATCCTGTAATCTTCTACATCTACGGCGAGCCATGGCAGTCCACCGTACAGAACTCATGGAGCGGAGGAGATCTGTGGAGCCGCTTTCTGGCTCAGGAGGGCTACATAGTCATGAGCATTGACCCGAGAGGAGTTGCCGCACCCAGAGGACGCGAATGGCGCAAGTGCATCTACGGCAAGGTCGGCATCATCCCGCCTGCGGACCACGCCGCAGCAGTGACCGTACTCCTGCAGACGTACAGTTTCATGGACCCGGACCGTATAGGAATCTGGGGCTGGAGCGGAGGAGGCTCGTCCACAGCACATCTGATGTTCAAATACCCCTCTGTCTACTCAACGGGGATAGCCGTGGCAGGAGTATATTCCCAGTACCTCTACGACACCATTTACCAGGAAAGGTACATGGGACTGCCATCCACAAATCCGCAGGGATTCCACGACGGCTCGCCCATCAACTTTGCTTCCGGACTACAGGGAAACCTGCTGCTCATACACGGTACAGGTGACGACAATGTCCACTACCAGAGCTGCGAGATGCTGGTCAACGAACTTATCCGCCAGAACAAGATGTTCGACATGCTGTCCTACCCCATGCGCTCGCACAGCATCAACGAGAGGGAGAACACCACATACCATCTTTACCAGTCCATGTTCAGATACTGGGAAGAGCACCTGTAACAGTAGCCCTGACAGAGAGTCCACCAAACATCAGATTATGGAAGATTATTTTAAAAATATAGAATGCGCCGTGACCGTATGTGACACTGAGCGCGTAATCATATACCAGAACGAGAAATCCTTGGCTGTCAACGGAGACATGTGCGGCAGGAACATGCTCGGCTGTCACAACGACCGCTCACGAGGCATAATAAGCCGCATCATCACCGAAGGTGTCTCCAATTCCTACACCATCAGCAAAAAGGGGCAGCGCAAGCTGATACACCAGACGCCATGGTATAAGGACGCAGCCGACGGCTCAGGCAGGACTGTTGCCGGCATTATCGAATTCTCCATTGTCATCCCCGAGCGGATGCCCCACTACGACCGCGGCTGAATTTGGAAATAATCCCTAACTTTGTCGGTCAATACTCCATGAGTGTTGTCCATATTTGAGAATATTTTCCTAACTTTGCCGTGTTGAGAGATCAACGGAAATTTTGATGAAAGTGTTTTCGCACTGTCCTTCTAAGAAAATGTGGCAGTTTTCAGACACGAGGACAACTCTTGTTGACCAGTACGGGTATCATGTGGCAGATGTAGACGGCTCCGGTTTGGACCACAGCACCGGCAAACGCTACGAGAAGGGTGCAGATGGCAGCTGGAGTGATATTTAAACTGACAACTGAATATATTAGAAACTTTTACCATCATGGAAAACAAACCTTGGAAACAGACTGTCGGAACACTGATGACAGCAGTCTGGATTTACACCTTGGCCGGAATATTCGGCAGCATCATCAGCGCAATTGACACTATACACAGCGGATTCGACATCATCGGAGCCCTTACCGGTGACGGAGGAGGAAGCGGTTCCTTCATGTCGTTTTGGGAGTTCTGGGACTATATGTGTACTGTACTGGTAGTCATAGGATATATTCTGTTCTACCGTTCCCTGAACAGGTTCGAGAAACTCCAGCTCAACTCCAGTGATACCCGCGGGGCGCATAAAGTGAAGATTTCCTACATTCTGCTTATACTCGCAGCTGCTGCAGGCTTAATTCCGTTCGCTGGATGGATAATCAAACTCATACTGATTATCATTTCTTACGTAAAACTGCTGAGCGGATACCGCAGTCTGAAACGCTCCGAAGTCCTGCCACAGCAGGCTCGCGACGGTTTTGCCAGACTGTACTCGTGCTCTGTATGGCTGCTGGTATTCGGGATTATAGGCTGCATACCGGCTATCGGTCCCATAATCGAGGGTGTTGCGTCCATCGTAATCTTCTTCCTCGTCCTCTCCGGATGGAAAACTGTCCGACTCGGCGCACCGGCTCTCACCGTTGAGAAAGCCCAGAGCATAGGCTGGCAGGAAGTACCGGCAAATGTCTACAACCTGAGCCGCTTCCTGCTTCTGTTCTTCGCTCTGACTGTCATCTGCGACATCCTGAATTTATCCACCTGTCTTGACGGAGCGAGAGATATTACGGTCGGCTATAGGTCTTATTACGCCATTCCGCTTTTAATTAACGTTATTACTTCAGCCCTATGGTTTGTGATGTACGGTCTGCTCATATACAAATCCACTAAAACAGAAAATTATGGAATATGCAGACTCGGTCTGTATGGAACCATTATTCTCGGAATAGGAATTATTGCAATCACTGTAGTCCAGAATTTAGTCTACTTTGATATGGAACTTTACCAAAAAGCCGTAGTAATTTACAATTGGGGTATTGTCGCTGCCGTTTGCACAGTCGGTTGGATTCTCCTTGCCGTAGGGACAAGGACATCCTTGGGCATGAAAATATTCTTAATGGCAAGGTATCCATTGTTCTATTTATGTACATGGCTCGTGGGAACCCATATAAATTATGAAGATCCTATATCGGGGAATATGGTATATATCTCGATTATAACTGTTATTGAACTGCTGATATTCATAATCCTGACTGTGCTGATAAAGCAATGGAGGAAATCCACAGCCTTGCCGTTAAGTCCATCACCGGACAATTATACGGATACGGAGACTCATGCGGACATGAAAGCAGCAGGAAATGACCAGTCTTACCAATAGCCAGATCTTACTGAAGCCGGAATAATCTCCGGCTTTTTTATTCTCCGACAGACAACCAACTTGTACCGCAGGCTCTGTACCAGAACCTGACGGTCCAGATAATGCGGTTGCCCCGGGCATTTGCAAGTAAACTTGCATTGCTCCCGGCTTCTGCGTATATTCGCAGCCCGTTTGGAAATTTGAACGAGCAATGATAAAAGCACTGTTTTTCGACATAGACGGCACTTTAGTCAGTTTCAAGACCCATTCTGTACCTGAATCTACAGTAAAGGCCCTCACCGAAGCCAAGGACAGAGGTTTGAGAATATTCATCTCGACCGGAAGGCCCGGGCCGCTGATCAACAACATCGAGCCGATAGAGCATCTGATCGACGGATACATCACAGTCAACGGAGCCATATGCACAGTAAGAAGACAGATCATATCCCGTACTCCCATAGACAATGAGGACGTGCGGACAATCATCGATGCCTCCGACCGTCTCGGCATTCCCTCTCTGATAGTAGGCGAAGACAGGGCTGTCGTGCACAACCACCGTCCCATCGTAGACAAGGTATTCGGCGAGATGCTTGCAATCAAGGGGATTGACAGAAATACCGGCACTGAGGAAATGCTATCCCGCCCGGTATTCCAGTTGACTCCTTTCTTCTCTCATGAACAGGAAACTGAAATCACCCCGTTGCTGCGTCATGCCGAGTCCACACGTTGGTGCGAGTATTTCTCCGACGTGATTTCAGCCGATGCCGACAAGGGCCGTGGAATGGAAACCATCGCACGGTACGAGAACTTAGACATACAGGAGTGCATGGCATTCGGAGACGGAGGAAACGACATATCAATACTGCGCCGGGCAGGCACAGGAGTAGCCATGGGCAACGCCGGCACGACTGTCAAGGAAGCGGCGGACTACGTGACAGACGACATAGACAGCGAAGGAGTAGCCAAAGCCCTCAGACACTTCAACATCATCGGATGACATAAGACAAACGGTATCTGTATCAGGACAACACACTGCGATGGACAATAAAAAAGATTTCCCGAAAGTATTCATGATCGCCGGCAGCGAGCCACTCGGCAGCTGCGGCATACAGGCAGACATAAAAGCCGTTTCGGCATGCGGAGGATTTGCTGCAGGGGCCATAACCCTCATCGTGGACATGGACACCACCAGCGTCAAGGGCATACGGACGATGCCGACAGACCTCATACTGAGCCAGAGCCGGCACTTCCTGAACGATGTCGGAGCAGACTGCATAAAGACCGGCATGCTCTACGACAAGCAGATAGTAGAGGCAGTAGCAGACCTGCTGCTCGGATACCCGGATGTACCCAAGGTCATCGATCCGGTAATGGTAGACTCAGGAGGCACTGCCCTGATTCAGGACGATGCCGTGGAAGCCTACCGCAGGCTGCTCTTTCCCCAGGCCGAAATCATCACCCCCAACATACACGAAGCCAGCGTACTGGCAGGAGAACCTGTCACACTCGACAATGCCGAATACATCGTACGCAACCTGGCCGCACCGGGCTGCTCGGTCATCATCAAGTCCATACCGGACGGCGACAACCTGACGGACATATTCTACAACCGCCGCACAGGGACATTGCGTAATTTCTCCAAGCACCGTATCGACACCCGCAACGTCAACGGTACCGGAGATACGTTCGGTTCGGCCATAGCCACCTACATCGCCCGCAAGTACCCTTTGGATGCAGCCGTAGAACGGGCAGAGATCTTCATCAACGAATCCATCGCCTATGGAGCCGGCTACCGCTTCGGTCCAGGCTACGGTCCCGTCCACCCGTTCTACCGTACCATCGACTTCTTCGAGAGAGAGGACCGCAGCCTTCACTCCTTGAAATAGACCCGCCTGACCCTTCTGGAGACACTGGTAAGCACCTCGTACGGGATAGTGCCAAGTCTGGCGGCAAGCTCGGTTACCGGAATATTGTGACCGAATATCTCTACCTCGTCACCCACCCGGGCTCCCGTACCCGTGACGTCCAGCATGCAGGCATCCATGCAGATATTGCCTATTACAGGTACTCTCTGGCCACGCACAAACATCTCCCCCACTCCGCAGCCAAGATGACGGTCCAGCCCGTCCGCATAGCCTACCGGGATAACGGCAATGTCCGAATCCCTCGACACCCTGCCCTTGCGTCCATAACCGACAGTCTGCCCCGGAGTTATACGCCGGATAGAAGCGATATGCGTCTTGAAGGAACTGACCGGTACCAGTCCGGGAAGAGTGCCGATGCCGTACAGGCCAATCCCCATACGGACCATATCAAACGCATATTGCGGAAAACGTTCTATTCCGGAACTGTTGAGAATATGTCTGATAATCCTGTAGGGAAAATGCGGCTGTATCATCCCGGTCATCTCCTCGAACAGCCGGATCTGCCCGAGAGTGAACTCATCCTCGGCCGGATCGTCCGCAGCGGCAAGATGGGAGAACATGCTGCGCAGCAACACAGTCCTCCGTCCGTGAAGAAAGTCCAGCAGTTCCGGTATATCCTTACGGTCCAGCCCGGAACGGTTCATCCCGGTATTCAATTTCAGATGCACAGGATACTCCTCCATACCGTTTCTCGACAACACTGCCTCAAAATCCCTGAGCAACTGCACAGAATAGATTTCCGGCTCCAACGAGAACTCTATCATCTGGCCGAATGCCTCCTGCTCCGGATTCATCACCGCTATCGGTACGGTAATCCCTCTGGAACGCAGTTCGACACCTTCGTCGGCATACGCGACCATCAGGTAGTCCGCCCCGCTGTACTGAAGCTGGGCAGCGATCTCCCCTGCTCCGCTGCCGTAGGAGAATGCCTTGACCATCACCGCCAGACGGGTCCCCTTGGGCACCCTGCCGCGCAGGATGTTGAAATTGGATGCCAATGCGTCCAGGTCCACCTCCAACACAGTTGTATGAGACTGCCGGGCCAGGAAACTTCCTATGTACTCAAAACGGAACTTCCTCGCCCCCTTGATAAGAATGCACATATCGCGGTAGTCCTCCCTGCGTTCCCCTGCCAGAAAATCCTCCGTCGTCCTGTAGAAACGGGACTGCGGCATGTCAAACAAATCCCGGAAACCGTAAATGACCGGACCGACTCCCACAAAACGCGACACTCCCGACTTGCGCAGTTGCTCCGCCACATCCCGGTATATCTCTTCCGCACGGCCGCCCACATCCACAAAATCCGACAGAATCACGGCCTTGGAACGAGCATTGTCCTGCACATCAAGAGCATTGAGTGCAAGGGCAAACGAAGCTGGATCGGAATTGTAATAATCCTTGACCAGTGTACTGCCACCAGTTCCCTCACGGATCTCCATGCGCATGGCTACCGGCTGAAGATTGGCGAGCCTTGGGGCAATGGTTGAAAGAGCATAGCCGTGATAAATCATGAACGCCACAGCCGTCATGCAGTTCTCGAAGGAAGCCGCATCGGTGAACGGCAGACGCAGCCTTCCACGTTCATTTGAGCCACCAGCCCCGGAACGGTTTCTCCGCACATCTATCTCCACCTCCACAGCACCTTCCATACATCTGGAACCCAATACCCTCACATCCGCCTCCGGGGATTCTCCCCAAAGGAAGATACGGGTCTGCGGCCCGCATTGTTCCCGGATAATCCCGGCCGGCATCCCCTCCCGGCAGACCACAGCCCTACAGCCACTGAAAAGCATGGCCTTCTCCCGCATTTTAGCTTCCACCGAAGGGAAATTCTCTCCATGAGCATCTCCTATATGTGTGAATACGCCAAGGTCCGGACGAATGATCCGCTGCAGGCGGGCCATCTCCCCGGGACGGGACATTCCTGCCTCTATCAGAGCGATACGGCACTGCGGCATGACTTCCAATACGGAAAGAGGCACTCCTACCTGCGAGTTGTAGCTGCGGGGACTGCGGCAGACAGGGACATCCTCCCCGAGAAGCTGGGCAATCCACTCCTTGACCACCGTCTTGCCGTTGCTGCCGGTTATGGCCGTAACCTCCGTATCCGGCAGGTCCTGACGGCGATGACGGGCCGCTGCTGCCTGAAGGGCCTCCAATGTGTTGTCCACGTACCTGACCGATGCATCCCTCATTGCCTCGTATTCAGGACGGCGCTCACTCAGCACGAAATTACGCACGCCCCTGTCATACAGTGCCACGACATAGTCATGGCCATCATTGTTCTGCCCCTTTATGGCATAAAAGACAGTCTCACCGGGACGGGTGACAGTGCGGCTGTCGACAGATACTATCATATTTTCTCGAATTGACTTGCAAAAATAAGAATATAAGCGTATATTTATCGGCAATAATGCAACAGACAATGAAAAATATACCTTATTGGGTGACACTCATCATCGGAATAGTGACCGGTCTTGTATTATGTACACTGATATTCTATTTCTCCTCGGAGGAGAAAGACCTGCTTGCTTCACTAAGCAGAGCAGTGTACCCAATGACCGCAGTTGCCATGGTGGTCCATTTCCAGCATCTTAGAGCAAAAGGTTTCGAGAACATGCGCATGTCCTACGGCAAGACATTGGCCATTTGCTCCCTCGCGTGCATGATCGTGCTTTTCCTCGTATCACTGCTGCTGTACGGCTGGACACCTCTACTGTCCCTGATTTCCAGTGCCATCTGTACCGTAATCACCGTCATCATCGTATTGGTGCTGTGCGGGCCCAAATCCAAGAGCCCCGGGAGAAGGTAATAACTCCGATCATGCGCACAGAACTCAGGAATGAGACTTCCTGTGTCTGAAAGTATGCCATAACCGGAGGAGGAATATGCATCCACGGAAGCACAGTTCTATGCACATGGCCGTCCAGACTCCCCGCAGACCGGCCGACGGAGCCAGCAAAGCGGCAAGCGGAAGTCTCACTGCCCAGATGCTCCCGAGGTTCATAAGGCATGGAGCCAGAGTCTTGCCCATACCTACAAACACGCTATAGGCCACAATGGAAGCTGCGAACATCGGTTCTGCGAATGCCTCAATCCTCAGGGCCTCGACACCTAAGTCCATTATCTGTCCGTCCGATGTCATCGACCCCATTATCAACGGTGCGCCGACATACATCAACAGCCCCATAACACCCATGACGGCCATTCCGGAAAACACAGTGATGCAGGCAAATCTGCGCGTAAGGTACTTCCGTCCTGCACCATAGCTCTGCCCTACGAGGGTCGTCGCCGCATCGGCTATTCCGTAGCCGGGCATATAACACAGGCTCTCGGCAGTGACGGCAAAGGAATTGGCCGCTATCGCGAAAATGCCCAATGGAGCTACAATGGCCGTAGTCATAATCTGCGCCCCGCACAGCACGATATGCTCGACAGCCATAGGAAAACTGATACGGGCAGCCATTCTGAGGACAGGGGCCGTAGGAATGAAACTGCGCGATTCCTCCTGAACCTCGCCCGATGTCCTGTCCCTGCCGGTCAACCTGAGAGATTCGGAGCGTGCAAGCAGAAAGTACAGCATAAGGGAGGCTGTCACCAGCTCGGCAAGACCGGTTCCCAAGGCCGCTCCTTCCACGCCCCACCCGGCACCGGGCACAGTCACTGACCGGCCCAGAATATTCAAATCTCTGGTCGGAAATATCAGAAAGAAATTGAAAACTACGTCTAAAACGCACATGAGAATGCTCAACAGGCTCGGAATCCGCATATCCCCGCTGCATCTGAGCATACCGCCGGAAAGCACGTATACCTGGAAAACGGGCAGGAATGCAGCGTATATCAGAAAATACATAGATGCATCCCTGCATATCTCCGGTTCTCCTCCGATCCAGTACGGAAGCGGAGAGCTGAGGGCCATACCGAGTCCGCCCCACAGCAGGCCGAAAATCCCGACAGACACGAAAGCCTGCCTGAGAACCGAACGGGCTCTGGCCATATCGCCGGCCCCGACAGCATGAGCCACCTGCACGGAAAAACCGGTGGAGACGGCAGTACATGTTCCGCTGAACAGCCACGTAGTAGTGGAGACCAGACCGATGGATGCAGCAGGAGCCGCCCCGAGACTGCCCACCATCGCCGCATCGATATACTGCATGAGAATGGACGAAAGCTGCGCAAGAACGGCCGGAACACTCAACATCAGTGTAAGCCGAAGCTGCTGCCCCGTAGACATGGGCTGCCCCCTGCGTATCATCGCAAGCAGATCTTCCGATTTCCTTTTTCTATTCTTTTCAGGCATTGCGGCTGCAAAGGTAACGGAATCACAGGCTGGAAATGTGCCATTTTTACAGAATCCGCCACGCTCGTCTCACTTGACCCCGAACACGTCCTCCGGATGCGTACCAAATGGCTCCACATGCACGACAATATCGTACACTTCAGGTATATTCTCACGGATATTCCGTTCCACCTGAGACGCCAGTGCATGAGCCTGCGAAAGAGTCATACCGCCGTCCGCCTCCACATCCAAGGTTATCATATACTTGCCGCCTATGCTGCGGGAACGGACACGGTGCGGGTTGCTGACTCCCTCCACCTTGCCTATGGCATCAAATATCTTCTGGTAGACAGAGACATCCTTTACCCCGTCCATAAGTTCGACATTGGAATCCATGAATATTCTGATAGCTGAACGGATAATGAAGCAGCTCACTATCAGAGCCGTAACCGAGTCCAGCATAGGCATTTCCAGAACAAATGAAAAAAACAGGCCGGCCAGTACACTCAGCGAGACAATCACATCATTGCGCATATTCACCCCATTGGCCAACAACATTGAGGAGCCTGTACGCCTGCCGGCACGAGTCTGGTACCACGACAGAAGCAGCTTGCAAAGTATGGACCCTACAGTCACATAGACGGCTGTGATCCCGGGCATCTCCCTCTGCTCTTCAGAGAACAGATGACCGACAGCCGAGAACAGCATCTGGGCCCCGGCGAAGAATATCACCATGGAGAGAATCTTCGTGGCTATGGACTCTGCCTTTGCATAACCGTACACGTACTTGGCATTCGGCTTGCGTCCCATTATCTTCGCAGTAACAGCCATTACCACGGATATGGCCACATCGGAAGCCGAGTCGATACCGTCGCTGACCACAGCGAAGCTACCGCTTATCAAGCCTATAACCAACTTGGCCACAGAAAGTATCCCATTGCCTGCAATGCTTACGAAAGAAGCCCTTATCACCTGTCTCTGCACCAGGATATCCGACCCCGCACTATTGTCATTTTGCCTCATATTGTCCATTGAATCCGCAAAGATAGTCCAGTTGTACAAATATCCAAGTTCCTGCCGCAACTGTTTGTTTGATGATTTCTGCTATTTTTGCGAAAACTATTCAGAATTCAGACAATGCACAGAACATTCTCATTCCGAACAACCATTAAAGCCGCCGGTGCTCTGATCTGCACCTTTACAGGCATCGTACTGACTACCGGATGCGGAGACACAGGCTCTTCCGCTTCCGGATCCGGAGACACTACCATGAAGTACGCGCGCTTCCTCAGGATAAACTCAGCCGAGGGATACACCGCTGCGGAGATAATCAATCCCTGGGACACAACTAGTTTGATGCACAGATACATACTTGTACCATCCGATAGTCCCGTACCGGAATGCCTGCCTGAGGGAAGCATAATACGAACTCCGGTTGACCATATTATAGTGTATTCGTCAGTTCACGCATCCATCATCGACATGCTCGGAGCCGCAGACCGCATAAGCGGAGTATGCGAACCGGAATACATGACATGCAGGGCCGTAAAGGAAAGAGTGGCTGACGGCAGCATCATAGACTGCGGGAACTCAGTATCACCCAGCATAGAGAAGATTGCCCAGGCCGGAGGAGAAATAATAATCGCATCTCCATTCCAGAACAGCAGTTACGGAGCCGCCGGCAAACTGGGCATCCCCATCATCGAGGCAGCAGACTATATGGAGATCCTGCCGCTCGGCCGGACCGAATGGGTCCGTCTATTCGGAGTGCTTCTGGACAGAGAGACGCAGGCCGATTCCATTTTTCAGAAAGCCGAATCCGAGTACAACAGTCTGAAAGACATGATACAGCGCCATATTGACAGTCTCGGCGGCGAATCCCATCGTCCGACCCTGCTGGCTGAACGCAGATACGGTTCCTCGTGGGACGTACCCGGAGGCCGCAGCTACATGGCCAGGATGTACAGAGACGCCGGTGCCGCCTATATCTTCGGCGGCACCACGACATCAGCCAATGTGAACATGTCCTTCGAGAACGTACTGCAAAAAGGCATGAATGCCGACATATGGGTGATGAAATACTGGAGCGGAAAGCCCATGAGCTATTCCTCTCTCGAATCGGAATACCCTCTTTATTCAGGATTCGACGCATTCAGGAAACACCGGATCTTTGGATGCAACACATACGAATCAAGCTACTATGACGATATCGTACTCAACCCGGCTCTCATACTGAAAGATCTTGCAGCCGTATTCCATCCCGACCTCTTTCCTGAGTATACCGCTGTATACTTCAAGCCACTGAACCTTTAAATTATCCCCCGCTCCACGTTTCCCGGTCCGTGTGGATCAGATACCGTATTGCCTGCGAGATGCAGGATACCGAAGTGACTTCCTTGGAGGCCGGGAAAGACACCTCGATGCTGGTCGGGGAAATACAGCGGATACAGGGAATGCCGCTATTCGGAAGAACAGGTGTGAATCCGTTACGGGCCAATGCATTGGCCATCCAGCGAACCGTTAGGGAGTCACCGTCCACCCCGACCTGAGGACCGGATATTCCGGTAGACAAATGCCCTGTCCGGCAGTCAAAATCCATACCACGGCTGTTGAAGAACCGGCTGAGACTGCCATCGAGCACCAGGTCCTCCGGCGAGCCTGAAACGACAGTTCCTGCCGGTTCTGAGACATCAGACCGACAGCATGCCGCCGGTCCAGGAACCGAAGAGTGCAGCAGAAGGATCCTGTCCGAGAACATGAGGGCATTGTCCATGTCATGAGTGGAAAGCAGCACGGCCTTGTTCTGCTTCCTGGCCGTCTCATGAAGCAGGGACATGATATCCATACGGCCCGTCACATCCAGAAAGGCCGTCGGCTCGTCCAGTACTATAACCGGACACTCCTGAGCCAAAGCCTTGGCGATCATCACCCGCTGCCTTTCCCCATCGGACAGCTCGGACACATACGAGTCTGCCTTATGGGATATGCCCACGGCTGCCAACGCATCAGTCACAACCCTGACATCCTCCTCACTCAGCCTGCCGAAAAAACCGGTATGCGGCTGACGGCCCAATGCCACGAGTTCCCTCACGGTAAGACCGCCGGCATTGGTCCGGTCCGTAAGCACAACACCCACTGTCAAGGCCAGCTCATGCGTGGAATATCGGTAAATATCCTTGCCCATGACAGATATCTCTCCGCCGAATGAAGGCTGGAAGCGGCACAGAGTCCTTATGAGAGTGGACTTTCCGGCTCCGTTGAGACCTATAAGGGAAGCAAGTTCTCCACGGTATAGAGTAAGGTCAATACCGGAACGGACTGTCTTCCTTTGTCCCTTTCCGGACCTGTAGCCTATCGTCAGGCCCCGTGCGGCGAGAGCTGGTTCAAGTTGTTGCATAACACGTCTGTCTATCAATTGAAATACCGTATGTTCTTACGGTTGACTATCACATAAATGATGACCGGAGCCCCGATCAGAGGCGTCACGGCATTGAGGGGCAGCAAATTTCCCGTTCCCGGAACGACTGTCATTGCATTGCACAGAAGCGCTACGCATGCTCCTGAGAGAATGGTAGCCGGTACAAGCACGCGGTGGTCAGATGTACCGAGAAGCAGACGGGCGATATGCGGCACCGCAAGCCCGATGAAAGAGACTGGACCGCAGAAAGCCGTCACTACGGCAGTCATCAGACCGGAACACATAAGCACCCCCATTCTGACCGCCCTGATACTGACTCCAAGGTTGGATGCATACTTTTCTCCCAGCAGCAGAGCGTTCAACGGCTTCACCAGCAGCACGGACCAGATCAGGCCGAATATGGTGGCGACTGAGAAGAACGGCAGTTTGGACACAGACACACCTGAGAAATCCCCCATACCCCACATCACGAACTGCCGCACCTTGTCCGCAGACGCATAGTAGTTGAGTATGGATATACAGGAGGAAACTATGTACCCCATCATGATTCCTATTATAAGAAGCATTACATTGCTGCCCACTTTCCGCGAAAACAATACGATTATTGCCAGTATGGCACAGGCCCCGGCCATAGCTCCGGCTACTGTGGCCATATACCCGCCGAATGTGCCGACAGTGCCTCCGAAAGCAAGCATGACAAGAGCGACACCAAGATTGGCCCCGTCACTGACGCCTAAGATTGACGGCCCGGCAAGAGGGTTATGGAAAAGGGTCTGCAGAAGCAGGCCGCTCACGGCAAGAGAGGCTCCGGCGAGCAGGGCTGTGACAGCCTGGGGCAGACGGGATCCCGTAAGGATGAGCTTCCATGCCGGGTTTCCGGCATCTCCTCCGGAAAGAATATCCAGAACAGCAGACGGAGGTACCGGCACAGCTCCGTAGAAAAGACTCAGAAGGAACAGTGCGGCCAGCAATGGCAATAGCACAATATATATCCGTCTGTTCATCAGTTCTCCGTCTCTATCGCTTCCGCACCGCGTTTCCCAGAGCTTTTTCTGTCACTGAAACGCCTTCCGTATATTATTCCGCACACATAACGGAAAACGATTATCACAAGAACCAGCATCAGAATAGACGACTCGTAGAAAAGCCTCTGGGCTATGATTCCCTTTGCCGTAAGCTCCTCCGAGTCCATCGTGAGTGCGCGGGCCGCATCTTCAGGATCAAACTTCCATCCAGCCCATTTTTTCACCACTATACCGTCCTTGACCAACAGCACTCCTCCGTTGGAACGCACCATGGATACAAGAGTCTTGTAGTCACCTGAGAGCAGTGACCGTCCTATCTCCGGATATTTCTCCGCCACCGATGCCGCAGTGCTGTCCACTACCGGTACGGCCATGTACATGATTCCTCCATAATGAGCAACGGAATCCATGCTGCGGACTATGCGTTCCCAGTATTCTGCATCCAGGACGGACGGACGCAGGACGACTGCGATGAAGACAGGGGCTTCCGAACCGAGAATATCCTCTGTCACTATCTGACCGTCAATGTCTGAGAGAGTCATGTCAAACAACAGGTCGTTCTCGTCTCCCATATAGCGGGTACGTGTCTCCACATAGTGCCAGGATGTGTCAGGCAGGTTGTCCAGTCCGAACTGTTCCTGCACCCCGTCTTTCCCGTACACGAACACTGTCTCGAAATTGTCGCTGTCTGTTATCATGTCGTACTTCATGGCCAGACTGGCACCTACTTTGAAATTACCGAACTCTATGAGAGGTATGTTGACATAAGAATACACCGTGCACAACATGGCCAGGACACCGTATGTCGCCAGAAATGCCCATTCGGCCGGAACCGGAGCCACCGGTCTGAACCTGTTCCTGAAAAGAAAGACAGGCACAATGCATATGAGAAGTACGATATTCTTGAAGAATGTCTCCCACATAGTAAGATGCACCGCCTGACCGAAACAGCCGCACTCCTGTATACCATCGAAAACCGCCATGAAAAAAGTCAGTACCGTAAAGAATACCGTCATCACCATTCCGGCCGTTGACGCGACCCTCATCCTCACACACATCAGTACCGCGATGCCGATAAGGAACTCGACAAGTGACAACGCCATACCGAAAGGCACGTCGGCAAAGCGCAGGAATCCCAATCCCAAAGCATTGAGATACTCCTCCACTATCAGCCCGGTACCTACAGGATCTGTAAGTTTGAAGAAACCGGACAATATGAATGTTACTCCGAACAGCAGGCGGAGAATGAACATCAGCACCCTGAGCAGTCTCATAACAGTACCTTTATCCTGTCAAACACCTCGTCCGGGGAAAGCATGCGGCCGCTGCTGTCAGCACAGTCTATCCTGATGAAGGATTGATCCGCCGCACAAAGACGCATATAAACCTCACGTACCTTCCGCTGGAATGACATGTCAGCCTCATGTATATCCTTGGAGCCATGAAGATACACTCTGTCGCTCCCTTTTCTTTCCGCAGCGAGCCTGTCTTCCACGAACGACACAGGGACATCCAGGAACAGATTAAGATCAGGCTTGGGAATACCGTATGTCCCGTATTCTGCATCGAGTATCCACTGCTGCAGAGTCCCGGACTCCCGGCTGTCATCTATCTTGGCGCACTGAAATGCCACATTGGAATAGACATACCTGTCCAGAATTACAGGAAGGTCCTCTGCGAGCCAGCCTCTGATATCAGCGGCGGCATCCCTGCGGTCCTCAGCGAAAAGCAAGGCCACGAGCATAGGATGCACGTCTGATATTTTTCCGAACTCCCCCCGCAGGAAACGGGCTATCATGTCTCCGACCACCGGGGCGTCAAACCTGGGAAAATGCAGGTACTTCACTTCCTTGCCTGACTTGGCGGCCAGGTACTCCGACACCTTGGCGACCTGCGTGGACTTTCCTGATCCGTCCAGACCTTCTATTACTATCAGCATATATCCGTTTTTGATGAAACTTTGCAAAAGTACAAAATATATCAGTTATATTTGTGACTTAATCATATTTCTACTATGCTTACATCGATTTCACCCATAGACGGGAGGTATTACAGACAGGTACGCGACCTGTCCTCTTATTATTCTGAATTCGCACTCATAAGATACAGGGTACGTGTAGAGGTGGAATACTTCATATCCCTGTGCGAGCTGCCGCTTCCGCAGTTGAAGGAATTCGACAAAAACCTGTTCGACAGTCTGCGCGGACTGTACCGGGACATGACGGAAGACGAGGCTGCAGAAGTAAAGGAGATCGAGAAAATCACCAACCACGATGTAAAAGCCGTGGAATATTATATAAAACGCAGATTCGACAGAATGGGTATCGCCCCCCGATACAAGGAATTCATACATTTCGGGCTCACATCCCAGGACATCAACAACACGGCCGTGCCTCTGAGCCTTATGGAAGGGATGCAGGACGTGTACCTGCCTCAACTGTACGAGGTCATAAACACCCTCGATGCCATGGCGGAAGAATGGAAGAGCATACCCATGCTGGCACATACTCACGGACAACCGGCGTCTCCCACCCGTCTCGGCAAGGAAATCGCCGTATTCACATCCAGACTGAGAGAACAGCAGAAGATGCTGCTCGCAGTCCCGTTCTCGGCAAAGTTCGGAGGAGCTACCGGCAACTTCAACGCTCACTTCGCCGCCTACCCGGACATTGACTGGAACACTTTCGCCATAGAGTTCGTGGAGGAAAGACTCGGTCTGAAACGTTCCTATCCAACGACACAGATCGAGCACTATGACAACACAGCAGCCCTGTTCGATGCCATGAAACGCATCAACAATATCCTGGTGGATCTCTGCAGGGACATGTGGATCTACATATCCATGGAATATTTCAAGCAGAAGATAAAGGAAGGAGAAGTCGGCTCCTCGGCCATGCCGCATAAGGTCAATCCCATCGACTTCGAGAATGCTGAAGGCAACTTCCTTATGGCCAATGCAGTATGCGAATTTCTGGCTTCCAAGCTTCCAATATCGAGACTCCAGAGAGATCTGACCGACTCCACCGTACTCCGCAACATCGGAGTGCCTGTAGCCCATACCGTAATAGCCTTCAAGTCATTGAAGAGAGGTCTCGACAAACTGATCCTCAACAAGGATGCCATAGACCGCGACCTGAACGGCAACTGGGAAGTAGTGGCGGAAGGCATCCAGACCATTCTCCGCCGTGAGGGCTACCCCAACCCATATGAGACACTGAAAGCCCTTACCCGCACCGGACAAGCCGTGTCCGACCGCACCATAAGGGAATTCATCGACTCGCTCCAGGTATCCGAATCCGTCAAGGACGAACTCAGAAGACTCAGCCCGTTCAACTACACAGGAAGATGATACGGGTATGACAATACGCCCGTACAGATATTACCTCATAGATCTTGACAGGACCCTATGGGATTTTGACAGCAATTCAGAACATGCCATAGAGCTGCTTCTGAAACAGAATACGGTTCTGTCAAGTGCCGTGCATGAAAAAGAGGGATACGGAGCCGATGCCATGCACCGTTTCTTCTTGAAATACGACAGGATAAACCACAGGCTCTGGGCCGAATACGAAAAGGGAAGACTCAACAAGGACGAGCTTAGATGGCTGCGCTTTCACAATGCATTCCTGCTGTACGGCATTGACGACAGCAGACTTGCGAAGGACTTCGGTGAAAGGTATCTCGAGCAGATGACACACGAGACCGCACTCATGCCAGGTGCATGGAAGATGCTGGAGAGCATCAGGTCGGCCGGTGGCAAGATGGCAGTCATCAGCAATGGATTCAAGGAGATACAGTACCGGAAACTGCAAGGTTCAGGAATCCTGCACTTCTTTTCTGCCGTAGTTGTCTCCGAGACAGCCGGCTGTCTCAAACCGAGACCGGGTATTTTCGAGTACGCGGTCAGGCTGCTGTCAGGTATTGACGGGAAAATGGACCATAGTGCCTGGAAGCAGGTAAAACGGGACACGCTCATGATCGGAGATGATCCTGTGAACGACATAGAGGGTGCGCAGATATTCGGAATAGACCAGTTCTACTACAACCACAAGAGGCTTAAGGCCATTTCCCATGCGACATACGAATCATCGGACCTGAGTCCGTTAATATAATGCCTGCTAAAGCAGTTCGTCCATAAGACGGTCAAGGTCACGGCGTTCTTTCTTGGTAGGACGGCCCGTTCCTCTGTCACGCCTGACATATACTGTCTCGAAAGGTGCATTGAGTTTGTCCAGTTCCTCCTGAGGAGTGATATTCTCGGCAAACTCAGGCACCAGTTTCGCCCCCTGTCTGTTGCCTACCGGCACCAGCACTCTGTACTGGAAATGTACGCTGCCTTTCCGTACAGTAATTACATCCCCTGCCTTGATGTCTCTCGAAGCCTTGACTTCGATTCCGTTCACCTGCACCTTCCCGCTTCTGCATGCATCAGCGGCCTCCGTTCTGGTCTTATAAACCCTTATTGACCATAGATACTTGTCTATACGCACTTCCTGTTCCATAGTCCTATTCATTTATATAGGCATCCTTCTCCTCCATCCTGCCCACATAGACCTCCATTATCCTTACCTGCTGCGAGACAGGCTTGAGAATGAAGTCAGACATGGCGGCCGGTATAAGAATCCAGCTGCCCCTTTTCAGGGGACGCCCGAGCCTGTCCTCAGATGTAACTACAGCAGCCTCTCCTTCCAGACAGCAGTAAAGAATGAAACTGCCGTAACGGTCCGGCCATACACGAAGCGGTTTCTCAAGATACAGTTCATTTGCAGTAAAATACTTGCATTCGACAAGCTTTTTCAACGGTTCGTTTCCGCCACCGGCAACGAAGCCGGCCCCCTCATACTTGCTGAAATTGATGCAGCCCAGAGCCTGGTCCACATGCATTGTCCTGGCAGTAGAGGGATTGTTCTCCCGGCCCCAGTCATAGATACGATAAGTCACATCCGAAAGCTGCTGTATCTCCGCGATCACGATACCTCCCCCGGCGGAATGGACCGTACCTGCCTCAATGAAGAAGAAATCACCCTTCTTTGGCTTCACAACATTGAGCACATCCTCAAGTGTTCCGGATGCACAGCGGTCCAGAAATTCGGCAGTATCCACGTCCTTCCTGAATCCCATGTAAATCCTGGCATCATCTGAAGCCTCCATCACATACCACGCCTCCGTCTTCCCGTAGGAATTGTGCCTGTCGAAAGCCGTGTCGTCATCCGGATGTACCTGCACTGAAATCCTGTCCTGGATATCCAGAAGCTTTACCAACACCGGAAACTCGTTGCCGAAGCGTTTGTAGTTGTCCTCTCCGACGATTTCATCCATGTAGGTTTCTATTACATCGAACAGAGGATTGTCCGCCAGCCATCCGTCCGCTATGACAGAACTGTCGTCCTCAAAGCCTGACACTTCCCAGCTCTCCCCTATCGTCACAGAAGGATCGAACGGTTTGTTGAACTCAGTCGCCAGACGGTTTCCTCCCCACACCCTTTCCTTGGGCTGGGGTATCATTTCCATAGGATATATCTCTTTCTTCATAATTTTAATTTACTGCTTTTATCTGCTGGTATGTATTTATTTATTAGCAATATTCCGGCAACGGCCACTACCAGGGACAGCCCAAGTAGCGGATAGAAGAGATCCGGTCCGAGCATGGAGCTGACAGAGCAGCGGACCAGAGCCTCGGGCCCTATCAATTTTCCCAGAATCATGGTTACGGCGTTGTTTATGGCATGCATCACGACAACTGTCCAATAGCTTCCGGTCCTGTAATATACCCATCCGAACAATCCTCCCATAAGAAAGGCCGGCAGTCCCTGCCATGGATTGAGATGAGCCAGTGCGAATATGACCGACGTCCATATGACAGCCCACACAGGGGCCATCTGCCTCAGAAGTCCATTCATGAGTATTCCCCTGAAAAGCAGTTCTTCCAGCAACGGTGCAAGTATGCTCGTCGTGAAGAGCGAGAGCAGCAGGCTGGGCCCGTACATCTCTGAGAAACTGCTTATGAACCAGTCAGGAGCCTCCGAGCCGAGAGGCAGGCTGCTCAGGATAAAGACAAAGGCAGCCTCGACGATTATGACCAGAGGGACAGCGGCCATGACACCGAGCCGGCCGAAAGCGGGACGGTCTATTCTTATGTCATCGTAACTCACTTGAACAAAGTCGGCACCGTTCATCCTCCTGAGTCCCCTCCAGTACAGATACAGAAACGGCAACAAGTAACCGGCCACATATATCAAAGGTGTCAAGTAGACCTTGAAACTGTCAATGTCGGCCTCTGCGGCCGGCCGGCCGAGCATATACATCACAATACGCGGGACTGACATGAAGAGTATGGATGCTGCCAATTGACCGGACACTAAAAGAAACAGCACCACCCATGAATCCTTCACATCCGGCAGCGAGTATGTGAGTTTTTTCAGCATCTTCAGTTTATTTCTTCTTAATTTTTTCAAATATAGGTAATTTAGGATAACTTTGTGCAACAATGGAAGGAGAAAGACAGAACCATGCACGCCTGAGAAGGATACTCAGGACAATCACCGACAAATACTTCATCGTAACCCTGGTATTCGCGGTCATAATACTTTTCATCGACCGCAACAACATTATCCGCTGGGCCGGAGACTATATCGAAGTTCTCCGTCAGGAAAAGGCCATACGCCAGTACAACCGCGACATAAATGCCATAGACGAAAAACTGGACGAACTCACTTCCGACAAAGACTCCCTGGAAAAATTCGCAAGGGAACAATACTATTTCCACAAAAAGGACGAAGACGTGTTCATTGTCGATTGAACACCGTCATCGTACGCTCTATACCGGCAAGTCCGAAAGACTTGACTGCCTCAACAGCTCTTTCCCTTATCTCAGAAAGCTGCTTTTCTTCCTCAGGATCCCATTTACCCAAAACAAAATCCACCTGAGGACCGCGTCCTACATGTGATCCGATACCTATCCTAAGTCGAGGATACTCCTGAGTACCAAGCACCTCCGCTATATTGGCGAGGCCGTTGTGCCCTCCTGCACTTCCGCCCTTGCGCATTCTCATGGTCCCGAAAGGAAGATTCATGTCATCCGCTATGACCAGAAGGTTTTCCACCGGCACGGCCTTTTTGTCAAGCCAGTAAGCAACCGCCTTGCCACTCAGGTTCATATAAGTGGACGGCTTAAGCAGCATAAAAGTACGGCCCTTCACCTTGATCTCGGCCATATCTCCGTAACGGACCGTTGTAAAAAGAGTATTGGACGCCTGTGCCCAGGTGTCCAATACCGAAAATCCCATATTGTGACGGGTACCTTCGTACTCGTAACCTATGTTGCCGAGTCCTGCTATGAGGAACATCATCTGAAGAACCGTTACTGAGCCGAAGCTGTTTCCTCAGCCGCTTCATCTCCTGCGGAGGCCATTGCCGCACGGGTATGCTTGACAGTGCAGACACCCGTCGTCTTGGGGCTTACGATTCTTATACCCTCGAAGGAGAGGTCGCCTGCCACAATCTGCTTGCCGAGTCTGAGATTGGTGATGTCGATATCGAGGACATCAGGTATCTGGTCGGGCAGACCGCACACTTTCAGCTTGCGGGCCTCGATGAGGAGCTTACCGCCGGCCTTTACGCCAGCGCAGTTTCCGAAGATATTGAGAGGTACGTCTATCGTAACGGGCTTGTCCGCCGATATCGCCAGAAAATCCACATGAATGGTGCTGTCTGAGACAGGATGGAACTGCAGGGCGTGCATTATCGCCAGATATGCCTTGCCGTCAATGTCAAGATCGACGATATAGCTGCTGGGTGTGTGGGTCAGTGCCTTCAGTTCCTGGGCGTCAACTGAGAAAAGCACGTTCTCCATGCCGTTTCCGTAAAGTACACAAGGTACGAGACCATTCCTTCTGATGTCTTTCGTCAAAGACTTGCGGCCTTTTGTTCTTGCCTGGCCGTGCAAACTAATATGCTTCATACTTTTAAATTAAAAATGTGTTACTCAGTCCGGGCTTTCCGGACCCCATTGCACCAAAAAGACCGAGCTTTTTGAGTGCGCAAAAATAATCTTTTTTCCTTTTCCCACACAAAGTTTGGCAGAAAATTTGTATAATTGGAGACGAATTACAACACTAAATTATCAATTATTATGGAAAAGAAATGGAGATGCACAGTATGCGGTTATGTGCACACAGGAGACAATCCTCCTGAGAAATGCCCTCTTTGCAAAGCACCTGCAAGCAAATTCGTAGAGATAAAGGAAGAAGCAAATGAGATATCATGGGCCGACGGACATACTCTTGGAGTCGCCAAAGGCTGCGACAAGGAAATCTGGGAAGGCCTGCAGAGTCACTTCGCCGGCGAATGCTCCGAGGTGGGAATGTATATAGCCATGAGCCGTCAGGCCGACAGGGAAGGATATCCTGAGATCGCCGAGGCTTACCGCCGTATCGCTTACGAGGAAGCGGACCATGCAGCCAGATTCGCAGAACTTCTCGGCGAGGTAGTATGGGATACCAAGACCAACCTCGAGAAGAGAATGCATGCGGAAGCCGACGCCTGCGCCGACAAGAAACGTATCGCAACCAAGGCAAAACAGCTCAACCTTGACGCAATCCACGACACAGTCCACGAGATGTGCAAGGACGAGGCCCGTCACGGACAGGCATTCGAAGGTCTTTACAAAAGATTCTTCGGAGACAAGAAATAGTTGTCAGTCAACCATACGGACAGCAAGATTCCAGGCCAGAGACCTGTAGTACATATTCAAGACAGTATTTTCGGGATCAGGCACATAAGTGCTCAGTCCCGAAAATTGTTTTATGGTGAACTGTGAAACACCGCCCAGCATGAACTCCTCCGTCGCGCGCTTGTATACGACAGCCTCGTCAAGAGCCGACCTGAACACGTCATACTGGCTTCTTGACTGACCGTCCACAGTGTCCCTTGAAGCTATACGTCCGACAAAGTCATCCAGATCATAGAACCAGTGCCTGCCCATACGGTAATACCCCTGCAGCGAGTCCATGTCCAAAGTAGGAATGGCGACCCTGCCTGAAAGAAAGATGTCAAGGCACGACTCCGCAAGGGCATTGAGTTTTCTGGTATCCACCAGTGCGATTGTGGCACCGTCTTCCTTATAATAGTCATAGAACTCCCGGCAGGCTCTCTCGAGCCCTTCCCTGCCCCCGAACAGATACTCCATTACACGACTGTACGGAAAACCGTCCGCCAGTATCTCCGCTGCTGACCCGACAAAATAATCACAGTTGTTCTTCAGCTCGTACGCCACCTCGATTCCTCCCATCAGACATGCATCGATGAGGATATAGGAATACCGTATGGGAAGGGCACCGGCCAGGTCCTTGATATCCATCTCGTACCCGTTGTCGGCCCCGAATGACTTCACATACCCGGCATAAGGATCCACCGGGACGTCCATGGGCACCGGAACGCCTTCCGGGTCCGCGGAATAAGGATTGCTGTAATATCCCTCAGGAAGCCAGCCGGTTCCGTGCGACCATAGAACCAGACCGTTCTCCTCCGACGGGAACAGGCCCGCCGCATAGGAAAGCACCGCCCTCATAACCGTATCGGAACACGAGTTCTGATCTTCATACTCCCTCAGTATCTCCACATTGACCGTTCCGAACCTGTCACGGCTAAGACGCATCAGTTTCGGCTTTTCTCCCTGGATATCCGCATACACAAGCAGGACATCACCACTACCCTCATCGAAATAATACGGCACATACCCGTCCTTCATCTCCTCGATGTCTCTTCTCGCGTTGCCGCTCAGGTTATTGTCCGCCGCCATATACACCAGGACAGTCCTCTGCACGCTCATGCCGGCTCCTTCGAACATCTTGCTACAGGATGCGGCCGACATAACACCGGACAAGGCGAGGAAGGCCATTCCTGCCGTTTTGAATATGCTTTTCATTCTTTTTCCATTTTTATAAGACAAATATAGAATTAATTTGTTACTTTTGTAATCATTCAAAAAATCATGCACTATGAAAAGTGACAATTTATTTACATTTATAGGCGGAGTCCTGGTCGGAGCTGCAGTCGCAATACTGTTCGCACCTGAATCAGGAGACGAGACCCGCAAGAAGATAAAGGAGACCTTCGACAAGGAATACCAGAGTCTCAAGAACAGGATCAACAGTTACCGCACCCCGGAGATCAAGGATGATCCCGTAAACACCGGTGATGCCGGACAGGCCTGAAATGGAAGAACAGAACCCTGGCAACAACCCGCTCGGTGATCTCTTCTCTTCCATCAAGTGCTATATCGACCTGAGGATAGACGAGATCAAGCTGGCGCTGGCTGAGAACCTCGCGAAGATATTCAGCAGGATTATCTTCTTCTTCCTGCTGTTCATCCTTGTAGGTGTGGTGCTCGGCATAGCTGCTGCCGCGCTAAGTTCATGGCTGGCAGTCATAGTCGGGAACAAGACCGCCGGACTGCTCATCACAGCCGGCATTTTCATCGTTCTGATTCTCGTGCTGTTCCTTTTCAAGGACAGGTTCCTTATCAACAGTCCTCTCAGAATGTTCCTAAGAATGTTTTTCGACGACAAGAGAAAAAATGGAAAAGGGAAATAAAGCCTCTGACTACCGGAATATAAGAAACCTCCAGGAGCTCCAGTATCACAGGAGACTCCTCTCTTCCCGTATTGACCATCAGGAGATAATGGTCATGTACAAGCTGCGGTGCGTATGGGAGTTCATCTCCCCTGTCAACCTGTTGAACATGGGCTGCAGGGCAATAGCCTCGCACAACCGCTCATTCGATATCCTGTACAGATCCGTGAATTTCATAAAGAACTTTTTCCGAGGAACCAGAAGAAAGGATCAATAAGCTGTAAGCATACTGTCCGTCATGAAGATTATCGTAGCAGGAGCAGGAGAGATCGGAAGCCATCTGGCCAAGATGCTGAGCATGGAATATCATGAAATCACAGTCATCAGCCCGAACGAGGAGAATCTCGAGAAGATAGGCAGCGAATCCGACATAGTGACGGTGGAAGGCAATCCCACATCCATAGACACACTCATACAGGCCGGCGTTCAGAATGCGGACCTGTTCATTGCCGTCAATCCAGACTCCGAACAAGATATAAATATAGTATCCGCCGCCTTGGCGAAAAAGCTTGGTGCCAAGAAAGTCACGGCACGTATAAACAACGAGGAGTACCAGAAGAACGAGAACCGGCTGCTGTTCACAGACCTCGGGATAGACTCCCTTTTCTATCCGGAGAAAATAGCGGCCACAGAAATAGTCAATCTGCTGAAACAGAATACCGCCTCCGAGTTCATGAACTACTCGCACGGCAAACTCCAGCTGATAGTATACCGGCTCGAGGAGTGCTCTCCAATGGTGGACAGGACCGTGGCGGAACTCCGTGAAAGGACTCAGAACCTGTTCAGGTCCGTAGCCATATCGAGAGATGACAAGACTATAATTCCCAAAAGCGCCACCAGGTTCAAGGTCAATGACGTGGTCTATCTCGTCTCGAAGAAGGAAGGTATGGAGCAGGCCCTGTCACTGTCCGGCAAGTCCAAGGTATCAGTACGCAACCTGATGATCCTGGGAGGAGGACGTATCGGAGAGATGGTAGCCCGGGCCATGGAGAAACAGGCAGAGAATATAAAACTCATAGAACTGAATCCTGCAAAATGCGCGCACCTGTCAGAAAGTCTCAGCAAGACCTTGGTAATCAACGGTGACGGCAGGAACTCCGATCTTCTGCTTGAAGAGGGGATCAGGGACATGGAGGCTTTCGTGGCAGTCACCAGCAGTTCCGAGACAAACATACTGTCATGCGTGATAGCCAAGAAGATGGGTATCTCCAAAGTCATCGCCGAAGTGGAAAATTTCGAATACATAAAACTCGCAGAGGAGATGGGTGTGGACTCCGTCATAAACAAAAAACTCATCACCGCCGGCAAGATATTCCGCTTCACCCTTTCCAACAAGGTAAGATCCATAAAGGTACTGAACGGAACAGACGCCGTGGTGCTGGAGTTCATCGTGAACACCAACAGCAGGATCACCACTGGAAAACTGAAAGACCTTCAGTTTCCGGAAGACGCCATAATCGGAGGATACGTAAGAGGCAACGAGAGTTTCATTGCCGACAGCGAGAGCGCTATCCGGCCATACGATCAGGTTGTGGTCTTTGCCAAACCTGACGCAGTTGATAAAGTTGACAAATTCTTTTTATAAAAATCATATTATAACCAGAAAAAATGATACAGTTTAAATTTCCCGTATCCGGCAAAACCCGTACCGAGCACGACCTGCTCGGATACAAAGAGGTGCCTGAGGAGGCACTATTCGGTATTCAGACACTGAGGTGCATCGAGAATTTCAATATCAGCAACTATCACCTCTGTGACTACCCTGAGTTCATCAAGGCGTTCGGTATCGTGAAAATGGCGGCCATCATGGCCAACCACAAACTCGGCCTTGTGTCCGACGAGATCAAGGACGCCATCGTCCAGGCCTGCCGCGAACTTATTGACGGCAAGCATCTGGAGCACTTTCCCATCGACATGATGCAGGGAGGAGCAGGCACCAGCATGAACATGAACGCAAATGAGGTAATTGCCAACAGAGCCCTCGAAATCATGGGGCACAAGCACGGTGAATACCAGTACTGCCATCCCAACGACCACGTGAACATGGCACAGTCCACCAACGACGCGTATCCCAGTGCCATGCATCTCGGCCTGTACTTTATCAACGAGACTGTACAGTCCAGTCTCAAAGAACTCATAAGAGCATTCGAAGACAAGAAGAAAGCTTTCTCAAACATCATCAAAATGGGCAGGACCCAGCTTCAGGATGCAGTCCCCATGACTCTCGGACAGTCATTCGGAGCTTTCGCCGATGCGATGAAGCACGAAGGTGCCAGAATACAGAAGGCCGCTGACGAATTCCTCTATACCAATATGGGAGCGACAGCCATCGGAACAGGAATCACTGCCGAACCGGGATACGCAAGATACTGCACCGAGTATCTCCGGGAGATTTCAGGTCTGGACATCAAGCTTTCGCGCAACCTCATCGAGGCCACACACGACACCTCATGCATGGTTGCCTATTCATCTGCCTTGAAGTCCATAGCCATCCGACTGTCCAAGATATGCAACGATCTGAGACTCATGTCTTCCGGTCCACGCACAGGTATCGAGGAGATCAAACTGCCTCCCAAGCAGCCCGGCTCGTCAATCATGCCAGGCAAGGTCAATCCAGTCATCCCTGAAGTGGTCAACCAGATCTGCTTCAAAGTCATAGGAAACGACTTCGCTGTAACAATGGCATCCGAAGCCGCCCAACTTGAGCTGAACGTAATGGAGCCTGTAATGGTAGAGTCCCTTGTCGAATCAGCTACATGGATGAGCCGCGCTTTCAGCACACTGCGCATTGAGTGCATTGAAGGAATAGAAGCCAACAAGAAACACTGCGAGGAACAGGTAAGACACAGCATCGGCATCGTTACTGCCCTGAAGCCATACATAGGATACTCCAACTGCACGGAGATTGCCAAGGAGGCTCTTGACAGCGGCAAGAGTGTATACGACCTTGTCCTGGAGCGCAACCTCTTGTCCAAAAAGCAGCTCGATGTGATACTCAATCCCAAGAACATGATCCACCCGAGCATGATAGAGGACATCAGAAAGAATGATTGAGACCGGCTGTCACGGCATACTGACCGCCGGTACCGAACCCGGCGTCTATCCTGACAACTATACCGAACACAGTAAGACGATACCCTGCCCCGAAAGTCGGCAGGGTATGTCTTATATTGAAATCCCTGAATGACGGAAAAACATTGCCAGCCCCGCACCACAATGCGATTCCGTGCATCCCGTAGATCTGCTGCCTGAGCTCTATCTGCGCTGACAGCAGGTTCCGGTCTCTGTAACGTCCCTGATAATATCCCCGCATACGGATCTGACCACCGGACTCGGCCCACATAGTCCACGGAGACCCGCCGGAGCTCAGATCACCGTACAGGTCGGCGGCGAGCACCCCTCCCTTCCATACACTGAAATAGAAATCCGCCGTAAACGCCGTTCTGAAGAACAGTTTCTGTCCGGACAGCGGAATACCGGCACTTTGCTCCAGAACGACAGCCATTCCCCGGGATGGTGACATAGGATTATCCCTTGTGTCATAGTCAAGTCTCACACCCGCCTCAAGATAATGGGTTCGTAACGGATAACCGTCAATAAGCTCCGGAGATGTGAAATCCAGAGCATCATAAAAATCATATCTGACAAACGTACCGGCCTTAAGTCCGAAAACGCTCCGGTACATGAAATCAAGTCCGGCCCTGATCCTCCTTGCCGTAAAGGAACTGCTGTTGCCGTCAATATCTGCCGCCTCATACCCTATGCCCCAGAAACGGCGCGGACTGTTGTCGAAACGGAGCATATACTCAAACATGAAACTGCCGGAAGGCGAATACACCTTCCCCATCACTGCACCCAAAGCTGACAGATTGACGGATATCATGGCCACCGCCCCGACTGAGGAATGAGGCACGAGCGTATCCGGAGAAGTCCTGAACCTGCCCATGAAACCGCCCATGGCCATGACACCGGTCTCCTCCGTATACATCACCCCATACAAAGGCACCGCATTGAACCTGCGCTCCGACGGCCGTCTCAACGGATGTTTCCGCATGTACGCACGTACAGTATCCTCAACACGGGCAATATAAGCCGAGTCATATATCTGCGCCCGGGCATCCGTCCACGACAGAGCCATACCTGCAAGCATCACAGACAGACACAGGAAATATCTCCCGAAGGCCCGCATCCCGCTAATACAGCAACTCGAAATTATCAACCCAGAAAGTATTGCCGAGCCCCCCGTAGAAGGCCTCCCCGCAACTTGACGAGAGCCAGATGATGATATGCGTAGGCTGCTCGTCGGGACTGGCCCAACCATTTTCCCGCACAGGTACGATCTCACCTTTGCTGTTGCGGCAGTAGTACACGATATCCCCGTTCTTGAGATCCATTTCAGGAATAAAATCCGGTTCGGACGTGATGTCACCGTACTTTATTGGAAGCACCTCCCCGTTAACCCATTCTTGCCGGTCTTCCTTGAACATCTTGTAAGCCGTGCCGACTCTCTCAGCATACACATTGCCGTCACTGTCCTCTGTACGACGCTGCAGATACACTGCGATGAACGCATAATCCTCGCCGCCAAGTTCCTTCTGAGGAGAGAAACCGGTACTCCTGACTACAGGATTGCCGACCTCGGCCTTATAGTCATAGCGGACAGCCGATGGCCTCCCGGTAAAAGGTATTCCGCAGTCCATCTTGGAATAGGCACCTTTGGTATCCCTTATCGGTTCCTGAAAATAGCCGGACAGGATCGTGCCCTGGACAAGCACCTCCATGTTTATCATGCCGAGCACCTTCACCTTCTCCATGATCACGGACATCCTCGCACAGTACCCGTCCCCCCTCTTTTCCGGAAAAACCGAATTGCTGCCCTTTATGATTCCTATCACATTGGCCATTATATTACATGGCGCGAAAACATCCTCCGGTTTCTGCACAAACACCTCCTGCCCTCTGACAGTATCGCCTTCCGCCAACTTGTACAGATTCTTCACATTGCCACCTATGATGCCAGATTCCTTCAGCTCATATACCTGCCAATGATCAAACCTACCTTTCTCATTTATTAAAGAATCGACAGACTGCGCCTCAGCACGCATTCCAGCAAGCATAAACAAGACTGTCGAGACAAATATAAATTTCCAATACATTTTATAAATATTATTTGTTCTTGTCAATGAAACTTTTTATTTTGCATTAAATTAAGAGACAAATTTAAAAAAATGCGCTCAATCTCCTCAATATTTTTCTGTCTGCTGTCAGTATACACTGCACTTGCAGTCAATGCACCACCTTACCCTGTAACAGTAAAGCAGCCGGACGGCAGCACCGTAACGCTAATAATCCGTGGAGACGAGTTCTTCCATTATTTCCAGACAGCGGACGGACGTACAGTCAGTATGGACAAGGACGGATTCTTCCGTGCGAGCGCAGCCTTGAGCACGGCTGAAGCAACTGCGATAAGAGAGCGCAACATTAGAAGACTCGGCATATCAGAAATCGTTTCCGCCTCGGAACCAGCTACGGAAGGCCCTATATCCATTCTCATAATCCCCGTACAGTTCAGCGATGTCGTATTCTCCGTGCAGAATCCGAGGGAGCATTTCAACAATATGCTGAACTCTCCAGGATACTCCGAGAACGGAGGAACAGGCTCGGCACTCGACTACTTCAGGGAGAATGTTCCAAACAGGACATTCAGATTCGACGTGGCCGAGACAGTCACCCTAAGCCAGCCCCAGTCCTACTATGGGGAGAATGATGTCAGCACTCCGTCCGTAATAACATACGACATTAATATTGACGAGATGGTAAAAGAGGCCTGCTCACTGGCAGACAACTCAGTGGATTTTTCCACATACGACAATGACAAAGACGGATACGTGGACTATGTCTTCCTGTTCTTCGCCGGCTACAACGAGGCCGAAAGCGGCAACGAGTACTCCCTGTGGCCGCAGACCAGCAGCATCAAGTCCCAAAGCATAAGAGTGGACGGAGTCAGCATCGGTGTTTTCTCCTGCTCGTCCGAACTGTCAGGCAGCGACTTAGGAATGGACATAATCCCGGCCGGTATCGGCACGTTCTGCCATGAGTTCTCTCATTTTCTCGGTCTCGTGGACCTGTACGACACAAACCACGGAAACGATGGCGTATCCAAATGCCTGTGGGGGTCACTTTCCCTGATGGACACAGGCAACTACAACAACTACGGCCGCACTCCTCCGTATTTCTGTGCAATAGACCGGGAACTCGCCGGTTCCGCCTCATATATAGAGACAACCCCGGGAACAACCACCGTACTCAGCCCCATAAGCGAAAACGGAAACGTACTGCGGATACCGACAGCAAAGTCCGGAGAGTATTATCTGGTGGAAAACAGGACTAATACAGGATGGGACGCCTACATCGGAGGATCCGGCATGCTTATATACCATATCGACAAATCCGACAATATCGTAAACGGCATAACAGCCTCAATGAGGTGGAAGACAAACCTCATCAACACATGCTCCTCTCATGAGTGCGCAGACCTTGTAGAAGCATTTCCCAATGCGGAGCACATAAGCCAGGTGTTCTTTCCCGGCCAGGCGGACATCACCGAATTCTCAGCAGCAGGTGACCCGGCCTTCATAACGTGGGACGGGACTCCGGTCGGGATCAAGTTCATGAACATCGCCCATAACGGGAACGCCGTCACTTTCGACATAATGGAGGACAACACGGAGATTCTGCTTACCCCGTACGGTCTCCATGTCAAGCCCTATCAGAACAAAGCCATAGCGGAGTGGAACAGCGGAAGACCCGGCACGTACAAATGGGGAGTGATGCTCGAGGCCGCCGATCTCCCGTCATCAACCGTACACGACACCACTCTTGTCTCAAAATACACTTTCGAGGGCCTGACTCCCAGAACCGACTATACTTGCAGGATTTTCCATATAAGCGAAAGTCACAACGGGGACACAGTCACCGTCAATTTCAGCACATCTTCGCTGACATCCCCCTACCCCTATATCGCTCTCGACAGGACATACTCCACCGGAGACACACTCAACCTCGTAATCAACAACCTTACAGAGGAAGTCAGTTCATGCATCTGGTACATCAACGGCACAAGAGCCATAACAGACAGTTTCGTAGTGAAACACTCCGGAACCTACGACATAAAAGCCACACTGCGATACGTGTCTGACGGCAGTGAGGAAAACATAGAAAGAACCATAACTGTAAAAGACAGCTCGACAAGCGATGAAACATAATCTCATGTGGAAAACACTAACGGTCGCGACAGCACTTGTTCTCATATGGGCCGTATCATGCAATGAAAGGTACATCGAGATAGACTCAATTGAAAAAGAACTCTTCCTCAGGGAATCCGCCGAAGGCATATACAAAAACGGAGAACCGCTGTTCCTATACAGTGCCGAACGTCATCAAAAGGCCACAAACCAACGACGTGTCCAGTACAGGATACAGACAGACGAGCAGGATACGTGCCTCAATGTCACCATGGAAGCAATCCCGGAAAACACAGGATCATACATAACTACGGCCATTGACTACCGCAGTCCAGGTGAACTTATCTCCAGCATGAGCCTGCTGGAATGCTCCCGCAGGACGGACAGGTACATATGGCTATGGAACTCCAGTTCACTGACCGGTATAATACTGGACATTTACAGAATGGAATAGAAGTCCACAAACAAAAAGAGCGGTCTGACGACCGCCCCCATATCTCCAAACGCACCCTTATTTGGAGAAGTCTATGGATTCTTTTCTGAAGTCTTTCAGCAGCTTTGTAAGTTCCAAAGATGACTTGCGGGCACGGGTTCCTGCTGTCTTGTTACCCTTTTCAAGCTGCGCACTTGCATTCTTCTGGAAATTCTCGATTTCCAAATTGATTTTTTCAATGAGTTCTTTCATATTTTTGTTTAATTTTTATATTCATCCAAATATACACATAATTTTCAAATATTTATACAAAATTCTTATTTTTGCCACGATTTGAATGACTTATTGAGCTTTTATGGAGTTTTTTTTCAGTTTCAAAGAAATATTCAGTGCCTTCATGGTACTGTTCGCCGTAATAGACATCACCGGATCCATTCCCGTCATAATCGGCCTTAAGGAGAAAGGGCTGAAAGTGGAGGCCGGCAAGGCATCCATCCTGTCATCAGCTATCTTTCTGCTGTTTCTGTTCCTCGGCGACGCCATACTCTCCCTGTTCGGAGTGGACATAGAGTCCTTTGCAGTTGCAGGCTCAATAGTCATCCTGATACTGGCATTCGAGATGGTACTGGATATTGAGATTTTCAAATACAGCGGCCCAGGCGGATCTGCAACCATCGTCCCTATAATATTCCCGCTGATCGCCGGAGCCGGAGCACTTACCACAGTCCTGTCACTCAGAGCCGAGTACCACGTCGAGAACATAATAGTCGCAATACTGCTGAACATGCTTGTGGTATTCGTTGTCCTAAGACACCTGAATCTGGCAGAGAGGATTCTCGGGAAAGGAGGCGTCTACATCCTCCGCAAGTTCTTCGGAATCATCTTGCTGGCAATTGCCGTCAAACTGTTCACCACCAACATAGCCACCCTGTTCTGAGCAAAGTCGCCGGGCAGTCATCCTATATGAAATGCTTCGGGATAACGTACTGTCCCGTGTATGCCGTCGAGACCTCCGTCTGTCAGTTCCACAGCCATACAGCACTCGTCCGGGGCATCGAACGGGAATTTTATGCCGTATAGCGAAGCCCGCCTATAGCCGAATCTCGGATAATAATCCCAATGCCCGAGAAGCACGGCTGCCCCATAGCCCAGTTCCGCCGCACGCCTGTGTGCCTCCCTTACAAGCATTGACCCGATCCCTTTTCCCTGAAATTCCGGAAGCACGGACAGGGGCGCGAGCGCAAGGACAATACAGGAGCGCTCCTCCGAAACCACCTCGGCCTTAGACAGCAGGATGTGGCCTATTATACGTCCTCCGTCAGTTTCCGCAACATCGAGAAATGCCGAACGTACGACCTCATTGATCTGTCTGAAATCTTCATCAGTCTCCTGCCGTACCACTATAGCGTTTACATTCATCCTCATACTTTTTGCAGGTATTATGCTTATTGCCCTGAAAGCATTCATGACAAACAGAATGGCATCCCAAAACTCTATAAATTTATGTCACTATTTTAGGACTATACAAGTTTTCCACTCGCCCTTTATACTGATATGACATTAAAGCGCATTCATCGCTTTTTCGAAAACATTCTGGTAATCCTCCGTCCTGTCAGCACCAAGGAATACGCCTATGATATTTTTACGTGGATTGACGTATAGGACCTGCCCGTATAGCCCAAAAGCCCAATGGCCGCCTTGGTGAAGAAGAGCTTTTGCTTTACCTTTTCCCTGCCTTACCCAGCCGCTGAACATTACATCTTCAGGCAGATTGTGCCTATCATTATAGTAATTCACCAAACTGTCTATGTTTGAGAAGCTCTTATCTCCCAAAACACCCCAATACCAGGAATACGAATAAAGATATTTGCCCTTTTCTCCGCTGACATGGGTACTTAATGAACGTGCCACGAAAGCAGAATCAATAATTTGTGTTCCGTTCCAATTGCCGGAATTCAGATATAGACGTCCGATTTTTGCCAAATCCCTCACATTGCTTGTAAGGCCGGCGTAGCTTTTTGCCACCCTGTGTTTTCTGCTGTCCAGTCCGATTAGTGCATTTTTCTCCATCCCTAATGGCTGCCATACCTTTTCGGAAAGATATTGTGCATACGGCATTCCTGTAGCCCTTTCTATTATGATTCCCAGAATCTGTGTTGTCATTGAATCATAATGGTAGTATTCACCGGGTTTATGAGAGAACTTCACGTTCTTGACAACTTTCATCGCATCGTTGCCCATATACAGATGTGCCATTTTTGAAAAAGGATTCCAACTGTAATTCTCTTTAAACTTCAACCCGGCTGTCATATCAAGAAGGTGCTCTATCTTTAGCGAATCAAATAATGGGTCTTCCTTTTGAAGTTCTGGTATATAATCAGTGACCGGGTCGCTCAGACTCTTAATATATCCTTCCTTGAGCGCTATGCCGCAAAGCATTGATGTTATTGTTTTGGTTACTGAGAAGATGCATGATTGGCTATCCCTGTTCCATCCACCGTAATAATGCTCGAAAACTATCGTATCATTTCTGATGATAAGTGCAGCTGCCGGCTTACCGGTTCTCTCCATTGCTTCCGGAATGCTCATCCTGCATATGGAATCCTGACGGGCCAGATAAAAATTCAGTCTCATTGTGTCCAGCACCCTTTCCGTTTCAGACAGTTCGGGGAAAGTGAAAGCCATAGGGCCTCTGTGTACCGTATCCTGTTCAAACACCGTATAATCATCGACTGCAGCATTACCGTATTTAAGTCCCTTATATACAATACATGAATCCAATGACATTATGCAAGCCAGTACGGCAAATGCCTGTATGAGTTTTCTCATAGTATATTTAATTATCTAAAAATGCACCACCTGTTATCACGACAGATTCGGGACGGTTATCCGTTACCGTATATCCGCGCAACAGTCATTTCAGGTAAAATTTCAGATACAAAATTAATGTTTATTTTTAACTGTCATCACTATTAATCAGACAATTTCCTGTGAGGCAAAATCGTCAGTCAGCCTGGCAACTTCAGTCCCTTTTACAAGGTTGAACACACATCGGCATCCCTCACGTTCTTCCCGCCATTGCTGTAATATTCAAGCAATACCGTCATCTAATCCAAGTGTATTCCAACTCGACAGGATAGGCTTTTTTCTTGCCAACCACTTTCGGCGTGCGAAGTATGCTTTTCCACCCAATTCAATATTCCTGAGGAGAAACAAAGGTATTGTATTATAGACAAACAAACCGCACTATAATACACCATAAAACACCAGCGCGACAAACAAATTCCCACTGTTCATCGCGCTGGTATTCAATTGTTTAGCCCATCCGAAGGCCGTTAATACTCTTCCTCGTTGAAAAAGAAATCCTCCTTGCTGGGATAGTCGGGCCAGATTTCCTCTATGCTTTCGTATACTTCCCCGTCGTCCTCAAGGTCTTCGAGGTTCTCGATAACCTCAAGGGGCGCACCGGAACGGGTAGCATAGTCGATCAGTTCGTCTTTTGTCGCAGGCCATGGAGCGTCTTCAAGCTTTGAGGCCAATTCAAGTGTCCAATACATAGCGTCTTGTACTTTTAATGTTTTCTTTGTTTATTTTTGGGCGACAAATATAGTGAAAATAATCCTACTCAGTCCAAAAATCTTCCGCAATGTTATGTGCGAGGCACTGATACCGTCCAAGAGTAAAAAGCAGGTCAGACAGACGGTTGAGATATCTGATCACATCCTGTACATCCGGCCTGTGATCCTCGATGGCCACACAGGAACGCTCACTGCGGCGGCAAATGCACCTTGCTATATGACAATGCGCCGCGCTTACCGGCCCGTAAGGCAGTATAAAGGATTTCATTGGGGGCATCACGGCGCTCAGACGGTCGATCTCATCCTCCAGCATACGTATCTCCTCATAAGGGAAAGGGGTCAGACGGGGATTTTCAACATCTGATGCAATGTGGGCGGATCCTGTCATAAGTACAGCCTGCACCTTGCGCAGGAAGGCGTCACTCTCCGGCATCTCACAGCGAAGCAAGCCTATATATGAGATCAGTTCATCCATATCTCCGTATGCACATACTCTCAGAGATGCCTTGGATACTCTTTTGCCCCCTACCAGAGAGGTCTCGCCGGTGTCGCCGGTCTTGGTGTAGATTTTCATATTTCTTACGGATTAAATGTTCTGACATATTCCTTATTTTCGATGTCTGATTCCACTTTTCCGTCCCTTAGACGTATGATACGGTGCGCATAGGCCGCTATATCCTCCTCGTGGGTAACCACTATTACCGTATTGCCCTTTCTGTGAATCTCATCGAAAAGCCTCATTATCTCGATAGATGTATGGGTGTCCAGATTGCCCGTAGGCTCATCCGCCAGGATTATGGAAGGATTGTTGATCAATGCACGCGCAAGGGCCACCCTCTGCTTCTGACCTCCTGACAGTTCGTTGGGCCTGTGGCCCATCCGGCTTCCAAGCGCCACACTTTCCAAGGCCACGGCAGCTCTCTTCCTTCTCTCCTTGGCCGGTACTCCGGCATACACCATCGGCAGTGCCACATTCTCAAGAGCGTCATATCTCGGCAGCAAATTGAATGACTGGAAAACAAAACCGATCTCCCTGTTCCGGACATCCGCCAGTTCTCCGTCTTCCATCTCGCTTACATCCACACCGTTGAGAACGTAATGTCCGCCATATAGCGTGTCAAGACATCCCAAAATGTTCATCAACGTGGATTTACCGGAACCTGAAGGTCCCATTACGGCAACATACTCGTTCCTGTGTACAGAAAGCGAGATCCCGTCCAGCGCTCTCACCTCCTGATTCCCGACCCGGTATATCTTATAAATATCCTCAAGCCTGATAATCTCTTCCGCTTTCCTCATACATCATACTCAAATAGGCTTCTAAAGTAATAATTAATTGGCAGTTTTCAACATTTTACTTAATATTGCGCTCCAATTTTTACAGTTATGGCATTCAAGAAAATAGAACAGTTTGACCAGCAGACAACTGAAGAACTGGCTGTACATTATAAAGAAATACTCGATCTTCTCGGTGAAGACACTGAGAGAGAAGGCCTTCTCAAGACACCATTGCGTGTGGCAAAGAGCATGCAGTTCCTGACACAGGGCTACCACATGGACGGTTCGGAAATACTGAGGTCGGCCATGTTCAAGGAAGACTACAAGCAGATGGTAGTTGTCAAGGATATAGAACTGTACTCAATGTGCGAGCATCATCTTCTGCCGTTCTACGGGAAAGCGCATGTTGCCTATATTCCCAACGGATACATAACAGGCCTAAGCAAGATCGCAAGGGTCGTGGAGTGCTACGCCAGGCGGCTTCAGGTACAGGAACGGCTCACCATGCAGATCCGTGACTGCATTCAGGACACCCTGCATCCGCTCGGAGTAGGAGTAGTAATAGAAGCCTCCCACATGTGCATGCAGATAAGAGGAGTGCAGAAACAGAACTCCGTCACTACGACATCCGCATTCACCGGCGGGTTTCTCAAGGACGAACGCACCCGCAGCGAATTCATGACCCTGATAGGCGTTTCACTGCACTGAAAACCGGCTCAGACCTCCTTGAGTCCGAGTTCGGAAGCTTTCTTGCGCATAAGACCGAGAGCGGCCTCAACGTCATTGGGAATAACTCCGTCAAGGATGGCATCCTTGATGTACTCCTTTATAATGCCTATCTCCTTGCAAGGAGGTATGCCGTATGTATCCATAATCATCTCTCCGGTGACCGGGGGCTGGAAATTCCTTATCCTGTCCTTTTCCTCCACTTCCTGCAGTTTCTGCCGCACAAGCCTGAAATTGGCCAGATGCCTTGCCACCGTCCTGTCATTCTTGGAAGTTATATCAGCCTCGCACAACGTCATCAGGTCCTCGATATCATCGCCAGCATCGAAAAGAAGGCGTCTGACAGCAGAGTCAGAAACCTCATCCTGCACCAGAGCGATAGGCCTGAGATGCAACAGCACCAGTTTCTGCACATACTTCATCTTCTCATTAAGAGGCATCCTCAGATACTTGAACACCTGATACACCATCCTGGCCCCCACTACTTCATGCCCATGAAAAGTCCAGCCTGTGCCTTTTTCAAACCGCTTGGTGGCAGGTTTGCCTATATCGTGAAGCAAAGCCGCCCACCGCAGCCACAGATTGTCCGTATGAGGGACTATGTTGTCCACTACCTGCATTGTATGCCGGTAATTGTCCTTATGTCCTCTTCCCTCCTGCATCTCCACTCCTTTCAGGTCGCTTATGGCCGGAAGAATTATCTCAAGCAACGTTGTCTGATCCAGAAGATCGAAGCCCACTGACGGCTTGGGAGACATCAGTATCTTGTGCAGTTCCTCGCTTACCCGCTCGGGTGACAGGATGGACATACGCCCCCTGTTGCGTCTTATTGACTCCAACGCCTCCGGCACTATACTGAAACCCAACTGTGCCGCGAACCTTATCGCCCTTATCATCCTGAGAGGATCATCATTGAATGTGGCGTCCGGATCCAGCGGTGTCCGGATCTGTCCGTTGTGGATATCGTCCAGGCCATGAAAGGGATCATAGACCGTGCCCATGTCCTCCGCCTGCAAGGAAAACGAAAGGGCATTTATCGTAAAGTCCCTGCGCAGCTGATCATCCCGCAGCGTACCTCTGCTTACAGCAGGCTTTCTTGAATCCTTCGAATAAGATTCCTTCCTTGCACCTACAAACTCTACCTCTACACCCTCAGCCGAATGTATCATGGCCGTACCGAAACGGGCAAAAACAGAGACATTGGACCGTATACGTCTCCCTACCCTACGCGCCAGGGCAGTACCGTCTCCCTCTACTACGACATCTATGTCCTTGCTCGGTCTTCCGATGATCTTGTCTCTGACATACCCGCCTATAACATAGGCTTTGACACCCATCTTTGCCGCTTCTTCAGAAATCACACCGAAGATCGGTTCCGCACATTCTATTCTCATATCTTTATATCCGGTATCTCTGGCAGGAACCTGTACTCCGGTCCGTCCCCCACCCTCTCGCAAAAATACATACTCCTGCCGTTTGTAAACAGCATATACTTTACGTTCAGCACTCTGTTGTACCTCACACCCTGCTCCAGGACATCCCTGCCGAGACTGACCGAGGGTGCCTTGCACTCCACCAGCATCAAAGGTCTGAGGTCTCTGCCGAACACCACAATATCAGCACGGTACTGCATGGAATTGTAATGAAAGGCATATTCCGACATCATCATGTGCATGGGAATGCCCTTCTCCATATTCAGCCATGACACAACACTCTGCCGTACCTCCTCCTCGGGAGTCCTGGCGACAGATATGTTTCTCAAAGGATCGAAAATCTTGTCCATGACTGCAAAGTTAATGATAAAATGCTAATTTTGCAGATATGGCCAGGACTGACACAACAAGACAATACAACGAACTCCGGAAGGAGATACTGGGCGGCATGCTGCGACCGGTATACATACTCATGGGGGATGAACCGTATTACCCCGAGCAGTTGTGCAGCCTTATAATGGAAAAGGCCCTGCAGCCACATGAGAGGGACTTCAACCAGACCATTCTATATGGAGCGGACACTACGGTGGACGAGATCGTATCCGAATGCTGCAAATATCCGATGATGTCGGAAAGAGTGCTTGTTGTCGTGCGCGAAGCGCAGGCACTCAAGAAACCGGACGGCCTCAGCGCATATCTGGACCACATATCCCCTACGACTGTTCTCGTCCTGCTGTTCTCCGGCAAAAGCATGGACAAGAGGACATCGTTCTTTAAGAAAGCATCTGCATCCTGTACCATATTTGAATCCCCAAAAGTACGGGACGAAGACATGCCGGGCTGGGTAGAGTCGTATTTTTCCGGCATAGGACGGACGATCACTCCCGAAGCAGCTGCCCTTCTGGCCGGACATACCGGCAATGACCTGAGGAAAATAGCATTAGAGGCTGACAAGCTCATCAAAGCGGTACCCGCAGAGCAGGCATCCGTCACAGCCGAGGATATTGAGGTAAATGTAGGCATAAGCAGGGAGTTCAACACTGGGGAACTCACATCCGCTCTTGCCGGCAAAAACGGTGAGAAAGCTTTCAGAATAGTCTATTTCTTCGCACAGTCCCCACGTCAGTATCCACTTCAGATGACACTCGGCTTCCTGTTCTTTTTCTTCTCCAAAGTCGAGATGATCCACGCCATAATGCAGCGGGACAGATCGGGAGCAAAGGATGCGGCAGCAAAGGCCGGCGTATACTACAGCTACTCCAAACCGTATCTGTCGGCCGTATCCAACTACAACCTGCGCAAGACCATGAAAATAATATCCCTGATCAAGAACTGTGACCTGAACAGCAAAAGCAACTCTGCCGGCACAGCTTCTGACGGAGACCTTCTGGTCGAGCTGACCGGAAGGATACTTTCATTGTGACAGCCGTCGCCGTTTCCATATCTTCCTGTACGTGCATCCCGTCTCCTTGACCAGTATCCGGTCCAGACTTCTTCTGGTACTGAAACCGTAGCTGTTCGCGAACTCATCCGTATCCTCCAGCAACGATACTCCACCGCACTTTCTGGCCTGGATGTCACCAAGCAGGTTCTCTACCCTGAGAGTGTTGACATAGTCCCGGAAATTCTTGTACCTGCCACATATTGCCTTCGACGCATAAGTCCGGTTCGTACCTGTCAGCTTTGAGAATAGCGGCAGGGTAAGGCCCGGATCCAGAAAAAGTCTTTCCTCCTTCATCTTTCTGTCAATACGGTCAAAAATCACGTCTTGCCGGAAATTCCGGCACTCTGCTTCTTCACTTTTCATATTTCCGTCTCCTTTCTTCTTCACATATCTTGTTCTTGAGATCTCTGCACCACTCCCCAGGCGTGTATCCGGTATTCAGCTTGAACGCACTGGTAAAAGACGCGTTATTGTTGAAGCCGCATCTTTGCCTTAGTTCGACCATTGATATCTCAGGATTGGACGAGAATATCCTAATGGCCTCCTTCACACGATAATAGTTGACCAGTTCCCGGAAATTCTTGTTCATCTCCATGTTTATGGTTTTGGACAGGTAGGATTTGTTGGTAAACAGTCTCATGGCCACTTCCTCCATACTCAGCGTATTGGACAGGTAAGGCTTCTCTGTCTCGAAATAGTCTATGAGACGGTCCTTAAGGGACTGTACAGTATCCACATCTGAATGTACAGCAGCACCCCTGACAGGCATATCCTTTCCATCAGCATCATGCGTCACGGCATCCGCATCGTTCCGTCCACGTACACAGAAAATGGAGTACAGCGTATTCCCACTTACCTGTACCGCCACTATAATCACATGTATTACGAGATATCCCGTCAGGAGCACAAAATAATCCCACACAGGATGTATTCTGAACGAATATATCAAAAAGAAAAAATTGTATATCGATATTACGAGCAGATGAACAAACAGCTCGCCCCTCAGGCTGGACTGTCCGCTGCTGTCCGTCACAGCGGAAGGGACTGACACAATCTGATAGATAATGAAACAGAAAATGAGCAGCACTATCAAAACTGCGCCACGGAACATCACCCCGTATGTCATGTCCACGATATCCAGCAGCATAAGGATATCCGTCACAAACACCATCGTCCCTATGAGGGCTGGCGGTATATACAACAGTACGGCAGGCCATCCTTTACGAACATACTGGCGCAAAAGAGCGCAAGGTATCACCGATGAAAGCATGTATAACTTGATGACGGCATAATCCGCCGACCTGCAGATATCCACATCGCTTTCCCTGCTGACATCCACGCATGAGAGAATGAATACTGTGGCAATAATGAAGAACAGCACAGAATAATCCTTAAACTCTGCTGAAAGATTCCCTTCTCTGCGCCCGTATATCCTCGTCAATATAAATGTTCCTATGGAGACATATATGAGAGCCGGCAGCACATAGGCTGATAATATAAAAACTAACTTCATGTATATTAGGTTATAAAGCCCAAAATTACATGAAGCCGGTCTTTAATATTGAATTATCAAAAATAATTAACGCAAATACGTGTTTTTATATTTTCTTCGCATTCTTTTTCTCCTTAATAGCGTCAAAACCACGGCCATATACTCCCATGACACTTCCGACGGATATGAATGCCTGCCGGTCTATCTGCTTCACCATGGACAACATGTAATTGGCCTCGACCTTCCTGACCATGACCAGAAGCACTTTCTCACTCTGCTTCGTGTACCAGCCCTCTCCGTCCAGCACGGTCACACCACGCCCCATGGTGCCGGATATCATATCCGCGATCTCCCGGTACTGTTTAGAGAAAATGAATACCTGAACGGACTGCTTGTTGCCGGCAACCGAAAGGTCGACCACATAGCTGCATGCTGCCACGACCAGATATCCGTACATTATACCGGCTATTCTTGCCCCGATATTGGCATCCGAGGGCAAAAATATCGATGAGCCCACTATGAAAATATCGCACAGGAGAATGATCCTGCCAGGAGGTATATTTCTGTACTTACTGATTATCAATGCAATTACATCTGTTCCGGCTGTACTTCCCCCTCTGCTGAAGGCCATACCGATACCAAGACCGGACATTGAGCCTCCTATTATCGCGCACAGCAGTTTGCCGTTCGCTCCGGCAATCTCGTCTATAAAAGTCTGCGGAATCACCTCCGGAAGGATACGGAACAGCAGCGAGGCCACCACCACCGCATACACTGTCTTTACCCCAAATGCCTTCCCAAGCACCTTGATACCTATAATCAGCAATATCAGGTTGACAAAAAAGAATGTATAGCTGACAGGTATTCCACCTGACGTGGCATACTGTACTATAGCACCTATACCGGACACACCACCGCCGACTATGCCGTTCGGGATAATGAATATGCACCACCCCGCCGTGTAGCACAGCAGTCCCAATGTAATTATCACGTAGTCATTTAAGACTGAGAGGACTTTTCTTGCCCTTGATTTTGTTTTCTGTTGCGTTTCCATTCTATCTTTTCTGGTCCTTTTAATTCATCAAAACCACGACCGTACACGCTCATTGTCGGAGTAACTGACATAAACGCAGAGCGGTCTATTCCTTTTACAATCTTGTTCACTTCATTGAGCTGATGCTTTCTGGCTATAACTACCAGCACCTTATGTTCTTCCTGCGTATACCATCCTGTACCGTTGAAAGCCGTGACACCTCGCCGCAACTGGTTGACCAGGGCGTCGGCTATCTCCTTGAACTTCTCGGAGAATATCATTATCTGCACCGACTGTTTGGTTCCCGTCAAAAGCAAGTCCACACCGTAAGAGAATGATATAACCTGCAGATATCCGTATATCACGTCAGAAAGAGTCTTTCCCGGAAGAAAAAGCACTGAACCGACAATGACAAGATCGCAGAACAGATACACGCGGCCTGGAGATATCTCCCTGAACTTGGACAGTATAAGTGCTATTATATCTGTTCCGCCCGTACTGCCTCCCTGATTGAAGATCAACACAATGCCTATTGCACCAATAAAGCCGCCAAGCAGCGCGTTCAGGAACTTCTCGTCTATAGTGGACACCCACGGAATCAAGTCCGGCAGAACCTGAAGCAACACCGTATTCAGCAGTATGCAGTAGATAGTCTTGAATCCGAACCCACGGCCTAATACCAGAAATCCTATCGTAATCAGCACAACATTCGTGGCCAGATACGTAGCCGACACAGGTATCAGTCCGTTGGTGGCATAATTCACCAGCGTCGCAAAACCAGGCACCGCACCTCCCACTATGCCCTTAGGTATCAGAAAGGATGTCCAGCTGAAACAATAGAGAGCCAGACCAAAGGTTATTATAAGGTATTCCTTGACGGTTATGAGTATCTTTTTTGTTACCGGCTGCATGTCAGAACACGATATTAATAATTTTAGACGGCACTACGACAACCTTCCTTACAGGTTTGCCTCCCGTATACTTCTCCGTATTCGGATGTGCAAGTACAGCCTCCTCTATTTCCTTGGACGGGATTCCGAGAGGAAGTTCCATGCGGAACCTCATCTTTCCATTGAATGAGACAGGATACTCGAATGTCTTCTCTACAGTATAACTCTCAATGAACTCAGGAAACTCAGCTGTCGAGACAGACTGCACGTGTCCTGTTCTCTGCCACAGTTCCTCACAGATATGCGGGGCGAATGGAGACAGCAGGATAATCAGCGGTTCAAGTATCTCCAGACTATTGCACTCAATATCCGAGAGTTCGTTGACCGCAATCATGAAAGCACTTACGGATGTATTCAAGGAAAAATGCTCTATGTCAGACGAGACCTTGCGTATAAGGTTGTGCAGAATCTTCAATTCAGCGGCACTGGCCTTGCGGTCACAGAACAATGCCCCGTCCTTGCCGTAATACAGTCTCCAGAATTTTTTAAGGAAACGGCTGACTCCGTCTATTCCCTTGGTATCCCATGGTTTGGACTGTTCGATCGGTCCGAGGAACATCTCATAAAGCCTGAGAGTATCGGCTCCATACATATCGCACACCTGGTCCGGATTGACAACATTGAACATGGATTTGCTCATCTTCTCCACTGCCCAGCCGCAGATATAGTTCCCGTCTTCAAGTATGAACTCTGCGTCAGCGAGATCAGGACGCCATTTCCGGAATCCGTCCAGATCCAGACGGTCATTATGCACAAGACTTATGTCCACATGTATCTCAGTAGTGTCATACTGGTCCTTCAGATTGCAGGACACGAACTTGTCTGTTCCCTTTATCCTGTACACGAAACTGGACCGACCCTGTATCATACCCTGATTGACCAATTTACGGAACGGTTCCTTCTCACATACATAACCGAGATCGTACAGGAACTTGTTCCAGAAACGTGAATATATAAGGTGTCCTGTAGCATGCTCGGTTCCACCTACATAAAGATCAACGTTTCTCCAGTACTCATCCTTGTCCTTGCCTACCAGAGCCGTGCTGTTGTGAGGATCCATATACCTGAGATAGTAGGCACTGCTTCCGGCAAAACCCGGCATGGTACTCTTCTCTATAGGAAAACCGTTCCATGTCCAGTCCCTGGCCCTTGCAAGTGGCGGCTCTCCTGTCTCGGTCGGCTGGAACTTGTCTATCTCAGGAAGACACAGCGGCAGTTCCTTCTCATCAATGGGACAAGCGACTCCTTCCTTATAATATATAGGAAAAGGCTCCCCCCAGTATCTTTGACGGGAAAAGATCGCGTCACGCAGTCTGAAATTGACCTTCCTACGGCCTATACTCATCTCCTCGACCTTGTCTATCGCAGCCTTGACGGCTTCCTTCACGCTCATGCCGTTCAGAAAACCCGAGTTGCACATTACACCTTCCTTCGCATCGAAACTGGACTCCGACACGTCACATCCTTCTATCAGAGGTATGACCGGAAGATTGAAATGACGGGCAAAAGCATAGTCCCTGCTGTCATGCGCCGGGACAGCCATTATGGCACCTGTTCCATAGCCTGCAAGTACATATTCTGATATCCATACGGGTATCCTGTTTCCAGTCATGGGATTGACCGCATAGGAACCGGTGAAGACACCCGTCACCTGACGGGTCTCTGCCATTCGCTCCCTTTCTGTCTTCCTCGCCGCCGCCGCAAGATATTCTTCGACCTGCCCGCGCATCTGAGGAGCCGTGAGACGTTCCACCCACTCGCTCTCAGGAGCCAGAACCATGAACGTCACACCGAATACAGTATCCGCACGGGTCGTGAAGACTGTCACATCATAGGATTCATTTCCATTCTCAACCTTGAATATTATCTCGGCTCCTTCGGAACGTCCTATCCAGTTGCGCTGCATGTCCTTCAGAGAGTCAGTCCAGTCCAGAGTCTCCAAATCCTCAAGAAGTCTTCCGGCATACGCGGACACTCTCAACTGCCACTGCATCATCTTCTTCTGTACCACAGGACAGCCTCCACGCACAGAAAGTCCATCCTTGACCTCGTCGTTGGCCAGTACAGTGCCAAGTTCAGGGCACCAGTTGACCGAAGTCTCTCCAAGATACGCCAGCCTGTAATTCATCAGTACATCGGCCTGAGCCTTCCAGTCCATAGCGTTCCATTCATCAGCAGTGAAACGCATTTCCTTCGAACATGCAGCATCAAGCCCATCCGTACCATTCACGGCAAAATATCCGGTAAGCTCTTCTACCGGACGTGCTTTGCCAGCAGCATTGTCATACCAGCTTCCGAACATCTTCAAGAAAGCCCACTGCGTCCACTTATAGTATTCCGGATCACATGTTCTTATCTCGCGTGACCAGTCAAAGGAGAACCCTATACGGCTGAGCTGCCTCTTGTATCGCGCAATGTTCTCCTCCGTAGTGTCGGCAGGATGCCTTCCTGTCTGCACGGCATACTGTTCGGCAGGAAGGCCGAAGGCATCGAACCCCATGGGATGAAGTACGTTATATCCTTTCAAGCGCTTGTACCTGCTGTATATGTCACTTGCTATATAGCCCAGAGGATGCCCGACATGCAATCCGGCTCCAGACGGATACGGAAACATGTCCAGAACATAGAACTTGGGACGGCTGCTGTCCTCCGTAACTTTGAAAGTTCCGTTCTCTGCCCAGAACTTCTGCCATTTTCTCTCAATTTCTGAAAAATCGTAATCAGTTGACATATCCATTATTTCATACTATCGTTTTCTCAATCTGAATTCCACTGGTATGGAATATTTGACCCTGACCTTCTCCCCGCCCATGACTCCGGGCTTCCATTTGGGAGAGGCGGCCACAACCCTGACGGCCTCATCCTCAAGATACTGGTCATCGCCACTTACGGCCCTGACATTCGTGACAGTACCATCCTTCTCCACGATGAACTCAACCGTAACTGTTCCCGATACTCCCTGACTCAAAGGTATGTCAGGGTATTTCAAATAGGTGTACACCCAGTCGCTCAGGAATGTACCAACATCTCCCTTGAAATACTGGGGAGGCACATCCACCTCATACGGTGAATACACCCTCTCCCCTCCGGCAATCTCCCCCACAATCGTATCAGCAGCAGACACCTGCCTGTATATCATCAGGTCAAGATTGGCCGCCTCACGGATAAAATGGTATATGAAGTCACATATATAATCCATCGACTCATAGTCCAGTGACCCGGCCCTGTCCCTTACAGTCCTTACATCCATGTCCTGACCAGTGGTGAAAACCACTATCGGAACATTCTTTTCGTAAAACGGCAGGTAGTCACCTGAGGGCAGCACGCCATCACCGTAGTGAGGAACATAAAAAGCACCTGCCTCTGACAGTCCGTAAACCAGCCTGTTGATTTCCGGAACAGGATATCCGGTATAATACACAAATGGATTCAATGGTCCGGACTGGCCTATAACTCTTAGGTCCAGCATCAAAGATACGCTATCCATATCACGGAACGTCCTGTTGGCAAAATACCATGAGCCGGCCATACCCTGCTCTTTCGCACCGAATCCCACAAAAACAACCGAGCGTCTGAAGAAAAATGACGATGCGGCCACTCTTTCGGCTATCTCGATCAATGCAGCTACTCCGGAAGCATTGTCATTGGCTCCGGGGAATATCTGCCTGGTCTTTTCTCCGTCCACAGTCAGTATGTTCATTCCGAGATGATCGATATTCGCCCCTACGACAATATATTGCCCGTTAAGCCCGCTGTCAAAACCTCGGACCATACCCACGACATTATATGAGTGCAGGGTATCTCCTCCATCCAATATAATGGAGAAATCCTGCCCCGGCCTGGGAGATAGCATTGTCACACCGGCATCCTCAAGACATCCGTACAGATATCCGGCCGCAGCGGCCTCCCCCGGAGAGCCGGCACCGCGACCTTCAAGCGAGTCTGATGCAAGAAAGGACACATGCCTCTCCAATCTTCCGGCTCCTCCGGTCTGGGCCACAGCCATGACCGGCAGGAGCACGGAAAATATCATGGAGAGAAGCCTTATCACTATTTTTCCGGCTTATAGAAAGGAATCTTGACTACTTTGGCCTTGAGAAGCCTGTCCCTTACCTTGATGAATATATCCGTATCCACCTTGTTGTAAGGAGTGTTGACATAACCCATGCCTATAGGCTTCTTCAGGGATGGAGACATCGTTCCGGATGTGACATGACCGATGACACTGCCGGACGCATCACATATCTCGTATCCGTGACGGGGCACACCGCGGTCGATAAGCTCAAATCCCACAAGCTTGCGTTTCAGACCGTCGGCCTTCTGCTTCAGAAGATACTCCCTGTCAATGAAATCTCCCTTAGTCTCCGTGAACTTGGTAATCCATCCTAGACCAGCCTCAAGGGGTGAGGTCGTGTCATCAATGTCATTGCCGTAAAGGCAGAAGCCCATCTCCAGTCTGAGAGTGTCACGCGCACCGAGACCCACAGGCTTGATACCGAACTCAGCACCTGCCTCGAACACCGCGTTCCACAATTTGTCGGCATCCTCGTTTGCTGCATATATCTCGCATCCGCCAGCACCTGTATATCCGGTAATGGAGAAAATCACACTGACTCCTCCGAGCATCACTTTCTTGAAAGTATAATACTCCATATTGACGAGGTCCTGATCACACAGTTTCTGCATGGCCTGAAGAGCCTTGGGCCCCTGTACGGCCAGCTGGCATATCTCGTCAGACGCATTGTACAGCTCCTTTCCGGGAGTCAGTCCGAACTTGGGGGCAATAGAGCAGAGATGGTTCCAGTCCTTCTCGACATTGGCCGCATTTACAACCAGAAGGTAAGTCTGACTGTCAATGCAGTATGTAAGGAAGTCATCAACTATGCCACCTTTTCCGTTGGGGAAGCAGTCATACTGCACCTTTCCCGGATAAAGGAGAGAAGCGTCATTGGAAGACACGTACTGGACAAACGCCAGAGCATTGGGCCCTTTGACCCATATCTCACCCATATGGGAGACATCGAATACACCTACCCCGTTTCTTACAGTATTGTGCTCCTCCGTTATTCCTGTATATTCAACCGGCATATTGAAACCGGCAAACGGCACCATCTTGGCACCGAGCGCTATGTGCTTCTGTGTAAAAGCTGTTGTTCTCATATTCTATTAAGACTATTGTTTAACATGCATATTCTGATTGATATCGTAAATCCACACATCCTCAGGGCAGAACTCAAACTCCATGACATCGTACATGGCCTTGAGCGCCTCACGGTAATTGTCATAAGCCGCTACCGACACAGCCTCGAAACCGTTGTTGAAACGTATCACTCTCGGAGAGTAGCCGTTCTTCTCCAAAAGGGCATACATCTTCTCGGCATTGCCGTCTACCTTGAAACTGCCGAGGATGACATGATACCTGCCGGCACTCTCATCCAGCAGATTCTCCTGTGACTGTTTCTGCTGTTCCTGGGCCTTGCTCAGTTCTATTGCCGCAAGCGAGTCCTTGATCCTCTGCCTGCGGGCCTGCTCCACTGCCTCCTGCCTCATCCTCTCGATATCCTTTGAGGTAGGCTTTCCCATAATAGAACGGAAAAAATCGCAGCCGGTAAGCAGCATCATTGCGGCGGCCAATGTGATAATCAGTTTAAACGCTTTCATTACCTTTCACTTACAAAAATTTAACATACCAAATATAATCAACAAAAATACTGAAATAATGACACAGGCGCAAAAAAAATGTATATTTACATTCTAAACCACTAAATTCATCTGGATGGACAGCATTTTCCGGACTTTTTGGCGCAAAGCCAAGTCACATGTCAGCGCGATCACAACTCTGAACGATCACGTAGACACTGAGAAAGCATCACAGTTCATTAGAAGCAACATCGACTTCAGAGGTCCTAACGCATATATCCTGGCATTCGCCATAATAATCGCCTCGGTAGGACTGAACATCAACTCTATCGCAGTAATAATCGGCGCAATGCTCATATCGCCGCTAATGGGCCCCATATTCGGCATAGGATACGGACTCGGCACCAATGACACATCCTGTCTCAAGACTTCTTTCAAGAATCTGATTGTCATGGTTCTCATAAGCATAATAGCATCGAGCCTGTACTTTTTAGTCTCTCCACTTGAGCTGGAGAACCCCACGGAACTTCTCTCCAGGACAAACCCTACCATATACGATGTACTTATCGCCCTTTTCGGAGGATTCGCCGGCATCATCGAGATAAGCCGCAAGGACAAAGGCACCGTGATATCCGGCGTAGCCATAGCGACTGCCATGATGCCACCTCTGTGTACGGCCGGCTTCGGACTCGCAACCGGAAACCTGAAATATTTCATCGGAGCTCTCTACCTGTTCTCCATCAACAGCATATTCATAGCCATAGCAACATTCCTCGCTGTCAAGTACCTGAAGTTCCCGATGGTATCCTTCACAGACCCTGCAAGGAAAAAAAGAGTCAGCCGTTGGATTGCCGCAATAGTGGTCATAATCATCATTCCCAGTGTCTATTCTGCTGTACTCATGATACGGGAGAACAACTTCAGCCATGCCGCGAAACAGTTTATGGCAGCCAACAAGGACCAGCTCGCACGCAGTTACATATACGACTACAGCATAGACCCGTACTCAAAGCCGCCCACAGTGGAGCTGTTCATCGCCGGCGAGGCGCTTAATGAAGAGGAGCTTGAAAGGCTGTACAGTTCGGCACACGAGTTAGGACTTTCCGATGACCAGATAATCATCAGTCAGAATGCCGCCAGTGACCAGAGCGAGATGACAGACAGACTGGCAATACAGAGCATTTATGAAAGGAACGACCAGGAGATCAGCAAAAGGGAACTTGTTATCGACTCTCTGCGCAATGAACTGGGCATCTACAAATCCAGGGAACTGCCCGTAGAGAAAGTCACTGATGAGCTGAGGGCACAGTACCCCGCACTGAAAAACGTCACCCTTACGCGCGGATATTCAATGAGCACTGACTCCCTGAACAAGAAAGAAGTGGTCATCATAATCCTGAGCGCAGACAAGCCATTGAGCGAAGACAACATGGGCAAATTGAGAAAGTGGTTGTCCGTCAGACTGGATTTCGACAATATAAAATTACTGCAGGAGTAGAGCGGAACTATGACTGGCACGGTACTTTTCGCTATAATAGACACATTGTCCATCCTGTTCATCGGAGATATCATGCAGCACCGGCAGCAGCTTCATTCTGCGCTCATGCCGGGAGCCGACAGCATGATGTCGGCATCATATGATTACTCCTCCTATTTCCGTCACGTCCGCAGGCACATCGATGCGGCGGACTTCACTGTCGCAAACATGGAGTTCTGCCTTGGAGGCCCCCCGTACACCGGATATCCGTCATTCTCGGCCCCTGAATCCATAGCGGAGGCAGCAGCGGAAGCCGGCATAGACCTGTTCCTATGCGCAAACAACCATATCTGTGACAGAGGCAGGAGAGGTCTGGCCTCAACTTTTGAAAAGTACGACAGAATAGGCATACCGGTGACTGGCGCCTACAGGGACAGCGCGTCAAGGTCAGTCGGGGACCCGTTCATCACAAATATTGGAGGGATAAAGACAGCTTTCATCAACTTCACTTATGGAACCAACGGCATAGAAGTGCCTGAGCCGTTCTGCGTCAACATGATGGACAGGACATCCGTGCTGCACTCCATGAAAAAGGCAGAAGCGGCAGGTGCTGAAATCATTATAGCACTTCCGCACTGGGGAGACGAATACAGTACGGAGGCAGACCGGACACAGCGGGAATGGGCACGTTTTCTGCTTGACAACGGAGCGGATGCGGTCATTGGCTCACATCCTCACGTAGTCCAGGCCGTCGAGTTCCCGACCGTATACTCGCTGGGCAACTTCGTCTCGAACATGAGTCTGCGGAACACAGAACTTGGACTGATGTACAGGCTCGACATCATAGTGACCACATACGGCCCTTTCATCACAGGAGGTGAAGCCATACCCGTCTGGTGCTCAAGAGCTGGCGGCTACGAGGACGGCTATACCGTACTTCCGGTCAGGGAATTCATGGACAAAGGCAGCGAGTTCAAGAACCAGGACAATTATTTGAGAATGACAGATACATACAACAGACTAAAATCACTGTTCGAAAATGAGTGAGAATGTAGAAAAAAAGGAAACAGTATCAATTGAAGGGACAGACTCCGTGTACATATACGGAGTCAACAACAGAAACATAGAGACAATGAGGCGCTTCTTCCCGTCTGTCAGCATACTGGCAAGAGGACAGGAAATCTGTCTCAAAGGAGATGCAGGGGAAGTGGACATGCTAAAGGAGAGGCTTGAGACTATGGTGGATACAATCAGAAATGGAAGTGTACTCAGTGACAGCGAGCTGGAAAGACTGCTCGACTACAGGTCCTATCCGTCCGAAATGGAAAACCGGAAATCAATCCACAAGAACGAGGAATCATACAATATCGTATACGGTAACGAGGGAAGAATCGTAAAGGCCAGAACCCTAAACCAGCGCAGGCTCGTGGACGAATACTACAAGAACGATCTGATATTCGCACTCGGACCAGCCGGAACCGGAAAGACATACACAGCTATTGCACTGGCAGTCAGAGCATTGAAAAATAAGGAGGTAAAAAAACTGATACTTACCAGGCCGGCAGTGGAGGCAGGTGAGAGACTCGGATTCCTCCCAGGAGACATGAAAGAGAAACTCGATCCGTACCTACAGCCTCTGTATGATGCGCTGCATGACATGATACATCCGAGAAAACTGCAGATACTCATGGAAGAAGGTATCATACAGATAGCCCCTCTGGCCTATATGAGAGGGCGCACACTCGACAGTGCGTTCGTCATTCTGGACGAGGCACAGAATACGACACTCGGACAGTTGAAGATGTTCCTGACACGTATGGGCAACAACGCCAAGTTCATCGTCACAGGAGATGCAAGCCAGATAGACCTGCCGAACAAGAAAGACTCAGGCCTCATCAGAGGTGTCAGTCTCGTGAAGAACATAAACGGAGTGGCTGTTATCAATTTCGGGACTGAGGACATGGTCAGGCATCCGCTCGTGACAAAGATAATAAAGGCCTTCGACTCAGCCGAAGTCATATAGAGCCCATACACCGGTGGCGGAATCACCAGCTGCCGCCGGCACCGCCGCCACCGAAACTTCCGCCGCCGAAACCGCCGCCAAAGCCTCCGGAAAATCCACCTCCGTTTCCTCTGAAACCTCCGCTGCGGCCACCGCCGCCAAGGAGCGAGGACCAGAATATGACATCAGCCACAGATGACCCGCGACTGCCTCCGTTACTGAGATCAGTAGGGCCGTTACGGTGAGCAATCACTGCAACGATAATAAACAATATTATAAAACAGATACCGACAACAGCCCCTGCGCCTCCATCCGCTTCCTCCTCATACTCTTTATATGATATCTCTCCTGCTGCCAGCCTCATCAGTACATTCAGAGCCGCAGCGACTCCCCCGGCATAGTCGTTTTCCCTAAAACGGGGAATCATCTCGTTCTCTACGATCCGTTTGGCCACAGCATCGGGTATTGCCCCCTCCAGGCCATAACCGACCGCAATATACACCTGCCCTGAAGAACCGGAAGTCTTGGGTTTTACCAATACCACCACCCCATTGTCGAACTGTCCTGAGCCGACCCCCCACTGTTCTCCTATCTCATAGGCGAACTCAGCAGGCTCCAATCCACCGAGACCGTCTACAGTGACGACAACAATCCGATTGGAAGTACTGTCCGCAAAATCCACCAGCACTCTGTTCATGTACTCCGCTTCCTGATGCGTGAAGACACCGGCGAAGTCATTTACCGCACGGGCTACTGAAGGCTTCTGCGGGATCTGCGCTGCTGCATACGAAGACGCCGCAAGAAGCATTGCTCCGGCGATAAAAGGCAGCAGTCGTCTACAGGCTGTCCTTATTGTCATCATATGAAATATCGTCTGAAAGTTCATTCACATCATCTTTCCGGTAAGGGAAAAAGGCTTTCAGCTTCTCACCTACAGCAAGAACTGCCTTCGTCATACCTCCGGTAAAATTTCCGGCCTGAAAATCAGCTTCCATACCATCCTTGACATCATTCCAGAAGCCGGCTCCTACCCTTGCATTGATACCGGAGTCACCGACAATGGCGAACTTGCGGGACTTGAGTGCAAGGTAAATCAACACCCCATTGCGGTCCGCTGTCCTGAACATTCCCAATTTGGAAAACACATACGCGGCGCGCATGTACGGGTCTCCCTTGCATACCTGCTCAAGATGCACACGTATCTCCCCTGAAGTATTCTTCTCCGCAGACTTTATGGCGCTTACAAGCAATTCCTTGCTCTCTTTTCTCAAAAGATCATCTGCCGTCATTCCTCAAAAGATACTACAGGTGCCTGAGATGCCTCCTCGGACGCCTCGAAATAACCTTTTTTCTCAAATCCGAACATTCCTGCGAAAATATTGTCCGGGAATTTACGGATAGTAACATTGTAATCGCGTGCAGCTTCATTGAACTTCCTGCGTTCTACAGCGATCCTGTTCTCGGTACCTTCGAGCTGAGCCTGAAGATCAAGGAAATTCTGGTTGGCCTTGAGATCAGGATAACGTTCTACAGACACCAACAGACGTCCTATGGCAGCACCCAGTTCGTCCTGCGCCTCCATAAACTTGGAAAGCTCGTTCTCTGAAAGCGTGGACGGATCCACCGTCACCTGTGTGGCCTTCGCTCTGGCATCCACCACTGCCTGCAGAGTCGAGGACTCATGTTCCGCATAACCTTTGACTGCAGCTACCAGATTGGGTATCAGGTCAGCCCTTCTCTGATATACATTCTCAACCTGAGCCCATGCCTGAGAGACATTCTCATCCATGCGTACCATTGAGTTATACATTCCCTTAATCCAGAAAAACAGAATAAGCACCAACGCCACAACGACAGCCAGCACTATGTAACCACGTTTTTTCATATCAATCATCATTTAAATTTATCATTCCAAAACTTTGACACACCTGACGGAGACACCGTACGTGTCCTTGTCCGTATAGTACACTCCACAATCGCTTCCATTGTAGAATACGTACCTGTAAGGCACCATACCGTTATCCAGTTCCGAAGACGCCCACCACATACCGTACTCAGCGATATTCTCGAAATCAGAATAGCTGTTGTTGGAGTTCCCGGTCGGAATCCCATTCCAGTCGACATCGTTTGTATGCTCGTTGTCAGGAGAATAAGGCCACATCGCATCGCCATTGATCAATATTGCGGCCGTCATGACTTCTCCGAGATGCCGCCAGGAGTCCATGAAATCAACTGAAACATCCTCCAGACCTGTCTCTTCAACTACTGCAGCCGCAAAATCCTCCCAGTCTTCCATTGTCGGAACTGTCCATCCTTCCGGACAGGCCCCCTGAGGTCCTCCTCCCAGACCAGAGCCGGCCTCGCCTCCGGTCGCGTCATTCCATGAATACAGACGGCCGAATACACTGCCGATTCCGTCCGAGTTCTCATAGGCACGGCCCAGCGTATCTTCTCCGTCACCCGCATACCTCAGATTCTGGACAAACCATGTAAGATGTCCATAGTCCCTTACATAATATACTGATCCGTCACGTGGATCGGTAAAAGTATCCGAAGTTTTCGTCCATCCGTCCACAGCATCCCCTTCATCAGTTATGGCCACCACGTTGACAACCTTGTTCTTCGAATAATATCCTTCGTGCCTTGCAAAAGCCGTAATGCTGTACTCACCCGGCTCGTGAGGGACAGTGACCCTTATAGACTGACTGTACACCGTATCCCTTTCTCCCAGATCCAGGCCTGACGCCACCCAGAAGTAAATAGGGTCACTCGGAACGGTAATACCGGAGGCATAAGTCTCTATCACCTGATCAACCACCACATACGTCGGAAAATCGAAATTGACGGACCCTTCCATGTACTCATACTCCTCCTCGTCCTTGTTACAGGAGATAATGGAGAGCAGCATAAGCACTGCCATTGACACTCTTTTTATAACTACACCAGTGTACATGTCTTCTTCTATCTTTAATTCAGATACAAATATGCATCAATTTTTTCTTAGCTTTGCAAACAGATAACATTTTTACTAAAATCATGCCATCATGAGACATCTTGCCAACATCTGGATCATAGCTGCAAGCTGCCTGACATCCCTTCTGCCAGCTTCCTGTTCCCAAGACAGAATATACAGACGGATAGAAGGTTATACACAAGGAGGGACATTCCACATAATATATTCAGTACCGGAAAACGCAGGTACCGCATCGGACGAGGACTCGGTCACCAGTCTTGTAGCACAGAGACTACAGGACATAGACTTCTCCATATCAGGATACAACAAAGGTTCCATACTCTCCAGAATCAACAGAGGGGAAGACTGCCGTCCGGACAGGTATTTCTCAGAAATGTTCGAAATGTCCAAGAAACTGTGGGAAGAGACCGGAGGCCTGTTCGATGTCAGCGGAGGACCTCTTTATGACTTTTGGGGATTCGGATTCTCCGATCCGTCCAGACTCGACAGCCTGAAGAATGACGAAGCGACAGCACATATCATAGACTCCCTGAAAGCTTTTACAGGCATGGACCTGGTAAGTATCGAAAACGGGAAAGTCATTAAGAAAGATCCGAGAGTACAGCTCAATTTCAACGCCATCGCACAAGGCTATACCTGCGATGTCGTAGCCGACCTGCTCGACAGTCTCGGAGTACAGGACTATCTCGTGGAAGTAGGAATGGAAATCGTATGCAAAGGTGCCAACGCATCAGGAAGAATGTGGAGCATAGGAGTCGACACCCCCGAGGACGGCAGCCAGACAGCCGGCGAGAATATCCAGAAAATACTGCACCTTACCGACTGCGGCATCACAACCTCCGGGAATTACCGCAAATTCCACATCATCAACGGAAAGAAATATGCCCACTCCATCAATCCGCTGACCGGATATCCGGCCAGCCACGACCTGCTCAGTGCCACCGTCATATCCTCCGACACTTCCAGAGGAGGAGCGTTTTCCGATGCATACGCGACATACTGCATGGTCTTAGGCAAGGAAAAAGCCGCCGTGTTCATCGAATCCCGTCCAGACCTGCGCGGCTACCTGATCTACGATGGAGGTACGATAGACCTGCTCAAGGACGGGAACGGCACACACACCTCATCCGGACACGTGGAAGGCTATCCGCAGTTCGAATCGAAATACATGAGTCCGCGTCAGGTATATGTATGGCTTCCTGACGGATATTCCACAAAAAAGAAATACCCGGTGCTGTATATGCACGACGGACAGATGCTTTTCGACTCAACATGGTCGTGGAACCACGAGGAATGGATGGTGGACGAGACTGCAGGAAAGCTTATTGCATCAGACAGCCTGCAGCCTTTCATAGTTGTCGGCATCGCGCACGGGAACAACAGATACGGCGAATATTTCCCGGAAAAGACACTCGGCTATCTTGGCGGAATACGCGACACAAGCGGCATATGGACCGAAGGCACCTCCTTAAGCTCACCGGAAGCCCTCGCTTTCATGCTCTCCTCCTGCACTGACTATGAAGCCGATGAATACCTCCGTTTCCTCACCACAGAACTCAAGCCATTCATCGACACCCGGTATTCCACCATGCCTGACAAGGCACATACCTTTATCGCCGGTTCCAGTATGGGAGGACTTATCTCACTCTATGCCTTGTGCGAGTATCCGGAAGTATTCGGCGGAGCCGCGTGCATGTCCACACACCTGCCAATGATAACCGGCAGTACCTGTCCCAATGCCGCAGACATCTCTGAAAAAGTATTCAGGGCTTTCCTCAGCTATCTTTCCGACCACCTGCCCGAGCCCGGTTCCTGTCTGCTGTACACAGACCGCGGAGACTCTACCTTAGATGCATTATACCCTCCATACCAGGACAGACTTGACAGCCTGCTCGTCACTCTCGGATGGTCTGCCCCCAGCTGGCAGAGCCGTGTTTTTCCAGGGGCCTCCCATGTAGAACACGACTGGGCCGCCCGGCTGCATGTACCGTTCACATTCCTGCTCCATCACTAACTATACGACAAAAAGAAAGGGTCCCTTAAAAAGAAACCCTTCTGTCGGGAAGAGGTGACTCGAACACCCGACCTCTGCGTCCCGAACGCAGCGCGCTAGCCAACTGCGCCACTTCCCGAAAAAAACAGATAACCTTATCCAAAAATTAAGGTCCCCTTCAGGAGACCTGGCTTGTCGGGATGAGACGACTCGAACGTCCGACCCCCACGTCCCTAACGTGGTGCGCTAACCAACTGCGCCACATCCCGAATCGGACCGCAAAGATAGTAAATTTTCCGTACGGCCAAATTTTTTTCTTAAAAATTTAAGGAGGCATGAGCCTGAATGGCAAGTGTCCGGCTCCTTCAGAGCACATGCGTGTTCCCTACTCTGTTTCTATTGTCATCTCGTCTATGAGATGGCCGGCATCGCCTATCTTGTCTATTACGAACAGGACATAGCGAATATCCAAAGATATATTCCGGCAGAAATCCGGATCGAACTCGATATCGCTCATGGTTCCTTCCCACACACGGTCGAAGTTGATGCCGATCAGACGTCCCTTGGAGTCAATGACAGGACTTCCGGAATTGCCGCCGGAAGTATGATTGGTAGCGATAAAGCATACGGGGACATCTCCGTCATACCCCCAGCGTCCGTAATCCCCACTGTCTACGATGTCACGGTACTTCTGCGGAATGTCATAGTCGAATATCTCCGGATTGTCTTTTTCCATTATTCCCTTGATGGTCGAGAACGGCAGGTAGTACACTCCGTCTGAGGGAGCATATCCCTTGATATGGCCGTAGGCTACACGAAGGGTAAGATTGGCATCCGGGTAGAATATCTTGTCCGGCTGATACTCCATCTGACCGCGCATGTAGTCGCGGTTGAGCAGGGTAATCTCGGAGCTGAGCCGTTTGATCACAGGACGCAGATTGGCTTCTGTCCATTCGGCAAACTCTCTGCCGAATTCCGATGCCGGATCGTCATGCAGGGCTGCGGCGGCAGTGCAGTCCATGGTATCAAGTGCCGCAGGGTCCGCGAAGACGGAAGTGGAGAACATATGGTCAGCCCACTGCTCTACGGAGCCTCCGTACACGGCAAGAGTGCTGTCAAAATACGGAGGACGGAAGCCAACCGGGACATTGTCCTTATAAGCATTCATCACGGCCACGAAAGATTCCTTGTCGACAGGCAGGTAGTAATCCTTGTAGAACGAGGCTATGACCGCCTTCAGTGCAGAATCGGAGCCGGACCCGGCCACACGCCCTATGCTGGAGGCAAACTGCGCCAGTTCTATCGTACGTGCCGACTCATTGTAATACTCATAGGCATAGTTATAAGGTTCAAGCAGTCTGTATAATGAATCCAGGGCAGGAACTATGCCCTCGTACTCCGTTCCCTCAGCCCACTTCATGAAGCCGGACTCAAACTCCTGCTTTCTGGCGACTGTACCGAGACGGGCCACACCTTTCATCTCGCCCTGCCATTTCTTCCAGGCGTTGGCGATACCGGCGTTTTTAGAAGAATACTGTATGCGGACAGCCTGGTCGGCTTCCATATACCGCTTCTGGATGTCCAGACGCATGGTACGCAGGGCAATTTTGAACGGATTGGATACTTCCGACACATAACGTACACCCTCGGACATGATGTACTCGCGGGTGCTTCCCGGAAAACCGTAGACAAAGGTAAAGTCTCCCTCCTCTATGCCGCCTGCCGCAATATGGAAATAACGCTTGGGCATGTAGGGCACGTTGTCCTCCGAATATGGAGCAGGATTGTTGTCCTTGTCAGCATATATACGGAAAATGGAGAAATCTCCGGTATGACGCGGCCACATCCAGTTGTCGGTATCTCCGCCGAACTTGCCTATGGACGAGGGAGGCGCTCCCACCAGGCGCACGTCTGAATACTCCCGGTAGACGAACATATAGTATTTGTTGCCGTAGTACAGGGACTCCACTGAGGCCCTGAGTCCGTTGCCTGGCGCAGTCGCCTTTTCTATCAACCGGTCGGCATTGGCATCAATCAGAGCCGTCCGCTCCTCCTCAGTCATTCCCGCCTCATAACCGTCCAACACCTGCTCTGTCACGTCTTCCATATACTCCAGGAAACTGACGGTCAGGCCCGGATTGGGAAGTTCCTCTTCCCGGGTCATGGCCCAGAAGCCGTCGCGGAGATAGTCATGCTCCACCGAGCTGTGCTGCTGTATCTGGGCATAGCCGCAGTGATGGTTGGTAATAAGCAGTCCCTCCGGGGAAATAAGCTCTCCGGTACAGCCTCTGCCGAAAAGCACCACGGCATCCTTCAGTGAGGCCTGGTTGATGCTGTAAATATCATCGGCCGAGAGTTCAAATCCCTTGGCCTGCATATCCTCTATCCTCTGGGAAATCAGGGATGGAAGCCACATTCCCTCATCTGCGAAGGCCGAGGCCCAGCAAATGAGGGAAAGTGCTGTAATGGAAAGATACTTCCTCATACTACATGGTTTCAGTTTATATAGTCCGCCAGATCCTCCTCACTGAAGCCGGCGATGTATCCGTACCGTTCCTGATTCCATGCCTTAGCCTTGCCGACGAATACCCTTGCAGACCTGGCAAAGTCCGGACATCTCTGAGCATCCAGCACAAGCAGCCACCCCATTATTATGTGCCCGGCCATCTCCACCAGACGACGGGCATGGAAGTCTACATAGGTATTGTCGTGTCCATGCACGAGAGCACAAGCCTGTTCATACTGCCCGGCCATCTCCACCAGAGCTTTCTTCAGCGTGGCGAACTCGGGAGCGATTTCTTCAGCCTCGTACTCGCGTATCTTGGCCAGATATGCCCCTGTGGTCACGTAGCGGACAGCAGCAACGGTCTGGAGCTGGGACGTACCTTCATATATGGTGGTTATCCTTGCATCGCGATAAATGCGTTCCACCGGATACTCCTTCATGTAACCGGAGCCGCCGTGAATCTGTATTGCATCGTAGGCATTCTGGTTACAGTACTCGCTGGACATCATCTTCAGCACAGGTGTGAACATATCAGCATATTTCTGATACTTCTTCATCTCCTGACGCTCTTCAGGTGTGAGTTTACGCGTCTCAGCAATAAAGCCAAGAGCCTTGTACATATCCACGAAACGGGTTGTCTCGTAAAGAATGGCACGGGAAGCCTGAAGTTTGGCCTTCATCACTGCAAGCATCTCCGATACTGCGGGAAACTCGATGATGGCCTTGCCGAACTGACGGCGCTCGCAGGCATATTTGTAAGCCTCGCGGTAAGCGGCCTCGGATATGCCGACAGACTGGGCACCGACACCGAGACGGGCACCGTTCATCAGAGACATCACGTATTTGATAAGACCAAGACGACGCTCGCCGACAAGTTTGGCAGGGGCATTCTTAAACACCAGCTCGCATGTAGGAGATCCCTTGATACCGAGCTTGTTCTCGATACGACGGACTGTAACGCCGCCCCATTTCTGGTCGTGTACGAAATACGACAGGCCCCGGCCGTCGCGGGTACCTTCCTCGGAACGGGCCAGCACCAGTTTGATCTGGGCGTCACCGTTTGTTATGAACCTCTTCACGCCGTTGAGCATCCACATTCCCTTCTCCTCATCCCACTCGGCCTTCAGCATGGCGGCCTGCAGGTCGGAGCCTGCATCCGGTTCGGTAAGGTCCATGGAACAGGTATCCCCTTTTTGTATCCTCGGCAGGAACTCTTCCTTTATCTCCTCAGAGGCGAACTCATGGATAGTCTCTGCACAGTCCTGAAGGCCCCATATGTTTGCAAATCCGGCATCAGCCCTGGATACAAGTTCCTCCGCCATCACGTAAGGTACGAGGGAGAAGTTAAGTCCGCCGTACTGGCGGGGCAGGGACATTCCGTACATGCCGGCCTGGGTGAGCACCTTCTGGTTCTCGGCCGTACCGGCGGCATAGGTCACTCTTCCGTTCTCGCAGACAGGGCCGTCATGATCTACCTGCTCGGCATTGGCGGCTATGGTGTCGGCGCAGATCTCCCCCATCACTTCCATAACCTTGTCGTATGAGTCGATGGCGTCCTCCACGTTGCAGGGCGCATAATCATATACACCGCTGTCCTTGAAATCCTGTTCCTTCAGCTCCACAATCTTCCTCATCAACGGATGGGAGAGCTGAAACTTCAAATCACTGTTGTCTGTATAAAAGTTTGCCATGACTATTTGCTGTTTTGTTTGTAGAACTTGATGAGTTTGGGTATCACCACATTGAGGTCTCCTACTATGGCATAGTCAGCTATCTTGTGGATAGGAGCCTCAGGATCGCTGTTGATGGAGATGATCATAGATGACTGGTCCATACCGGCTGTATGCTGTATCTGCCCGGATATGCCGCATGAGATGAACAGTTTGGGACGCACCGTCACACCGGTCTGGCCGATCTGGCGGGCATGGTCCGCGAAGCCGGCGTCAACGGCGGCGCGGGAAGCGCCTACCTCACCTCCGAGAGTCCTGGCGAGTTCGAATATCAGGTCGAAATTTTCCTTGCTGCCGACACCGAAACCTCCGGCTACGATAATCTGGGCACCTTTGATATCAATCTTGCGTTCCTCTATTTCGCGGGCCACGATCTCCACTGTCAGGTCACTGTCCTTCAGGATAGAATTGACGTCTATTACGACGATACGTCCAGCTACGGGAGACGCTAAAGGAGCCTTCTTCATCACGCCCTCGCGTACAGTCGCCATCTGAGGCCTGTGCTCCGGATTGACGATTGTGGCTATTATGTTGCCTCCGAAAGCAGGCCTGATCTGGTAAAGAAGATTGTGGTACTCTCTCTCCTTGTCCTTATGGTCACCTATCTCAAGTGCCGTACAATCTGCAGTAAGACCGCTGTGAAGAGCACTTGATACCCTTGGCGCAAGGTCCCTGCCCACGGAGGTAGCTCCAAAGAGGGCTATCTGTGGCTGCTCCCTGCGGAAAAGGTCTATGATGATGGCGGCATAAGGCAATGTTCGGAAATATTCCAGCCTTGGATCTTCCGCCAGATGCACTGTCTTCGCGCCGTAAGCATACAGCTCCGGCACAAGATTCTTTACGTTGCAGCCTATAAGCACGGCCTCCACATCACAAGCGAGGGATGCCGCGAGGTCGCGGGCCTTTGTCATCAACTCGAGGCTGACGTCACACAGACGGCCGCCGTCCGTCTCACAAAATACTATAATGTTGTTCATGATTCCTTCTTTATTAACCGATTGTATGACTTGCGATCAGTTCCTTGACAAGTCCCTCGATATCGGCGTCACTGCCGGAGAGGGTCCTGGACTCCTTGGCCTGCAGGATTATATTCTCGACCTTCTTGACTTTGGTAGGCGATCCGGCGAGACCGTAGCTCTTCTCATCCCCGCCTATCTCGGCAAAACCCCACTCGGGAATCCTGAACGATTCCCCGGCTTTGCCTGTCGCGGCATACTCGGAGCCGGCCGCCTGCTCCTCGGAGACAGTACGGGCACCCTTGTAGCGCATGAGCTGCTTGGCGTTTCGCGGCCTGCATGGAGCAGCTGTACCTGTCACGGTAACCAGCACGGGAAGAGGAGAGGAAACCACCTCGATTCCCCTCTCGAGCCTTCTTCTTACCGTCACACGGCTGTTATCTATATACAATACTTCCTCAGCATAGGTAATCTGGGGCCAGCCCAGCTTCTCGGCAACCTGAGGACCTACCTGCGCGGTATCCCCGTCTATAGCCTGCCGGCCGGCAATGATGATATCCGGAGCCATCCTGCGGACAGCCTGGGATATGGCGTATGATGTCGCCAGAGTATCGGCTCCGGCAAACTTTCTGTCAGTAAGAAGCACACCTCCGTCAGCTCCTCTGAAGAGTCCCTCGCGGATGATGTCGGCAGCCCTGCCGGGGCCCATTGTCAGCAGATGGATTTCCACATCCTTCAGACGGTCCTTGATACGGAGCGCCTGCTCGAGGGCATTCATGTCCTCAGGATTGAAAATAGCAGGTAATGCGGCGCGGTTGACGGTTCCGTCCTCCTTCATCGCATCCTTTCCTACATTTCTGGTGTCCGGCACCTGCTTGGCCAGGACAACGATTTTCAATTTGTCGTTCATTAGGCTTAATACATTAATCCGGGCAAAGTTAGAAATTATTTCTGTAGTTCCAAGGCATCTCTGATGGCTGCAGCAGCCCGGCGGCCTGCACCCATGGCCAGAATCACGGTTGCCGCGCCCGTCACGGCGTCCCCGCCGGCATACACCATCGGACGTGTGGTCATACCGCTCTCATCAGCGACTATGCAGCCTTTCCTATTGATCTCGATCCCGTGCGTCGAACGGGGAAGCATAGGATTGGGAGACGTTCCGAGAGCCATGATGACCGTATCCGCCTCAATGTCGAACTCCGATCCTCCGACAGGCACCGGAGAGCGGCGGCCGGAAGCATCCGGTTCCCCAAGTTCCATACGGATACAGCGTATTCCGCGTACCCAGCCCTTTTCATCCCCAAGTATCTCCACAGGATTGGTCAGCATCCTGAACTCTATTCCTTCCTCCTTTGCATGATGCACCTCCTCGCGTCTTGCAGGCAGTTCGTTCTCTGTACGGCGGTATACAATTGTCACCTGCGAGCCAAGACGCAATGCCGTACGGGCCGCATCCATGGCCACATTGCCGCCGCCGACCACCACAACATGCTTTCCGGAGAACACAGGAGTATCATAGTCAGGATCATAGCCATGCATAAGATTGTTACGCGTCAGGAATTCATTGGCCGAAGATACCCCGTTGAGATTTTCTCCTGGGATGCCCATGAATCTGGGCAGTCCGGCGCCCGAACCTATGAATATGGCCTTGAAGCCCTCCTTGTCAAAAAGCTCGTCCACCGTCACAGTCCTGCCCACAACCACATCTGTCTCTATCCTGACTCCTAACTTTCTGAGATTGTCCACCTCGTGCTCCACCACCTTCTGCTTGGGAAGACGGAACTCAGGTATGCCGTACTGGAGCACTCCGCCTGCCTTGTGCAGGGCTTCGAAGACAGTCACGTCGTAACCCCATTTTGCCAGATCGGAAGCACAGGCCAGACCAGACGGGCCGCTGCCGATTACAGCCACCTTGATACCGTTGGACGGTTTCCTGTCTATGAATACCTTTCCGTTCTCACGGCTCCAGTCGGCCACGAAACGTTCCAGTTTGCCTATGGCGACAGGCTCGCCTTTCACACCTAAGACGCACGAGCCCTCGCACTGGGTCTCCTGAGGACAGACACGGCCGCATACTGCAGGCAACGAACTGTCCTCTGCAATCACAGACGCTGCTCCCTCAAAATCGCGAGCCGCAATCCTCGCAATGAAATCCGGTATTCTGACCGACACCGGACATGCCGACATACAACGCGGATTCTTGCAATGAAGACACCTTGACGATTCAAGCAGAGCCTCCTCCTCGTTGTATCCATAGCACACTTCCTCGAAATTGTGCGCTCTCACTGCCGGTTTCTGTTCCCTGACCGGCACTCTGGGTATCTTATTAGCCATTTTCGTTCCTCCTTTTTAATGCAGACCGATATTGCACTTATGATCCTCTTCCCTCTCTATGTCACGGTACATGCCCTGACGCCTCATGGCTTCGTCGAAATCCACGTCATAGGCATTGAACTCAGGTCCGTCCACGCAGGCGAACTTGGTCTCGCCGGCGATAGTCACGCGACAGGCACCGCACATGCCTGTACCGTCCACCATCAGGGTATTGAGGCTGACCACGAGCGGCAGGTTGTACTCCTTAGCCTTGAGGGTGGCGAACTTCATCATGATCATAGGCCCTATGGACACGGCCTGGTCATATCTCTCCCCGCCTCCGAGCAAACGGTCCATGACCGCAGTCACGACACCCTTTTCTCCCGCCGAGCCGTCATCTGTACAGATATACAGATGGTCGCACACGGCTTCCATCTCCTTCTCCATGATGATGAGGTCCTTGTTGCGGGCACCTATGATTACGTCTACGTAAGCACCGGCATTGTGCAGGTACTTGGCCTGCGGATAGACCGGTGCGGTACCGAGACCTCCGGCAATGAACAGCCAGCGGCTGCCTGCAAGCTCCTGTGGAGTCTTGTGCACAAACTCCGACGGCTGCCCGAGAGGGCCGACCACATCGGCAAAGGACTCTCCCTCCTCGTAATGACATATCTTTCTGGTGGAAGCTCCAACTTCCTGCGTTACTATCGTGACACTGCCCTCGACAGGGTCATAATCACATATCGTAAGAGGAATGCGCTCACTCCTCTCACCAGCCCTCACAATGAGGAACTGTCCCGGACGCGCGGATTCCGCGATACGGGGCGCCAGGACGTCCATCTGACATATCGCCGGCGTTAAAAATTTCTTTCTTAATATTTTAAACATATCTTAAATATGCTACTGTTCTTCCACAACCTCACCGACAACCTCGTAACCTAATTTCTCGATTGCCGCTGCAAGCTTCGCCTTGTCTGTCTTGTCAGGAGAGTACTCTATCCACACTGTCTTATCCTCCAAATTCACTTTCAGGTCCTTGACTCCCTTCTCAAACGGAATGTTGTCCTGTACCTTCCTGACGCAGTTTTCACAATGCAGACTGACTATGAACGTCACCTCCTGAAGAGACTTCTGCCTCTTGTTGTTTTGAGCGGTCGAAGATACTACAAAAATCGACATCGCCAATACGGCAAGAACGGTTTTGAGAAAAAATCCAGATGCTTTCATCTTTTTTAATTTTAAAAGTTCATAAAATCACTTCCATAACGTGAATCTCACTCCGGCATAAACAGTTATACCTGTTATGGGCCCCCAGATGACCGATGCGTTGAAATTACGGGAATACGGATCCCCGGCATCGATAACAGGATGCTCCTGCTTGAAACACGTAAGGTTCTCCGCGCCTATGTATACGTCTGTTCCCTTGAACTTACGTGTAATCTGAGCAAAAAGGACCGGATACACAGGACTCATGCCGCTCTCTCCGGCCTTTACGGCAAATACAGGCAGGCGCGAGGGACCGTTGATCTGAGCGGTGAAGTCAAATGTCCACAAGTTCATCCTGGTCGCATACTGCAGGTTAAGCACTCCCTTGTAACGGCTGACAAGCGGTCTCTCCACCAGTCCCCTGCCTTTAAGAGTCACCTTGGAGTCCGTATATCTGAAAGTTGCCAGCACAGTGAAGCGTTCGAAAGGCTCTATGGAGAAGTCAACCTGATATGTATTGGTATACGAGGGCCCGTCCAGATTGTATATATACACTGTACTGAAATCCCCGTACTCCTGATCCGCGATTACCTGGTCTGTAAATTCGCTGCGGAAATAGTCGAAACTGACATAACAGTTGTCTTCATACCCGACCGGCAGATAAGCGGTAACATTTCCACCGTAAGTCCATGCGGATTCCACATCCAGGTCTTTGTCCATAACTATGCGGCGGCCGGTGGACATCATTCCGAGATTGTCCGCCACCACATTCGGAGAGCGGGTTCCACGGCCTCCGGATGCCCTAAGCACGAGCCAGTCCACAGGAGACCACTTCAGGTTGGCTCTTGGCGACAGTCTCACACCGTAGATATTGTTCCAGTCCAGACTGAGGTCCACCACGGCAGAGAATTTATCCCCGAACGTATAAGTATACTCACCGTAGACGCCAAGCGAATTCTCCATACGCGACAGATCGTGATCCTTCCTCTCCACAATGCGGTTCCCTTCAACACCTACAGTATAGCCATCATGCAGCACCTGCGAGTAACCGTCGAGAAAATCCCGTATCCCGAATGTGAACCTGTGAGAGTCATCAGGCACACCCTGATACATGATGTTGATAAAACCTGAGTTCTGACTGCCGAAGAAACTCTTGAGTCCGAAATAGGAATCCATCTGATGCCAGGTATAGTCTGCCACAACTGCGATATTGTGGGAATTGTCGTCATTCAACGGTATTCCCACCTTGACATATCCGTTCAGACCTTTGTTGGTGATGTCCGTTCCCCACGGAGCTGTAAGAGAGCCCAGAGAATCCACATAGACACGCGAGAAATCCATCTGACCTCCTATACGGCCGTCATAAAGAGCCTTTACCCCAAAACGGACCTGCACTCCGCTTTCATCGACATACAGCCATCTGTTTGCGAAATTGAACTGCATGGTGTTCGGCTCATCCCTGAAGCCGTCCCCGTTCATGTCATGCGGCATACTGGATGCAGAGGCATGGGCAAGCAGCACAGTACTCCATTTGTTTCCTATCTGAAGGGATGAGGCGACATTGAGTTCCGCCATCAGCATACTGTTGAGATATGCGTTTACGAACAGTGGCTTTTCGTCCGTAGGCTTCCTGTGCTCCATATTTATCTGGCCGGTAATGGCCTCCACGCCGTTGATTACCGAAGACGGCCCTTTCGCCACCTGAATACTCTCAAGCCACTGTCCCGGCACATAGGACAGCCCGAATGGAGCAGCCAGGCCGCGCATGACAGGACGGTTCTCATCCAGCATTGCCGTGTATATACCGGACAGACCGAGCAGACGGATCTGCCTTGCTCCCGTCACGGCATCGGAATACCCTACCGAGACCGAAGCCGAATTCTCGAAACTCTCGGCCAGATTGCAGCAGGCCATTTTGTTAAGGCCGGCAGACGATATTACCTCAGTCTTTACGTTTGACAGCCGGGACAGATAATTGGCGTCCGTACGAGCCGTGACCACGGCCTCGTCCAGCTGATTGTCACTGCGCAGGACCACCTCCACGAAAGTCTCGTCCGGTGCTATCACCAAAGTATCCCGAGCATAGCCAAGAGCAGCGGTGACCAGGGTCCGGTCCTTCCCGTTGTCCATTCCTATAGAGAAACGTCCCTGGCCATCACAGTCAGCGTATGTGCCCGATTCGATCCAGTATACTGCCGCATACGGCACTGGAGCCTTATTCCCTTCATCATCGAGGGTAAGGACAACTCCCCTGAGCACCCGGTCCTCATGCGCACTCGCAGGCACTGTTACGGACAACAGTAATGCTATTGTCAGATATACAGCTGTATGTTTCATCTCTATTTTACAGACCGCAAAAATACCTATTTTTTCCCACTCCGCCAAGTTCTCCCCAAAAGCGTTCAGAAGAACAGCACCCACACTGATTTGTCAGGAACTCTGCATGCCGACACCAGGGACAACCGGAAGATTTTATGATTATTTTTGCGCCGCTCGATCGGATAAGGAAGCTATGGAGAAAAATATATTCTCAAAGGACACGGTACTGGTACTGGCCGCATGTTTCTGCTTCATGTCCTGCCATACGATGATAATTCCCATACTGGCAGGATTTACGGGCAACCTTGGCGGCAGCGGCCTTCTAATGGGCACCGTAGTGGGCATTACCAACCTCGTATCCATCGGATTCAGGATTGTCTCGGGTCCGATGGTGGACAGAGTGACCAAGAGACAGCTCTCGCAATGGGGCGCCGCGCTTATGCTGGCCGGCTGTCTCGGATGTGCCCTTACCGTAAACACATGGCTGCTGCTGGCCGCGCGTATAGTACACGGCATCGGCTTCGCATGCTGCTCCGTAGGATTGTCCACATGGTTCTCCATGCTCATCCCGAAAGAGAAAATAGGCTCAGGCATGGGCATATACGGGACAGTCCAGGCAGTAGCACTGGCCGTGGCCCCTTCTCTGGGCATCAACCTGGAAAGGGCCATGGGTTTCCGTCCGGTATTCTGGGGCGCAGTCATATCCGCAGCCCTGATCATTGCCCTGACTATGGCCGTAGGGCACAAAGGAGAGCGTACAGATACTGCACACACAGCCGGACAACGGGACCGGCTCAGGCTTTTGGAGACAAGTGTTATACCTATAGCACTGATTGTAACTCTTTTCACCATTCCGTACACAGCCACCCAGTCCTTCCTCGTGCAGATAGTCAGACAGACCGGAGCGGCCATGCATCCGGAACTGTTCTTCGCAGCCTATGCCATCGCGCTGGTATGTATGCGGGTAGGATTCCGCAACTATTTCGACCGCGTGCCCTACCGGCGCTTTATGGCCCTATGCACCATAAGCGCGACAGTGTCCATGCTGCTGCTCGGCACCGGCGGCAACAACCTGACCCTGATAGCGGCAGCCGTGTGCATGGCCGGAGGTTTCGGCATCATGTGCTCGGAGTCCCAGGCTACGGCCATGACCATGGTGGACAACTCCAAAAGGGGACTGGCCAACAACACCTACCTTATCGGCCTGGACTGCGGCATGGCACTCGGTCCCATGACAGGAGGGCTGCTGTACAGCCATGCCCAGGTACAGTATTTCTACCCGTGGCTCATGATTACCGCAGTCCTCGGAGCCGTTGTCTACCTTATCGGCAGAAAAAGACTGTCCAGGCTGTAACCACGTCCGTCTTCTGCCTGCCTGCGTTTCCTGTACTGCAACGGCGTGACCCCGTAATGCCGCTTGAAAAGCCGCCCGGCGTATTTCGGCGAGATATGGAATTTAGCGGCTATGGCCTCCAGTGTCAGAAGCTCCGGCTGGTGGAGGTGCTGCTGGATGTACTGCAGCATATAGCGGGGCCGGCCCTCCGCCGCACGCTCCCGCACAGGCTCTATGGCGGACAGATTCCTCGCGCAGACAAGTACCACACTGTGAACATAGTGCTGCAACAGATGCTCCGAGAAGTCACGCCCGCTGCCTGTCTCCCGGACAATCATCTCCATCAGACGGTCCAGCGTGCCGGAGTCATCCCCGGACAGGCCAATGCGGAAATCCGATTTCAGTTCCAACAGGCCTGCAAGTCCCGCACCTACGAAATCCAACAGGTAATTCTGAGTGAAGCGGATAAACACATAGCGACTGTGACACTCAATCGTGAACAGATGCGGAGTGTCGGGCGGTATCAGAAACAGGTCGCGCTCCCGGTACCGGCAATGCTCCTGCCCGCTGCCGAAGACACTGGCCTCGAAATCCCCGCTGCCGCTGAGGATATAGACCATCTCGTAAAAGGAGTGCTGGTGCCTTCCTCTAGGAAAATCATCGTGCTCCCTCAGAAGGATCTCGAACGGGCGGTACAGGTTCTCTTTCCACATGGTTGATTTATTCAATAATATAGCGCAAAAGTACAAAAAAGAGCAGTACAATTCGCATACTTTTGCAGCCGGAAAACCGGATAAGAAGTTTACGGAAATGAAGTTCAATCTGAAGGGCCATGCCGCTATGCTGGGGGCAAATACGATGTGGGGACTGATGTCGCCTGTATCCAAGCTGATTATGGCCTCAGGGGCGGTAAGCCCTTTTGTAATGACGGACCTGCGGGTCGGAGGGCGATGCTGCTTTTCTGGATCGCCTCCCTGTTCCAGAAACCCGAGCACGTCAGTCCCAAGGACATGGTGACACTGTTTTTCGCCTCGCTGTTCGCAATCGTGCTCAACCAGGGCTGCTTCATCCTGGGAGTCAGCATGAGCTCCCCCACCGATGCGTCCATCATCACCACAAGCATGCCGCTCTGGGCCATGGTGCTGGCTGCCTACATCCTGAAAGCCGGTCACAGGCAAGAAAGTGGCGGGCATCGCCTGTGGGGCGGGAGGCGCCCTGATGCTCATCTTAGGCAGCAGCGCCAACGGCAGTGCGGCATCATCCGGCAGCGGCACTGCCATCCGGGGCGACCTTCTGGTGCTGTTCGCCCAGTTCTGCTACGCATTCTACATTGTTTACTATAAGGATTTTGTCGGAAAAAAACGATATTGAAATAGGAATATATTAAAAATAAGCTATTTATAAGCATTTCTCAAAAAACGAGGTAATGACTTGGAAACAGTCACAAATTCTGCAATATGCGGTAAATTTCTGTCAAACAACTCTTGTCTTAGCGCAAAGATACGGGAAAGCAACCAAATTCTATTACCGTTTCCCATATTTCTTTTCAAATAATTCTGTATTCTTCTCTCCCCATGCAATCATAGCATCGATGATGGGAATAAGCGTCATCCCCAACGGAGTGATAGCATACTCCGAACGAGGAGGCAGTTCAGGGTAGATGGTCTTCGATACGAGCCCGTCCTCTACCAGTTCCTTCAGTTGCAAGTCGAGCACACGAGGCGTGGCTTCGGGAAATATCTTGTGCAATTCACTGGGACGCAGGGCACGGTGGCGCAGTTCGTCCAAGATGCATGACTTCCACTTGGAATCAATCAGGCTCATGGTCAGCCGCAAGGGACAGTCCAAATCTACGGGTATCTTTCTTTCGTACATGGTTTTATCTTTATTGAATGTTACGCCTGCAAAGGTAAGGATAATATATCGTAACGGGTATATACCGAATAATTTTTCGGTACTTGTGCAAACTGGAGGAATCACCTACCTTTGCAGCATCAAAACAAGATAATCAATTAAACATTAGCATCATGAGAGCAAATATCGAAGAGTACAAGGCAGTGGAAGAAGCTGCCATGAAGTTTGTGAAAAGTGTGGCAGAAGGCAACAGCAAGTATGCCCGCGAATTGTTTATTGACGAAGCCGTCTTATTCGGCTACTTGGACGGGAAGCTGGAGCACGGCAGCATCAAGCAGTTCTACCACAATGTGGACACCGTAGGCGCAGGCGATGACTTCAAGGCACGCATCGACGTGGTGGACGTAGAAGAGACCCTCGCCGTGGTGCGCGTGCTGGAAGAGAAATGGGGAGGCCGTATCGACTTCACCGACTACCTGCTGCTGATGAAGATGGACGGCGAGTGGCGGTGCGTGGCGAAGGCGTACAATCAGAATTCGAATACCATTCAAAAGTAAGGAGGAAGCGTCATGAAGATAACAGTTATTACGGGAAGTCCACGCAAGCATGGCAACAGCTTTGCCATGACGGACGCATTTATCAGGGAAGCGGAGACACTCGGCCACACGGTGCGACGATTTGATGCCGCACTGATGAAGATAGGCGGTTGCCGTGCCTGCCAGACCTGCTTCAAGACGGGCAAGGCTTGTTCGTTCGACGACGATTTCAACCTTATCGCACCTGCCATTATGGAAGCCGATGCTGTTGTATTCACCATGCCAACCTACTGGTATTCCATCCCGGCACAGATAAAGGGTGTGATTGACCGCCTGTTTTCATTCGTGGTGGGCGGAAAGGATATCGCCGGAAAGAAATGCGGACTGATAGCCTGCTGCGAAGAAAACGACGTGACGGTAATGGACGGCATCCGTATGCCGCTGGAACGTTCTGCCGCTCTGCTGAAATGGGAGATGGCTGGCGAAGTGCTTATTACCGGAGTATTGAACGAAGGTGACATCAACAAGACGGACGGCTGCAAGCAAGCGGCTGAACTGGCGCATAAATTCTGAACGTATGAAGGTATTGCTGATTAATGGCAGCCCGAATCAAACGGGCTGCACCTATACCGCCCTGCACGAAGTGGAAACCACCTTGCAGGCAAACGGCATTGAGACGGAATTGCTGTATTTAGGCAAGAAGCCCATAGCGGGCTGCATCGCCTGTGGAGCCTGCATGAATACAGGACATTGTTTCCGCGACGACCTCGTGCAAGAGATACAGAAACGGCTGGATGAATTTGATGCCATCGTCATCGGTTCTCCGGTTTATTACAGTGCACCAACGGGGCAACTCGTTTCGTTCCTGAACCGCCTGTTCTTCGCCACGGAGAACCGCATGGCGGGCAAGCTCGGCGCATCAGTAGTATCGTGCCGCCGTGGCGGAGCCTCCGCCACCTTCGAGCAATTGAATCAATATTTCACTATTGCGAATATGCCTATCGTAGCATCGCAATACTGGAACTCGGTACACGGCTTCACACCCGACGATGTGCGCAAGGACAAGGAAGGCTTGCAGACCATGCGCATCTTGGGGCAAAATATGGCGTGGTTGCTAAAGTGCATTGAAAGCGGACGGAAGAACGGCGTTCGCAAGCCGGAATATGAACCGAGAATGCGGACGCACTTCATCCAAGACAAATATGAATAACCAAACTTAACAAGAAAACTTATAGATTTTTGAGTAGAGGATGTTTCCTGTCCGATTTTGAATTTAACCAATGGGAGGATAGCAAGCGGTTTTGGTCTGCCCAAACACAAACTTGCGATCCTCCCGTTGGCATCGTTTATAATCTCATGCCCTTGTCTCTCCTAAGCGGCTTAACAGTCCTTTTAATGGATGAGAACAGCCTGCCAAACTGTTCCTTGAACGGTTTTGAACGGGACAAGTCCGGCTTGTCTATCATGACATTTGAGCCGTGATAAAGCCTCATGACAAACGTCCTCCATTTCTGCCGCACACCTGCACCAGATCGCTGATTGTATCCTCAAACGACTGAGTATGCATCACGTTGTAATGCTTAAAGAAGAAATCAAGTCCCTTAAAGCGAAGCAAATAGTTGTACGCTTGCTTTTTGCTCAGGCTGAAAGCAAGCGCGAAATCCGCTATCATAGCGACTGTATACTCCAATTTGTTTTTCTCTGTCCGGGACATATCTGTATTTTATGCAAAAAAAAATGACTTTAACCGAAAAATTTACAGAGCCGATGCCTGCCATTCCTCTAACGTAAGGCGCATGAAATGCTCCGTACGCACATCGCCCAAGGGAGAGACATTGCCGGTCTCGGTGTGGTGGTATCTGAGTCCGCATTTCTCCATGACCCTGCGGGACTGCCGGTTCCCGTCGTAATAGCCGCACCATACGGCGGAGACTCCCAGTTCTGTGAAACATCTCCGTATCAGGCAGCGCACCGCCTCGGGGATCAGGCCACGGCCCCAGTAAGGCACCCCTATCCAGTAGCCGATCTCGGCCTCCCCCTCCTGCATGGCCGCGCTGTGCATACCGTCCCCGAACATGATGCCCGCGCTGCCCACCGGCTCACCGGTCTCCTTCAAAACCACGGCGTAGGTCTCGGGAGCGGCGAACACCGTGCGGATAATCTCTAAGCTGTGTTCCACTGAGACATGCGGCGACCAGCCGGCAATAGGACCTACAGCCGGGTCACTGGCATATTTGAAAAGAGCCTCCGCATCGGCTTCCTGCCAAGGACGGAGGATAAGTCTGGCTGTTTCCATGTTGTCAATAATCATCAGGACGGCCGATACCATAGCCGTTTCTGCTATAAGTAAAACTATACTGCCTCGAGCCGCAACATGCATGCCAGCCCTATGACCGTCTGCCTTGTCCACGCACTTCTTCTGCTGCACAACGCAAGAAATTGAGCCTCACGGCAAACACCGTATCGGGACAATCAGTTATCTTTGTACCTGTACATTTATCGCAAAAGTCATGGACACAGACAAACCCAACGGCATCAACACCCTGCGCTACTCGGACATATTTCTGGCGATGTACTCTGACAACGGCATGAGCTGCCTGCACCGCAACCATTCCCACGTGCTGGTGTACATGTACTCGGGAGAGCTGGAAATCAACGAACGGAACAGGATCTCTCGGCTGCACAGGGGGGACTGTGCCTTCATCCGCAAGGATTTCGGAGTACAGCTGACCAAGCAGGCCTGGAAAGGAGAGCAGTTCAAGGCCACATTCCTGATGCTCACCACCCGGTTCCTGCGGGAGTTCTACAACAGACTGGACAAGGGCACTCTGCCCGAAAAGGCCCGCAGAAGCAAGGTCAGCCTGCTGAAGCTGCCGTCCAACCGGCCCGACATCGTAAGCCTGTTCGAGTCGATGACCCCCTATTTCGACTCCGGCGTCCAGCCCTCTAAGGAACTGCTCGACCTGAAAATGACCGAAGGCGTCTATGTGCTGCTGAACACGGACCAAAGCCTCTACGCCTCGCTCTTCGATTTTGCCGACCCGTGGAAGCCGGACATACTGGAGTTCATGGAAAGGAACTACATGAATGACCTCACTCCCGGGGAAATAGCCAACTACACCGGACGCAGCCTCGCCACATTCAAGCGGGATTTCAGGAAGGTAAGTGATCTCTCTCCCCAGAAATGGCTCATCCGCCGCAGACTGGAGGCAGCCAGGGAGCAGATCCTCTCCAGCAACAGAAAAGTGACGGAAGTCTGCTTCGATGTCGGATTCAAGAACCTGTCGCATTTCTCCAGGACCTACAAGGCAATGTTCGGCTGCTCCCCAAGCACTGTTTCCGAACCTCGTGCCGAGCCTCCCGGCAAACAAATTTGAGCCTGCCGGCAAAGCCCGTCTACACTGGACACCCTACCTTTGCGTCTGAATTGAAACATTCAGCGTTATGGAAGATATTTTTCAGAAAGACCTGTCCGGCGAAATGGTATCGCCCGACGAACCCGGCTACAATGATCTGATAAATGCCATCTGGGACACAATGAGACTGGCCGACGAACTGAACACCGGCCACCACACACCCGATGAGGTACGAGACTTTCTCTCACGCATCACCGGGCGGGAGATTGACCCGTCCGTCACCCTGCTGCCGCCATTCTACGTGGACTTCGGCAAGAACATCCGCATGGGCAAGCGGTGCTGGATCCAGCAGGGCTGCACTTTCTTCGACAGGGGCGGCATCACCTTGGGCAATGACGTGTTCATCGCTCCCAAGGTCAATCTCATCACCATCAACCACGACCCCGACCCGGACAACCGCAGCGCGACATACGGCCGTCCGATTGTCATCGAGGACAAGGTCTGGATAGGCATCGGCGCCACCGTCCTACCCGGGGTACGGATAGGCTACGGGGCAATTGTCGGGGCCAACAGCGTCGTGACGCACGATGTCCCGCCCATGACGGTTGTCGGAGGCAATCCCGCACGGTTCATCAAGGAAATAAAGCCCAAGGCGAAATAGTCATGGAAAATAAAGAAAACCTGACCCGTAGAGCCAGATAGGTTTCTGACATAATGGAGTGAGAAATGCAGCCCGTCATGGAGCGTCCTCATTAACAAGCACTTGCAAAACACTCTGCATTTTTCAAACATTTGCAGGACCGCGAAAATTGCACTTTGATTCAGAACTGCTTGAAAACCAAGCCTCTGCAAAAGGGACTGCATTTCTCAACGCCTCAGAAGTACCCGAAAATTGCGCTGCAATTTGTATACGTCTCATTATCAAATATATGCAAAAACACTCTGCATTTCCCGCTCGGACATTAATGTGAGGAACGCGACGCAAGACCATCCAGCAGTCGAAAAGACCAGGCCCTCCCACCGCTTTGCGGCGGGTCCCTCCCTCTTGTGCCGAGGGCGGCAAGTCTTTTCTCGTTGCTGGATGGTCTTGCAATGTGCAGCGCACCTGCTCGGACGCAGGCATCTGCCAGGGCATGAAGGGCCAAATTTTAGTGTACCGACATTGTCCGGCGATATGAAGCCCGAAACCGGTAAACACCGATACGGCGAAAAGCGGCACAAGTACCCAGTCAACAACGAATACCTTTTTCATTTTCCTGAACTTTGATTATGGATTATGTGCCGCAAAGCTAACGTACCCGTCAGGCATCGGACGATAACAATTGTAAAGAAACGCAAGGCTCCCGCCCCCCTACAAACGTGCCCGTATGCGGGAAAGCGACACCGGAGTGATTCCGAGCCAGGAGGCGATATAATGCTGCAGCACCCGCCGGATAATTTCAGGACTGGTCCGCAACAGTTCCTCGTAGCGCTGCTGCGGCGTGTTCCTGATGCGGGACAGGAAGAGCTGCTGATAACTGTGGAAGCGGTCAATCAGTTTCTCCTCATATCTACGTCTGAGCCATGGACTCTGCCCGATGAGCCGGTAAAAATCATCCCTGCCCACGGACAGGAGCTCGGAAGGCTCGATGCTCTCCAGAGAGAACAGACTGGGCTGGCGCCTGTACATGCTGTCGAACGAGGCCACGAAGTCCCCTTCGAAAAAGAACTGGAAAGTGCAGTCCTGTAAACCGGGACGAAGATAGCTGTTTTTACATAATACTGATTATCTTTGTAAGGTAAACTTTAATATTGACCACAATGAAATTTCTGAAAAACCTTCTTGCAGCCTTCATAGGCTCGCTTATCGCGTTCGGACTTCTCATGCTCCTGCTTTTCGGCATGATCGGAGCTCTTGTACCGACCGAGAAACCGGTAATCGTCGAACCTTCCTCAATCCTCAGGATAGACCTGTCATCCGCTATCGGCGAACAGACAGTGTCCGATCCCCTGGACTTCAGTTCTCTTGTCCCATACTCATCCGGTTCGTCCAGCAGCATAGGGATACTTGACGCCGTCAGGGCCATAGACTACGCAGCTGAAGACCCTTCCATCAAGTTCATATACATTACCAACTGCGGATACTCCTGCGGAATGGCATATATAGAGGAACTGAGAGATGCCTTAGGGAGATTCAGGACCTCCGGGAAACCTGTCATAGCATACGGCCAGAACTTCTCGCTTGGAGGATACTGGCTCGCGTCCGCGGCGGACAGGATCTACTCGGACGAGTTCGCCTCCAACAACATACTCGGAATCTCCACGACCATCATATTCCTGAAGGACATCCTGGACCGTTTCGGTGTCGAGATGCAGCTCATCCGCCACGGCAAGTACAAATCAGCCGGCGAGCAGTTCATCGCCGGGAATATCAGCGAGGCAAACAGGGAACAGAACCAGGCAATGGTAGACGCGCTGTGGAAAGCTGTCGCAGACGACATCTGCGCATCAAGGGAGATTTCTCCCGACAGACTTGACATGCTGGTCAACGGCCTGAGCATATCTACTGCCAGTGAGATGCTGGATGCAGGTCTCATCGACGGAATCTGTACTGTTGACGACATGGACAGCAACCTTATGACATTAGCCGGAGTTGAAGATATCGATGACCTGAAGACTATCGATCTGGACAAATACGCAAAAGCCCGCATCAAGACAGACTTCAAGGCCAAGGACAAGATTGCAGTCATATACGCGGACGGTCAGATCAACACTGACGGAGACGGTATCACCGCGCAGAAGTTCCAGCCTATCATCAGAGATATCCGCAATGACAGCACCGTCAAGGCTGTCGTACTGAGGGTCAACTCGCCCGGCGGTGCCGTACAGCCTGCCGAAATCATCCGCAGCGAGTTAGAACTGCTGCAACAGGAAAAACCGCTGATTGTATCTTTCGGAACAATGGCGGCATCCGGAGGATACTGGATCTCGGCAGGAGCCGACAAGATATTCTCAAACAACTCCACTCTGACAGGAAGCATAGGCGTATTCAGCATGATTCCCTCATTAGAACGGACATTCAAGGACATTGCCCATGTCAATCCTGTCACCATCAGATCCCACAAGCATGCAGACATGTATTCTGTAACAAGATCTCTTGACAAGCGCGAGACTGAAGCCACACAGGAACAGATTGAAATGATATACGACAGGTTCATCTCCATCGTATCCGAAGGACGCGGTCTTTCCACTGAAAGAGTCGATGAAATAGCACAGGGCAGAGTGTGGTGCGGCAATGAAGCCATAGACATCAACCTTGTCAATGAAATCGGAGGACTAAAGGACGCCCTGGACTATGCTGCCGTAACGGCCGGTCTGAGCAGCTACAGGACAGTAGAGTATCCTAAGGCCATGACAAATCTTGACAAACTGATGGACAACTTCGGTACTGCGTCGAAGGCATTGGACGCAGCCGCATCCCCCGAATCAATCATTGAAAAACTGTATCAGTCTCTCAAGGCTGAAACCGGAATCTACGCAAGGATGCCGTACATATACATGTTCGAATAACCGTAGACTGTCAATGTTCGATAAAGACCCCGGCGACAATGGTTGTCCGGGGTTTTATTCTGTACCGGTCGTCAATACGCAGCCCTGGAAGGCAGACAATACCTCCATCCGCATCCTCAATCACAGGCTGGGCAAGCCTGCGCACGCGATCGAGTTTCAAGTCCGTGAAGAAATCGCTCAATTTCTTTGACCCCTGACGCATGCCGAACGGCTTGAAGCGGTCTGCCGGCCTCCATCCCCTGCAAAGAAGCGGCATTCTGACACGGTCCGCTGAAAAATACAAGGCCGAACCATCCGACACAGGGCTGAAGTCTTCGGCACACGGAAAGAACACGATTCTGAAGACCGTACCTTTATAGTTGTACTTTCCGGGACCCTCGATGAAAAACTCCGTCTCCTCCTCTTCCCGGAGAGGATATACGTTTACAGTGTCTTTTGTAATCACAAGTTCATGAGTTCCTGAGCGGAACAGCCTTCCTGGCTGACCGGCAGCAAGACATCTCTCCATGTCGGACACCTGACCGCTGTTGAATCCGTATTCCTTAAGTATCATGTAGAGCCAGTAACCATAATGGTTCTCGTGCATCAGCCCGGATACGGATATCTTGAGAAAACCGTCCTCATGCGAGCAGACACGGGCACTTATATCCATGTACAGACCGTCTATTATGGATGCTGCCTCACGGAAATACTCCGAGTCCCGGCGCACTGTATTGAGAAATGACGGGTTTATCTTCTTGAATTCCGGGAAAATTATATTGCGTACACGGTTGCGGGCATAATGAGACTCGAAGTTGGTATGGTCATCCCGGTAGGATATGCCGTTCTTACGGACAAACTCAACTATCTCTGCTCTCGTAACCTCCATGAGAGGACGTATTATCCGGCCGTTTCTGACCGGTATGCCCGCCAGCCCTTTCAGTCCGGTTCCTCTTACGATGTTAAGGAACATCGTCTCGATACTGTCATCCAGGTTGTGGGCTATGGCAAGAAAATCGAAGCCGTCCGCATCTATGATTCCGTCGAAGAAACCGTAGCGAAGCTCCCTTGCCGCCATCTGTGTAGACAACGATCTCTCTGCCGCATACGATTTAGTGTCGAAAACCACAGAGTACACATGGACACCGTTACGATGCCCCCATTCCACAACTGACTCCATGTCTCCGTCACTTTCCTCACCGCGCAAGGAAAAGTTCACATGTGCCAGAGCAAAGTCAGGGCGAAGACGGGAACGGAGAAAGAGCTCTGCCATACACATCGAGTCTATTCCGCCGCTTACACCCAGCAGATATTTCTTTCCTGCCACAACTCCGTCCGATAGAGACAGCAGGGCCTCATCGAATTCTTGCTCTATTCTCATAGGTCTATTCAGGTTTTACATACTGTCCGAATGTCCACGTCAGTCCGAGACTGACAATTTCCTTGAACTGCACCCTCGGAGCAAGATTGCCGGCAGCATCCGCTATCTGGATGTTCTCATCGTATATAAGGTTGGTCCTCAATGTAAGAGTAAGTATCTTGGTCAACGTAAGAGAGGCATCCACATCCCAGTACACCTGAATATTGTCAGGATTCTCAAGATAATTGGAGAACAGCGTAAGCGACGAAGTGATTTTGAATATCTTGTACGCATAGTTGACATCCATCTTCAACTGAGCACCGAGCTCTGCCCTGATCGCCTCGTCCACGTCATTGCCGTAGGTTCCGCGCAACGACGGCTCGGTGACCACGACAATATTGCCTGTAGCCGGAGAGAAGTTGAATGACAGAAAATTAAAAGGTTTATAGTTCACACCTATACCGAGTGACACGTAGCCAGGTGCCATGAACATGGACTGAAGAGTTCTCGTCGACGGATCCGTAGATGTGTCATATGAGTAGGTAGGAGTCATCTGCGTCCTGAAATTGAACAAAGCGGAAAAGTACAGCTTGTCAAGCAACATCCATCCCCACTTGCTGTCCAGCTGGACACGGTCATCGCTCTTGCTGAACTGTTCGTTAAGGGGGACACCTTTCTCGAATGACTGGATGAAACCGTAGGACACCTTAAGCCTGTTCTCGAATATCATCTTGTCCTTGGCATAATTGGCATTGGCATCTATGAGCCCGTTAAGTGATATGTTGGCAGATCCTCCCTCCGCCCAGTTCGTCAAGGAAACCTGAGAGAAACCTATCTGCGTCATTATACCGTTCGTCCAGTATTTCGGAGGTTCTTTCTTCTCGGTCGTGTCCACAGCTGCCTCGTCTATGGACGACACTACATCCAGACATACCTTCTGAGCCTCGTCCAGAGATGACCTGTCCACCTCCATTTCCTTGATTTCCCTGTATGTCACAGCACTTTTCTCATCCTTCCTGTCCGAAGCATGAGCGGCAAGAGAGCACAACATTGCGATCGCCGCCAAAACCGCGCCAAATGAAAACTCACCCATTCTCATCCGAATTCAAAACATCATCAGAATTATACTTGAAGCCAAGACGTTTTCCCGTCTTCAGCCTTGAAGCCTCCATCTTGACATTTATCTCACCCACACTGACCTCTTTCACCATATCATACGGAGGCACGAGCAGATCAAACGACAAAGAATATAGTATCGCCGACTCCACGAACGACACCAGATCGTCCCTTGTCAGCGTGCTCTTTCCGAACTGGTCCGTAATCTGACGCTTCTGCCGCTTGCCCTCTACAAAGAATGCCTTGTCCTTGTTTATGAACAATCTGGCGACCAGATATCCAAGGTCATCGTTCCTGTTGTACTTCAATGAATCATACAGGAAATTATAGACATTCACCACTCCGCAGTAAGTATTGTACGGATTATTGCGGGCATAGGAATTCTTCCATACCGGGTGATCCCTGTCAAACTCGAAGATATCGGTATGAAGACTGAATACCAGAACATCGTCCGCGAACTTCAACTCAGCCTCGAACTTTCCCCTGTCCCGATACTCAAGACGAACCCTTCTGGAGCTGCTGTTCTCAAGCATGTCGTTCAAGTCATTGCTCATTTCGCTCAATACGTCCTTCAGGACATTGAACACCTCCAGGCACTGATCAAATATCTGGGACTTGATTACAGACTTGACATTAAGAAGATTGATTATCTTCTCCCGGGGGCTGGAACCATCATTATCCATAAGTATTCTTCAGCTTAGTACGATCTTGCAAAAATGACCCTGCGGCTGGAGGGCCTGCCGGTATATATGCATCTGCCAGGTTCCTCACACACAAAGCTGTCAATAGGGATACACCTTATCGTTGCCTTGGTCTCTTCCTGAATTTTCATTTCCGTCTCGGCTGTCCCGTCCCAATGGCAGAGCAGGAATCCGCCTTCCTCGATTCGTTCCTTGAACTCATCCCATGTATCCACCTTCACTGTCATGGAATCGCGGAAAGAAAGGGCCTTGTTGTATATATTGGCCTGCATATCATCCAGCAGACCTTTCACATGGACTGCCAGTCCCTCACGCGGAGCCGCCGATTTTTCAAGAGTGTCTCTGCGGCAGATTTCCACCTCGCCTTTTTCCATGTCACGCGGTCCTATTACAATCCTTACAGGCACCCCCTTGAGCTCCCACTCGGCGAACTTGAAGCCGGAGCGGACATTGTCCCTGTCATCTATCCTGGTGGAGATACCAGCCTTTTCCAGTTCGGCTGCAATTTCCCTCATATACGCCACCATACGGTCCAACTCATCCTGCCCCTTATAAATAGGTACGAATACCACCTGGATCGGAGCGATGGCAGGAGGCAGCACCAGGCCGTTATTGTCTCCGTGCGCCATTATAAGAGCTCCCATCAGACGGGTGGATACACCCCATGATGTAGCCCATACATAATCGAGCTTACCGTCCTTATCCGCGAACTTGACATCAAACGCCTTGGCAAAATTCTGCCCGAGGAAGTGGGAAGTTCCGGCCTGCAGAGCCTTGCCGTCCTGCATCATGGCCTCTATGCAGAGAGTATCCAAGGCACCTGCAAATCTTTCGTGCTCCGACTTGTGGCCGACCACGACGGGCATGGCCAGATAGTTCCTGGCAAAATCCGCATATACATGTATCATCTTCTCCGCTTCCGCTACAGCCTCCGCGGCTGTAGCATGTGCGGTGTGCCCTTCCTGCCAGAGGAACTCCGCAGTCCTCAGGAAAAGACGGGTCCTCATCTCCCAGCGTACGACATTGGCCCACTGGTTGATCAATATGGGCAGATCCCTGTAGGACTTGACCCAGTTCTTATAGCTGTTCCAGATAATAGTCTCAGAGGTCGGCCTGACAATCAGTTCCTCCTCCAGCTTCGCAGAAGGATCCACAACGACTCCCGGACCGTCGGGATTGGACATCAGCCTGTGATGCGTCACGACGGCGCATTCCTTCGCGAACCCTTCCACGTGCTCCGCCTCCCGGCTGAGGAACGACTTGGGTATGAATAACGGGAAATACGCATTCTGATGACCGGTCTCCTTGAACATCCGGTCAAGATGCCCCTGCATCTTCTCCCAGATAGCATAACCGTATGGCTTTATGACCATACAGCCACGCACTGCGGAATTTTCAGCGAGATCAGCCTTTACCACCAGATTGTTATACCATTGAGAATAATTCTCCTCTTTACTTGTAACCTCTTTTGCCATTACGTGTTGTTTATATGGAATGATTTTTGTTAATTTGTATGCAAAAATAGTAATTATTGACAAATAAAAAGGAGGTTGGGTATGAAAAAAAGTTTGATATTGACTGCAGCATGCTTCACAGCCATTCTGTGCTCATGTGGGACATCCTCTTCCTATTACGCCTATTCAGGTTTTCAGGACGGCATATATTACAGGGCCTCCGAGGAGGACCGTAAAGAAGCTGAAGCAGATAAAAAGGAGATAAATGACCTGATCGACAGGACAAGACAGGAAGCGGCCAGTTTCTCTGACACGATACTGCTGTCAAGCATTGACAACAGCGGAAGCATCACTGCCACCGCCACAGGGACCGCCACACCCATAAACATAAACATAAACATAATCGACAACTACCAGGACTACTATGCTCTCGGATACGGAACTTTCTGCTCATACTGGGACTGGAGGTACTGGGACATGTTCGGTCCATGGGGAAGGTACGGCAGCTGGTACGACTGGTACAACTGGTATTCTCCGTGGTTTCCCGGCATCTACGATCCATGGTATCCCAGTTGGGGATGGAGCTGGAGCTTCGCATGGAATTCATGGGGCTGGTACGGTCCCGGCTACTGGTGGGGAGGCTACTGGGATCCCTGGTATATGTGGGGATACTACCCGGCACCTGAAAGACCCGTATATTACGGAAAACGCGACACCGGCGTGAGGTCCGGGGCCGTGACGGGAGGCCGGAGACTTGCGGCGTCCACTACCGTACGCGGGACATCAGGCAACAGGAACACAACTTCAACACCTTCGATTACGTCTGTAAGAGGAAGGACTGCGACCGCGTCCTCCGTCCGCTCTGCAGGTGCCGGTTCGGTCAAGACGGCTTTTTCCGGAAGGACAGTCTCTTCAGCCACGGCGGCCGGCTCGTTCAGGACTGCCGGCCGGGCCAATATGACTCTCGGCGAGAGATACGCCGACCGCTCTGTCGGAAGATCCGTATCAGCAACCGCATCCGGACGGCAGGCCCTCTACAGGAGACCATCCGCTGCGGCAGGCAGTGAGTTCCGCAGTCCGTTCCAGACCAGAAGCACTGCGGCCGGCAGTTCCTTCAGCACTTCATTCCGTCGGGCATCAGGTACGGCTGCCGCTGACAGAACTTTCGGCACGTACAACAACAGCCAGCGCAATTCTGCCGCTTCATTCAACCGAAGCAGCAGAAGCAATGTAAGATCGTTAAACAACAGCTCGGTATCCCGCAGCGTGTCCACAAGATCCTCATTCAGCTCCGGAGGAAGATCCTCATTCAGCGGAGGGGGGTCACGCAGCGGAGGAAGCGTAAGAAGATAATTTAATCACACACCGGAAATGTTCAGAAAAATATCCATACTTTTCATCATACTGACCAGCATGACAGTATGCGCATCAGCGCAACTCATACCACAGTACACATACAATGCGCTCCTGTTTTCGAGCCAGTACTATGACGGTACTGCCAGAAGCCTTGCCATGGGAAATGCCATGACAGCCTTAGGTGGTGACCTCGGCGCACTCTCATACAACCCGGCTGCGTCCGGTGTATACAGATACTCCGAGATAACCATAACCCCGTCGCTGTACTCCAACATCACGAACACGTCGATGCTGGACAACAGCACGAGAAACAACCGGAGCCGTCTGTCACTGTCCAATCTGGGATGGGTCGGCTCATTCGATACGGGCATGACAAGAGGACTGCTCAATTTCAATTTGGCGATAACTGCAAACCAGACCAACAACTTGGCATACAGAAGTTATGGAAGGGGGATTCAAGGCAGTTCCAGTTTTCTTGGCAGTCTGGCGGCCGGTATGCCTGACATAGACGGCAATGACATGACAATGGGGGAAGAGAATCCTGACCGTCCATATTTCTATTCCGATGCCAGCTGGAGTCAGATTCTGGCATGGAACGCCGGCATGATGGACTCCATAGTCAACGGCAACGGATTTGTCGGTGCCACAGAGAACATCACGGATGACGGACGTTTCGTAATACCGGGCAATCTGACACAGAGCTATTACAAGGAGCGGACAGGATACGTGGAAGACGTCGTGATCAACGCATCCGGAAACATCAGCAACATCCTGTTCTTCGGTGTCAGCCTGACGTTCCAGAGCATCTGGGCCAACGAATATACGATGATTTCCGAGGAAGCCGAAGACCCGTCTCTCTTCCAGACGGGATTCACTGATTTCACAAGAGAATACAGGCTCACGACTTCCGGATTCGGAGTCGGTGTGGACGTAGGCTTCATCTTACATCCTGTTGCCGGCCTGACAATCGGAGGATCCATCTCCACTCCGACATGGATGTTCCTGAATGAAACCTGGATAGAGAACATGTACGGCAATACGGGGCAGTACGGGGCCGCTGAAGTGTACTCCCCCACAGCCTCAAACTCTTACAGGGTGACATCCCCGCTCAGATGGAACATCGGCATAGGCTATACCATCGGCCAGTATCTTGCCATCGGTGTCGACTACGAGAGAACGGACTACTCCAACATAAAGATAGCTGATGACCGTGGCAGGACAGAATCATACGCATACGAGAACAAATACATCAATGCATTCTACGGGAGTGTCAACAACTTCAGGGCAGGAATAGAGGCATGGCCCATCCCGCAGCTGGCCATAAGGCTCGGTTACAATTACTACGGCTCGCCAGAGACCGGTATTTCCAACCACAGACACTATGCGTCAGCAGGCCTTGGCCTCAGGACGGCTTCCGGCTTCTTCATCGATGCCGCATACCAGCAACAGTGCAATGCAGGTACACTTGATTTCCTGCTGTATGACAGCTATGACGATACGACGGCCCCTATGGTGAAAGAAAGTTTCCGCAACTGGAGACTTCTGCTCACTCTCGGCTGGAGATTCTGAGAGAACTAAAGGAGAAACGATACCGCATTGGGTCCTTCGTTGAACAGCAGGTCGAGAGCCGAGAGTCCCGGTAAAAAACCGAATTTTGCGGAAAAAACCTGATAATACGGCTTAAAACGGTCCCGGAATACCTCAGGGACTGTTTTTTTAGGATGAATCGCCTCCCGTAGATCCATAAAACCAGGACCGTAGTCCTTAATGTAACTGTCAGTGAAAGATATGCTGCATCTAAGTCCGAGCAGACGCATAAGAATCTCCGTGATACGGCTGTTGAGATCAAGCAGGCAATCAGGTCTGGAATCCAGGACGGCAAATAAGTCATCCTGATAATACTCGAAAAACGCGGACGTACTGTAAGCTGATACTATAGCACGCTTATGCTGCTGCACCCACGGTTTTGAATAATCTATAGCCACAGTTGACATGCCGCGGTCATGACCAGACTGAAGAACCGGTACTGTCAATGAAAGAACACCGTTACAGGAATATATCCTGCAACGGTTTCTGTAAGTCTGCTTGACATAGGAGCCGCACCTTTCTATCAGGACACTGCCTGCAGCCGCTGCAGCCATGAAATATTCCACAGGCGGACAATATGCCGTACCGAGTACGGCACATGGTGCATCACTCATCTACGGACAGATCTGTAAACTTGATTATACCTCTCTTGGAAGCACGGATGAAATTGAGAATATTGTCCCTTTCGATGCAGTGGGGAACCTCCCTCTCCACTGCCACACAGGCATCACTTCTATTCAGACCGCTGTTGTATATTATTCTGTATATCTCGCGGATCCGGTCTATCTGATCGTTTGTAAAGCCTCTGCGGCGGAGTCCGACATTGTTAAGTCCGCAGAAAGAAAGCGGTCTTCTGCCAGCCATTGCATACGGAGGCACATCCTTTCCGATAAGCGAACCGCCCGACACCATCGCGTGCATACCTATACGGCTGAACTGATGGGCATAAGAGCCGCCTCCGATTATAGCCCAGTCATCTATGTCGGTCTCACCTGCCAATCCCACATAACTGGTCTGTATCACATGATTGCCGATATGGCAGTCATGAGCCACATGGGCATAGGACATTATCAGGCAGTTGTCTCCGATCTTGGTCAACATCTTGCCGCTGGCTGCAGTTCCCCTGTTGATAGTGGCACATTCGCGAATGACAGTATTGTCGCCGATTTCCACCCAGCTTACCTCTCCGGCGAATTTCATATCCTGAGGAACGGCACCGACCACCGCCCCGGGAAATATCCTACAGTTCTTGCCTATTTTGACATAATCCATGATAGTCGCATGGGGTCCGATCACACAGCCCTCTCCTATCTCTACATTCTCCGCGATATAGCAGAAAGGTCCTATCTCCACGTTCGCGGCTATCTTAGCATTGGGATTTACTGATGAGAATTGCATCATATCGTTACATCGTTAGTTATTTGCGTTTTTTATCATATTCCTCACAATCCGTGCCACAACTGTATTGATTCTGTGACCCGACTTCTCTGCCACTATACGGCATTTCATACGGCAGCCCGTAAGGTAGAAGTCACCGAGAAGATCCAGCATCTTGTGCCGTCCGCATTCATCCGGAAAGTGCAGGCTTACATTGTCCAGGTATCCTTCAGGAAGTCTGTTCACCCTGTCCACATTGAACAGGGCCGCCATACGGGAAAGATCCTCATCTGGTACAGGACGCTCGACTATGACCACCGCATTCTCCAGATCACCGCCCTTGATCAGATTGTTCCTGAACAGGAATTCCAGCTCATGGAAGAAAACGAATGTACGGCACGGGGCTATACCGCCGGCGTAATCCGTTTTACTATCATAATGAACGGTCTGGACACCAAGTACATGAGAGTTAAAATCGACCGTAAGGTCCACGGAAAAGTCTTCCGAAGGTAAAACGGTTATCTCAGACCCTGTCTCCTCGTCCTTGTAATGCACAGTCTCCGGCACGGAATAGTATTTCCTCGGCTCATCCTGCTCCTGCAGACCATCCGCACAGATCGCCTGCACGTACGGGAATGCACTTCCGTCCAATATCGGGACCTCGAACGAGTCCAGCGATACGAGAGCATTGTCCACACCAAGACCGTACAAGGCAGACATAAGGTGCTCCAACGTGGACACCCTCACCTGCCCTTTTTCAAGAGTGGTACCTCTCCTGGTATCTGTAACATAATCCGTAAGAGCCTCTATCACCGCATCCGGACCGAGGTCGGTCCTGTGGAACCTGATTCCTGTGTTCACCGGTGCCGGAGACAACCTCATATTGACCTTCAAACCGGAATGAAGCCCTTTCCCCACAAATATATATTCTTTTTTCAGTGTTTTCTGATTTTCTGACATGGTTTGCTGCGTTTGTCTGTAATACTATTTTCGCCTTCCGCTTTTACGGAATACGGCATAAGCCCTTATGTACTCCATGTGCTCAAGGGCGGGGCTGCCCATATAGACCTTGCCCTCCTCCTTGATGTCACCAAGAATACCGGTCTGCGCCGCAAGCTTCGTTCTGTCCGCAATATGCAGATGTCCGGCAATACCCACCTGGCCGCCGAACATACAGGAACGGCCGATTTTTGTGGAACCGGCTATACCGCTCTGCGCGGCAATGACTGTGTTGGCTCCGATAACCACATTGTGAGCCACCTGTATGAGATTGTCCAACTTGACCCCTTTCTCTATAAGAGTCGTGCCCATTGTCGAACGGTCTATCACCGTATTGGCCCCTATCTCACAATCATCCTCAATGGTGACAATGCCTGTCTGGGGAATCTTTTTGTAGCTTCCGTCCTCCGTCGGTGCGAAACCGAAACCGTCCGAACCGATCACGGCATTGGACTGGATGATGCAGTTGTTTCCTATCCTGCATCCACTGTAAATACGGACTCCAGGATATATAATGCAGTTTTCGCCGAGTGTGACATTATCTCCTATATATACTTGCGGATAAATCTGAGTATGCCGGCCTATTACGGACTTTTTACCGATGTACGCATGAGAACCCACATATACACCCTTTCCGACTTTGGCCGAAAGCGCGATATGCGCGGACCATGCCCGTCCTCTGCGGCGCGATGCCTTCATGGCATTCAGCAGGTCAAGCAAGGATGCTACCGCCTCATACGCATTGTCAACCAGCACCAGCGTGGCCGGGACATCGCTTTTCAGTTTGAAAGACTTATTGACAAGGACTATGCTCGCCTTGCAGGTATACAGGTAATGCTCGTATTTGGGATTGGCAAGGAAACAAAGAGTACCTGGCTTCCCGGACTCTATCCGTGCAACGGACGAGACTTTCGCCTCAGGATCTCCCACGACCTCTCCTCCAAGATGCTCCGCTATGACTTTTGCACTTACCTCCATATAAGTCGATTTTATTAAATTTCTCAAATAATTTTGCAAAGAAAATGATTTTTTTTGGAATTTTAGCATAAATCCATTATTTTTGCACTGATTTAGGGATGAGGAAAGGGACGGGCAGTCCCTTTCGTTTTATCTGCAAATCCGCTAATTCATTACCGTATGATAGAAAAACAGACCATCGAGCAGATCGCAACAGACTTCATGAGGGAGAACGGACTTATTCTCGTAGACATCAAGGTCAACCAGGCCAACAATATAAAAGTCTTCTTCAGGGCGGAAGGAAGATCTGCGTGCATCGATGACTGCGTGGCGCTCAGCAGACACATAGAAGCCGGACTTGACCGGGACAAAGAGGATTTCTCGCTGATGGTGAGTTCTGCCGGTGACATCGAGAACGGTTGCGGAGACGATGAGGACGAATAATAATTATTAAATATATATAACCGCAATGGAAGTAAACCTGATCAGTACGTTTGCCGAGTTCAAGGAACTGAAGAATATCGACAGACCTACCATGATGAGTGTGCTGGAAGACATTTTCCGCACCCAGCTAATTAAGATGTACGGCTCTGCCGACAACTTCGACATCATCATAAACATAGACAAGGGAGACCTGGAGATATGGAGAAACAGGGAGGTGGTAGAGACAGTGGAGGATCCGAACACCCAGATATCCATAGAGGAAGTCCACAAGATCGACCCCTCATATGAAGTCGGCGAGGATTTCCCGGAGGAAGTCAAGTTGTCGGACTTCGGCAGGAGAGGCATTCTCAATCTGCGTCAGAACCTTCAGGGCAGAATCGCCGACATAGAGAAGGCAAACCTCTACAACAAGTACAAGGACAGGATACACGAGATCCTTGTAGGCGAGGTCTATCAGGTATGGAAAAAGGAAGTGCTGGTAATGGACGAGGACGGCAATGAGCTGGTTCTGCCAAAATCCGAGCAGATTCCATCCGACTACTTCAAGAAAGGAGAGACAGTGAAAGCCGTGATAGAGAGCGTGGAGATGCGGAACAACTCCCCCGTCATAACTCTTTCCAGAACATCTCCGGCATTTCTGGAAAGGCTGTTCGAGCAGGAAGTGCCCGAGATATTCGACGGTCTGATCACCATCAAGAAAGTGGTGCGTATCCCCGGAGACAGAGCGAAAGTGGCAGTGGAGTCCTATGACGAGCGAATAGATCCAGTTGGCGCATGCGTAGGCGTAAAGGGGTCACGCATACACAGCATAGTAAGAGAACTAAGGAACGAGAACATCGACATCATCAACTGGACTTCCAACACCCAGCTTCTGATACAGAGAGCTCTCAGCCCGGCCAAGATATCATCCATGTCCATAGATGAGGAGACAAAGCACATCAGAGTCAACCTCAGCCCTTCCGAAGTATCACTGGCTATAGGTAAAGGCGGAAGCAACATCAAGCTGGCCGGACAGCTCGCCGGCTATGAGATCGACGTGTTCCGCGAAAGCGAGAACGGAGATGAAGAAGAGGATGTGATGCTCGACGAGTTCAATGACGAGATCGAACAGTGGATCATCGACGCCCTTAAGGGTATCGGCTGCGATACCGCCAAGAGCGTGCTGGCTCTTCCTGTAGAGGAGATCTGCAAAAGGGCGGACCTGGACGAGGAGACAGTAGTGGAAGTTCAGAAAATACTTAAAGCAGAATTTGAAAACTAAAGCAGATTTTTATATGGCGGGACAAGAGACAATCAGAATCAACAAAGTACTTAAAGAATTCAATATCGGATTAGGGACTCTGGTAGAGTTCCTCAACAAGAAAGGCTTCGATGTGGAAGCGCATCCCAGCGCCAAGATAACTGAGGAAGAATACAACCTGGTGAAAAAGGAATATGCGAAAGAGCAGCTCATCAAGGAAGAGTCCAAACGCATAGCTATCAAAGTAAAGGAAATTACGAAGAAGGACACGCCCAAACAGGAAACGGATGAAGAGCAGTTCGGTAACGAGGTCATCATCAAGACTACCGCCATACCTTCAACTCCTGAACCCGCCATCACGGAGAAGAAGCACGAGCCGGTACCTGAAACTGACGACAGCATCCAGGAAAATCCTGTCCAGGAAACTGCCCCGACGCATCAGGATACGGACACGAAGGAGGAATCCACTCAAAACGCTGCTGAGAATACTCCAGAGTCCGAACCAGAGACAGTCCATCATGCTCCTGCCGAAGACAAGAACGTGTCTGCGGAACCGGAAATCCGGGAACAGGATCCGGTAATGACCGGAATCCCTCATTTCACACCGAAGATTGTCGGCAAGATAGAAGTCGGCAGCAAGCCTGAGCAGCATGAGAAAAAGAAAGGACAGAAACAGGAGGCCCGCAACATGCAGAAACGGCCAGAACAGAAACCTGCCGAGCAGAAACAGGCTGAAAAGAAACCGGTAATAGAGCATATTCCCACAAAGGTAGACAAACTTGCCGGTCCAGTCATAAGCGGCAAGATCGACCTGTCTGCATTCGAGAAGAAACACAGTTCCGGCAACGACAAGAACGGACACCGCAAACGTGAGCGTATTGTCAAGGGCCAGAGCGAAAAAGTGGACATAACGAAAGCCGATCCGGGAAACCTGAAGAACAAGAAGAAAGGCGGAGAGCAGAACCGTGACAACAGAAAGAACCGCAAGGACAAGCCCAGACCAGTACGTGTGGAGATTGACGAGGATCAGATCCAGAAACAGATCAAGGAGACCTACGCCCGTATGACCGAGGGAAAGGGCAAGACCAAGAGTTCAAAGCACAAGAGGGAGAAACGCGAAATGATCTCCCAGAAGATGGAGGAGGCCAGAGAGCAGCAGCAGCTTGAGAGCCGTATTCTTAAAATGACCGAGTTCGTAACTGTCAATGACCTCGCTGTCATGATGAGCATCCCAGTCACCAAAGTCATAGAGGCATGCATGAATCTCGGACTCATGGTGTCGATCAACCAGCGTCTCGATGCGGACGCCTTGGTTCTGGTAGCAGAGGAATTCGGATACGAAGTGCAGTTCGTCACTGCCGAGGAAGAAGGCGAGATACAGGACGAACCGGACAATCCCGACAAGCTCGTGGAACGTCCGCCCATCATCACGGTCATGGGACACGTGGACCATGGAAAGACATCTCTTCTGGACTACATTCGCAAGTCAAATGTCATCGCAGGAGAGGCCGGCGGTATCACACAGCACATTGGCGCATATAATGTCAAGCTGCCGAACGGCCGCAGGATAACTTTCCTTGACACGCCAGGTCACGAAGCCTTCACGGCCATGCGTGCACGAGGTGCCAAAATCACCGACCTGGTCATAATCATCGTCGCCGCCGATGACGCCATCATGCCACAGACCATTGAGGCCATCAACCACGCACAGGCCGCCGGCGTTCCTATGGTTTTTGCCATCAACAAGATCGACAAGCCCGGAGCCAATCCGGACCGTATACGCGAGCAACTGGCCAACATGAACATCCTCGTCGAGGACTGGGGCGGGAAATACCAGTGTCAGGAGATATCCGCCAAGAAGGGTACGAATGTGGACAAACTGCTGGAGAAAGTCCTGCTGGAGGCTGATCTGCTTGAGTTGAAAGCCAATCCGGACCGTATGGCCAAAGGCACGGTCATCGAGTCGTCACTTGACAAAGGCCGCGGTTACCTGGCCACAGTACTGGTACAGAACGGGACTCTCCATGTAGGAGACATCATGCTGAGCGGAAGCTATTACGGAAGAGTAAAGGCTATGTTCAATGAACGTGGACAGAAAGTAACTGAAGCCGATCCATCCACACCTGTTTCCGTACTCGGACTCAACGGGGCCCCTACCGCAGGTGAAGTATTCAATGTCATGACTGACGAGCGTGAAGCCAAGGATCTGGCCAACAAGAGAGAGCAGTTGCTACGCATACAGGGACTGAGGACCCAGAGACATATCACACTGGAAGAGATAGGACGACGCATCGCAATAGGCAACTTCCAGGAGCTGAACATCATCGTAAAAGGAGACGTGGACGGATCCATCGAGGCCCTGTCCGATTCCCTCATCAAGCTCTCCACCGACGAGATACATGTAGATGTCATTCACAAGGCCGTCGGAGCCATCTCGGAGTCCGATGTACTCCTTGCTGCCGCATCCAACGCCATCATTATAGGTTTCCAGGTGAGACCCTCGGCAAACGCCCGCAGACTGGCAGAGAAAGAGCAGATCGAAATCCGTCTCTACTCGGTCATCTATGACGCCATAAACGAGGTCAAGAGCGGAATAGAAGGCATGCTTGCTCCTGAGGAGAAAGAAGAGGTCACAGCGACCGCCGAAGTGCGCGAGACCTTCAAGATATCCAAAGTGGGCACCATCGCCGGATGTATGGTAAAGGAAGGAAAGATATCACGCAACTCCAAGGTGCGGGTTATCCGCGACGGCATCGTTGTCTACACTGGTGTTCTCGGCTCGCTGAAACGTTTCAAGGACGATGTCAAGGAAGTCGCAGCCGGACTCGACTGTGGCCTTAATATCGAAGGCTTCAATGACATCAAGACAGGAGATACCATCGAGGCCTATCAGGTCGTAGAGATCAAGCGCAAGCTATAATCATTCCGCACACACTCCCGAAAGTGCCTGCCGGAACCACATCTCCGGCAGGCACTTTTGCATCCATACACTTTCAAGCGGACACAAGAGATGATTTTTTGGTTATTCAGATATTTTTGCCCAATTTTGTCCGCATTTTTCAGATTACAGTGAACTCATGCAACGCGATGCCATAGATTTTGGAACAGTAAATATTCCGTCCCTGTTCGGCAAGTATTTTATCACGACACTGCTGGGAATGGTCAGCATGTCGGCGGTCACTGCCATAGACGGCATATTCGTCGGACACGGCGTAGGCAGCGACGGCATAGCCGCTGTCAACATCTGCGTTCCTGTCTGGATGATATTCACAGGCCTGGGGCTGATGGCTGGAGCGGGAAGCTCAGTAGTGGCCTCCATACATCTTGCAAAAGGAAAGATCAAGGCTGCCCGTCTCAACGTGACGCAGTCGATTCTGTTTGTCACAATAATATCGGTCATCGTAACGGCACTCATCATGGCATTTCCGGAAAGGACAGCCATGATGCTCGGATCTTCAGACCATCTGATGCCATTGGTGCTGGATTACCTCACGTGGATAGTTCCGGCCCTGACATTCCAGATGTGGCTGTCGGTGTCCCTGTACATCATACGCCTGGACGGCGCACCTCAGTACGCCATGTGGTGCTCTATCACCGCAGCAATCATAAACACCGTACTCGACTGGCTGTTCATTTTCCCTCTCGGGATGGGAGTCAAGGGAGCGGCCATTGCCACCGGTATCAGTCTTGTGGCAGGAGGATGCATGGGGATAGGCTACCTGATGCTGAAAGCCCGCATTGTAAGGCTGATAAAACTTAAACTGAGCCGTAAGAGCATACGTCTTAGTCTCCGCGACATCGGTTATCAGTGCAGGGTCGGCTCCCCTGCCCTGCTCGGTGAGGCCACGATAGCCGTTCTGATGTTCATGGGCAACCAGGTCTTCATGCGCTACCTCGGAGATGACGGAGTCGGAGCCTTCGGCGTGGCCTGCTACTATACCCCGTTCGTATTCATGTTCGGAAATGCTGTCGCCCAGTCTGTCCAGCCCATTGTCAGCTTCAATTACGGAGCAGGCAAGATGAACCGTGTACTATCGGCCGGCCGTCTCTCCATCATCACAGCCATAGTCTGTGGAGCTGCCGGCATGGCCCTGTTCATGCTCCTGCCGGGTCCTTTAGTAGGACTGTTCATCGGACAGGACGGCAATGCAGCCCGCATCGCCATCGAGGGCCTGCCTCTGTTCGCTCTCGGATATGTATTCTACGTGACCAACGTAGCCTCGATCGGGCTTCTCCAGAGTCTGGAGAAAATGCTGCCCGCCACAATCTTCGCCTGCATGCGCGGATTAGTGTTCATCGTCCCGAGCTTCATCATCATGCCGCGTCTCTTGGGCGATGCGGGCATCTGGCTCGCCATGCCCGTCTCCGAATTGCTGACCACCGTCTCCATCGCCATATACCATTTCTGCCGACGAAAACATACCTGATGCGCGACCTGTTCTGAAATCCCCGGTCACAGCCGCGTGGCCGGTATCAGAAAGGAAACAACAACGGCAGTACAAAGACCATGACCATACCGACGATAATCTGAAGAGGCAGGCCTACCTTGACATAGTCCATGAACGTGTACTGTCCGGCCGGCATCACCAGTGCGTTGGGCGGAGTGGAGAAAGGCGAGGCGAAACACATGCTGGCAGCAACAGTAACCCCAAAAAGCAGCGGTACCGGGCTTACTCCTATCTGAATGGCACTCTGCAGGGCGATAGGAGCCATCAGCACAGCCGTTACGGTATTGCTTATGAACATGGTCATCAAAGATGTGGTGAAATAGATTCCAGCCATCAACGCCAGGGGACCGTAAGCGCCCAGACCGCTCACCAGCGTATCTGATATCATCTCAGACACTCCGGTCTTCTCCAGAGCCAGAGACATCGGCAGCATCCCGGCGAAAAGCACTATTGTCTCCCAGTTGATGGTCTTATACGCCGCCTCCACGTTGCGGAAGCATCCTGTAAGTATCATCAGCACCGCCGCTATAAGAACCGCCGTCACCGGATCCACCGGTATAAAGTCGAACACCATCATGGCTATCATCAGCAGCATGATAAGTCCGGCCACGGGGGCCTTGTAGTCCAGCGTAACCTTTGAGGCCTGTACCATAGGCTGCCCGAGAACCACCCAATCCGTGTCCTCATTGCCGAGACGCCCTATGTCCTGCCACGCCCCCTGCACTAACAGCACGTCTCCGCTGTGCAGTTTTTCCTTGCCCAGGTCGTGCAGGATATAATCCTTCCTGCGACGTATTCCAAGCACATTCAAGTTGAACTTATCCCTGAAACCGGCCTCCTTGACTGTACGGTTGACGATATTGGAGGTAGGCATGAGCACTATCTCCGCTATACCTATATCATAAAATCCCAATGAACCGCTTGAGTCAGATGTCTCCAGAGAATGGCCGTCCATCATCTCCAATGCGAAATCGGAAGCGAACCTGCTTACTGAATCCGGTTCTCCTGACACATACAGCACATCACCTGTCTGAAACACCGTATCCGAGGAAGCCAGTTTCTGAGAAACAGTCTTAAGAAATCTGTGCTGGGAACCCTCTCCCCTGCGGATCTCAAGCAGGTTGAGTCCGTAGCGGTTCCTCAAGTCCAGGTCGACCACTGTCCTGCCAGTAACACCGGAGCCGGTCACGGCCTTGAGACGGAACAGATTATGGGAAAGACCATATTCCTTGACAAGCTGGCTGAGCGATTTTCCGGAAGATGACCTGTCTTCCTGCTTTCCCTTTTTCGAGAGGAAAATCCTGGTCAGCGGAAACAGCACGACTATGCCCACCACGACGCAGATCAGACCGACAGGCAGAAAAGAGAAAAAGCCAAGCGGCTCATAACCGGCACCGACAAGAGTATCTTGTATAACAAGGTTGGGAGGTGTACCGATAAGCGTCATCATGCCACCCATGCTGCTGGCAAATGCCAAAGGCATCAAAAGCCTGCCCGAACTCACTCCCGCATTTGCCGCCATGCTCACCACTATGGGCAACATAAGCGCGACGGTCCCTGTATTGCTCACAAAAGCTCCTATGGCCGAAGTTCCGAGTATGACCAGAAGAAAGAGACGTGTCTCACTGTTCCCGGCAAGCTTGAGCAGCTTGGAACCTATCATTTTTGCAAGTCCTGTCTGGAAGATTGCACCACCTACTACGAACAGACCGGCCATCATGATGACTACAGAATTGGAAAATCCCGACAAGGCCTCCGCAGGAGTCAGAATATGGAAAATGAGCAGAGATATAAGCACACAAAGAGCCACGATATCCGAACGAACCTTTCCAGAGGCAAAAAACACTACAGAAATACCAAGTATAATAAGAGTCACCCACATAAAAGAAGATTTTATCTACAAATTTACGGAAAATCCATGGAAAAACCTCCAAATTTCGGCAGATTAACGCAATGTAATCTGTGAATTAAGTAGTTAGGAGAAAATCGCG
>UQUN01000004.1 GCA_900544175.1 uncultured Alistipes sp.
TCAACGATACTTGAGCAACAAAAAAGGCGCCCGTAAAGAGCGCCATATTAATCGACTATAATCAATTTAATTATTTGATAATCAAGTATTTATTTACCGATGCAGAATATAGTTAATATTGATAATGATTTATATATTAGTAATTTATGTGAATTTTAATCATCTTTTGGTTCAAATGCGGTTCAATAATAATCACCTCAAATCTTGCTATCTATAGGTCAATCATCCGCCCTTTTATCTGCCCTTTCAATTCATTGATTAACAATAGTATCAGACTCATTGCCATCGTAAAATTCCATTAAAACGACCATTTTATCCGCCCTTTCATCCGCCCTTTGCCGGAACTATAGTTTCCCGTCCTTCTGCATCTGCGACAGACCAATTCTCACAGCCTCATCCAGAATGTTGGCATTGCGGATATACTTGTCTCCTAGGTAATAAACAGTATTACCCCTGTCTCCCTCCTTTCTCAGCATTCCTCTTTCAAGTAGACTGTCGAGAAAGTTCCTGAGACGCTTCTCGGACAGATGGCTGCCGACAATCTTCACTATATCCGCCTTCCGTGCCTTGCCGTACTTCATAAGGTACGGAGCCAGCACCGCCATCACCTGGTCAGAATCCCAATCCATAATCTTGGAGTACTCCGCAAGATTCCCAGTCATCTCATAATACCTGCGCGGCAGGATATAATACACGGCATTGGTCTTTCCCTGTTTCTCCAGAAAACCGAGACGGACCAGCTTCTCCGCCACAGCCTTGTCCGCAGGGCGTTTAGCACCGTCCCTGACCTCGCACAAGGCCAGCACATCGAATACAGACAACTTGCCGTCATCCGGCAGCTCCTGCTGGATGCTCTGTACAAACATCGCAAACCCGGTATCCTTGACAGTTCCGGACAGCACGACCGTAACCGAGAAATCATCACTCATTGTGTAATCCGGCTCCGGCTTGCCCTCCGACAGGGTATAAAGGAAAATCTTGTCCATCCCCTGGCCGGAGCGTTCCACAATACCCGTCTTTGACAGCACATCCGCAAGAAGCCTGTTGCGCGGAGTACTCGCCACCGTCAGCAGATTGTCCAAAGACACCCCTTTCGGAAACCCGCCGGCGTTCTGCACTATCAGCTTATGAGGGAACAGCTTTACCACAATCTCGCTGTTGATACGGTAATCCCGATGTGCGAACGCATTATTCACTACCTCTCGGATAACCTCCTCATTGAAGAACGGAATATCGAAAATATAAGCTCCCTCGCGGACCGGTACAGATCCGTTCCGCTCGTTTATTGCATTCCACAACTCGTCAATCAGAAGATAGAAAGGCTTGGAGAAAGATACCCTACGGTCAAAATTGATTTGGGATTCAGATGACCGGTATTCCAGCATCACCTTTGCCTGAGGAAAGATCCTGTTGATGACAGACTCCTTGCCTACAAGCAGTACTGCGCTATTAGTCACCTTGTCCCCAATAACAAGATTCAGATCGCTCAGCGCCTGCCTGTCAGGAAGAGACCTGAACGACGGATTTTTCTGCTTGATGGAATATTTCTCCTTCAGCTTGTCAATGGCAACCGAGTCCAAATCCTCAAAAGACACTCCGGGACAAATCAGTTCCGAAAAGTCCGGCTCCTGCTCCTGAATGATGGCCAGATAAGTCTTATCATCCATCGGCTTCAGCTCCTCACCGACACGCATCAGCGGCACATCCTCGAACTTGAATACCTTGCCCACAGGACGGGACGGCACACCGATTACCAGGACCCTCTTCTTGCTGCCATCCTGCGTCTCTTCATACAATTCGTAAACATCCGGACGGATTCCTGTGTCCCTGTAAATATCGCTTTCAAGCTGGCCTATGGCATTGACACACTGCGAAGTCCCCACTACATTGTGAGGGTATTTGTCCTCCATTCCTATGACCAGATGCCCGCCTTTCTCATTGCAAAGCGCGGTCACATACCCGAGAATACAGCGGCGTCGGTCTTTCGGCTGCTGTTTGTCAGCCCCGTTGTAGGACACATTCCCGTGCTCACCCTTCTTGAACTCCACATGGTCCTCGGACTCACGCATATTCTTCAATTCTGCTATAGTCAATCTGCTCATATCTGTCAGCGAAATTAGTTTTTATTAAAGTGTCTACACTTATTTCAACTAAAATGACTTTATAGTGATTTGTGGCATTTCTGTCTTAAATTCAGGGTCTATGTGGTGGCACTGGGTCTTAATAATGCCGCGACGTCGGATTGCAGGTTCAAGACAATAGTAATTAAACTCCTCAATGTTAATATCTTCAATACTCTTCCAGTGAGGGAAAAAGAGTTTCATTGCTGCTGTTGCGACACGTTTTACAGCCTTAAAATCTCGCATATCAGCTTTTTTGTCGTACTCTACAAGCTGGTCAAAGAGCATGCCATATACATTTTCGGTACGAAGACTATGCATTATCTCGGAGAAGTATTCAACATTGATAGTCCATCCCTTGAATACCATATCCTTTGTGATTCTTGGCAGGTACCACCCTTCTATAAAGCAATGGAAACGATCCAATAGTGCAGACTCACGGAAACTATTTGGAAGTGAATCAAAATAGCGGTAATTGACAGGTTTACGCTGTTCGTTCAACGGTATATTGCCCATCAGCATAAGTCCACATTCGGATGTTATTTCTTTATTATCAATAGTAGTCTTTCCTGCTTCAAGGTATGCTTTGAGGGCAGCTTGAATCTCAGCTGGTTCCTGAAACACTATTGTCTGGATTTCATCAAAAGCAGTATAATCATGGTTGCAGATAATGCCAAGCTGTTCCTTCTGTTTATCATAGAGAAGTTTCGCTCTAGTTACTTTACCACCACTAATAATCCATCCATATTTGGAAAGGTTACCAAATACATATGACTTTCCAGTCCCTTTTGGAGCTAATTCGATGACATTCAATCTTGGTTCTATGAATATAAAAAGACGTGTGAGAAATTCAATCTTTTGCTGCATACTGGCAAATGTATCAGCATCATACTCCATTGCTGAAAGGAGAACATCAATCCATTCTTCCGTTGTGAAGCTCTTCCTAGCTTCTCTCAGATAGTCAATATCAACGGATTTATAAGGCTTAAAAGGCTTATAATCCACCATCTCTACATGATTCTTCTTACCATTCTCATCAGGCATCAGACATAATTTGATGATTCCCCATTTTTCTCCATCTACAAGTTCTCCACGGTACTTCTCATAAATGTAAGCTGGAATCTGTCCTTCATTAGCTTTGATTCCTAGATCCGGGATGGAGAATCGCCTCAATCCGTGAACAAGGTCAATTATAACTGTGAATCGAGTGAGGAGAGTAATCTCTTCCCCAGCGCCCAAACGATCCTTGACAGATGCAGCTTCACGTGGAATGACTTTATCAAGGAAAGAAGTCAATCCCCCTCTGTCAACAGTCCCGTCAGAATTTATATATCGCTTCAAAAGGTAATCTTTGACGAATGAAGGAAGGTTTCGGCCAGCAAACAAACTGTCGGTTGAGTTTGGGTCTTTATAAATCGCCATTGGGGCGAAGTATGTGCGTATTTTATTGCTTGTTTCTGTCTTCATATTTGATAATTATTTACATTCAAAACAAATCTTCTTCTTCAACTCCAAGATTAATCTTCACCTTGAAATCATAGTCATTATCATTCAAAACAACCTTGATTTTATTCTCCGTTGCTGATAGAATAAGTGGACTGCTACACCATATGTCACTGCCTTCAGGACTCATTTCATAGCGCTCCCCATTATATTTGATATATGGAATCTCTGCGCTCGTTAGTCCTGTAATCTTAAACCGTGCAACAGGGGAGGATGCAGAGAGCTCCAGGCACTTGGCTGATATAGTAATATTAGACTTGAAACTCCAGTTTGAGATGATAAATATAGGTACAAGGACTTCTTCAGGTGTACATCCACCGTGACAACCACAATTGCTGTCAACTTTTGAAGTCAACGACTCATGGCGTAAAGCGCATACGGTACGTTTATCGTCAAGGATTTTGTATTTCTCATCACTTACAGCCATTCCACTATTCCAAGTTGCCAGTCGTCCACTGTGGTCTCCTGTTATTCCACTTAGATTGAGACCCGAAGTGAGTTGTGGCATGTATGAAATACCGTGGTCTGAAATAATTGCAATTTTCTTTCCGGGGTTTTCATCCAAGATTCGATTGATTGCTTCACGTATTTTTCTCATATCCGAAATTATGTATGTCGGATATGGGCGTGATTTGTGCGAATCATTATCAAGGTCTCCATTCTTAGGAAGGTTTCCACCTGATAACTTCAAAAGGTCTGTCCTGTTAATATCTGTTGTTGTAGGAAGGATGGCACGCGCAACTAAGACTTCGTTAAGATAATAGTTCTCATCATTCCTCTCATCTATAATTTCCTTGATGAATGGAATCCATTCCATACCAAGTCCATCAATCCAGAAGTAAATGTCTATATCAGAGCGATTGCACATCAGATTTCTTACAGTTTGGAAGCTGTTGTACCAATTGTTGAAAGAAATCTCGTTTGCATTTTTAACCATTATTATATTCTTGACATCATCGGTATATTCATTTGCCAGCTTTGCTTTCTTGTAAGCATCGATATATGACAAACACCATACTCTGTTCGCATCACTAATACCAAATGTTGGTTTCAAATAAGCATAGAGATCAGGATATATGCCGGCAATCTCTGTGCTGGAGATGAGTCCTTTTTTAAGCCATTCAATAATAAGTCGTCGCTCAACATCTGTAGTTGATGTCACATACTTTAACGTATACTTCGCACCTTGTTGGGCCTCAATTTCCTTAAGTTTCTCGTATAAAGCATTCTGGACATTATCTGGCAAGACAATGTTTTGTGACTGTGCTTGACGAAGGCCTTCATTTCTTTCTTCTAGGTTAGCCTCCTGGTCTTTAATGTCAAATATAGTTAGAAGCAAATTCTGGACGAATTCGGAATTATTGTAGGAGGTACATTCATTCAAAGCTCTGCATATATACCCCTTATCACAGAATTTGTTTGTATAATATGCGCTCAATAGCCATCGACTATATGCATCGTGAGTCTTGAACCAAGTCTCGTAGAACACCTTGTGGTCAGCAAGATCATGAATGCCGAACTTTGAATTAAAGAACTCGTTGAAATTGAAATTGTTGATATCAATTTCGCTGGCAAGCTTCATCCAGAATTGTTCATCTTCAGTTTTGTATTCAACAAGGTTCAGCGAAAGCCCGATACCGTTTGTTAGAAATTCGTACACATTATGGCATACCGTATAGTCAAAAGCGTTATCCGGTTGTGCATACTCTGCATTTATGAAGATAGCCTGAGATGTGCTGATTATTGTTCGTTTGATATCTTGCTTCTTCCATATTTGCAACCACTCCATAGCATTGTGGACAATAGTTGCTTTGCTCGCTAATCCCTTTACATTGTATGTGGTAGAATCAGTAAGGACCAGATTATAATTGAGCTGATGATCTGGTGTCTTCAAATACCACATCATACATTGTGGATCGTTGGAATATCGTGACATTTTGCCATATAAGCCAACTATCGGGATATATACACGTCTATGTTCCTGGTAATTCTTTTCGCTGTTTTCTACTCCTTTAACTGTCGAAATTAAAGAATCAAATTCATTGCTGGTTTTGTTGTTATAAAAACGAGCGAGCTCGGAGAAAGGAGTAATTACAGTGTCGTATGCGCAATCTTTGACATAATCGAAGATTTTGTCCGCAAGAGTGCTATATGTGACGATAACATCAGGGAAATCTTTATTCAACCAAAGGTCAATACTCTGGAAGAACAAAGAGTTTGTAGTCTGCCGTGATATGAACTCGTAGCAATCACGGAAGTTGTCAAAAAGGACAAATCGAATTGGGTAACGGTCAGCGACGAATGCTCCTTTCCCAGGATTCGTTTTATCTGTTTCGACAGCCTGCATTAAGGCCTCTGTATCAGTAAAAGATTGCAGCATATCTATTAGTCATTCAGGATGATGTCAAGTATTGAATCCCATCCAAGATTTGCTAATCGTTTGAGCAAATTTTTTGCAGGATAAACATCAGTAATGCTTTCGACTTTATCAAGTGCTTTTTGCTTCTTTAGATTATGATCTGGGGAAGGGGTCGGAGGAGTAGGAAGAACTGGACCAGTGCCAGGAACTTGTGGAGTAGGAGGAGTTGATGATATTGTCACTCGCCATTTCAAGAGAGCATTTTTGACTTCAGCTTCCGTCCAAATGCCTACTTCCGATTGCAGATGCTGCGAAATATATTGGAACGCACTGTCAAACTCATCTTCCTTTAATTTTACAGTTTCTTCTGTTTGCAGAAAGCGGAGGAATCCATCGTGGAAATTGGTCGGGATGTTAATGAGGTTCTTCAGCTCAAACTCATATATTTTCAAGCTATCAAACGTATCGGCAAGAAGCTTTGGATTAGAAGATCCAATCTCTACGCAGATGGCATTGATGTCATCAACAAGTTTCTTAAGTTCAGGCTTAGCTATGTCGTCAGGAAGGTACTTAAGTGACCAAAGAGGATACTTCTTGTCTGGTACATAAGAATGTGTCATTACCCAACGCGCATTCTTCAAGCTACTGATTTCTGATATGCCTTTGTAGTTGGTAAGGTTGAAAATGCGTATAAATGACTTGCATAACTTACCTTCTTCCGGTGTCTCAAAGCGGAATGTGACCTTTTGCGAAATTTTGCCTTCTTCCCATGATTTGAAAACCTCTACGACATCTTCGACAACGTGCTGGACTTCCCGAGGTCGGCCGTTAAGGTCAAATATCTTATTAACATAAGGCCTCATAGCAAAAGCAAGCATTCCCATTCCAGCATGAGATTGGTAGAGTCCATAAGGTGGTTGGGACAGTTCCATAAACTTCTCTGCAAGATTGAAGTTGTTGGACTTGTCGGCGTACTTAATTTTCTTGTCCACGAATTGACACACTTTAAGCAGAGGATGCTCGGGGTCAATATCTGACTTCCAAGTCAAATCGTCGTTTACGCTGTCTTGCAATAAGTATTGTATATGTACTGCAGGGCCTTTGCAGCGGTCAAAGATATCTTTCTTCGTGTTATATGAAAGCACGTTCTTTACTGTTTCCTTTACGAGAGCTTTTTTCCAGTATGTCTTTGAGAACTTTATCTTAATCAAGTCAAGTGATTCAGGACCGGATTTGAAAATTGCAGGCGCTATCTCTGAATTAACAAAAGTAGGTAGCTTTAGTGCAGAATAATTTAATGCATGTCCATCTATGTATGTCTCAAATACGCCACGGCGGATTTCTTTTATCCATTCTCTCAGCATATCAGAAGCAAGCTTTGTATGAGACTGCTGCTGGTCTGCAAAGCCATGCTGCTGAGCACATTTTGAGTTAGCCTGATATTCGATAAACCGGTTATAGTTAACATCTGTGAGAATGCTGTCAAAGACGATAAAGGTGGTGGTTTTGAAACGGTCTTCTTTTGAATTCCGATTCGCAATATCCTTGAGAGTATTTAATTCGTCAGCATTACGAGCTACCAGGAAAGCAAAGAAGAGTTCATAATCCTTTGCGGCCTTCCTGCCATTTTCAATTTTATTAAGCAGTGTCGGCTCATTATATTCCACAGAGTAGATTTTAAAGCTACAAGGACGGGCTACGTTGGTCAGATATTTTTCAAATTCATCTTTAGCAACAGTGCCAAAGTTTATAACCTGTGCGGTGGTCTTGAAGTCGGTCAGAATAAGATTGTTCTTTATATCCTCAATTTCCTTTGGAGGAAGAGCAGAGAACTGGATTGAATACATTCCACCTGGCGCACGCTGAATAATGCTGTTCTCATTAAACCAAGTGAGGACGTCATCTACCTGATATTCGATAGATGTTCCTACGTAGAGATTTTTAATGTTCTCTTCGCTTGGTGTGACAGACTCATTGTTCGCGATGTTGTTAAGTGCGTTTAACAATAGAACGCTTTTAAATACAGCAAAATAAGCATCGCCCTCGTGCTCTACTCGCATCTTGTACGAATTGAAACGCTCTGTAACAGCTCCGAACTTTGCGACATTGTCATTGAATTCAGAAACAACATAATCCCAAAGATAGTCAGCAGTGATTGTTTCTCTATTCAAGAAAACAACTTCATTATCAAGAAATTCCTTGACGGCATCATTTTCTCCCAAGAATTGGAAAACGCTTCGTGATGATGAACCGGCTTCACGAGCATAATATGTCGCGAGATTTGCTGTAGAAGGATGAACTGGGAAGAGATTCTTTATGTCGGCGATAGTTTCAGCCTGATTTGCAGAATCTTTAGTGAACGCATTAAGCAGGGGAGCACATTTGTCGTAAAACGCTCCGCTAATCTTATTCAACTCTTCCTCTGTGCCTACGAGTTTGAACTTACGAGACATAATTTTGAAAGCAGATACCGGCTCCATATTGTAGCGCATATATAGATACCGGCCTTTGGTCTTATCTCGTTCTTCAGCCTTCAGTGAGTTGAGAGCAGAAGGGTGTGAGATGAAGAAGAGGTAGGAGTTGTTTTCGCTATTCATCGTTTCATCGGCAAGCCTCTGGAGGTCAACGAGGAGGCTTAGGCCAATGTCTGACTTCATTACATCTGTGAATTCATCCCAGATGAGGAGTAATCCATCATAATCGGTTGTTTGCGCAAGTTTGTTCTGTACTTCAAAGAACCAGTCACTTAGTTTTTCTGTCTCGAGCCGGATTTCTATTCCAGTATCACGCAGAACCTCTTTTACTTTTGCCAGAGTTCCTGAATCCTGATTCTTGAGGTCGTTTATCAATTTGTCTGTGGTAGGCGTAAATGAGGAGAGCTTGGGATTTTGTTCCAGGATGAGTTCCCACATCTGAAGGTTATTCTGTATATGGTTGACATAGTTGTCATAATCTGTTTTTACATCGATATCTATACCTGCCTTAAGAAGAGCCTTCTTGATTTCTCCCTGCATCTGAAGCGACAAATCGTCTTTATGGGCAATTTTATTCTGTCCATACATTGTGACAGGGAAGAAGCGCTTCTTGGACCTAAGATCGTATATCGAATTCTTCAGAACTGCATATTTGGGGGCAGCATATTCCTCGTTCACATATTCTGAAATATCATCTACAGAATCGCAGAGGAGATGTTTGATAACTGCAGCAGCGTGTGATTTACCGGTACCGTATGTGCCTTCTATCCAGAAGGATTTGTGAACGTTCGTGTCATTGTTGTAGACAGAGCTAATAACCTTCCGAAGAATGTCATTGAACTGTTCATTTGCGATGAATACGCGCCAAGCACCATCCTCTTCTGTCTGGATATTGTAGGCCGCTTTTTGACCTCTCAAAGCAATGATGTCAGAATACTTAGTTGCCATATGATTATTTGTTTTCAATTTTCATTTTATAATAGCTTGTGATAGCGTTGCGATAGTACAAACGAGTATCACTATCTTGTAGCAAATCCCATAGAGCTTGATCAAACATTGAATATGCAAGCTTCTCTCGTAAAAACTTATCCGAAGGTGTTGCAGGAATTTGCGTCACTTCACTTTTCCATTCCATTTTCCAGAAACCATCACTCTTCAAATGATAAAATGGATATTTAATTGGAGTAGGCTCATTCTGTACTTTTTGAATCAATTCTTCGTAAATCGGTTTTACTATTTGATAATGAATCCTATTGTCTGCCAATAATCCGTCTTCTATTGCGCTGATAACTGATAGCAGCAGCACAGGTTTAGCGAGATTGAGTTTGCCCCCAGTAACCTTTTGCTTCGTGGAGAGAAAAGCAATCCGATAGTAATCTATAAGATATTGGTTGACCATAATCAGAGCGAACAAGAATTAAATAAGCGTCTCGACAATAGAGATTGAAGACATATCGTCTCGTAACGATATATTATCTAGACCCATATTTAAGTCTGCATTAAGAATTTGGACTGAAGAAGAATTAAGAGTTCTAAGTGCCTTTTCAAACACAGATTTCGTTATGCCAAATACCTTGCATGGCCCGTTAATACAATCAGACTCATAGAAATCTGCAACGCGTAGTGATCTTACGCCTTGCATTTCAGCATATTTGTATATACTATAGGCTAATCCTTTCTCTGAAATATCTTCATATGCCCCTCTCAGCATCGTTTTACTGTCTTTTGTTTCCAAATATTTAATGACTGAGCCAATTGGTGAATAGTTAAATGTCTGCACGAGAGCTGCAACAGCTCCTTCGACGGTTTTTTTGGTTCCATCAACCCCTTCTTCCATTATAGCTTCCACAAGTGAACTCTTGTCGTAAATTTGTCCGACAGGGATGTTGTTCGCAAACCACTTAAAGATGTACGAATTATACGAGAGATTGGTTAATATAGCTTCCCATGTGAAATTCGCATCATCTATATACACTTCCTTTAGTGCCTTTCCGAATGGCGTTAATGCCAATTTGGCGTCAATGATTTCAGCGTGCTTAAGCCACATCTTGAAGCCATCTACTTGTGCCGTTCCGAGAGAATTCGTAACCCAAAAACCATCCGGGTCACTGAAGAATTCATTGAGCCAATCTTCATGGAGTCCAAAGGTCTTATATGCCTGAACTTTGGCATTGACATTTTTGTCTGAATCTTTCAACATACGTATACAATCTGTTGCTATGCATCCACGATCATGAGTATCGAGACATTTATGGCAATGGATACATTTTGAATTATCAATTATTAGTTCTGGATATATCTGTAATGCGCCTGTCGGACAGTCTACCTCACAAACCTCGCACTGAACGCAATAGGAACTTTTATAAATTACACGCTTAATTAATGAAAGTAGTTTTTTGTCTTTGCAATCCGACAGTATAAAAGTGACGTGATCCTTAGCGTGATACTTTATTTCAAATGGATATATTCCTCCATTGAAATTCAACTCGCCCTTATCAATATTCTTCTGCTTGTTCAAAGTATATTTCCCAATAGTCGGAAGCCATGAATATATCGGAAAGTGAGGGCTAGTAATATCGGCAATAAGATTGTCATCTTTTTGCGTGAATCTAACATCTGTCTTTATTGAATCTGGATTGCCCAATGGTTTTATTTTCCATTTGCGTTCACGAAGATATGATTCAGAATCCTTTACGCCACTTTTACTTGCCCAAATAGAAAGTCGTTCTATAAATGGCAATAGTTCGTTTGTATAATACTTGTTTGCAATCATATCATCCCAAGCAGAAGAAAATGGACATATTAGACATCCGACCCTTGATTTCCCGTATCTATATGCAGGATTAATAGGAAGGTTATAACGAAAGAGATACAAAAAGATTTCCGCTGAATTCCAATTCAAAATAGGGTGCGCGTTGTAGACAGTTGTATGCTTCCCTTTACCTATTCTTTGATAGTTTGAACGACGAAGGCTTTCCTCTGCTCGAACGCCATCAAATGTTAGTACTTTTCCTTGCTTATTTGTACCTGGAATCTTTAAAGTCTTATACAGCGGTGCTGTTTTCATTATAGAGCAACACCAACGATGAGTATCAGTAGGCGTCCCAATTTTATCCCAATAATCAAGGACAGTAGCATGATTGGCCGCCGTAGAGAACTTGAGATCTGGGAATCTCTTTCCATAGAATTTTTTTACATCTTCATACAAGTTCAATGAAGATGGTAATTCATATCCTGTATCAGAATAAATTACTTGGAACGCTGTTGAAGGTATTGCTCTTGTACATAAGTCAAGAATAACCTGCGAATCTTTTCCTCCAGAAAAGGACGCAAGAAAAAAGTCTATCTTTACCGCTTGAAATACTCGTTTTCCAAGCTTATGTGCGGTCTCAAGCGGCATAACATCGAAACTATCACAATCCTGCTTGACGATAGCCATCTTCTGCTTGGTTTTCTGCTCCTGTCTTTCTTTCAGTTCTTCAACTATCTGGTTTGCCGGTGCTTTTTCAAACGTGATATTAGCTGCACTATATGCAAGATATGTATCACGAATAAAGTCTATAGCCTCACTTTCTAATAGGAACATTGGATCTTTGTTCTTTTGAAGCATCGACTTGACATTGACCGCTTTGAGTTTGCCTGGCTTTACGCCTTCTGCATAAGCGACCTTTGGCGCATCATAGATGTTAGCCCCTGATACTTCGAACAGAAGTTCTCCGCGATAGAAATACTGCTTATTACAAGCCCACATAATAGGCTCTTCACAACGCGGATAGCTCCAACCATCATCCGACAGTTTCAGAAGGTCCAATTCTTCGTAAAAGACCGGGCGAGGGGACACTGATAGCGTATCCTCTACCACATGAAGGTTTAACTGGATTCCCCCAGTCGCTTTATCCCAAGTTATCTTATACATTTTCTTTCTCGTTTTTTAAAAATTCGGCAAATGGTCTCATTTGTTCAATCTTCCAAGAGGCCGTATATCTTTGCCGATAATAATAGTCCTCCAAACTTCTATTTAACCAAGTTTCAGTGTCCTCTGGTTGCTCAACGTCAAGAAGTTCTGTGTCATGCTGATATGGAAACCCATACTCTTTAGCCGCATGGACAAACTGAACTCGCCATATAAAATCACTTTTATTAATATTTAAATGGCCGTATTCCCTGTTAATCTTTTCATAATAAAGGACTGCATGACTGTCAAGCATTCCTTTTGCGTACCGGGATTCTTGTCTTGCCCAGAAGCTTCGTAGAACATGTTCTTCGTTCTCGACACCGTTAAAGAAAGGATATCTGTGATGAGTTTTTACAAATTCCAGGAATTTCGGATAGTAATAGCTATTCTTACCGGCTATTCTGAAATTACTTTCAAGAGGAAAATATTCATCAGAATATGTCATGTCTGAGTATCCTATGTATCTGACTCCATCTTTATAATAAAATAGGAATTTTTTATCAGAGTCAAGACTAATATTGGAAACAATGCTTTGTTCGTTGGTATCAGGGCGAAATTGCATTACGTACTTTGCTATGGAAGCCGTCGTGGCAATCTTTTCTGGGGTTGCATCAATAAATTCTTGAACGAATGAACGTATTGTACCACCTCTTTTTTCCATTAAATTCCATTCTGCGAGAGCATACGTACTAGATCTGCCTATGGGAACAATGTTTATGTTACCATTGATTGCACCACGCAAACTGCTATCTGTAGAATCACGTTCTGGGTACAAGTACATATATTTCTCTGTGATTTCCGCTAATGTCATCGGCTTGCCTCCGGCCCGAAGGATTTCTTCTACTATAATCGGATTTGTCTTATATGCATTTGCAGGCAGAATGATATATCCTTGGTCTATCTCTACAGGGTAATGCAGGTACAAGATTGTGCGGCAAGTTGTATCAATCATAGGCATATCTTCTTCACAATACTGAACTTTGAGATGGGAATTTATAATACTTGACAGCTTGACCTTCTCTTCGTTGATTCTCTTCTCCTGCATCCGATTGTCCAGATCTTGAATGAACGCCTCAAAATCGAAAATTTGAGACAAGCGGGTATGGACAACGCATAAAAATGAATTATCACAATAGTATCCCCCAATACTTTTAACTATATTGCCAATAGTTGTTAAGTCTTCAAAAACACAGCCAAGAACCCAGCAGACAAAATTCAAATTGAAGTCAGTTCCTTCCGATTCATTAATATCTTTTTCTATATGGGTCATCAGAAATCTGTATGGATTTTCAGATATGAAACCGAACTTGCTGAATGATTCGAAATAAGTTGTATATTTTTTAATGAGTTTGTTCCGCTTTTGTCTGATACGTTCTGTCGAAAAGTTGAGAGAGTAGGCTACATCACATCTGTTTGGTAATTTCTGATTTTGATAAATCCGCATACAACCTTCAATTATAGCTTTTTCATCAGCCGGACGATTGTCTAGGTAGATCTTAATGGCTGCAAAGAGAGGAAAATGGCCAATGGAGACCTCTTTCTTCAAAAGAAAATCCCTCTCATCATCTGGAATGCTAAGTGCAGATGGAGAGGTGGCGAGATAACTTTTTATTCTTGATGACACGGCTTTTTCATCCTGGAATTGCTCCAAGAAAACCTTTGCTTTGGAAAAAAACTCCTGAATTTCAGGTTTGGATTTTCGTCCGATAGTGGGAATCGTGTTGATGCAGTTGGGATCACAGATCCGTCTGTAAAAAATAGATAATGAATTGTTGCTTTCTTTCAGTAACTGGATAATCCTATTTCTGGACCGCGATGACAGCTCGTCTAGGGTCGCAAGAAAAAGAGGCTGCACTTCATCAATATTGTTCGGAAGAGCATTGACATGCTCTTCGATAGGGTTTTCATTCGTTTCCGGAATTTCATTAGAAATGTCTGTTGCTCCAATATTTGGACATTCAGCCTGCTGGTGCAGTTTCTCTCGGAAATCAAGAATATCTCTAATAGTTTGCCGCCCGCAATTGTGACGGTGCGACATCTCAAATATTGTTGCAGATAAGAAATGATGAAAGAATTTTTGAAAATCCTGATATTCCCGTCTCCATGTATTTAAAGCATTAATAGTACGGACTTTACAAGAAGGAAGCAACCTTTCGTATAGAATTTCAATATTGTCATTATAGTTATCTTCGTGGGCTTCCATATTTTTCTTTCTTGTATTTTCGCTATTTCCCTACTATTAAACTTAAGAAATCAAAGTTACAAAATATTTTCAAATAGTATATGATGTCCTGCGAATGTGATTATTTTCCGATGCAGAACCGCGAGAACACAGTCCCCAGCACCTCCTCCGAAGTAACCTCCCCGCAAATCTCCCCGATATGGTGCAGGGCCTCGCGTATGTCCTGTGTTACGAATTCCGTGGAGACTCCGGCGAGGATGGCTTCGCGGGCGCGGGTGAGGGCTTCCAGGGCTTTCTGGAGGGCCTGGTAGTGGCGGAGGTTGGTGACGAGGGTGGCGGAGGTGTAGGTTGTGTGGGTTGCGGCGGTGGCGGTGAGGGCTGCGGTGATTTCGGGGAGGCCGAGGTGGTTGCGGGCGCTGATGGCGAGGGTACGGGTAGGGGAGAGGCCCTTCCGGCGGGCGAGGTCATCGGCTGATGTCAGCATCGCGGGGATTTCCGGCTCGCTGAGCAGGTCCGCCTTGTTGAGCAGTATCAGCAGCGTCCGCTCGCTGATTCCGCTATGGGTGGGAGCCACGCAATTCCGGATTCCCTTGTGCTCCATATCCCCCAGCCGCGAGGCGATGGCCTCGAAGGATTCCCCGAATGTCCCGGGTCTGGTGGCGTCGAGCATGAGGAGGATGACGGAGGCACGTTCGATGGTGCTGTAGGTGCGGTTGATGCCGATGGCCTCGATGGTCTCGGCGGTGTCGCGGATGCCGGCGGTATCGATGAAGCGGAAGGTGGTGCCGGCGATGTTGACGGTGTCCTCGATGGTGTCGCGGGTGGTGCCGGCAATGTCGGAGACGATGGCCCGTTCCTCGCCTAAGAGGGCGTTCAGGAGGGTACTCTTGCCGGTGTTGACGGCTCCGACGATGGCGGTGGGGATGCCGTTCTTGATGGCATTTCCTAGGGCAAATGAGTCCACGAGGCGCGAGATATGCTCCGATACCCGGTCGAGGAGGGCGAGCACCTGGCTCCGGTCTGCAAACTCCACGTCCTCCTCGCTGAAGTCCAGCTCCAGCTCCATCAGCGACACGATGTCCACCATCTGCGAGCGCATCTCCTGCAGCTCGGAGGAATAGCCGCCGCGCATCTGTTTCAGGGCAATGTCGTGGGCCGCTCTGTTCTCGGAGGCGATCAGGTCCGCGACCGCCTCGGCCTGGGCGAGGTCAATCCGTCCGTTGAGAAAGGCCCGTTTGGTGAATTCTCCGGCGGTGGCCATTACCGCTCCTGCGGCGAGGAGCGCCCTCAGAATCTCGGACACAATGTATTGGGAACCATGGCAATATATCTCGGCGGAATCCTCTCCGGTGTAGGAGTGGGGGGCACGGAAGATCACTGCCATCACCTCGTCGATGACGGTCTCGGCATTATCGGTGGAATGACCGGGGCTTTCAGGGAAAATAATCCGCCCGTAGTGCATCTCCCTGGGCCGGAACTCCGCAGCCCGCGGCCCTTTGTCCTTGAAAGGCCGGAATACCTTGTCAAGCACATCCACCGCCTCCGGTCCGCTGATGCGCACTATCGCTACCGCCCCCTGTCCCGGAGCTGTCGCCCGGGCGCATATCGTAGTCTGTCCGTATATTTTCTCGTTTTCCATTTTCATATCTTAAAGTACCTGTAAACAATCCCGGCTATCTCCGCCATCACGCCGGCATTCACTTCATCCGTCTCCTTCGAATCCATAATCAGAACTGATACATAGCATTTCCTGCCGTCAGGCATATAGATCACCCCGGCATCGGCATCCCCGATCATGGTGCCGTCGGGCAGCCGGTCAGAGTGTCCGGTCTTATGCGCGACAGGCACATCCCCGGAAAGGCCTGCCTTCAGCTTATCCTGGCCGGATGAACATTCCAGCAGAATCCGCTCTAAAAATGCGGAATGTTCCGTGCTCAAAATCTCTCCCGAATATATTTTCTCAAACAGCCGGACAACGGACATCGGCGTGCTCCAGTTGAGATAGCCGTTCCGGATGTCCTCGTGCATGTCCGCCTCGGTCTCAGTCAGGTTCAGGTCCGTTATTCCGAGCGACTTGATGCATGAGTCGACTTTGTCTATACCGCCTGTGAAGCCGATCAGCAGGTCGCAGGTGTTGTTGTCGCTGTGCGAGACAGTGTATCCGACAATATCCCGGTAGGAAATCCGGATGTCCTGTCCCGGATACCTGTCTCTCAGCGGGCTGTAGGTATTTTCATGCAGTTGTTCCGAGCGGATAAGCACCGTGCTGTCCAGCGGAATGCCCTCCGCATCCATTTTCCTCAGAGCCGTTACCGCGACATGCAGCTTGAACACACTCATGAGAGGATACTTCCGGCTGTTGTTCACCGTTATGACCGTGTCTCCGCACATTACGGCCACTCCTATTGTAGCCTGCCTGCCAGCGATGACTTTCTCAATGTCTCCGCGCAGGTCTTTTCCGGCAGCGGCGGTCATGCAGCAGATGCACAGGACAGATGTTATTACGAATCTTCTTACATTCATAACATCTTATTATCGGTAATCAGCAGTCCACTTTTTCCAGAAGCGCCACATTCTCCACATGAGTGGTGTGCGGGAACATGTCCACCGGTCTGATCCTGACCAGCCGGTACGCTCCGCCGGAGGTGAGCATGGCGAGGTCGCGGGCCTGTGTAGCCGGATTGCAGCTTACGTACACGATCTTCCGCGCCCCGGTTCCGAGCAGCACCTCGATGACCGAAGGGTGTACCCCGGCCCTGGGCGGGTCGAGTATCACCACGTCCGGCGAGGCTCCCTGGGCGGCCACGAACTCCGGAGTGAGGATGTCCTTCATGTCCCCGGCGTAGAACCGGCAATTGTCTATCCCGTTGATCCGCGCATTGACCTTCGCGTCGGCTATGGCCTCGGGCACGTATTCCACGCCCACCACCGAAGCCACGCTCCGGGCCACGAACAGGGCTATCGTCCCGGTCCCGGTGTAGAGGTCGTAGACGTGCTCCCCGCCCTGGAAATCCGCAAATTCGCGCACTGTCGAGTAGAGCCTGTAGGCCTGCAGGGGATTGGTCTGGTAGAAGGATTTCGGCCCGATCTTGAACCGCAGCCCCTCCATCTCCTCGTAGATGGCGTCCTCGCCCCGCGCATTCAGAATCTCCTGGTCGTTGATGGCGTCGTTCATCCTCCCGTTGTACAGATAGTTCAGCGACTTGATCTGGGGAAAACGCTCCATCAGCACGTCGAAGAGCTTCTCCGCCTCGGCGTCGCAGTCCTCCGGGCGGAACCCGCAGCGCAGCTTCCCGAGCTTCGGCGGACGGGCCCCGAACATGACGGTCAGCATGACCTCCCCGCGCAGGTTGGTACGGATGATGATATTGCGCAGGAATCCGGTCTGCTCCCGTATGTTGAAGAAGGGCAGCCCGTGCACGATGGCGTACTGCCGGATGAAGTTGCGTATCTCGTTGGAAGGCTCCGGCTGCAGCCAGCAGTGCCTGATATCCAGTATTTTGTCAAATGCCTTGGAAATGTGGAATCCGAGGGCGAATCCGGCGGGATTGCCGTTGACTGACGAGTATCCTCCGCGCAGGTGCCGGGGGAATACTCCTCCCTCGAACTCCGAGGGGTCGAGAGGGACAGGGGGATCGAACACCGTCGAGGGGTCCTCGCCGCTGAGCAGCCACCTCCGGTCGGAGAAGGTGAATTCCAGCTTGTTGCGGTATTCCGTGGTGCGCTCCGAGGGCAGGATGGGCAGTACCTCCACCTGATCCATGGGCAGATGCCCGATGCGGGAGAACTGGTCCACGACCTGTTGCTGCTTGTACTTGAGCTGCAGGTGATAAGGGAGTTCCTGCCAGGCGCAGCCCCCGCAGTCCTTGTAATGTTCGCAGAATGGCTCCACCCGGTCCGGCGAGGGCTGCTCGATTTCGACCAGCGTACCCTCGAAGTACTTCTCCCGGCGCTTGTCGATCCGCACGGCCACGACATCCCCCGGTACGGCATTGGACATGAATACCACTTTCCCGTCAATACGGGCCACTGCCTTTCCCTCGGCACCGACGGACTCCACCGTCACGCCGCGGACTATTTCCTTTTCTTTCTTTCTGCTCATGGGCGCAAAAATAGGAAAAATCACATGATTTTGAACTATAATGCGCCCATGAGCAGAAGGCACTGAAAAACTTTACGTTATTTGAGTATGCGACCGTCCGAGAAAGCATTTCCTACTTTCTCTCCGACTTTCAAATAAGTATTGTTGAACGGATCGAAGATGACAGGAGATACTTTTGCAGGATCTACCTTACCATTGTTGTCCAGAACTCTCTCGTCAACGCTTACGTTAACGATCTCACCGCGCAGGATACAGGTTTCAGCATTATAGTCGATAAGGCGGCATTCGAGCGCTACAGACAGTTCATCTATAAGAGGTGCGTCCACAAATCCGGACTCTACGGCATGGAAACCGGCTTTTTCGAATTTGTCCGGGGTGGTGTTGCCGGAAACTATGCCAACGTAGTCGCAGGAGACAATATGGGCAGCATCAGCCATGCTTACCGTAAATGCCCTGCGCTTTAGAATATTCTTGACCGTCTTGTGACCGGCACTGAGACATAGACTGATCTGTGTCTCTTCACTGATGCCGCCCCAGGCAGCGTTCATTGCATCCGGTGTCCCGTCCTCACCGTATGTGGCTATGATGAATACCGGCTGGGGATATGTGAGAGGTTTTGCTCCAAGGTTTTTTCTCATGATATTTCTTGATAAAATGTCAGTATTCAAAGTACCTGCTTCACCCATTCTCTGACTGATGTCTCCGTAGCGTCGTTTAGAAGCCTGCCGTTCTGCCAGTTGATGGCCGGGTACTCTTTTTTCAGTTGGTTTATCGAGTTGGTTATGTTGCTGCCCCCAGATGTCGCGAACGGAACAACGGTCTTCCCGGAAAATCCGTATGTGTCCAGGAATGTATATATGACCCTGGGCGCAAGGTTCCACCATATCGGATAACCGATATAAATCACATCGTAACTGTCAGCATCTTTGAGATCCGCTTTTATCGCAGGTCTTGACCCACTGTCATTCATTTCGATGCTGCTGCGGGATGAGCTGTTCCTCCAGTCGAGATCAGCGGATGTATATTCCTGTTCCGGAGATATCTCGTAAATTGTGCCTCCGGTAGCCTCGGCTATCATCCGGGCTGCCCTTTCAGTAGTTCCTGTGGCTGAAAAGTAGGCCACAAGTGTCTTTTGGCTTTGTGCTCCGGCGTTCATGGCTGTAATACCGGCCACTACTGCTGACGCTGTCATTATAAAAGAAATGCGTGACATATTATTATAATTAAAGTTTATTTTACAGTGCAAAGATAGAATGACTTCTCACGTTATTGCAACCAGAATTACTGTAAATGAGCCCATATTTACTTACAGCCGCCGGGAATCCCTTTCTACGGCAACAGTGTTCCCGGCGCTTTGCTGCAATCCGTAAAAGTGGGTATGTTTTCAGTAATCCGTTTATTTCCACGGAAGATGATGTGGATAATTTTGCATTGTGAAACCACGTTAGTTTTAAGTAAACAATTGTTATGGAACTTATTAAAGATAAGGAATTCGGCGGTGAAAGGCCGCTTTTCGGGTCGCATGACCTGCATATCGACCATGTGACGATACTGGCCGGCGAGTCCGGCATAAAGGAATGCAGCAACATAGTGGCTACCAATTGCCGTTTCGAGGGAAACTATCCTTTCTGGCACGTTCACGGATTTACGATAAAGGACTGCCATTTTGCAGTCGGGGGCCGTTCGGCTCTGTGGTATTGCGACCATCTCAAGATGAGCGACACGGTGATTGACGCGCCCAAGATGTTCAGGGAAATGAAATTCATGGAGATAGAGAATGTGGTGATGAACGATGCGGATGAAGTGTTCTGGCGCTGCAGTGACATTACAGTCCGCAATCTCATCCTGCATGGAGGGACATACCCGTTCATGTTCAGTCATGACATAAAAGTGGACGGTCTGAAGAGCGACAGCAAGTATGTATTCCAGTATGTAAGGAATGCGGAAGTGCGCAATGCCGTGATTACTACCAAGGATGCTTTCTGGGAAGTGGAGAACGTGACCATATACGACTCGGAACTCAACGGAGAATATCTCGGATGGCATTCCAAAAACCTCAGGCTTGTCAACTGCCATATATCCGGCGAGCAGCCTTTGTGCTATGCCAAGGATCTCGTGCTGGAGAACTGTACGTTCGACCCTGCATGTGACCGTGCTTTCGAATACAGTACGGTAAAGGCCGACATCAAAGGCTCTGTCACCAACATCAAGAACCCTATGTCCGGCAGTATTGTTGCCGACGCCATCGGCTCCGTTACAATAGACAGGTTCATCAAGTCTCCTGCGGACTGTGTGATAGAAGTAAGGGGAAAAGGGAGGAACTAAGGATGCGCTACAATTTCGATGAGATAATTCCCAGACGAGGTACACTTTCCTACAAATGGGACAGTGATGCTGACGCAAGGATTCTTCCTATGTGGGTGGCCGATATGGATTTCCGGACTGCGGCTCCTGTCCTTGATGCATTGCACAGGAGATTGGAGCACGGTATATTCGGCTATACCAGGGTGCCTGATGAATATTACACAGCAGTCTGCAACTGGTTCTCCCGCCGTCACGGCTGGAATATAGACAGGAACTGGATTGTATACACATCGGGAGTGGTTCCTGCTGTTTCGGCTGTCATAAAGGCACTTACCGTACCAGGTGACAAAGTTTTGGTCCAGACTCCCGTGTACAACTGTTTCTTCTCATCAATACGCAACAACGGATGTGAGGTGCTTTCATGTCCGCTAATATATGAGAATGACACATACCACATCGACTTTGAGGCTGTAGAGCGCAGGCTTTCAGAGGACAGAGCCAGGATATTCCTGCTGTGCAACCCTCACAATCCTGTCGGGAGAGTGTGGACCCGCGATGAGCTTACCCGTATAGGTGAGTTGTGTATGCGCCATGGTGTAACCGTTCTTTCCGATGAGATACACGGCGAGCTTGTATTTCCTGGACACGAATACACTCCGTTCGCTTCCATATCCGATGACTTTCTAAGACATAGTGTAACCTGCACGGCTCCTACAAAAGCATTCAACATAGCCGGTCTTCAGATAGCGAATATAGTATGCTTCGACCCGGAAATAAGAGCAAGGATAGACAAGGCTATCAATATAAACGAAGTATGTGATGTCAACCCGTTCGGAGTCGTGGCCACGGTTGCCGCATATAATGATGGCGAGGAATGGTTGCTCCAGTTACTTGACTATCTTAAGGCCAATTACGATGCAATGAAAACATACTGCATGGAGAGACTTCCTGATTTTCCTATAGTCAGGCTGGAGGGCACTTATCTTGTCTGGATGGACTGTCGTGCAGCAGGCAGGACATCAGGGAGGCTGGAAGAAGAACTGAAGGAGAAGGCAGGTCTCCGGCTCAATGCCGGCAGCATGTACGGACCTGAGGGAGAAGGATTCATGAGATGGAACATTGCCTGTCCTCGTTCAGTCATGACGGAGGGTATGGAGAGATTCAGGAAATTCGCCGTATCAGTGTGAACCTGAATGATATGTGGACATTTTCCACTGTCAGGACTTCTCAGGCATCGACAGGCTGGAAAGGCAGCATGACTTCCTTGCGGTAGCCGGTTCCCGTAATTACAGCCACCAGTTCGCCTGCCTCATTTGTAACATCCACCTTACAGTAAGTGATCTTTCTTTTGTCCAGCACTTCCATAGCTTCTGCATAGAGATAGCCGCTGCTTTCAGAACGCAGGAAATTGATTGTAGTGCTTACGGAGAATGTGAGACGTGCATGGCTGTTGGTGGCTGCGGCGAAGGCAAGATCCGCCAGGGTGAAGACAGCACCGCCCTGACAAACTCCTCCGGCGTTCAGATGCACCGGCATTATCCTCATTCTGGCTCTTGCATATCCTTTGCCGACTTCCATCAACTCCACTCCCGCATTTTCGGCGAATTTGTCTCCCTTCAAGAATTCAAATATATCCATATCATTATCTACTGTTCATACTGGAAAAGCTGTTTTTCGTAAGCCATCCGCTCCCCCGCATCATAAGAGACAGTCCCGCAGTAGGTGAAGCCGAGGCGAGAGAAGACGCACTGCATGTAGAAGTTGTCGTAGTTGGTGTCGACTTTGAAGCTGCGGATGCCGCGGGAGATGGCTAAGTCGCAGACTGCCTGCATGTAGCGGACGGCCATGCCCTGACGTTTCCATGTGTCGGCGACCGCCAGGCGGTGCAGTACCACGTAGGGCTGTCCGCTCAGCCATTTCCCGTCCCGCAGACCGTCATATGCAGGTTCTCCGTCGAAGACTACCGCCCCGTAGGCTATGATGTCCGGCTCCGGCTGCGTACTGCTATTATCCGGCACGAGCACATATCCCCAGCCGCGCCGCACGTCGTTCTCCAATATCGGCACGGTAGGGTAGTTCTCGTCCCACTGGTGCTTGCCCTCGCGGTACATCTGAGCCTTGGCCTGCAGGATGATCTCCCAGATGGCCGGAACCTCTTCCATAGTCGCCGGCCGCAGTCTATATCCGTTATCAATGTGTATATCGTTCATGCTTCAGGCGTATATGTCGGAATGCATAGAACCCTGCCATTATGAAGTCGATTACGGCTATGATAAAAGGTGCTGAAGTGAAAACTGCCGATCCACGGTATCCGAGCAGGGCCCATATCAAGAGTCCGCATCCTATCACTGCGTAAATTATTGCGTTGGTTTTATCCGAATATTGCTTTGCCATAATCATTACTTCATGAATACGAAGTACACTGCCAGGATAAGGCAGACGAAGGCGGCGATATGGTTCCAGTGGAAGGTCTGGCCCTTGAATACCAGTATCGTGAAGAGTGAGAATATGGTCAGGGAGACGACTTCCTGGATTACCTTGAGCTGGACGAGGTTGAAAGGGCCGCCGTTGTCCACGAAGCCTATGCGGTTGGCGGGGACCTGGAAGGAGTACTCGAAGAGGGCGATGCCCCACGAGAAAAGGATGACCCCGATCAGGGGCCAGTTGTCGATGAGCTTCATCTCCTGCAGCTTGAGGTGTCCGTACCATGCGAAAGTCATGAATACGTTGGACACCATCAGCAGCAGGACAGTATAGAATCCGGTCATATCGGAAACTTAATCAGTGAAAGGTCAGTCCACAAACTGAATCTTCGAGGCATCGCGGTCCTTGGCCGCAGGACTCTCGGCCGGATAGCCGAATCCGATGCAGTAGAGCAGCTCATAGCCCTCGGAGAAGCCCAGGCGCTTCAGGTACTCAGCCGCTTCCGGCGAGTTCAAGAACCTGACGGGGCCGCCGAGACAGCAGGAACCGATGCCCATGGACCAGGCCGAGAGTATCATGTTCTCTCCGAGCAGGCCGCAGTCGATGGCCGACATGTCGTATGACGGATCATGGGCGATGAACACCACTGTGGGCGCATTGCGGAACATGTTTCTGAAAGAAGGGTCTTCGGCAGCCTTGGGATTGGACTTGACGTAGAGTTCTGTAAGGCCGTTGATGAACTCGGGGGAGTCCACCACGCGGATTTCCCACGACTGGCGGTTCATGCCGTTCGGGGCGTTGATGCCGCACTCGAGTATCGTCTTCATGGTGTCGCGGCCCACGGCGGCGGGCTGATACTGACGCACGCTACGGCGGGTCATAATGGTCTCGATCACAATGTCGGATGCACTCTTGGCGGAAGTTGTGCCCTCGCTCCCGGCACCGCTCCCGCAGGAACTCAGGACAGCCGCGCACATCAGGGCAGCGGCGGATATCTTAAAAAGTCTCATATATTGTATTTTTTAAGTGAAATTCAGGACGACTATGCAAACAGCCCTTCAATCTCCCGGATAATCTTCTCCCGGTCCTCCGAAGGGGAGATAACCAGCGAGGGCTTGAGCATGTGTACCTTGCAGTCTTTCTTGAAATGGAGCTCTCCACCGCCTGTGATATTGAGCATTATCACATCGTCACGGCCTACGGTGCCGGCATTGACGGCCTGCACTAAACCGGCCAGGGCGGCTCCTGAGGCGGAATAGATATCCACTCCTTCCAGTTCCTTGAACATGGCTGCGCAATGGCGGATTTCGGCATTCGTCACGGCATACATCTCTCCTTGGGTATCTTTCATGCAGTCGTACACGCCTCCGGCAATGGAGTATGGCGGTTTGCGGTTGGACAGTACCTTCGCATCTATCATAGCCGCTTTCTGACGCGCATCGTCGTCATCGAAAGGCAGCAGGTCTCTCTGTCCGGCCTTCCAGGCATCGTACATAGGCACGAAGGGGATGTTCTGCACCGTATGGAGCTTCATCCGGGCAGAACCGAAACGTCCGTCCTCAAGCAGTCTCAGATTGGCCTCATGGGCTGCTATGGCACCGGTTCCGCTTCCTATCGCCTGGAAATATGCATCGGGAATCCGTCCTATCTCCACAGTGGCCGAAAGTACGGTAGTACCCATACCGTCGCGGCGGGCCACATTCTTGGCACCTCCCTCGTCGATGAACATTCCGGAGCTGCAGGCAATCTGCGAGATGGCGATGGCGTCGAAATAGTCGCTGCCGGCCGGAGCGCAGACGAGCTTCACGCAGTCCTTGATCGGTTTCTCGAACCAGAGGGCATCGATATTGTCCTCCGGTACGCAGAGCAGCAGGGGAATGTCATTCTCCGAGCAGACCTTGGCGAAGGCCCTGGCAGTGTTGCCGGCGGAGGCCACCGTGAGAATCTGCCGGCAGTCAGCCATAAAGCGTCCGCAGACAGAATAGGCTTCGGTCTCCTTGAACGAGCAGGTCTTCATCAGTGCCCCGCATTCCGGCCAGTAGCCGGAAAATGCAATGTAGAGGTTACCCAGGCCGAGGTGACGGGCCAGGCCCTCGCTCCTGTATGTCACGGTAGTAGCAGATTCCTGCAGCAGACGGTGAACGGGAAGCCAGTCGGCGAAGCGGTAGAATCCCCAGTCGCTGCCCTTGACATCTATCTGTTTCTTCTGATATACCGCGCGCACCAGCGACGGCTTCGGCGATTCAGGATCAGCCAGTATCCAGCCGCTGTCCTGGAATATCCGTCCGGTAGCTACATTCATCAGTGAGTACACTGTAGGAGTAAAATTCTTCATGACGTTATGTCGTTAATTTGTTATTGATTCATGTTGTTGGCGACTACCTCGGCAAAATCACTCACCTTTCTGGGCGAATAGGGAGAGAAGGTCTTCAGGCACAAAGGACAGGCGGTGACAATCCTCTCCGGCGAAGCATACATCAGGTTCTCCAGAGACTTCAAGGTAATGTCCTTGCGGTCGTCATAGGACAATGTCAGGGAGCCCAGCGATCCGCCGCAGCAGATGCTCTCGTCGTGGTGTTTCTCCGCCTCCACCAGTTCTCCTACGGCACTGAGCACCCTCCGGGGCTCCTTGTACACCTTGCAGCCGCGTCCCAGCTCACAGGGATCATGGTAAACGAGTTTTTCGCCTGAATTCCTGAGTGTTATCCTGCCAAGCCGCACGAGCTCGTCAAAATATTCGGTATAATGCACGATCCGGATGCCTTTCAGGTCGTAATTCTCCCGGAACACCTTGTAGCAGATGGGGCAGGAGAGAAGCAGTACTGTTGCTCCGCTCTGCCGTATCAGTTCGGTATTGCTCCGGATCATTTCTCCGGCACGCTCATCCCTTCCGGCCAGTATCAGCGGCCGTCCGCAGCAGATGCCGCCGTCCCGGTCCATGAACTCCCAGTTCACACCTGCCCGGTCGAGTACCGTTCCGACAGCTTTGGAGATAACGGGTGTCAATTGGGTCATGCAGCCGGCATAATACAGGATTTTCTCCTGTCCCGCAGCTGATTCTGCAGACGATGAGGATGTGGCGGCGCTTTCAGGCAGACTGTAAGTGGAGAAATAGCTGTAATCCGCAGGGGCCGGTGCTGCCCTTAGTCCTCTCAGGCTGCGCTTGATGTTGCAGGAATCGACTCCGACGGGGCATACCGCCACGCACTTGCCGCACATCAGACATTTGTCCGCGCTCTCCTCGCAGCGGGCCCAGTTGCGGCGTCTGAGCAGACGGTTGAAATATACCGTAGCAAAGCGCAGGTTCTTTTTCTGTCCCATCATAGGACATGCGTCTATACACATTCCGCAGTTGGAGCAGGAATAGATTTGAGCCGTGGTGTAGCCATTCCTCGGATGTGATACCTTTATGCCGGCATTACGCAGGACTATCAGGAAGGCCTCGGTAGGAATGTGCATGTACCTTGTGAAGGGCAGCAGCACGAAGAAGGTGCCGAGAAGAGTGGAGTAGGCCCACCAGGTCGGCAGGATATGGTAGGTGTTGGTCAGGAAGTTGCTGAACAGCCAGTACATCGGGCGTGTAAGGAAACTTCCTCCGGCAATACCGGCGGTAAAACTCTCGGCCAGGAGCCTGACAGGGAAAATGGCCCACAGGCAGTACATGGCCAGGCGGTCCGGCAGCTGGTTGCGTGTGGTTCTGCGCATCCCGAAGACCATGGAGCGGATGCGCTTGAACATGGCCAGGAACACGCCGCTGAGCACTACCAGCAGGAAAAAGTCCATCAGGAAGAAGAAGAACGATCCCTTGAGGGTATGGTCCGTCTCCATCACGAAGAACCTGAAGAACACAGGGTAGTAGAAGGTCGAGAGACGGTCAGGCACGAAGAGCCAGGTCTCGATATGACCTAACACTATCAGCATGAACCATCCGAAGGCGATGCTGGAGTGCATGTAGCCTAACAGCGGCTTGCGCTTCCATATCCTGGTGTGCAGGAGGACGTCGCAGATGATGTCCTTGAGGTTGATTATCCAGAGCTTGGGGTTGATCAGGGAGAGGAAGAACTTTTTGCGGTCCTGGGCGGGCAGCTGGGCTATGACCCGTATTATCCCGACAGCCAGATAGATGAGTATGAAACTCATGCCTATCACGAAGGGGAGGACGAAATCGTTGTATCCTGATATGAACCTGTCTTTCACTTCTTTTGGTAGATTTTAGTTACACTTAGTATCAGATGTCTGGTGTTGATGCCGCGGGGGCAGACTATCAGGCATTTGCCGCAGACCATACAGTGGGAGACCATCCTGAGAGCCTCGTCCTCGCGCCCGCGTCCGAGCAGCAGGATCACCTTCCTCAGATTCATGTCGCTGTGTCCGGCGGTAGGGCATGAGGCCGCACATGAGCCGCAGGCCATGCATTTGAGCACGTCCGGCTCCTCGCGGGCAAGCTCCTCGAACCTGGTCCTGTCGAACTTGTCCAGATTGATGGCCGAACTGGGTGATATGCCGTATCCGAAGTCTATCATTGTTCCTGGAGGTATTCGTGAATACTGGTAGCGGCGGCCCGGGCCTCGGCCATGGTCTCAGGCAGTGTCTTGGGACCGGTGCATGCCCCGGCGTAGAATACTCCCGTGCAGTAGGACGCCTGTGCGGCTGTGAGAGAGTCCTTCGGCTTGAGGAAACCGTCCTCCATGGTGGAGAGCGCGAGGGTGCGCGCTATCGGATCCACAGCCCTGTTGTGGGACATCCCGGCCATGAGGACCAGCAGGTCCAGGGTCACTCTGAGCGGCTTGCCGGAGAGCGTGTCCTCCGCCTTAATGAAGAGGTGGCCGTCCTTGTCCTCGGAGACTTCCGAGACACGGCCCCTGACGAAGATCACGCCGTATTTCTTCTGCGCTTCGAGATACATGTCCTCGTATCCGCGTCCGAACATACGGAGGTCCATATAGAAACAGTATACTACCGCATCCGGAAACTGCTGCTTGATCTCGCAGGCCTGCTTGACGGCCGTGGCGCAGCATACCTTGGAGCAGTAGCGGTTGCCCACCTTCTCGTCGCGGGAGCCCACGCAGTGTACAAATCCTATGCGGCGGGGATTGTCTACAGCCGGGACGGGAATGCCGGAGAACCAGTCCTCCAGATCCGCGTTGGTTATCACCTTGTCGTATATGCCGTAGCCGTATTCCTCTTTCTTGGATGCATTGAAAAGGGTGAATCCGGTAGTCAGAAGCAGTGCATCAGCCAGGACTGACAGACCGTTGGACAGGATGATATTGTAGCCCCGCTCCAGTTTATTGAGCTGAGTAACTTCAGTGGAGGTGAACCACTTGACTCTGCCCATAGAGGCTGTCATCTGTCCGAGTACATCCTCTGCCGGAGTTCCGTATGGAAAGAGGCGGTCCCAGCGGCCCAGATGTCCGCCCAGACGGTTTTCCTTCTCGATAAGGAAGACTGTATATCCCAGAGCGTCCAAGGCTCTGGAGGCTTCTATTCCGGCCGGTCCTCCGCCGATTATCACTACATTTCTCTGTTGATTGGTCAGTTCCATATATTGTCGGTGTATGAGGCTTAGAATATTCTGATGTTGGCGGGGCTGGCCGGGATTCCGAGGTCCTTACCGCCCACACCTTTGTATTTACGGGATTTGTCGTACTGCACTCCCATCTTGTCCAGCAGCGGCTCCACGGCCACCTGGTGCATCTGCAGGCCGAGATCCCAAGGGTCGTAACCCATTACCAGCGCAGCTACCTCCTCGGAGGAGAGTACCGGTATGCCGTAGCCGGGCATATCTCCGTAGGTCTTTCCGGTGGTCTCTGCGATGACATACTGCCAGCGGTCCAGGAAATAGTTGCAGCCCGGGCAGTTGGTGATGATCAGGTCGGGGTGGAACGGTTCCATGGACTCGAACTTCTTGTAGGTATTGGTCAGGGAGTATCCTCTGTTGGCCTTGACCAGATACTGCCGGAAACCGAAACCGCAGCAGTGTCTGCGTTCCGGATAGTCCACCACGCTGCCTCCTAAGGCCTCTACAAGCCCGGCCAGGACACGCGGGTATTCGGCACCGCCGACAGACTTGGAGGGGAAAATCTTGGAGTAGTGGCAGCCGATGTGCTCGACTACCTTAAGAGGCTCCCCGGTATGCACGTTTATCAGCGGATACCTGGCCTGCTCCGATATCAGGAAGCGGTAGTGGTACATCATGTCGCTGGAGTGCATCAGGAAGTCCGGCTTGGTAAACTCCCGTTTACAGGCTTTCCAGAGCAGTTCGTGTATTTTGGCCTCAATCTCCGGATGCTCCTCCCATGTCTGGAGAATCTCGGTATGCAGACCGAAGGAGGTGACGCAGGATACCACGAAATTCCTGTAGCCGGCCTGGTTCATCAGCGAGAATTGGCGGGCGATGATAGTCATCGACGTTTCTTCAGGCGTGGTGTCGCTGTGGTATGCGATGCCTCCGCAGGTAGTGTGGAGTGGATCTTCGTAGAAATCCTTTCCGAAACGGTTGCGCACTATGTCCAGAAAGGCCTGCTCCGCACCCGGATTGAAGTTCTGGCGGATACAGCTGCGGGCGTAGAAATACTTGTCGTCAGGTATCTCCTTCTGGAATTCGGACCATATTCTTTTCTTTCCTTCGTAATTCATGCAGTGCTAAAGGTTCTATTGGTTAAGGTGCTCACCGTGAGTCTCGTTGAACACTTCGTTGAAATACTCCTCCTCGCTCAGGCCCATCTCTTCGGCCTTCTTGCGCGAGAGAGCCTTGATCTTTTCTACCCTGGCCGAGCCGCCGGTCACGTCGAATATCTTCCGCAGGTCTTCGAGAGACTCAGGGGCGATCTTCCGCAGAGGGCCCGGACCGCTCTTTCCGTAATTTGCGCCCACGCGGTCGTACACGTCCTGCAGGTGGTCCTCAATCCATTTGCCTACAGTCCCGTACTCAGGGTGAGCGGCGTATTTGAAGGTCTCGGGATGGACGCAGTAGCCGTAATTTAGGATATTGCCGCAGAGCACCTTGGCGAGGGCATACTGCTGCCGGCCCTTCTCCGACTCGACGAAATATCCGAGCTCTACGGACAGGGTGCGCAGGGCAATGATTACCTGCCCCGGAGCATTGGTCCTCGGACAGCGTGTCACGCAGGACATGCACTCGCCGCAGTACCATATCGTATCGCTCTTGAGCAGCTTGATGATCTCCTCGTCGTCCTGGGTCTGGACTATGTTTACGATGTTCTTGGGGTTGTAGCGGTAGAATTCGGCAGCAGGGCATACCGCGGTACAGGTACCGCAGTTGATGCAGGCCTTCAGCCCTTCCTGGAGCCGGACGTCGCTCATCAGCCGTTCGTATATCTTACCCATAATGCGGAAAATCTATCGGTATTCGTCCCAGGACTTGATCTGTATGTTCTCGAGCGGCATGTTGCAGAATGCCGTGATGAAGGCCGATGCAAGCCGGGTATTGGTTATGATGGGTATGTTGAAGTCCACTGCGGCGCGGCGGATGCGGTATCCGTTGTCCAGTTCCTCCTGAGTCAGGTTCTTGGGGATGTTTATCACCAGGTCTATCTTGCGCTCGTGGAGCATCTCGAGAGCCTGGGGATGCTGGTCCGGCTGTGAGGGCCAGTATACAAGATTGGCAGGCACTCCGTTGTCCACCAGGAACTTGTAGCTGCCGCCCGTAGCGTATATCGAATAGTTGTTTTTGGCCAGCAACTTGCAGGCTCCCAAGAGCTCGACCTTCTGCTTGGCGTCTCCGGACGAGATCAGGATGTTCCTGCCCGGCACGGTGTAGCCGACTGAGAGCATGGCCTTGAGCACGGCCTCGTTGGTGTCGTCACCGATGCAGCCCACCTCTCCGGTGGAGGCCATGTCCACGCCGAGGACGGGGTCGGCCTTCTGCAGGCGGGAGAAGGAGAACTGCGAGGCTTTCACGCCCACGTAGTCCAGATCGAAGGCACTCTTCTCGGGAGGAGTGACCTTTTCTCCTGTCATTACCTTGGTGGCCAGCTCGATAAGGTTGATCTTAAGCACTTTCGACACGAAGGGGAAACTCCTCGAAGCCCTGAGGTTGCATTCGATGACCTTGATGTCGTTCTCCTTGGCCAGGAACTGTATGTTGAACGGGCCGGAAATCTTCAGGGCCTCGGCAATCTTGCGGGCTATCTTCTTGATTCTGCGGGCTGTCTCCACGTACAGCTTCTGGGGAGGGAACTGTATCGTCGCATCGCCCGAGTGCACCCCTGCAAACTCTATGTGCTCCGAGATAGCATAGGCGATGACGGTACCGTGGTCGGCCACTGCATCGAACTCTATCTCCTTGGCATGCTGTATGAATTCTGATACTACAACAGGGTGTTTCTTCGACACTTCCGCGGCTAATTTAAGGAACTGCTCGAGCTCAGTGTCATTGGAGCAGACGTTCATGGCCGCACCGGAAAGCACGTATGAGGGACGCACCAGAACGGGGAATCCCACATCGCGGATGAAGCTGTGGATGTCGTTCATCGAGGTCAGCTCCCTCCATCTGGGCTGGTCAATGCCGAGGCGGTCGAGCATGGCCGAGAAACGGTTGCGGTCCTCGGCGTTGTCGATACTGTCGGCGGTGGTGCCGAGGATGGGGACCTTGGCGGCATCCAGGCGGGTAGCCAGGTTGTTGGGAATCTGGCCGCCCATGGAGATGATCACTCCGTGCGGCTCCTCCAGGTCGCAGATATCGAGCACCCTCTCGTAGGTCAGCTCGTCGAAGTAGAGGCGGTCGCACATATCGTAGTCAGTGGATACGGTCTCCGGGTTGTAGTTGATCATGACTCCGCGCCAGCCGCTCTTGCGGATGGTCTGCAGGGCATTGACACTGCACCAGTCGAATTCCACGGAACTGCCGATGCGGTAGGCCCCTGAACCGAGCACGACAATCGACTTGCCGTCATGCTCATAGGCTATGTCAGATGCAGTACCGTTGTAGGTAAGATAGAGGTAATTGGTCTGGGCTGGGAATTCGGCTGCGAGTGTGTCGATCTGCTTTACGACAGGCAGCACCCCGAGCTTCTTGCGGTATTCGCGGACCTTGATTACCATCTCCTCGGAATCAATGCGGTCTTTCAATATGTGGCGTCCGATCTGGAAATCGGAGAAACCCTGGCATTTGGCCTTGCGCAGCAGAGCCTTGTCCAGCTCCTCGAGGGAGTTCAGGGCCTTGAGCTCCGCCGCCGTGTTGATGATGTTCATCAGCTTGTCGATGAACCAGCGGTCTATCTTGGTGAGCTCGTGTATCTTCTCAGGGGTATAACCGTGGATAAGGGCCTTGGAAATGACGAAGATGCGGTTGTCGGTAGGCTCCCGCAGGGCCTTGTCGATGTTCTCTATCGGTATTTCCTTATTGCCTGTGAAGCCGTGCGCTCCCTGGCCGATCATTCTCAAACCCTTCTGCAGGGCCTCCTCGAAGGTGCGTCCGATGGCCATGACCTCGCCGACGCTCTTCATGCTGCTGCCGATCTCGCGGGAGACTCCGTGGAACTTGGAGAGGTCCCAGCGGGGAATCTTGCAGACCACGTAGTCCAGGGCGGGCTCGAAGAATGCCGGAGTGGTCTTGGTGATGGAGTTCTTCAGTTCGAACAGGCCGTAGCCTAAGCCGAGCTTGGCGGCCACGAAGGCCAGGGGATAACCGGTCGCTTTCGATGCCAGTGCCGAGGAACGGCTCAGACGGGCGTTGACCTCGATGACGCGGTAGTCCTCTGAATTGGGGTCGAAGGCGAACTGCACGTTGCACTCGCCGACGATGCCCACGTGGCGGACGATCCTTATCGAAAGCTCGCGGAGCAGGTTGTACTCATGGTTGGTGAGGGTCTGCGAGGGAGCTACCACGATACTCTCGCCGGTATGGATGCCGAGCGGGTCGAAGTTCTCCATGTTGCATACCGTGATGCAGTTGTCGAAACGGTCGCGCACCACCTCGTACTCTATCTCCTTCCAGCCCTTGAGCGACTTCTCGACCAGTACTTGAGGTGAGTAGGAGAAGGCTTTCTCTCCCAACTTGATAAGTTCTTCAGGATTGTCGCAGAATCCGCTGCCAAGACCGCCGAGAGCATAGGCGGCGCGGAGAATCACCGGATATCCGAGCTCGGAAGCTGCCGCGAGGGCGTCCTCGATGTTGTTCACGGCATGACTCTTGATCGACTTGACGTGAATCTCATCGAGCTTCTTGACGAAGAGCTCGCGGTCCTCTGTGTCCATAATCGCCTGGACGGGGGTACCGAGCACCTTCAGGCCGTATTTTTCCAGGATGCCGTCACGGTAAAGGGCCACTCCGCAGTTCAGCGCGGTCTGGCCTCCAAATGCTAAGAGAATGCCCTGAGGCTGCTCCTTCTTGATGACGGCCTCCACGAAGAAGGGAGTAACCGGAAGAAAATATATCTTGTCGGCAATACCCTCCGATGTCTGGACAGTCGCAATGTTGGGATTGATCAGGATAGTCTCTATGCCTTCCTCGCGCATGGCCTTGAGAGCCTGGGAGCCGGAGTAGTCGAATTCGCCGGCTTCGCCGATTTTCAAAGCTCCCGAACCGAGGAGCAGGACTTTTTTTATACTGGTGTCGATCATGATGTCTACAGCATTTTAATGAATTTGTCAAAGAGGAATTCGGTATCGGTAGGACCGCTGGAGGCCTCGGGGTGGAACTGTACCGAGAAGAAACGGCCGCTCTTGTGCCGCAGACCCTCGTTGGTACCGTCGTTCATGTTGATGAAGAGGGGGTCCCAGTCAGCGCCAAGAGTATTCCCGTCCACCGCATAGCCGTGGTTCTGGGAGGTGACGTAGCAACGGTCAGTGCCTACGAGACGCACGGGCTGGTTGTGACTGCGGTGGCCGTATTTGAGCTTGAAGGTAGATGCGCCTCCGGCCTTGGCCAGCAGCTGGTTGCCCATGCAGATGCCGAAAATCGGCTTCTCGGCGGCCATGGCGGCCTGAATGTGGCGGACAGCCTCACCGCAGTACTCAGGGTTGCCGGGGCCGTTGGAGATGAACAGGCCGTCGTAGTCCATGGTATTGAAATCATAGTCCCAGGGTACGCGGATGACCTCGATGTCGCCGGAGCGGAGGAGGCAGCGGAGGATGTTGTTCTTGACTCCGCAGTCGAGCAGCACTACTTTCTTCCCGGCTGGGTTGCCGTAACGGATCACCTCCTTGCAGCTGACTATGGCCACCTGGTTTTCCGAGCCCGGGTCGTAAAGTGTCTCCGGTACCTCGAAACCTTCCGGCACGATGCAGCCGGGCATGGAGCCCTGCTCACGGAGAATCTTGGTGATCTCTCTGGTATCCACTCCGAAGATGCCGGGGATGCGGTACTCCTTGAGCCATTCGTCCAGGCTCTTGACTGCGCTCCAGTGGCTGTACTTGAAGGAATAGTCGGAGATGATCAGGCCCCGGACGTGAATCCGCTCGGACTCGAAGTTGACGGAAATACCGTCGGCCGTCTTCTCCTCAGGCACACCGTAATTGCCGATAAGAGGGTAGGTTACACATAGTATCTGACCCGAGTAGGAGGGGTCGGTGAGGGACTCGGGATAGCCGACCATAGCGGTGTTGAATACAACCTCTCCGTCGACACGGTCCTCATGACCGAAGGAAAATCCTTTGACTGCAAAGTCTTTTCCGAGATGTAATACTGCTTCTTTCATATCTAAGAATGCAAAATTAGAAAAATTTGCCGTTTCTGCCTTATCTTTGTGGTACAAAAAGTCCGCAGATGAAAAAAATACTTGTCACATTAGTCGCCATAGGGGCATTTATCAGCTATTTTTCAGCCGTTTCGGCATATCCCCAGGAAAAACTCGGCAAAGATACTGTCTACGTCATAGAGATCAGGCAGAATATCGACAATTCCTCCATGCGCAAGCTCAGTCTCGGACTGAAGGACGCTCAGGCTAAGGGTGCGGACTACATCATCCTGCATCTGGATACTTACGGCGGGGCAGTCGATGCCGCCGACAGCATGCGCAAGGCCATCCTTCATGCGCCGGTACCGGTAGTGGCCTTCGTGGACCTGCAGGCCGCTTCCGCAGGTGCCCTGATCTCCATAGCCTGTGACTCGATATACATGAGGCCGGGAGCCTCGATAGGCGCCGCAACCGTAGTCAACCAGAACGGGGAGGTGATGCCGGACAAATACCAGTCCTTCATGCGGGGAATGATGCGTGCCACCGCGGAGGCCCACGGCCGCAGATCGGACGGATCCTGGTTCAGGGACCCTGCCATAGCCGAGAAAATGGTGGATACGGCGGGCGTGCTCAGCTTCACCCCAGACGAGGCCATAAATGCCCGCTACTGCGAGGGCAAGGCCGAATCAATAGATGAGGTAATAGGGCATATCGGGCTGGAAGGATGTGAGATAGTCCATCAGGAACTGTCCCCTTTAGAGAAGTTCATTCTCCTTATGATGTCCCCTCTGCTGCAAAGTATTTTCCTGATGATGATAGTCGGAGGCATCTATTTCGAGGTGCAGTCCCCCGGGCTGGGTCTGCCGTCCATCATAGCGGTATTAGGAGCGGTGCTGTATTTCTCGCCCCTGTACATCCACGGTCTGGCCATGAACTGGGAGATAGTGATGTTCGTCATCGGACTGATCCTGTTAGGGGTGGAGATATTCGTCACGCCCGGTTTCGGGGTGGCCGGCATCATCGGAGCGATACTTTCGCTCGGGGCCCTTATCTTCGCGATGGTGGACAACGATATGCTGTACTTCGAGGGACATCTCAACCTCCAGGTAATCCTGACTCCATGCGCCGTGGTCCTGGTTTCCACCGTACTGGCTCTGGTTCTGTCCATCTGGGGAGCTTCGAAACTATTCCCTAAGAAATCATTTTCCTACATCGCCCAGAAAACCGAGCTCAAGGGAGATGAGGGCTGGGTAGGTGTGGAGACAGTTTCACTTGCCGCATGTGTAGGACAAGTAGTTACAGCCGCTACCGAAATGTGTCCTTCAGGTAAGGTGGAGTATGGAGAACGGCAGTATGAGGCCGTTATGGAATACGGTTCCGCAAATGCCGGAGAGCGGTTGAAAGTTATCCGCACGGAGGGAGGGCGTCTGTACTGCGTCCGTCTTTCTCAATAATCTCCAGCAGTACGTCTATTGCCTTTTCCTGGGGCACTGAACGGACCACGGCCTCGCGCCCCCTGTAAATAGACACTTTGCCGCGTCCCTCGCCGATGTATCCGTAGTCGGCATCGGCCATCTCGCCTGGACCGTTGACGATGCAGCCCATGACAGCTATGGTCAGGCCGCGGAGATGGGAGGTGCGCCGCTTGACCTCGTTGAATGTGGACTCTATGTCGTACAGAGTACGGCCGCAGCTGGGGCAAGCGATGTATTCGCACTGGGTGATACGGCGGCGCGTGGCCTGCATTATGTCGGATTTGAACTGCTCTATCTCTGTCTTGTCCGCCTCCTTGTCTCCATAAATGCAGCGTATTTCGAAATCATCGGCCTCCCTGTTGACAAGCATAGGACCGAGGATGCATGAGGCCTTGACGATAAACTCCTCATGGGAGCCGCAGCGGAGCTCGAAGGAGGGCACTCCGTCCTTCACTCCGGTCTGATAGTCCGATGGTCTCCGGGCCGTATCGAAGAACTCCGCAATAAGTCTTGCGGGAAATATCTCGTTGACCGGAGGCTCGGTGAGGGATACCCTGACAGTGTCACCGATGCCTCGGGAGAGCAGGGTCGCCAGACCGGCCGCCGACTTGATGCGGCCCATGTCCCCGTTGCCGGCCTCGGTGACTCCGAGGTGCAGGGGGAAGATGATTCCGCGCTCCTCCATCCACTGCTGCAGGAGAATATAGGCCTGCGTCATGACAGGGACGTTGCTGGCCTTGAGCGAGAGCACCACATTGTAGAAATCCTCGTCGATGCACATCTGTACCCACTCCGACATGGCTTCCTGCATTCCTTTAGGTGTATTGCCGTAGAGTTCTGTGATACGGGGACCTAAGGAACCGTGATTGATACCTATCCGGACGGCTGTCCCGTGCCTGCGGCATTCTTCCAGGAACTTTCGGAACTGGGTGCACGCCACCTCGTGGTCCTTGGCGAAATTGCCCGGATTGATCCTCACCTTGTCGGCCGTCGCCGCTGCGGCTATGGCCACTTCCGATGAGAAATGGACGTCTGCCACCAGAGGAACCGGGATGCCCTCGGCCCGCAGGCGGGCCTTTATTTTACCGAGGGATTCCACCTCGCGCAGACCCTGGGTGGTGAGCCGGACCAGCTGCGAGCCGGCTTCGTAAAGTTCCCGGCACTGTGCTACTGCAGCGTCTATGTCGTTGGTGTCGCAGTTGCACATGCTCTGCACGACAGTCCTGCCGGCATCGTGTCCTATGAGCAGGTTATCTCCTATATTAGCAGTGATATAGCGCATATTTAGTTGAGTTTTACATGAAGTCCGAGACTTATGCTGGCCTGCCACGGATAACTGTACATCCACGAAGAACTGCTCATTCTTTCCGGATGATACAGCATGGAAAGAGAGTAATGGAACGCTCCCTCAAGATGCAGCTCCAACCTTTTGGCGAATATGTATGCCAGTCCGGCGCCTCCGACAATTCCGTAATCCCAGCGTATGTCATAACAGTCAAAGCCGTTGTCCTTTGTAGTGGCGAATCTGTATCCTACAAACGGCCCGAGACTCAGAAGTATCCTGAAATGTTCGCCGATGTCGATATGAAAAGCTGACAGAAACGGCAGTTCTATGATGGACAATGTCTGGGCAAAATTCTCGAATTCATACTCGTCGTTCACGAAACCGTATCTGGTATAACGGAAGCCTGTCTGCAGTCCGAAAAAATCATATACCCCCCATAACGGATGATAGTAGGTGTAGAGTACAGCTATGTTAACAGGGGAGTTTATGGACTTTATGCCCATGTCCGGAGTCATGGTCACCCCTGTGAACGAGAAATCATAGCGCACACCTATAAGATGTTCCGGATATTTCACCGGCAGGACCTTTATTGTCGTGTCCCATTGTATACCCGGCTGTATCTTGTTGAGCGTGTCAGCCTTCCTGTCCTGTCCGCAAAGCTGGAGCGGAATGACTACAGCCAGCATAAGTCCGGTCATTATAGAATACAGCAGTCTCATTTGAACATCTCTCCGATATCGATGGTTTGTATCAGTTCCGTCCTTTCAGGAATATCCATTATGTAGGCATTGCTGCCCATACCGTCACCGACCTTGTACATGATGACTTTCTCAGGCTGTTTACGTTCCAGAAGAGCACCTGTATCCACCTGGCCGTTACCGTTCTTGTCTTCGGTTATACGCACGGAGTATTTCCCGGCCTTGAGGTAGGGAAAGAGCAGTACGGCCGCTGAGTCGATGGAATAGCTTCTGTATACCTTTGTCCTTTTCTCGTCCACTAATTCCACAAGGTACTTTTCATTTACGTTGGACATCTCAAGTGTAAGCGAGCTGAGGTTCTCGTCCTGAGGCAGACTTATCTTCTTCAGAAGGCTGTCGCAGTATATGCCGTCGATATCCATGAACAGACTGTCCGGTATCCTGAGAGTGTACTCGTATCCTGGAACGAGCTTTTCTGCCGGACGAAGGTAAAACTTCTTTATATTGGCTGTATCCGGCTCTATCGTGAATTCAGCCGGTGCAACCTGCTCTCTGGTGTTCTTGGCCGTAAACGTAATGGAATCGAACGGCATCTGTATCATAGGGGACTCGAACGTTATGATGATGCCGTATTGGTCAATATTCTCAGGAGTGGCATCCACATCGTATGCCGCCAGGGTATCCGCTTCCTCTACCATCTCCCCGCGCCAGTTCTCCACCATCTTGCCTTTAGGGCGTATCATCTTTATTGTGTCGGTTACAGGTACAAGTATGTTGAGGGAGTCATCAGTACGCATGTAGGACAGACGCATCTGCAAGGTATCCGGCACTCCTCCCTGCTCGTTTATCCATATAACAATACTGTCGCGATAGAAATTATATTCCTTTATAAGCTTTTCATCAGGAATGCCGTCGATAATCATTGAGTCTATCTGTGGATAGGGAGCTGCGAACTTGAGATACATCTGTCTTCGCGAGACTCTCTCCTTACTCCTCAGGAACTGACGCTGAGAGACTTCCTTGAACATTGCAAGGGACAGTTGGGCCGGACGGCTGAGACATGATACCGTATCCAGCATGCTTACAGGAAGAAGTTCGGGGATAGAATCCCTCATGACATTGGTCGGAATGACAAGAGTGTCGAGAAAAGCGACTCTCTCCTGATCAGGGTCATAGAGACAGTTATTGTTCAGATCCTCAATGGCGAACACCCGGTATACAGTGTCTGCCGGCAGGTTGCGCACTGTGAAATAGCCCCAGGAGTCGCTTTTTGCAGCTGCTTTCGGAAGGACTTTGAATATGGCCGAATCCGAAGGGTCCGTATGGAACAGGACTGTAATATTGGGCATAGGAAGCATGGTGGAGGACTCCATGATGCTTCCAGACACGAACAGTGAGTCAAGGGTGTTTCCAGTGGAGAAGCTTACCGTATACGGAGGGAATGGATTACCTTCATTATTGTCCTTTATGGCCTCTCCCAGGGACAGCGAATACGACGTACTGGAATCAAGAGGCTCCCCGAAGGAAATCACCACTCTCTTCCCCTTTATCTTGGCTGTAGGAGGTTTGGTCTGAGGAGGGGAGAGGAAGATATACGAGTTAGGGTTGTTGAGTGCCACATACTCGTCGAACTCGAACGACACCTGACTGTGCTTTACGTCCAGCGGATGCATAAGGCTGTTGCCAGGGGGGACGATTTCCACGATGACTGGCGGTATGGTGTCTTTCGGACCGCCCTCCGGAGGCGTGGATGTATTGGCGCATGACTTGGAGAAGATCAATGACGCGAATATGCCTATTACAATTATGGAGTTCAGCAGATTGTTATGTTTCATGTCTTTATTTGTCCTCTTTGATGTCGATCCGGTTGACACTTTCAACGCCCTTTATCTTCCGTATATGTCCCATAAGGTTGTCCAGATCCTCCGTACTGCGCACATAACAGTCGATATAGCCTTCGAAAATACTGTCATGCGTGGCTATGTACACTTTCCTTATGTTGATGTTCAAGGCGAGGGTAGTGACTTTGGTCAGTTCGTTAAGGATTCCGATACGGTCCGTGCCGAATATCTTGATACGGGCCAGGAACGAGGCTATGGTATTCTTGCTCCATTTTGCATTTACGATCCTGTCACCGTGTATGGATGCAAGGTTGACAGCCTCCGGGCATGTTTTCTTGTGTACGGTGACCTCACCGTTGTCATTGATGAAACCTACGATGGCGTCACCGGGGATAGGGTAGCAGCAGTCTGCTATACGGTATGTGATCGGACTGTCCGGGTCCTTGCCTTCTCCTTTACCTCTTTCGGCAAGGATCAGATCCCTGTTCTTGTCCAGTCTGTTCCTGAGGATTCTGTCACGTATTTCGGCATTGGACATCTCATCCTCCTCATCCAGGTCACCGTCAGCATCCTTGTCATCATTGTTGTTCTTGTTGCTGCGGAAAAGCTTGAGAGTCCAGTAGATTACATTCTTGTTCTCAGTGTTCTTACGAAGGATCTTGTCCAATTCCTTAAGAGAGATCACTCCGGTGGATATTTTATTGTAAAGCTCCTCTTTTGTGCTTACTCCATACTCGATCAGGAGTTTCTTAAGTACGTTTTTCTGCAGTTTGACACCGTAGTTGGCAAGCTCCTTCTCCAGCATCTGACGTCCGCTCTTGATACTGTCGTCCACATCGTCTTTCAAAGCCTCGTAGACATAGTTGCGGGCCTTGCCTGTCTTCAGGAACTCCAACCATTCCGGCTGCGGTTTCTGTGACTCCGCTGTGATGATCTCGACCTGGTCTCCGTTGCGTAATACTCTGGACAACGGTGACAGCTTGTAGTTTATCTTTGCCGCAATAGCCTTGTTGCCGATCTGGGAGTGGATGCTGTATGCAAAATCCAGAGCGGTCGACCCTTTTGGAAGCGCCTTCGATTCTCCTTTTGGGGTAAACACATATATCTCCTGGTCCAAAAGGGTGTCGTGGAACTTGTCCAGAAAATTAAGGGCATCCGCATCAGGATTCTCGAGTACATCCCTGACCATGTCCAGCCACCTGTCCATCTCTTTCTCGGAGTTGGTCTCCTCGCCTTTCTGCTTGTAGCTCCAGTGAGCCGCAATGCCTTTCTCGGCTATCTCGTTCATTCTCTCGCTCCGTATCTGCACCTCGACCCATCCACCTCCGTTGCTCATGACGGTACAGTGAAGTGCCTCGTAACCATTGCTTTTCGGCCTTGTCACCCAATCCCGTATCCGGTCTGTCTTGGATGCGTAGATACCTGATACCAAAGAATATATATACCAGCACTGTGTGCGCTCGTCCTCGTCCGGTTTCGGTGAGAATATAATCCTTATACCATAAATGTCAAATATGTCCTCGAACTCCACGTGCTTCTCTGTCATCTTGTGCCATACAGAGTAGGGGGTCTTGGTCCTTTTCGTTATCTCGAATTTGTAACCGGCATTCTCAAGTGCATCGGCAACCGGCTTGATGAACTTGTCCATAGCCTCGCCCTTCTCCTTGATCACATTGTCTATCTTGGAGACTATGTCGTTGTACATCTTAGGATTCCTGGTCTTAAGCCATATATTCTCCATCTCAGACTTGATGTTGTACAGACCAAGACGGTGGGCCAGAGGGACGAAGAGATACATGGTCTCGCTCAATATCTTGTCCTTCTTGTAGTCCGGCATGGAGTCTATGGTACGTATATTGTGAAGCCTGTCCGCCAGCTTTATCAGTACAACACGTACATCGTCATTGAGTGTCAGTATGATACGTTTGAAGTTCTCGGCCTGAAGATTGCCTCTGTTGTCGGTATCCATGGCAGCCTTTATCTTGGTCAGACCATCCACAAGAGAGGCTATCTTCTCACCGAACAGCCGTTTGATGTCATCCACGGTGTATTCCGTGTCTTCCACCACATCATGCAGAAGGGCGGCAACGATCGATTTGTATCCGAGCCCTATCTCATTGACGACTATCTTTGCCACTGATATGGGATGTATGATGTAAGGTTCTCCGGATCTTCTGCGGACACCTTTGTGGGCCTCATTGGCGAACTCAAAAGCCTTGATCACACCGTCATACTCCTCCTGCGAGGCACATCGTCTCAGACTGGCCAGGCGGAGTTCCTCGAATTCTTTATTAATCAGATCGTAATCGCTTTGTGTAAAATCCATTCTGCAAAAATAATCAAAAAACTAATAGAGAATATCCCTTATACCCTGTTCGCGTATTTTTTTAAGTCTCTCTTTCAGATTCTCCTTCTCATCACCGTCGGGCATCTTGGCCAGCTCGCGGTCAATCAGCCTGTAGCCTTCCGTCTTCGTAAGATCCGATGAATAGTCTTCTATATACTCGGCAAGGGTCAGCATTGCATTCCGAGTACAGAATCTTTTGATGAAGCCAGGAATGGCGAACTCCATGAAGTGCTCTCCGGTACGGCCGACACGGTAGCATGCCGTACAGAAACTGGGTATGTAGTCCCGGGTAAGCAGCCAGCGGATAACCTCATCCAGATTGCGGGTGTCGCCTATCTGGAACTGTTCCTCATCCAGGGCCTGCTCGTCTCCCTTACGTTCCTTGTTGTAGCCTCCGATTTCCAGCTTGGTGCCGGCGTCTATCTGGGATACTCCGAATTCCATGACTTCGTCACGGATGGCCCGGGACTCCCTGGCTGTCATTATCAGCCCTGTATAAGGCACTGCAAGCCTGAGTATTGCTACCAGTTTCTTAAAGTCCTGGTCTGACACCCTGTAGGGCAGGTCCAGTTCCATGCCGTTGGCCGGCTGTATTCTCGGGAAGCTTATTGTATGAGGACCCACTCCGTAAGTATTCTGAAGATGAATGGCATGGGAGACCAGTCCGAGTACCTCGAAACGCCAGTCATACAGTCCGAACAGAGCACCGATGCCCATATCGTCTATGCCGCCCTCGAAGGCTCGGTCCATGGCATTGAGCCTCCAAAGATAGTTGCTCTTCTGTGTATTTCCTGGATGATATCTGGCATATGTCTCCTTGTGGTAGGTTTCCTGGAATACCTGGAAAGTACCGATACCGGCCGCCTTCACCACTTTATAGCCGTCGATATCCAGAGGTGCCGCATTGATGTTCACCCTGCGTATCTCTCCTTTGCCGGATCTGGTGGCATAGGTCATCTTCACGGTATGGGCGATGAACTCTGGAGTGTATTTCGGATGCTCTCCGTAGACGAGAATGAGCCTCTTGTGCCCCTCGTCCTCCAGGGAGCGCACCTCACGCACAAGTTCTTCGTCCGACAGGCTGTGACGGACCGTGCTGCGCAATGAGCGGCGGAAACCGCAATACTGGCAGTCATTTATGCAGTAATTGCCTATATAGAGAGGGGCGAAAAGTACTATGCGGTTTCCGTACACAGATCGTTTTAGCTCACGGGCCGTCTCGAATATCTCGTGCAGGCCCTCGGGAGACTGGACTGCGATAAGGGCTGCCGTCTCCTCTACAGTCAGAGGCTGTTTTGAAAGGGACTTCTTTAAAATGGCCCTGTAGACAACAGGATCTTCCCTGGTATTGTTGATCAGGGAGTTAATTTTGGCATCGTCAATAAAATCCACGAAGCCTTTTGTCAATTCCATATTCATATCATTCAATACTTTAAATATCTTCAACTCAAGTCTTCCAGCGGATAGTTGTCCACATTCTGGAAGACATAGGAAAGTTCCGAGCCAAGCAGTACTATGAACCATCCGATATTAAGCCATACCATGAAAAGCGGTATGGCGGCAAACACACCGTAAACGGCGTTAAGTCTGGATACGAACATCTGGGTCTCCATATAGAGATACTGCACTGTCGTGAATGCGAGAGAGGAAATAAGGGCCGCTGACAACGCAGGCAGCAGTCTCACCTTGGAGTTAGGTATCAGAATGTACATCACAGTCAGGACTATGACCATGAATATAAAGAACGATAACCATATCAGGAACGTGCTGATGGAACTCAGGAAAGGTATCTCGAGTCCGATGGCGTTGATACCGTCTGAAATGGAAAGAGCTACCGACAGGAATACCATTATGACGAATGGAGAGGCCGTCATGGTTACTGCGTATGCAAGCACCCTCTTCCAGAGTATCCTGTTCCGTTCCACTTTCCATATCCGGTTGAATGACCACTCCACCCTGGACATCAGCCATATCACCATCCATAGGAATATCATGAACGAGATGATTCCATAGATGCCTTGCTGTGATGCCGCTATTATGTTGTCCGCGAATGTCAGGATGTGGTCAACTATCGTGTCGCGGCCGAAATTCTCGTATATCAGTTCTCTGAGATAGGTGCCGAGACCGGCGTAGTTGGATATGGCGAATGCTACGGCAAGAAACGGAACCAGGGCCATGGTGGAGAAAAAACTCAGGGCCACGGCCTGCTGCCCTACATTCTGACGACTGAAATTCTTGGCGGTAAGTATGATTATCCTGATATACCTTACGACCTTGGCCTTTGCCCGGCCAAGGTCCGAGGTATTGATGTTCCAGATGCCGTCGCGGAAGAATTCTTTGAGTTTTCTTATGTTATCCGCGCATCGCATCAACCAGCTTCTTGGCGAAATCTCCGATCCTGTCGAAATCGGACTGATATGGGCGTCCCAAAAACTCCACCGGGTCGCCGGTGACAGGCATCCTGGACTTTTCCGCAAACTCCCTGAGGGCCTTTGCTCCGGCTCCGTTCCAGCTTGAGCCTCCGAAGATGCCAAGTATCTTGTTCTGAGGTGCGGATATGCTTATCTCATGGGTAAGCAGGGCCATCATGGGGTGCATGCCGGTATTGTAGGCGCAGCTTCCGAGCACGAGTCCCTTGTATTTCCAGATGGCAGTCAGCAGATAGGAGACATGGGTCTTGGACACGTCATATACGCGGATGTCCCTGACACCTAAAGCCGATATTTGACGGGCTATCTCATCGGCGAATTTCTCTGTGTTGCCGTACATGGATGCGTATGCTATTACGAAACCGTCCTCAGCCTCGTATTTGCTCCACTTGTCATAAAGAGACAGCACCTTGCCGGGATCCTTTCTCCAGATGAGGCCGTGCGAGGGACAGATAATCCTGACGGGCACCCCTTCGAGTTTCTTGAAGGCCTTCTGTACCATGCCGCTCCACTTGCCCACGATGTTGGAATAGTAACGGAGCATGTCCTCCTCGTAGAAACTGAAATTGGCAGTGTCATCAAAGATTCCACCGTCAAGAGTTCCGAAGGAGCCGAATGCGTCGCATGAGAAAAGAATCTGATCTACAGTATCGTAAGTCACCATGGTCTCGGGCCAGTGTACCCAGGGCACCATGACAAAAGTCAGTTTATGGTGGCCGAGGTCCAGCATGTCACCCTCCTTTATCTCATGAATGTTCTCCTGAGGAAGAGGGTAGTAGCTCTCCATAATCTTGTATGTCTTGCAGTTCGCGACTACTTTTACCTTGGGATAACGGCGCAGGATCTCTCCGATCATGCTGGAGTGATCAGGCTCCATATGATTGACTATCATGTACTCCGGGTCACGTCCGCCTATCGCGCTGTCGATGTGCTCCAGATAATCCGGATCCGAACCGTATTCTATGGTGTCTATCAGGGCCGGATGCTCGTCCGCGATGATGTATGAGTTGTAGGCCACTCCGTTAGGCAGGGGCCAGTTGTTCTCGAACAGATGCTTTTTTCTGTCATTGGTTCCGATGTAGAACACTTTATTGCTGATCTGAATCATAACTTGACTGTAATTATGCTTATGAGTTTATAATACTGTAAAATTCGTCTTCTGTTATTATCCTGACTCCAAGTTTCTCCGCCTTCGAAAGCTTTTCCGGTCCGGCTTTCTCTCCGGCAAGGAGATATGTGGTCTTTCCGCTTACCGACCCCGTGCTCTTGCCGCCGTGGGCGGTTATCATGGCCTTCATCTCGTCTCTGGGACGTGAAAAATTGCCGGTTACGACAACAGTACAGCCTTCCAGCCTGTCCGACAAACGGGAAGACGCCGTATCGTCCGCAAATTGCAGGCCGAAACCTGCAAGGTCCGCTATGACCCTGATATGCGCTGCATTCTGAAAATATTCAACTAATGAGTCAGCTATCACATCTCCTATATCCTCCACCTGCAGGAAATCCTCACGGGAGGCATGCTTCATGGCCTCTATGTCTCCGAATCTGGAGGCCAGCATCCTTGCCGTCGTCTCTCCCACATGCCTTATGCCAAGCGCGAACAGCACTCTTCCGAAAGGCACTTTCCTCGAAGCCTCGATGCTGTCCAGAAAGTTTTCCGCTGACTTTTCCTTCCAACCCTCCAAGGTAAGGAGCTTGCCCATATCAAGTCTGTACAGATCAGGAAGTTCCCGGATAAGGCCCTTATCGTACAGCTGGTCTACCGTAGCCTCTCCGGCGTTGATGTTCATCGCTTTTCTGGATATGAAATGCAAAAATGCGCCTTTGACACGGGTAGGGCAGGCTTCGTTGGAGCAGTAGTGTCTGGCCTCCGTCTCATCCTTCACCAGTGGAGCCCCGCAGTCCGGGCACACTTTCGGAAACTCGGCACGGACTGCGTCTGCAGGACGCTTCGACGGCTCCACTCCTGTGATTTTAGGAATGATCTCACCGCCTTTCTCCACGTAAACATAGTCTCCTATGTGGATATCGAGCAGCCCCATCTGGTCGGAATTGTGCAGTGATGCACGCTTTACCGTTGTGCCTGAAAGCTGTACAGGCTCCAGATTGGCCACAGGTGTCACGGCTCCTGTACGGCCCACCTGATAGTCGACTGACAGCAGTCTGGTAAGGGCCTGTTCCGGCTTGAACTTATAAGCCGTGGCCCAACGGGGAGACTTTGAAGTATAACCTAGTCTGGTCTGCAAAGCCAGATCGTCAACTTTCACTACAATTCCGTCAGTTGCGAAAGGCAGGTCCTTGCGGCGTACATCCCATTCCCGTATATAGTCCAATACTTCATCGATATCATGGCACAGCCTGGTGTACGCGGATGTAGGGAAGCCGTGATCCGCCGCCCAGCCCAAAGCCTCGGAATGATATCTGAAAGGTAGATTGTCACCGACTATGTGATACAGGACACATTCCAGCCCTCTGCGGCGTACCTCTTCGGGATCCAGAGTCTTGAGAGATCCTGCCGCGGCATTGCGAGGGTTGGCGAAAGGCTGGTCTCCTATATCCAGACGCTCTTCATTCACAGCATTGAACGAAGAGAACGGCATGTATATCTCGCCTCTTATCTCGAAGTCCCATGGGACATCTCCAATATTGTCGGGTACTGACCGGATAGTACGCACATTGTCCGTGACATCGTCTCCTACGGCTCCGTCGCCTCTGGTAAGAGCCCTGACGAGCCTGCCACGGGAGTATGTCAGGCATATGGCGGTACCGTCGAACTTGAGTTCGCAGTTGTAGCTGAACACCTCGCCGGCAGCATCACGGACACGTCTGTCGAAATCCTTCAGTTCATCTATGCTGTAGGTATTTCCAAGGGAAAGCATTGGAAATCTGTGACGGTACTGCCTGAACTCCCGGGCTTCCGGTGCCTTGCCGGCTATATCGCTTCCTACGGTGACGGTAGGGGAGTCCGGAGTCGCCAGATCCGGATACATCTTCTCAAGGGCCGCCAGATCACTCATCATGGTATCATACTCAAAATCCGATATCTGCGGGTCGTTGAGCACATAATACCTATAATTGTGCCTTCGCAGCTCCTCACGGAGGAACTCAATCCTTTCCTGTGCTTCTTTTTTATCAATCAATCTCATCGAAGTGCAAAAATATAAAATTTTATTTATTAAATTTGTACTGCATTTAAACCTACATGAAAATATGAGACCGTCTATCATCATTCTGGCAGGAGGAGGACCGGCTCCCGGAATAAACACAGTTATCGGGACCATTGCCAAGACATTCATTTCCAAAGGTTACCGGGTCATAGGACTGCATGAGGGCTACAAGGGGCTGTTCACTGATTCCCCTTCGTACATCGACATCGATTTTCTTTTAGCCGACGACATCTTCAACCGTGGCGGCTCACACCTGATGATGAGCCGGTACAAACCGTCTGACGAAGATTTCGAGAAGCGCTTCAACATGCGGCTTTTCAAGGAAAATGACGTAAAGCTGCTGGTTACAATCGGAGGTGACGACACGGCTTCAACAGCCAACAGGGTGACAAAATTCCTGTCTGCGCACAATATCTCCATACAGAACATACATGTTCCAAAGACCATCGACAACGACCTTCCACTGCCTGACAACCAGCCTACATTCGGCTACCAGTCGGCCAAGTCGGAAGGAACGAGGGTCGCCACGATTGTCTACGAGGATGCCCGTACAAGCGGAACATGGTTCCTGGTGTCGGCAATGGGACGCAGTTCCGGACATCTTGCACTCGGAATAGGGGCCTCATGCCACTATCCCATGATCGTGATACCAGAGATGTTCAACAAGACAGAACTGACAATAGACAAGATCGTACGTCTGGCCGTGTCGTCCATGATCAAGCGCAGGATAATGGGCATATCCTATGGCGGAGTGATAGTCTCCGAGGGCGTGTTCTACGGACTCAGCAACGAGGAACTGATGTCCACAGGTGTGTCATTCTCCTATGACGACCACGGTCACCCTGAATTGGGCAAGATCTCAAAAGCCCAGATATTCAGCACTGTACTTGATGCAAAACTTGAGTCTATAGGCATGAAGGTAAAAACCAGGCCAATAGAGATAGGCTATGATGTCCGGTGCCATACTCCGGTATCCTTCGACATAACATACTGCTCCCAGATGGCATACGGTGTATGGAAACTGTTCAAGGCAGGAGAGACCGGATGCATGGTGTACATCAACGCGCTTGGAATCGCAGTACCCCTGTACCTCAAGGATCTGCAGGATCCAGCCACCGGCAAGATCCCCCCTCGCTGCGTGGACATATCCCGCGAGAAAGTACAGAATGTGCTCAGATACATGTTGCACTACATCACACCGGAGGATTACAGGGCGGCAAGCAAGTATGTGGCCTATCCTCAGGATTATGATTTTTACAATATTTTGAATTGGGACAAACAACAGGACTGATGAGAGAAAAATTCATCATATACCAGATGCTTCCAAGGATATTCGGCAATACTGTGACAGCCAATATCCCGGGTGGAAGCCTCCAGCAGAACGGATGCGGTAAGTTCAAGGACATAACCGGTCAGGTACTGAATGCACTCAAGGAACTTAACGTTACGCATATATGGTACACAGGCGTCATACGTCATGCCGTGACCGGTGACATCGGGGTGAAAGGAGGGGCAGGTTCTCCGTTCGCCATCGTGGACTACTATGATGTCAACCCCTATCTTGCATCAAAGGCCGACTCCCGCATGAAGGAATTCGAGAGCCTGATAGCCCGCACAAAGGCAGCCGGCATGAATGTTATCATGGACTTCGTGCCAAATCATGTATCACCGTCATACAAAAGCAGCGTAAGGCCCTTCGATGACAGCAACTTCTATCCGGGACGCATTCACGACTGGGACTGGACCGACACAGTGAAACTGAATTACAGCAACCGTGACACTTGGGAGAAAATGCTGGAGATACTGCTTTTCTGGGCATCCAAGGGAGTAGGGGGATTCCGCTGCGATATGGTGGAACTGGTTCCGGTCGGTTTCTGGGCCTGGTGCCTGAAGGAGGTCAAGAAAAGATATCCTGACCTGATATTCATCGGTGAGGCCTACGAGCCGTCCAACTATCCAGCCTTGTTCGACACCGGAGGATTCGACTACCTGTACGACAAAAGCGGATTCTACGACACTCTGAAACGTATCGTCAGGGGAGAAGCCGGAGCATCCTCGCTTACGGGACAATGGCAGGGACTTGGACGGTATCAGGACCGTATGCTCAATTTTATAGAGAACCACGACGAGGACAGAATCTCGTCACCGTATTTTGCAGGCAGTCCGTTCGGAGGACTTGCGGCACTGTTCGTATCGCTGTTTTTCAACACGGCTCCCTTCATGCTGTATTTCGGACAGGAATTCGGAGAAGGTCCTGACAGGACATCGATATTCGACTTCTGTTCATTGCCAAAGGTAAGGAACTGGCTGAGAGGACTTAAGGTCGGTGACCCCATGAAATACCTCGGATATGAGGAGCAGGCCTTGTATGTGATTTACAAGGAATTCATGAAGAAAGCCATGACAGAGCCAGCTCTCAGGAAGGGTGATACTTTCGATCTTCAATACGCCAACCCCAGGTCAGAGAGCTTCGATCCGGACAGACATTTCGTGTTTATGAGGAAATATAGAAAATCCTTATATCTTTGTGCCGCCAACTTTTCCAATGAGAGAGTCTGCATCAAGGTAAACATACCTGAACACGCATTCGAGTATTTCGGTATTGAGGAAAACGAGTATCTCAATCCGCATACACCGATTGAGGTGAGAATCGCCTCGGACGCAGGCACTTTATTGAAACTGCAATAATTAATAGAGACGACATGGACACGACACATCAGCGGTTAATGGAGATAGCCGGACACTTCCAGCTTGACGGTAAACCAGTATCTGTAGACATGCTCGGGGAGGGATTCATAAACGACACATACATTATACGTATTGCTGACAGCCCCAGAAAATATATACTACAGAGAAAGAACACAGACATATTCAAGGATATCCCCGGAATGATGAGCAACATAGGCTCTGTTACAGGACATCTCAAGAAAAAGATATCGGAAGCGGGAGGAGATCCGATGAGGGAGTCCCTCACAGTCGTCCCTGCCGATGACGGAAACCTGTATCATGTTCATGACGGGGAGTATTGGTGCGTAACTGTGTACATTGACAGTTCTGTCAGTTATGACAAAGCCGGCACACCGGAGCTTGCGGAGTGCGGAGGACGCGGCATAGGCCGCTTTCAGGCCATGCTGGCGGATTTCGAAGGGGAGCTTGTGGACACACTGCCTGGCTTCCACAATATCCGGTTCCGGTTCGGACAATGGGACGACACGCTGGCCAGAGACCCCGAATCCAGAGCCGGGCAGGTAAAGGACCTGATCAATGAGATTGAGATTCGCAGATCCGAAATGCTGGATTTCTACAGATGCATTGAGTCAGGCCGGATACCGTTAAGGGTAACGCACAACGACACAAAGATCGCCAACATGCTGTTCGATGAAGAAGGAAACGTGCTGTGCATGCTGGACCTTGATACAGTTCTGAAAGCTCCGTGTCTCTACGATTTCGGTGATTCGATACGCTCGTACACCAATACCGGACTTGAAGACGACAGGGATCCGGACCGTGTCGGCATGAGTATGGAAATGTACGAAGCGTTCCTGCGCGGATATCTTTCCGAGGCCGGCAGTTTTCTTACGGACATCGAGCGTCAGTATCTGCCGTTCTCGGCCAGATACATAACGTACGAACAGGTTCTGAGATTCCTTATGGACTATATTGACGGCGACCATTATTACAAGATCAAGTATCCTGAGCACAACCTCGTAAGGACACGCGCACAGCTCAGACTACTTGAATCCATAGAAAGGCAACTCTTGTAACACAATTTATATTATGTTAAATAAGATATGACGGACATCGTTTCCATACCCTCGATGCCGCTTCCCGAGCGTATGCGTCCCAATTCCCTCGCGGAATTCGTGGGCCAGAAACACCTTGTCGGCCAAGGTGCTGTTCTGAGAAAAATGATCGAGTCCGGCAACATATCATCGTTTATCCTGTGGGGACCTCCCGGTGTCGGCAAGACAACTTTGGCACACATCGTATCAAAGGAACTTAAACGGGAATTCTACACACTGTCAGCGATAAGTTCAGGAGTCAAGGATATCCGCGACGTATTTGTCCGGGCAAAAGAAAACAGCATTTTCACCAACGGCTCTCCGATACTCTTCATTGATGAGATACACCGTTTCTCCAAATCCCAGCAGGACGCGCTCCTCGGTGCTGTCGAGACTGGAACGGTTGTCCTGATCGGTGCAACTACCGAGAATCCGTCGTTCGAGGTCATCACACCTCTTCTGTCACGTTGTCAGGTATTTGTACTTAAACCGCTGGACATCGATGATTTAGACTTACTGCTCAATCGCGCGCTTACTCAGGACCAGTACCTGAAAAAACGGGACATTGAGGTCAAAGAGAAGAGCGCACTATTCCGGTTTTCCGGTGGCGATGCACGTAAACTACTAAATATCATAGAGATAGTTGTCAATTCCTTCCCTTCCGATGCCAGTATCGTAATAGACGATGCTGTTGTCGCTGACAGGCTTCAGGAAAATATATCCGTATACGACAAGAACGGAGAGATGCATTATGACATCATATCCGCCTTTATCAAGAGTATGCGGGGTTCCGATCCAAACGGAGCCGTATACTGGATGGCCAGGATGCTTGCCGGAGGCGAGGATCCTCTTTTCATAGCCAGACGCATGCTAATACTGGCATCGGAGGATATCGGACTGGCCAATCCGAATGCCCTGCTTCTGGCTCAGGCTACATTCGACGCCGTCCATAAGATAGGTATGCCAGAGGCACGCATTATCCTGTCGGAGTGCGCCATATACCTTGCCTCATGTGCCAAGAGCAACTCGGCCTACATGGCGATCAACTCGGCGATGGCTCTGGTGGAACAAGGTGACAACTCCCCTGTTCCGCTTCACCTGCGCAATGCACCGACAAAACTCATGAAGGAACTCGGATATTCCAGGGACTACAAGTATGCCCACGATTACCACGGTAATTTCACAGATCAGGAATTCCTTCCTGAAAGCATATCCGGGACGGTCTTCTACAATCCAGGCAACAATCCAAAAGAAAACGAAATACGGACCAGAATGGAAAAACTTTGGCCCAAATACCGCAAATAAACAGACATGAACACATATCCCGTCACATTCACATCCCCCCTATTCACCCTAATCGCCGGACCATGCGTAATTGAAGGCGAAGAGATTACCCGTTCCATAGCAGACACTTTGTGCGGACTCAGCGCAAAATACGATATTCCTCTTATTTTCAAGGCATCGTACAGAAAAGCCAACCGTTCCAGATACGATTCTTTCACCGGTATAGGCGACGAGAAGGGACTGGAAATACTTGCGCGTATCCGGGAAGACTTCAAAGTACCCGTAGTCACTGACGTACATCTTCCGGAAGAGGCTGCAAGGGCCGCATCGTACGGTATTGACATGCTGCAGATACCGGCATTCCTATGCCGTCAGACCGACCTGCTCGAAGCTGCTGCACGCACAGGCAGGTGGGTCAACATCAAGAAAGGACAGTTCCTCTCTCCTTCAGCCATGAAATTCGCGGCCGAGAAGATAACCCGCTCAGGCAACGATAAAGTCACGCTCACGGAACGCGGCACACAGTTCGGCTACTCAGACCTTATAATAGATTTCCGCAGCATACCCACGATGCAGGCCATAGGTTTTCCGGTCATTCTGGATGTGACCCACTCTCTCCAGGCACCCAACCAGTCCTCCGGAGTGACAGGAGGACATCCTGAAATGATATCCACAATCGCCAGGGCAGGGATAGCGGCAGGTGCGGACGCGCTTTTTATGGAGACGCATCCCGACCCTTCGAAGGCTCTCTCAGACGGGGCGAACATGCTCAGGCTCTCCCTTATGGAAAACCTGCTGCGCCAGCTCGTTCCTTTGAGCAAGACAATGAAGGACATTCAGTTCTAGAACGGATATCCTATACCGAACTGGAAAGCATAACCTCCGTTACGGAACCAGCCGCGCGCATGCTGCCAACTTTGTTCCGCAGGGTCATATAGTTTTATGCCTAAATCGAACCGCACGACTACGAAGTTGAGATCCAGTCTTATACCTGCCCCCCAGTTGAGAGCCGATGTCCGGAGCATATTGCTGAACGAGAAATAGGAAGACCTTTCTGCAGCCTGGTCCTCTGAAGAGCCGCCCTCCATGGACTGGTGGCCTCTGCCGGTACGGTCTATATTCCATACATTTCCCCAGTCCATGAACACTGCTCCGTAGAAAATCGAGAACAAAGGAAAACGGTACTCGATATTGGCCTCAAGCCTCATGTCGCCAGTCTGGTTGGGAATGGAGAAAGTCTCGTCCATCTGAGACGAGCCCGGTCCTACGCTTCTGGCAGTCCAGCCTCTCAGACTATTGGCTCCTCCGGCCCAGAAAAGACGCTCGAAAGGCATCTTGGTAGAGTTTCCGTAAGCATATCCGGCTCCACCCAAGGCTCTGACCGCAAGAGCCTGCTTGTTGTTCTTTCCGAATTTCCACGTATACGCCAGCGACAGCTCTGCCCTTACGAACTGTGAATAAGGAGAGTTCCAGATGGTATGGAAACCTGACGAATCCACAGGCATGAACCTGTTGAACGCCGAAAGCAGGTTTCCTGCAAGATCGAACTGAAAATCGGCCTTGAAATACGAATTGGCGGGATTGATACTTGGATCACTGCTGTACTGGATATCAAAACCTAAGCCGAACTCAAAGTGGTTCTTGTAGGCTTCCCTCACAAAGGGATTTGTAAGAGACTCGAGAAACATGTCGCTGTACACCGGCAGGTTCACTATGTTGAACTGTACCGGCACCACCTTAAAGTAATACTTATTGGACTGACTGTTCCAGTTCCATCCGAAATTCGCTCCTATCATGTTCCTGGTATACTCCGGCCTGCGTTGATAGTTGTATGTTATATCCAGGTCTGTACGTGGAATTATGTTCTTGAGCATGCGGTCAGGCAGCAGTACGAATGTAGGGAAACTTAGTCCGGCACTGGCTCCGAACTCAGTGGCTTTGGTCGAACTTGTCACCGAAAACTGGAAATTTCCCGATACCGAAAGAGACAGCCACTCCCCACCCTTGAATATGTTCCGGTTATAATATGACAGTGTGGGAGATATACCTATAAGTCCGGTAGAATTGGTGGATGCCTCAAGATTCACTCTGTAGCCGTGAGCCTTGGATGGAATAAGGCGTATGTTGCAGTCCACTATATTGGTATCCGTCTTGGTAAGCTCTATGCTCACGCTGTTGTATATTCTCAGATTGGAGAATCTTTGGTAGGTGTTGTTTACAATGTCCTCGCTGTAGGGCCGGCCAGGCTCTATTCTGTTCATCTTGTATAGAATGGACGGCCGTACCTGGCGTTTGTCGTCATAAAGAACCGTTATGTTGTCGTAATGTACCGTATCAAGAATCTGCGGAATCTTATTGGAGACGGATACACGGTAGCGCAAGTTGTCGGACACAGGGCGTACCGATACGTCTCCGAAATAGAAGCGTCTGTGCCGGCGGGCATTCTCAGAAGACTCGTTTCTGGTATAATTGCGTACATATATCCTGAGAAGTGCCGAATCCGGAACAGAGACGGTATCTGCGGCGAAAAAATAGTAGTTCTCGGAGAACTCGTAGTAACCGCAGTTGCGCAGGTAAGCCGCCGACCGCTCTGTCTCCTGATCCAGAAGTGTTTCCGAAAGCGGCATGCCTACCTTGATAAGGGAATTGACAGTGTCCTTGTATATCTCCTCTGCCAGTTCCGGATCATCCACCTGATACGATATATCTTTGATGGGATATTGTTTTCCCAGAGACACATAATAGTCAACCACAGTCTGGCGCCTGTCTATCTCGGCAAGAGCCTGTACATGCGAGTTGTAGTATCCTGTATTTTTCAGATGCGTGGTGATGTTCTGCTGACTCTTGATCATCAGCGAGGGATCGAATACCACAGGTGCCTGTCCAAGCTTGCGGACGAACTTGTCCCAGCCCTTGCCCTTTCCGTTTGTCCAGTTGTAGACATACAGGAAAGGGTTCCATCCTCCACGTCTGGTCTTGATGAAATACGTGTTGGCCTCCTGATATACGTACTTGTCCAATTGGAAATCCTGAAATTCAGGGTGATCCTTCCTGTTCAGAATGGTGATCACATTACTCTTCAAACGCGTCTGGTCCTCTGTCAGCACCTTTGTGGTACTGCATGAACTTATAAGGAACACAACTGACAGCAATGTCAGGGAAAAACGGGAATATGCAGGACTCTTCAGACGCATTTATATTTTTCCGCAAATTTATAATTTTTAACGATTTTTTTACAGTTTATATCAAAATACTTGAATATATTTGCAGGCAAAAGCATCCGCATTTGCCGGTTTGCACAAACAGACATAAAGTAACGCAATTGCATACGTAGTCATGAAGAACAAGTACATCGATCTGATTGAGCAATCTTTCGAGTTTCCACAGGACGAATTCAGAGTGGAGGACGGCTCTCTTTATTTTCACGACATCCCCATGATGGATATTATCGAGCAGTATGGGACTCCATTGAAAATATCATACCTGCCGAAGATATCATCGCAGATCCAAAGGGCCAAAAGGATGTTCAATGTGGCTATGGCAAAAGTCGACTATCAGGGAGACTATCACTACTGTTACTGCACGAAAAGCTCTCATTTCTCATTTGTGCTGGAAGAGGCACTCAAGAACGACATACACATAGAGACATCTTCCGCATTCGACTTCAATCTTGTGGAGGCGCTGTATGACAGCAAGATCGTGGACAAGGACCTGTACATCATCTGTAACGGTTACAAGAAAGACTCCTATATAGCCAATATAGCAGGTTTCATCAACAACGGCTGGCATAACACCATCCCTATTCTGGACAATATGCCTGAACTGGACCAGCTCGACTCGATTGTGAACGTGCCCACCCGTATCGGTATCCGCATAGCGGCGGAGGAAGAGCCGAAATTCGAGTTCTACACATCAAGACTCGGAATCCGCTACAAGGACATCATGCCGTTCTATCAGGAAAAGCTGAGCGGCAACAAGAAGTTCAGCCTGAAGATGCTGCATTTCTTCATCAACACCGGTATCAAGGACAATGCATATTACTGGAACGAACTCGGCAAATGTGTCAACGTGTACTGTAACCTGAAAGCCGTATGCCCTACCCTCGACTCGCTCAACATAGGAGGTGGACTGCCTATAAAGAATTCTCTCGGAATGGATTATGATTACGAGTACATGATAGAAGAGGTAGTGGCACAGATAAAGAGCATCTGCAACTCACGCGGAGTAGAGGAGCCTGACATATTCACCGAGTTCGGATCATATACCGTAGGTGAAAGCGGAGCCACCATCTTTTCGATACTTGGTGTAAAGCAGCAGAATGACCGCGAAAAATGGTATATGGTGGACAGCTCATTCATGACCACACTCCCTGATATCTGGGGCATCAAGCAGAAATTCATTCTTCTCCCCATCAACAAGTGGGACAAGGAATATGAAAGAGTCTTTCTCGGAGGTCTGACCTGCGACAGTCAGGATTACTACAATGCAGAGGAACATGCCAACGCCATATTCCTTCCTAAAGTCACTCCGGACGATCCTGAGCCGCTTTATATAGGATTCTTCCATACAGGAGCCTATCAGGAGTCAATAGCTGGATACGGAGGCATACAGCACTGTCTCCAGCCGGCGCCAAAGCATATTATCATAGACAAGACACCAGACGGGGACTACACAACCAAACTGTTCAGCAAGGAGCAGACCTATAAGTCCATGCTGAAAATCCTCGGCTATTAGCCTGTCTGCCATGTTTTCATCCCGTGTCCCGTCAAAAGCCGACATCCGGCTCATCCGGTCTCTCGGTCAGAAGAAATTCCGGGAGGAGCTGGGAATGTTTGTGGCCGAAGGAGAGAAACTCGTAGAAGAGGCTCTTAGACAGGACCGTTTCGAAGTGATCGCATTATACCGTACAGAGGAAACAGGAACAGAACTGATGAGCCGCATGAGCCATCTGGCCTCCCCCTCCCCTTCTCTTGCAGTTCTCCGCATACCGGAAAACAGGTCACACAATACAGCTTCACCTTTACCTTCCGGACTGTGCCTTGCACTGGATTCAGTCCGTGATCCTGGAAACATGGGGACAATCCTGCGTATGGCCGACTGGTTCGGCATCCGGACGGTATACCTGTCTCCCGACTGTGTGGACATATACAATCCAAAGACAGTCCAGGCCACCATGGGCTCGATTTTCCGACAGAATACCTGCATATGCAACCTTGCAGAACTGGTGCGGGACAGCAGGGAAGCAGGCATTCCGGTCTACGCCACGACATTGGACGGTGACGATATCCGTTCCACCGAGCTGAACACATCCGATGCTCTGATCCTTATGGGAAGCGAACGCGACGGACTGTCCTGTGAACTGGTACAAGGATCCACATGCCGCCTGCACATACCTTCATTTGACATGGAGGGAGACATACGGCATACTGATACAGGAAACACATCTGACTCTGCCGAATCACTTAATGTGGCAATCGCCACTGCTGTCATATGCTACGAATTCAGACGCAGAAAGCAGAAAAGCAGAACATTTATTGACTAATCAGAATATTTTTTTTATTTTTGCGCCCGATATTAAATTAGTTTTTTCACTTAATTATTTTATTATGAGAAAGATGAGATTCATATTACCCTTACTGACCGCTGTGGCTGTGCTTTCGTCCTGCAACGAAAAAGGCAAAGGCATAGTTGAAACTTCTTTCGAGATAAATATGGCACAGCAGGACAATTGTATAACCGTAACAATAGTCCCATCTGAGAATGATGCTGTCTATATTACCGGACTGGTTATGGAAGACGACTGGACGGCATTCGGAGGAAGTGACGGACTTCTCCAGTACATAAATGATCAAATCGCGCAGGGTGCCGAACTCAGCAGCGGTACACAAAGCAGGATGTTCGAAGATCTGTTCTGGCAGACAAAATATTACACATATGCCGCTCAAGTCAATGAAGGAGCAGTCATAGGGACTCCTGTGTGGGAAGAAAGCATGACCTACAGGCCTTATGTGACATTTGCTCCAGAAAATGTCATTATAGGTCCAAGTGCGGTTTCCGACAACGGACGCTACATAGTCGGATGCTCGGATGCCGAGTCATTCATTTACGATGTGCGTCTCGACTCGCTTACCGTCGTCCCCAATCTGATATTCTATGATGTTACAGACAGCGGTGTCGTTTACGGTACAAGCGGCCCGTATCCACTGATATGGGAAAACGGAAATCCTACCGACGTTACAGGTATTCCTGACGGCTCCAATGACAACTGCTTCTTTTCTGTCACTCCGGACGGAAAGACAGCCGTGGGATATTCGGGCAGCGGTGACATGCGTCCGGTTATTTATGAAAACGGGGTCTTGTCCATTCTGCCGTATGATCTGGATCCTGAAGGAAAGGATGCCACTATGGCTGTCGCATCAGAAATAGGAAGCAACGGCTGGATTACAGGCTACATACTCGACAATACATACATGGAGGTCGGCTGCGCCTGGAATCAGAATCATGAATACGATCTGTATACTGACGAGCTTATGGTTTGGAATGACGGTTTCGGATACTGGGAGAACATATACGGCGGACTGGAAAACTGTATTTCTCCCAACGGAAAATATATCGCCAGCTGGAGGACAAATACAGGAGATGACGGATGGGGTTCCTTCATGTTCGCTTATGTTTTCGACACTGAAACCAGAGAGACCTATAATGTAGACCAGGAAGCTTACTGTCCGGATTGTGTTTCATCACAGGGACAGCTTTTCCTCTCGGATGTGACAATGGGATATTCCTCAGTGCCTTATGTGTATGATGTAAACGATAATACATTCTCCACATTTGCCGATTATGCGAAAAGCAACTATAACTACAGTCCCGAGGGCCTGACAATGCAAGGCAGTGTAGTTGCTGTTTCTGAAGACGGCAAAACAGTAGTGGGCGGATATGCCGCTGATAAGACATTCTATACAGTCATCTATTTCCTTCCCAGATAATCAGGGCATTATTTATAATGTAAAAGAGAGGATGCCACATTGGTTATCCTCTCTTTCTTTTATATCCTTGCGATTACGGATTTTCTACTACAGATTGCGGACTAATCCCATAAACAGAATTGTACCGGAATTACGCTCACGGATCAGGAAGACGAAGGGACGGTCGACTTTAAACTCAAACGGTTCGGGGGCAAGAGAAGTCCGCATAATGCCTATGGATGTAATGGCAGCGGCTTCGGAACCCTCCTCATTGACCTCAATAAAGGTCTTCTGCTTCACCTCGCTGATCATCAGCGGATCTCCGGACATGCCTGAGAAATCCGCAGCCGAAGTGAAGGCCTCTCTCACACCAAGCCTTTGCAGGACGGCATTGAGAGACGTCTCATATTCAGCTTTGAAGGACGGCAGCACCAGCCTTATCTCATCAGTATAAAGACTTGCGGAGAACTTTGCCAGCATCTCCTCGTCAAACCGTGAGGCAAATTCGTCTATCGAGACTCCCTCCGCAGGCAGTATCACATCCATCATGAGATTTTCCTCCTCCCCCTCCCCATAGGAAAGTTCTATCATTGCTCCTTCGCGCCCGGAACAATAAGAGAAACAGGCTTTGTTGTGCATGAACTTGACCTGGGAATCACCGTCGGTACCATGGAATGTATCCTGACGTGTCAGTGATGCATCAAAAGGTATTGTCCACAGTCCTTTGAAATACAAAGCATTCAGCAGATACATCCTTGTAGCAGGATCGATGGTCTCGATCATCTTGTCAATACGGCCTGCGGTATTCTCCGAGCACCAGTCATTGATAACCGAAGGAGTCGCAGGATCTGAGAAATCCAGATTTGCTGCCTTGGCATCATAGTTTCTCCGGACAGTCCTGATATAGCTCTTCTTCACCGGGAACTGGTCTGAAACCCATAAGGAATTGGCAATATTGAACTCCACTCCGTCCCGGAGAGAAGTCAACTGCTCCATGACACTTCTATTATATGCATTACATTCTTCAATGGTACAGTCAAAGCCGAGAGTCCCGAGAATCTCTTCCCGAGTAGTTCCGTCTGCTCCTGCTGCCGTCATGGAAAGGGCTACGGAAGCACTGAACGGTGACACAAATACAATTCCCCCTTTATCCTGTGCAGCTGTCTCATGGAAGAGTCCGAATGCAAAAGAAGAACCGGACGCACTGTCGCCGGTTCCTCTGTTCAAGACATCTTCTGCCTGTGCCGCTGCTACTATGGGTAAAAAGGCAAGCAAAAGCATGCTGGTTCTTCTCATTTCTGTATCTCCTTACGGAGCCTCTCTACAAGAAGCGGTACTATCTTGTTGACATCCCCTACTATTCCGACATCGGACACATTGAATATAGGAGCGAACTTATCTTTGTTGATAGCTACGATATAATCCGACTCTTCCATTCCTGCGAGATGCTGGATGGCACCAGAGATACCGAGAGCAAGATACAGGTCCGGACGGACGGTCTTGCCTGTCTGGCCCACCTGACGGTCATGCGGCATGATACCGGCATCGACCATTGCCCTGGATGCGGATACCTCCGCCCCGAGTACGTCGGCCAGTTCCTGCAGCTTTGCGAAGCCTTCCTTGCAGCCTACTCCACGGCCACCGGATACAAGCACCTTGGCTTCTGAGATATCCACTTTGTTCTTCTCCTCCTTGATCTCCTCAATAAGACGGACCCTGATCCTTGAAGTATCGAATTTGGTCTCAAACCGAACTACTGTGCCGGTGCGGCCGGTCTCTCTCTCCCTCTTCTGCATCACGCCAGGACGGACTGTGGACATCTGAGGACGGTGCTCTGTACACATAATGGTAGCCATCAGATTACCTCCGAAAGCCGGACGGGTCATCATCAGCTGCCTGTCCTCGGAAATCTCCAGTTTGGTGCAGTCCGCGGTAAGACCTGTCGCCAGACGGGCAGACAACCTGGGTGCAAGATCACGGCCTATAGTTGTCGCTCCGAACAGCACTATATTGGGACGGACAGCGTCTATAATCTGGGATATTGCCTGTGCATACTGCTCGGTAAGGTAATCCTTCAGCTCAATATGGTCGGTAATCACCACCTCGTCTGCCCCATACTCAAAAAGTGGCTGTATGAGATGCTCCACATTATAACCGGCCAGAATGGCCACGACCTTCTCTCCGAGAGCATCTGCCAGGTCGCGTGCTTTTCCTATAAGTTCCAGAGCGACAGACTGGATAACACCGCCTCTCTGTTCAGCGAATACATATACGTTCTTATAGTCGTTTTTGTTTATCATATCTTTCAGTATTACGGTGTTGTTTAGATGATGAACTTCTCCTTGAGCCTGGAGATTATGATACCTACCGCCTCTTCCGGCTCTACTTCGAATACCTCACCGGGAGCCTTAAGCCCTTTGGTAAAGGCCTTGAGCACCTTGGTAGGCGAGCCTTTCAGACCGAGCTTGGTCTCGTCCACGTCTATCTTGTCCGCACTCCAGATCTCCACGTTCTTATTGTAAGCCTCTACAATACCGGGAGCACTCATGTATCTGGGCTTTACTGCAGAAGACAGCACTGTCAGAAGGCAGGGCATCTGGGCTTCGAGGATCTGTACGCCATCCTCAGTCTCTCTGGTGACCCTAAGTGACTTACCTTCCTGTTCCATTTCCAGGCCGCATACATACGATACCTGTGGTATGCCGAGATGCTCGGCTGTCTGAGGTCCAACCTGTGCGGTGTCTCCGTCAATGGCCTGACGTCCTGTAATGACTATATCCCACTCAAGTGCCTTCAATGCACCGGCAAGTGCGTTGGATGTAGCAAGGGTGTCAGCACCTGCGAATTTTCTATCTGTCAGAAGGATTGCCCGGTCTGCACCCATTGCGAAGGCTTCCCTGAGAATCAGGTCGGCCTGTGGAGGTCCCATGGTGATGACCGTAACATGGGCACCGTACTTGTCTTTCAGACGGAGAGCCATCTCCAGTCCGCCCTTGTCATCGGGATTCATGATGCTTGGCACTCCGTCCCTGATAAGAGTACCGGTAACGGGATTGATCTTTATCTCTGTAGTATCCGGAACCTGCTTGATACAAACTACTATATTCATACTTTCCTGTTTTTACTTTTTAAACATACTGGCTGCTATCACCATTCTCTGTACCTCAGATGTACCCTCGTAGATCTCGGTGATCTTGGCATCGCGCATCATCCTCTCCACGGGATACTCGCGGGTGTAGCCGTAGCCTCCGTGGAACTGTACCGCCTTGGTGGTTACTTCCATGGCTGTCTCGGCAGCGAACAGCTTGGCCATGGCTGCATCGGCCGAATAAGGCTCCTTGCAGTCTTTCTTGAAGGCAGCCGAACGCACCAGCAGACGGGATGCCTCCACCTTGGTCTTCAGGTCGGCCATCTGGAACTGGGTGTTCTGGAACTGGGAGAGCGACTTGCCGAACTGCTTGCGTTCCATGGTGTACTTGACAGTCTCGTCAAGAGCGCCCTGGGCTATACCGAGGGCCTGAGATGCGATACCGATACGGCCTCCGTCGAGGGTCTTCATCGCGATGGCGAATCCGCCTCCCACCTTGCCGAGCAGATTGCCCTTGGGTATGCGGCAGTCGGAAAATATCAGTTCGGCCGTGGCGGAGCCTCTGATGCCCATCTTCAGCTCCTTCTTGCCCACCTCGAAACCGGGAGTGCCGGCCTCCACGATAAATGCTGATATACCCTTGTTCTTCAAGGATTTGTCAGTCATGGCGAAGATTACATAGACATGAGCGTGTCCGGCATTGGTGATGAATATCTTGTTGCCGTTGAGCACCCACTCGTCTCCGTCGAGAACAGCTGTGGTCTGCTGTGCTGATGCATCAGTGCCGGCGTTGGGCTCGGTCAGACCGAATGCTCCAAGCCATTCGCCTGATGCTAATTTGGGCAGGTACTTGCGTTTCTGCTCCTCCGTACCATTCTCAAAGATAGGGGCAAGGCAAAGGGATGTATGCGCGGAAAGCACTACACCTGTCGTGGCGCATACCCTTGAAAGTTCCTCCACTGCGATGGTGTACATGATATTGTCTCCGCCCGCTCCGCCGTATTCTACGGGAAGAGGTATGCCGAACAGTCCCAGAGGAGCCATCTTCTGGACCGTCTCAATGGGAAATCTCTCCTGCTCGTCTATCTCCGCCGCCAGAGGCTTGACTTCCTTCTCGGCGAACTCTCTGATCATCTGTCTGAACAGTGACTGTGATGGTGTGAGTTTGAAATTCATATCTGTGATTTTCTAATTCTAGTATTTGTAAAATCCTTCTCCTGTTTTCCGTCCGAGCAGCCCTGCACGAACCATCTTCCTCAGCAGCGGATGGGGACGGTACTTATCGTCACCGAACTCGCTGTGCAGTACCTCCATGATTGCCAGACACACATCCAGACCGATAAGGTCAGCCAGGGCGAGAGGGCCCATGGGATGGTTGGCACCGAGCTTCATGGCCGCGTCTATGTCATCGCGGGAAGCCACTCCGTCTGCCAGAATACCCACAGCCTCGTTTACCATGGGGATGAGTATGCGGTTGACAACAAAGCCGGGAGCCTCGTTGACTGCAACAGGTGTCTTGCCTATCTCCTGACAAAGAGCGAATACGGCATCGAATACCTCCTGTGATGTCCTCTGTCCCTTGATAATCTCAACGAGCTTCATCACTGTCGCAGGATTGAAGAAATGCATGCCTATTACGTGACAGGGCCTTGAGATATTGGCCGCGATGCCGGTAATGGAGAGCGATGACGTGTTGGTGGCAATGATGGTCTCTTTCTTGCAGAGAGCATCCAGTTCCTTGAAAAGCTCAATCTTCAAGTGCATCTCCTCCACTGCCGCCTCGATGATAAGGTCGGAATCGGCAATGTCCTTATAATCTGTGGTCAGAGTAATATTGGCCAGAGTCGCGTCCATGGCGGCCTGATCCATCTTGCCTTTCTCTACCAGCTTGCTGAGTGACTTTGTTATCTTGGCCATAGCCTTGGCGTTGGAAGCCTCGCTGCGGCTCTTCATGGTGACTTTGCGTCCGGCCTGTGCGAAAGCCTGGACGATGCCGGAGCCCATAGTTCCGGTTCCGATTACGGAAATTTTTTCTATTGTCATAACTGTCAGTGTTTTATCTGTTCTTAAATTCTGGTTTGCCTTTTTCCAGGAAAGCCTTCATGCCCGTTTTCTGGTCTTCTGTTGCAAAGCACTCGGAAAAAGCGCGGTTCTCGGTTGCGAGAGCCGTTGTCTCATCCATGTCGTAATTGGCATTGATGCAGGCCTTGGCCTTGCGTACCGCTATGGGTGCATTGGCCATGATGTCGCGGGCCAGTCCCAGGGCATAGTCCATCAGCTCCTCGGGAGGCAATACATGATTGACCAGTCCTATGCGCAGAGCCTCTGCGGCATTGATTACCCTGCCGGAGTAGATCATCTCCTTGGCATAGCCCTGTCCCACCAGCTTGGGCAGACGGTAAGTGCCCGAAAAACCGGGAATGATACCCAGCTTCACCTCCGGCTGACCGAATTTGGCCTTCTCTGAGGCGATACGGATATCGCAGGCCATCGCCAGCTCGCAGCCTCCGCCGAGAGCAAAGCCGTTCACGGCCGCTATAACAGGTATCGGCAGCTCCTCTATCCTGCGGAACACCTCGGCTCCGAAACGGCCGAAATCCAACCCCTGCTCAGCATTAAATCCAGCCATCTGGGATATGTCGGCACCTGCCACGAAAGACTTCGGGCCGTCTCCGCGGATTATCAGCACGGCAGTACCTTCAGGCAAGTCCAGTACAAAACTGTTGATCTCCTCCAGCACCGGTCTGCTCAGGGAATTGAGCGACTGCGGATGAGAGATGGTCAGGATGCAGATGCCGGCCTCAGGAGTCTCTATTTTGAGAAAATTATAATCCATCTCACAGTAATATTACTGACGCATAGGTTTTAAATCGGGGTCAATGATGAGCTGAGCCTCGGTGGCAGCCTGAACCTGTTCCACGGTAAACTCAGGATTGATCTCCCTCAGGACGATGCCTTTATCGGTAATGTCCATAACGCCCATCTCAGTGATGATCATATTGACCTGTCCTGCGGCAGTAAGAGGCAGACGGCATTTCTTCAGGATTTTGGGATTGCCCTTGGCAGTGTGCTCCATGGTCAGGATGACCTTTCTCGCACCCACGAGCAGGTCCATGGCGCCTCCCATTCCGGGCACCTTCTTGCCGGGTATGATCCAGTTGGCCAGGTCTCCTTTCTCGTCCACCTCAAGAGCTCCGAGGAAAGTCACGTCCACATGACCGCCACGGATAATCTCAAACGAAGCCAGTGAACTGCAAGCATACGCACCGGGTACGGCGGTGATATATCCACCACCGGAATTAATGAAGTCGGGGTTCTCCTCTCCTGGTTTTGGAGTAGGTCCCATGCCGACCAGACCGTTCTCGCTCTGGAGAATTACCGACACTCCTTCAGGAAGAAAGTCAGGTATCATGGTAGGCAGTCCGATGCCGAGATTCACGACATCACCGTCTTTTAGTTCGAGGGCAGCCCTGCGGGCTATCACCTCTCTGATCTGATTCTTGTCCATTGTAAAATGTATTTAGTGATTATTGTTTATTGTGTCTGCGCACATATTCCTCGGCTATGAACGAAGCCACGTCGTCGGCATAGGTATTCATACCGAAACCGGCGTCATACCCCAGTTCCTTGGCCAGCTCGTGAGTGATGCGGGGACCGCCGCAAGCCAGGATGACCTTGTCGCGCAGGCCCTCTGCCTCGAGCAGCTCGACCAGCTCGGTCAGGTTCTTGATGTGGATGTCCTTCTGGGTCACTGTCTGCGAGACTATAAGAGCATCGGCATGCAGTTCCACCGCCTTGGCGATAAAATCCTCGTTAGGTACCTGACTGCCAAGATTATAGGCATCTATCATATCGTAGCGCTCCAGGCCATAATGTCCGGCATATCCCTTCATGTTCATGATGGCGTCTATGCCCACCGTATGGGCATCGGTGCCTGTGCTTGCCCCCACTACTACCAGCTTGCGTCCTATGTTCTCCCTGATGTACTCGTCCGTCGCGGGCATGTCCATGACGTTTGACTCGACTTTAGGCACATGAATGGCCGTGAAATCCACTGTCTGAGTGGCCGAACCGTAACAGTTGAAGAACGTGAAGCCCGGAGTAAGCTCCTTATAGAATACCACCTGAGGATTGTTCAGCCCCATGGCCTTGATGAGCTGTTTAGCTGCTTCCACGGCCTCATCTCCAGCCGGCACCGGAAGTGTGAAGCTGAGCTGCACCTTTCCATCGTTCATGGTGTCCCCGTAGGGTTTGATTGCCTTGAGGTTCAGATTCTTGTCGTAATCCTTCTCCTCCATTGAATATAAACCGCCACTCATATTATTTTCCTCCTAACATTATCTTAATAAACGGATTCATGTAATTCTGCCCCTTAGGGGTGACGCCGTCGAGCCCTTTGCCGCCATTGCGAGGGCGCTTCACGTCAGCGAAGATACCTTTCTCCAGGGCTGTAAACAGACCTTCCTTGTCCAGTTTCTCCAGCAATTCTATGGCCTTGTCCAGCACTTCTTTAGCACGTGTACGTATGATACCTCCCTCCTTGAACTCCACCTCGTCTCCGATATTCTTCATATTGTTGAAGATGTACTTGGCATTTTCAATTGAAAGGAAACGGTCTGACATGAAAGGAGTATGAATGGCCTCGGTAGGCATACCCAAAAGCTGTATGCCCTGATTGGTCCAGATACCCACCATGTTGAAGAGGGCGTCCTGGATATGGCCGCGGAAGATGTTTCCGGTCATGAACTTTGTGGGAGGCATGTATTTGAGCGGAGCCTTGGGGAAAATCTCGCGGGCCATCTGGGCCTGCGCCAGCTCCAGCAGGAAGCCGTTTTCCAGCATCGGGTCCATCTCGAAGGCGTGTCCGAGTCCCATCTGCTCCTCAGGCAGGCCGGCGATGAGTGCAAGCTGCTCGTTGATGATGTCCGAAGCAAGCACCGTATGGGCAGCCTCGACAGCATCGGCCGTGGTCAGATAATTGTCCTCGCCTGTATTGATGATAACTCCTGCAAAACCGTTGATGACCCTTGAGAAGAACTGGTCGATCATGGTCCTCTGCATGTTGATGTCGCGGAACAGGATGCCGTAGAGAGCATCGTTCAGCATCACGTCAAGTCCCTCGAAGGCACCCATAACGGCTATCTCGGGCATACACAGGCCGGAGCAATAGTTGCACAGGCGGATATAGCGTCCTACCTCCTCACCGACCTTGTCCAGAGCCTGACGCATGATGCGGAAGTTCTCCTGGGTAGCGTAAGTACCGCCGAATCCCTCAGTAGTGGCTCCGTAAGGCACATAGTCCAGCAGCGACTGACCGGTAGTGCGGATAACGGCGATGATGTCGGCACCCTGACGTGCGGCGGCCTCGGCCTGTACCACATCCTCGTAGATATTGCCGGTGGCCACTATGACGTAGATATAAGGCTTGGGCCCCTCGCCTATTTTCTCTATATAGTCCTCGCGCCTTTTCCTGCGGGCCTTTATCTTCTCCACAGAAGCCTTTATCGGAGCCTCAAGAGCCCTGTCTATCTCAGCCTTGGGGCGGATTTCCAATTTTGTTATGTCCAGTTTGCCGTCAGCTGTCTCCTCAGCTATCTCCATAGGAGTCTTGCCTGTTACAGCCATCGCATTGCCGACATAGAACAACGCACCGTCGCCCAACACACCGGCAGCCTTGAGACTGTCCACTACGACATTGGGCAGAGGTACGGCATTGGCATCCACTCCGTCTATTCCGAGCAGACGGCAAAGTGTCCTTTCCACTGCCACAGTGGTATATCCGTCCACAAAACGCTGGACATCGACAGCCACATTTGCCGCAAGCTGCCTGGCATACGCCACCTTCTTAGAATCTAATCCTAATTTGCTATTCATGTTTCAATAGTTTTTTTGCCTCCCCTATCCATTCGGGAGAAATATTCAATGACTCCGCCACATTCAAAGCCTCGTGGGGCACAGCCCCGTCAGGAGCCGGGCAGAGCCGGTAATTCATCTTTCCATTCTCAACTCCGGCAACACGCAGTCTGCGACAGCATGCGGAGGATATATTGTAATGCGTCGTAAGCAACATAGCCGCGCTCCTGCCCTCCATCAGTCTGAGCAGAGCCTCCACAAGAGCCGTACCCTCAATGGGATTGGTACTCCTTGCCGGCTCATCTATCATGGCCACTATGTCCGTCCCTTCCGTTTCCGAAGCACGGACAACCTGGTCGATAGCCGTCATCTCGGCTGCAAACGAGGAAAGGCCGGCCCCCATGTCCTGAGCATCCCCGGATATAAAGAATACACGCTTTTTCAGCACTATCTCTGCTGATTCTGCTGGAATCCCCATACCGAAACTGAAGAGATACTGACAAAGAGCCGCCATCTTCAGGACAACGGTCTTGCCTCCCATATTGGCACCTATTATGACCACCGGCTCGTCTCCAAAGTCAATGTCTATGGGAGTAAACTCCTTATCGCTCTTTTCGAGAACAGACTTTATATAAGGATGATACATCCCTTTATATACAGTCTTGCCTGAAGTCAAGACCGGTATACACAGGTTCATTGTCCTCACCTGAACCGCTTTGGCAAAGGTTATATCCAGGACTGCCAATGACTCCATCAGCTTCCTCAGAGCCGGAACCGAAGGCCTGAGATCCTCACATATACCGGCCCTTATACGGCTCTCCTCCTGCTGTTCCTCTCTCATAAGACTTTCCCGCGCATCGGGATCTGTCTCCCGGCCCAGACGCAGTCTCAGACCGGCCAGTTCGGCTGAATAGGAATCGTAAATGTAAAACGAGGCTATGCCGGTACCGTCAGGATCAAGTACTGACAGCGGACTGTCCGTAAATGACACATCGGGAGACAGGGCGGGCCATCCTGAAGCCGACAGCAGGGCAGATACTCTGCGGCCAAGCATGATAAGATGCTTGACCTCGAACAACTCGATGTCGTCCACGGTACAGGCCGACTCCAGCCTGTCTAAAGTGTTGGAGATATTTTTAAGCGTACAAAGCTCAGAATGAAGCATAGCCACCAGGTTGCCGTCAGAGGCTGCCGGAAGGAAACTGTGCAAAGCGGCATAGCTTTCCATAACCTCCTCCTCGGTCGAGCAGGCTGTAGAGTCCATCAGATACCTGAGAGAATACCCGGACGCTACCGGAAGAGTCTCTATCATGTACCTGAGACCGCAGGGCGAATCTATGATATCTCTAAGCTTCATGTCTCTTTATATCGTATACCGGTATCTGCAACTTGTCGGAAAGTCTTGCGCACAAGAGTTCCGAATCCATACGATAACCATTGGGAGCCAGCGGGTTGGCACATACGGCCAACAGCACTGTGCGTCTGCGGACTCCAAGCCTTCCTCCTGCACGGACAAAACTGCGGTATTGACCGGGAGTGACGAATATTCTGGTGAAATCCTCCACCACTACCTCGTACCTGTCCACACCGCCTTCCTGCGTCAGACGAGACAACAGTCTGTCAGTCAGAGCTCCAGTCACTTCCACCCTTTCCACATCATTTCCGATTCCGATATCGGAAGCCATTGAAGAAACCGTGACGGAATGTGCGGCATCCCCGGGCGTCTCGGCCAACGGCAGGCGTATCATAGTGACACAAAAAGCCGTAAGGTCAATCAGTGTAGGAAGGCTGGAAGAAAGCGCGGCACCCGTCGCCAGGACCATCGCATCACTTACAGCAGGAGAGGCGCTGCTTTTCCGCGAAAGCGCCCCGTCTATTATCGTAAGGTCTATACCGAAACCGGCAATGCCGCTCATCCATCTTCTCAGGGAAGCTGTCGAAGAAGGCCCCGAAAGGATGACTTTCCCTTCCGAGACCACCTTCGCAGTTATCAGTCTTCCCAATGCCGTTGTCTCATCGGATATATCCACAATCTCGGACACCATCCTGCGGGCCCTGTAATGGGTCTCGGATGTGGAGAAGAACATACCCTCGCGGAGCACTATCTCCGGTTTGGGAGTCCTGGTGACCTGATCAGTCCTTTCCCCGTCCAGTCCTATGGATGTCACGCACACCTTGCGTTCATGCAGCGGCAGACGGCGGATAATGTAATTGAGGCACTCTGTCTTGCCGCAATTCTTCTCCATTCCGACCACTGCTACACTCCTGTAATTCAACAGCTCATGGACAAATGGCATCTAATCTTACATTATTTACTGTGATGTCTCTCCCTTCTCTTGAGGACAGTAGGTTCAATGGTCATCTTCTCGCCCTCAAGCAGCGAGGCGACACCCTCCAGCTTTGCCCTCTTGGCCTCGCATTCAGGACAATGACAGTCGGAATGATACTCGGGCGGTTCCGTGTAAGTGGTAATCACACCCTCGAAGTTGCGGAGTACCACCTTGCCCGGCGACTGGGATATGACGTACTGAGGCATCACGGGGGTCTTGCCGCCACCGCCGGGAGCGTCCACCACGAACGTGGGCACAGCAAAACCGGAGGTATGCCCCCTGAGGCCCTCGATAATCTCTATGCCTTTCGATACCGGAGTACGGAAATGCTCGAGGCCCATCGATAGGTCGCACTGGTAGATATAATAAGGTCTTACCCTCATCTTAACCAGCTCATGCACGAGATGCTTCATGACATGAACACAGTCATTGACTCCACGAAGAAGAACGGACTGGTTTCCGAGAGGAATACCTGCATCGGCAAGTCTGGCGCATGCAGCAGCAGACTCCGGAGTAACCTCGTTAGGATGATTGAAGTGGGTGTTGAGCCATATCGGGTGGTACTTCTTCAGCATGTTGCACAGGTCGTCGGTAATCCTCTGAGGACACACGACAGGTGTACGGGAACCGATGCGGATAATCTCCACATGGGGTATGGCCCTAAGTCTCTTGATGATGTACTCCAGCTTGGCGTCGCTGACCATCAGGGCGTCACCTCCGGAGAGCAGTACGTCACGGACAACCGGAGTCCTCTCTACGTATTCGATGCACTTCTCTATTCTGTCATTGGGTGACTCGGCGTCTTTCTGTCCGGCGAAACGGCGGCGGGTACAGTGCCTGCAGTACATCGAGCACATGTCGGTAATAAGCATCAGTACTCTGTCAGGATACCTGTGCGTCAGGCCGGGTGTCGGAGAATCCTCATCCTCATGCAAGGGATCAAGCAGGTCCTCGGGGGCCTGGAAAGTCTCTGCAGCAGTAGGTATGGCCTGCCTGCGGATTGGACAATGAGGGTCGTCCGGATCAATAAGCGAGAGATAGTAAGGAGTTATTGCCATCCTGAGGGTGGAGAGGGTCTTGCGGACCCCCTCTTCCTCCTCCGGAGTGAGCTTAATGTATTTCTTGAGCTGGTCAAGAGTCTCTATGCGGTTCTTGACCTGCCATTTCCAGTCATTCCACTGCTCGTCCGTAACCTCGGGGAACAGTATCTTTCTACGCGAACGGTTTTCCATGGCAAACTATCAGGCGTAGAGTTCTGTGAATATCTTTCTGAGTTTTTCGCTTTCTCTGAGTTCCTGCAGAGTGATCTCGGCATGTCCTTTGGTGTAGCCGTTACCGATAAGCATGGTCACGTCACTGCCAACGCCTTCGGCTCCGAGGGCCGCCTTGGTGAAGCTGGTGGCCATGGAGAAGAAATATACGGTACCGGTGTCCTTAGTGCAGAGGATCGAGGTCATCTCAGTATCAGGAATATTCACATTGTTGATAGTGATATCGCACATCTGGCCTTTGGTCAGCTCCTCGATCTTCTCGAGAACAGGCACGGCCTGTGTGGCGTCAGCAGAGAATACATAGTCGCAGAATCCGAGATCCTGAAGTCTCTTGGTACTCTTCTCACTGTGGCATAGACCGATGACCTTACCGGTAACTCCGGCGCGTTTCTTGGCCTCATAGCAGCAAAGCATTCCTGACTTTCCGCCAGCACCGATGATCAGGACGGTATCTCCGGGCTTTACGAGCTTGGCTGTCTGGGCTGGAGCACCGGCCACATCGAGTGCAGAAAGGGCGAGTTTCTCGGGCAGATCCGCAGGAATCTTCGCGTAAATACCGCTCTCGAAGAGGATAGCCTTTCCGTCGATGTCCACCTGGTCCACGTCAGCACGGATCTCCTTGATCCTGTCTATTCTCAAAGGAGTAAGGGAAAGGGATACGAGGGTAGCGATCTTGTCGCCTACCTTGAGGTCGATCTTGTCCTTGAGGGCATCTCCGATCTGCTCTACTGTTCCGAGAAGCATTCCGCCCGAACCGGTCCAGGGATTGCGGTGCTTGCCCTGCTTTGCAACGATATCGAACATGATCTCCTTGATCTTCTCGGGATCACCTCCGGCTCTGTTTGAGATATCGGTAAATGAGGCTGAGTCGATATTGAGGGTCTGAACATCAATGAGAATCTCGTTGTCATAAATCTCATCCATGTTGTTGTCCAGCTTGTCTGCGGGCTGAGGGAGCACACCTTTGGGAGAAATTACTCTGTGAACTCCATATTTATTTCCATGTTTCTGTGCCATAATTTTGTGGTTTTATGATTGTTGATTATTCTGATTCAAAGTCTTTAATTAAGTGGTTTCAGCGAAAGGATCTGACGGGCCTCGGCCGGTGTGGCGATATCGCGTCCGAACTCGCGGGCTATGCGTACCACCTTCTCCACCAATTCTCCGTTGGACTTTGCCAATACTCCCTTACTGAGATATACATTGTCCTCGAAACCGACCCTTACATGTCCTCCGTCGATGATTGCAGCAGCAGCAAGAGGAAACTCGTAGCGTCCGATACCGGCCACTGTATATGTCGCGTCAGAAGGTATGCTGCCGCGCAGGAATACGAAATCCCGGAGTTCTCCGCCGATACCTCCGTTGACTCCCATAACGAAATCGAAATGCATGGGTGCCTGGATATACCCTTTGCGGTGCAGTCTGAGAGCCATGTCTATCATGGACTTGTCGAATACTTCGAGTTCAGGTTTGATGCCTCGTTCTATCATCCTCTGTCCGAAATACTTGATAGTGTTCTCCGTGTTCTCGAAGATGTCATCTCCACCAAAGTTAAGAGTACCGCAGTCGAGAGTGGCCATCTCCGGCAGCAGCTCGGTAGGCTGAAGTCGCTCGTCGTTCGTCATTCCGACAGCACCTCCCGTAGAGGGCTGGATGATCACATCGGGGCATTCTTTCCTGATAGCATCGATGATTACCTTGAAACGCTCCTTGCTCTGAGTAGGTGTACCGTCATCCTCTCGTACGTGAAGATGGATAAGGGAAGCACCGGCATTATAAGCCGACTTAGCCTCTCTGACGCACTCCTCCACGGTGTAGGGAACAGCCGGATTGTGCTCCTTGAGCACCTCCGCTCCGCAGATAGCGGCAGTGATTATCAATTTTTCCATATAAGATAGTGATGTTGTTATTTCCTCTGGCATTTCTTGGGCACGACGCATGTACCGCTTGCCCTGCATACCACTACAGGCTCGGACAGCACATCAGCAGCCGAATCCGACACATCAGGACGGGGTACTATCACCTTTCTGGCCTCGAAGACCATTTTGCGGGAGGTGTTGCCTACGGAGACAATCTCGCCCTCGGCCTCGATATAGTCTCCTGCATATACGGGAGCCATGAACTCCACATTGTCATACGCCTTGAACAGACCTTCGTCTCCGTCATTGATGATAAGCAACTCAGTCGCCACGTCTCCGAAAAGCTGGAGCATCTTGGCTCCGTCCACAAGATTGCCGCCGTAGTGTGCGTCATGGCAGCTCATACGCATTCTTATAAGTGATTTTGCACCCATGATTATCTCCTTTTATAAATATAGTTCACAAAAATACCGGGGGTGTGGACCGCTTCTGGAGCAATCTCCCCGACGGGAACGACTTTTTCGGCCTCTACGATTACGAGATCCGCGGCCATGGCCATTACGGGATTGAAATTCTGAGTCGTACCCTTATACACAAGATTGCCCGCCTCATCGGCAATTGACGCACCCAAAAGGGCGATATCGGCTCCAAGGGGCTTCTCAAGCAGATAGTCTTTCCCGTCCACATTGACAACAGGCTTGCCCTCGGCTACAAGAGTTCCCATGCCTGTGGTTGTAAGGACTCCGCCAAGACCGGCACCTTTGGCCCTGATCCTCTCCGCGAGAGTACCCTGAGGAGAGAACTCTACCTCCAGTTCACCTGCGTTCATCTGATTTCCGGTCTCAGGATTGGTTCCGACATGCGAGACAATGAGTTTTTTGATCTGTTTGTTTACCACCAGCTTTCCGAGTGACTTGTCGGGAAACGCGGTATCATTGCAGATAACTGTCAGATTCCTGACACCACTTTCTGCAAGAGCATCCATGATCTGGAGAGGGGCTCCAACGCCGAGAAATCCTCCAACCATGACGGTCATACCGTCCTTTACCATAGAGACGGCCTGATCCAATGATATTTCCTTTTTCATCAAAGATAGTTTTTATTAATTACAATTAGCAAAAATAGTAAAAGTTAAATAAATTTGCCAATAAAATCACAAATTATAATTTTCCTATGTTACCTGATATTGATTTAAAGCCCGATCCATCCGACACACTCGCAGTCGAAATAAGCGAGAGCATTCATAAACTTTCGAGTATGAGCGGCCATGAAATATGGACATCAGTGGCCGACACTGTCATCAAATGGGGCCTGAAAGTCCTTGCCGCCCTGCTTATCTATCTGGCAGGAGCCTGGCTCATACGGAGAATAAAGAAAATACTGAGGACCATATTCACCCGCCGGAAAATAGATCCGTCCCTCAGTTCTTTCACGATAAGTTTTGTGAACATATCCCTGACTGTTCTGCTGTTTGTCATCGTGGTCACCATCCTCGGGGTTCCGGCCAGCACCTTCGCCGCCCTGCTCGCTGCCGGAGGACTTGCCGTAGGCATGGCTCTCAGCGGCACCCTTCAGAATTTCGCCGGAGGCGTGATGCTACTGCTTTTCAAGCCGTTCAAGGTCGGAGATTATATCGAGGCAGGCGGATACAGCGGTACAGTGGATGCAATCAACATCACCTCTACACAGATTCATACCCCAGACAACAAAATAGTGTTCCTGCCGAACGGCAACCTTGCGAACAACAGCATACAGAACAACACCGCCTCAGATATACGAAGAGTTGAATGGAATGTCAGCATATCCTATGGCGATGACGCAGGAAAAGGCATAGAACTGCTGCAGAAATACCTGAGCAGCGACTCCAGGGTCATTACCGGTCCAGAAGCTCCTGATGCACCATTCGCTGCCCTCTCACAGCTCGGAGACAGCGCGATAGTCCTGACAGCAAGGGCCTGGACACATGGCGCCGACTACTGGAGTCTGTTTTTCGATATCAACAGAAAAATATATGAGGAATTTCCTAAGCAGGGGCTGAGCTTCCCATACCCGCAGCTCGATGTTCACGTGAAGAACGGACAGGATTAGCGTATATCGACAGATATATATCACGTAATTCTTCTATATCCACATCAGGGTCTTTCCCGACAATGCCGGAAAGGCCCTTTTCCATATACTCCACAAACGCAGAACGGCTTTCCGGGGTGTACATGGACGAATAGGCATCGCTTCCATCCAGTATGTCGCAGGCGATATAGTTTGTGTCCCACAGCTTGTAGCCGGTGCAGATACGGTCATCTATCAACGAGGCCATAACCTTGAACCTTCCGTTCTTGTCATGGGCCGCACACATGTACAGTTCCTCCTCAGAAAGTTCGGGGCAGAACCTGAACGATATACGTCCCTTGAACTGCCTGACACCGGTGAGGATGCTGACAGTGTCTTCTCCCGGCTTCTTTACGTACTGACATCGCCTGGATATATATAACTCTCTTGCCTTCAAGAAATCACAAGGTTCAAACTGATATGAGACAGCTATAGGAAGTATCGCAAGCTCGTGAAAATCCTTTACAAAATCCCCGGTACCGCTCATCTCCAACATTTTAAGAAGCCCCTGCTCCGTCATGTCACGTCCGTCCTTGGAACGGCCGTTTCTCTGCGCTATCCACACGGAGCAGTCTCCTGACGCCACCTTATCCCTCATATAGGAAGACAGTCTCATAGAAGACATGTATTTTTCCCTTGGAGTCCCTCCCCGCTCAACCTTGATCATGCGGTTGGAGCGGAATATATCCTCGATAAAGGAGTTGGCTATAAGATTGTCCCCTACCGCTATCTCTGTTGTGGACATCCTGTTGTTGAACAGTATAAGCTGGAGAATGGCCGGATCCAGGATTATGTCCCTGTGGTTGGACAGAAGCACGTGCTTACGGCCGTTCTCCACATTCTCCAGACCGGAAACATGAAGTCCGGAAGACGTCTTGTCCAAAATGGTCTGTATGGTATCCGCCATGATCATAGCCTGAAACCGGTCTATCGTGTCCAGGTTCCGCAACAAGGACCGCAGACGGTCCTCAAATTCATGTCCAGGACCATACAGGAATGACGATATGGCTTTGAGTTCAGGGGCTTCCGCCACTCTTTTCAATGCCTGTGACGCCTCCGCGTCATCATACGGCCTGATACTGTCATAATTCTGATTCATCTTTTTTGCACCATAAAGCACCTCATCAAAGAGGTCATCATTATCAAATATATAAATGCCAGGAACATCACCAGTCCAAGCGAGCCTACGGTAAGGGCTGTATACAAGTTGTAGAGGAAAGGCAGGCATGTCATCTCCACAAGGAGAAACGCCGGGAGTGAAAATATGTTCATATACACCAAGACATGAAGCAAAAGCCCTGCCAGCGTGCATGCAGCCGGAAACATCAGGAAAAAATTGTCCCCAGTCACAAACAACAGGACCGCAGAGAGTACTATCACGCATAATAATGCTCCGAGAATATGTTCGTATACAAAGTAATCTGACTCTGCGGCTTTTCTGATAAAGAAAATTATGTAGGACACGCCTGTCAAAGCAACAAGCACAGCTGCCAGAATCCAGTCCGCCTCGAGAAACTTGGTTGCAGTGAAAGAAAACGGGATATCAGCCACTGCCGTGATACAGAATACTATTCCTGTACATAATACAGCTGCGGAAATGCCGGCGGCCGTTATCCACAATGCATTTACCAGCACGTTGCGAAGTCCTCTGATCCTGCCTGACACTGCATAAGCGGATACTGCCAGGACAAACATCGCCAGCACTACTGCATTGAGCACATAACAAGCAGTACGGCCAAGGGTAAATGTTCTCAGCCCCGGAACCGTAAACACCACAAGATCCTTGTCACTGCGGAAACAGTCCGGATCCGAATACTGTTTCCCTGTAAGATACTCCCTTACCACAGGTTCAAGTTGAGCCCCGTAATGAGCGACCGAACCTGAATTGATATTGGAGAAATTGTCCTTGTCATTGTGATAATAGTGCAGATTGTCTATCACTGACAGGTTATATCCGGGGAACTTCGGCTTAAGATGCGTGAAATCGGTGAAATTTGGCATGAACCTGTACACCGATGAAGTCAGAGAATAAGCATAAGGATACTGCGCGTTCCTGATATAGAAATCCATGAGTTCCGCATTGCCGTCAGATGTCTCGAACAGCAGGCACGGTCCCTTTACGCCACGGGCCTCGACATTGATCACGAGACCTACATTGTCAAATACAGCACTGTCCTCCCGCAATGCGCACCTTATGCCGTCCAGTTCATGCTCCTCTGCATCCGTGAAGAGTACCTTAAGTCCCTGCGACCATTTTTCCGAGTAAGTCAGTGCCCCTCTCACAATTTCAAGTATCACTCCAAGTCCATATCCGTCATCCGCTGCGCCATAGGAACATACTGTTCCATGTGGGGTCTCTTCTGGAAATCGCGAGTCATAATGTGCCACAAGAAGCATATACGAACTGGCGGTATCCTTATCACTGGGATTGAGACAGCAGTAGATATTCACGATATCAAGACTGCCACCGAACTTGGACGGTATCGAGTCATAGTAGAATACAGCCGGATTTCCACCAAGCTCTGTCAGCCTGCCGGCAAGATACCGACGCACCGCAGCCCTTTCCTCCGGATGCAGCACAGAGTGAGGGGAGGAAGACAGAACCTCTATATCATCGACGGCATTCTGAGTTTCGAACAAAGTATTCTTAAGATTCCCAGACTCAGGAATAAAAGGCCATCCCATTGACACAAATGCAATGGACACAGTAAGAAAAACTGCCGCAACAACCTTAAGCGTCTTCATCTTAATAGAAGTGGTTCTGTTCTTTATATGCAAAGCTACTAAAAAAATCGGCTCACATACATCAGCGCGGTATAAGTAAGGACGAATCACCGTAACTCAGGAAACGGAAATCATGGTCCAAGGCATATTCATACACCTTTCTCCAGTCCTCACCGATCAATGCCGCAATAAGGAGAAGAAGCGTGCTTTTAGGCTGATGAAAGTTGGTTATAAGATTGTTGACAATTCGGTAACGGTAAGAGGGAACTATAATGATTCTGGTCCTGCAGGTAAGCCTGTCCATACTGTGCCTATATACATACTCACAGAGAGCACCAAGTGCATCACGAGCAGAAATATCCTTGGTATCAGATGTATACGGAATCCATTGCTCTACAGGGGATGGAGTCCATGCATCCTGTCCGGAAACAGCGCACCGGACACCCAGCCAGTAAAGCGACTCTATTGTCCGCACACTGGTCGTACCTACTGCGATTATCTCCTTGTTTCCGACAGTCTCATACAGCTTGTACAGCACCTCGGATGTGACGGAAAACGGCTCAGAGTGCATTGTATGTCCTGATATTTCCTCACTTTTGACCGGCAGGAAGGTTCCGGCACCGACATGAAGGCATACATTGCAGCACCCGATGCCTTTCCCCGCTATCCTGTCCAGAACATCTTTGGAAAAATGCAATCCCGCCGTAGGCGCCGCAACAGAACCTCTATATGACGCATACAAAGTCTGATACCTCTCCATGTCAATACTTTCAGACTCCCTGTGAAGATACGGGGGTATAGGGACTTTCCCGCACATATCCAGTACCTGAGAGAACGAAAGCCCCCCGTCCCACCTGAAACGCACATGGACACTGCCTTCCCCGTCATGCGACATAACTGCTGTGAGATTCAGTTTTTCCAATTCAGCATCATGATTATCAGGCATATAAAGAGAAATAGGCTCACCTTTCCACTTTTTCTTGTTGCCTACAATGACCTTCCAGACACAAGTAGATACAGATGCGAACGACAGACTGTAGTCCTCCGGCTCAACCGGTTCGAGGCAGAATATCTCGATCAAGGCACCGGTCCCGCGCCTGAACAGCAGACGGGCAGGCACAACCTTGGTATTGTTGAAAACCATGAGACTATCCGGACCCACAATATCCGGAAGGGAGGAGAACTGCGAACAGGATATTACTCCTTTATTATATATAAGCAACTTCGAGGCATCCCTGCGTTCTACTGGATAAGAAGCGATCCTGTTATCCGGCAGTTCGTAGGTGTAGTTTGAAATATTGATATGCGGTATTGACATTTTTAGCAATTTCAGCCGATTTGACGGCTTCCCGAATGCAAAACTATATAATATCTGCCTGAAGTCAAAATAAACGATTTTCAGCATTTGTTTACATAAGTTAATTACATTGATAACACAGTATAATTCACATATAAAAACAAAAAGTGAATGTACTTAAAATTGTAACAAAGCGGCTTAATATACTTTGATAATATTTATTTATAAGCGTGATTTTCCACTGATAAGTTCTGTTATATCAAGTTTTTATATCATTTATATAAAGTATAGGACAGTACATCTGAGCTAACTTTGGACATTTTGGCGTTAAATCACACGTAAATACTTGCGAATTTACATACTTTATAGCTATTTATCAGTATTTTAAACTATTTATATTGATTTTTACTTTAAATAAAGCCATAATTGCAATATATTAGTATTCAGACATTTGATAAAACAGGTTTTTTCTTGTTTACAATTGTCTTCTCTTGCTATTGAAATTTGTAAACGATATTTTATGTACATTTGTGAAAATTAAAATTTACAGAAATGAATAGGCGTTTACAGCAATTTCTGGAACTGGAACAACTCAAACCGGCGCAGTTCGCAGACATAATGGGCATCCAGAGATCAAACGTATCACATATTCTGTCAGGACGGAACAAGCCCGGATTTGAATTCATCCAGAAATTTCTTCTCAAGTTCCCTTCTGTCAATCCGGACTGGCTGATACTCGGCAAGGGTAAGCCAATGCGCGAGCCTAACCAGCAATTATCCATACAGCCCTCCTCTACTGACAGTCTTTTCAGGTTCCCTGCCGACAATGAGACAGTCAGCACCGATACGGACACGGATACCGGTCAGAGTCCAGATACAGATGACGAAAACGATATAGGCGACACTGGACGGACAAGAAATGTCAGGAGAATCACTCTCTTCTATTCAGATGGAACATTTCAGGAATTTTATCCCCAAAGATAGTTTTTTACATTATCTTTGTCCTCAGTCAAGCCAAAGCACAACATGTACAGAATTATTAGAAAGATATTGTTCGCCTTCTCACCGGAAACTGCTCACGAAATCACATTCAAGATGTTGAAAGTTTTGCGGTATATTCCTCTATCCCAAAGCATAATACGAGCCCTATTTAAAGTAAGGGACAAAGAGGGGGAACTGAAAAGGGAGGTATTTGGGATGACATTCAGGAATCCTGTAGGACTTGCTGCCGGTCTCGACAAGAACGGAGAGTTCTACAACGATCTCGGCAACTTCGGATTCAGTTTCATAGAGATTGGCTCCCTCACGCCAGAGCCGCAGCCGGGCAATCCTAAACCACGTCTTTTCAGGATAGTAGAGGACAACGCGATCATAAACAGGATGGGTATTAACAATAAGGGTGTGAAATACACTGTGACCCAGTTGCAGAAACGAATACCTAATGTGATAATCGGCGGAAACATCGCAAAGGCATCCAAGACACCTAATGCAGATGCGTACAAGGACTATGAGCGCTCCTTCTCCTTCCTTTACGACTACGTAGATTATTTCACTATCAACGTATCCTGTCCTAACGTAAAGGATCTCACCGTACTGCAGGACATCGGATACTTGTCCGGCATTGTGGACCGCCTTCTCACACTGAGAAGATACTATGACGACTACCGTCCCATACTGCTGAAGATCTCTCCGGATATACCGTACGACCATGTGGACCGTATCGTAGAGCTCGCCCTCAGTTCCGGACTTGACGGTATAATTGCCACAAATACAACGAATTCACGGGATGGACTGAACGCGGCTGAAGCAAAGGTCACTGCCATAGGCAACGGAGGGATGAGCGGAATGCCGCTTTTCGAGAAAAGCCTTGCCATGGTAAAGCATATCCATAGGAAAACAGGGGGCATACTTCCCATAATAGGCGTAGGAGGCATCATGACGCCTCAGCAGGCCAAGGAAATGCTGGACGCCGGAGCATCCCTTATCCAGATTTACTCCGGATTCATCTACAATGGTCCTGGAATCGTCAAGAAGATTCTAAAATACCTTAAATCCAACAAATCATAATGAAAAAAGCAGCCATCTGCACTGTCGGAGATGAGATTCTCATCGGGCAGATTACGGACACAAACTCCTCTGCCATAGCTTCAAGGCTCAACTCTATCGGAGTAAGGGTATGCAGGATGATTTCAGTCGGCGACGATACGGATGACATGATGAAGACTTTCGATTCGTTACTGAGATCCTCCGATATCGTCATCATAACCGGCGGGCTCGGTCCGACCAAGGACGACAGGACGAAAAAAGTCCTCGCCGGCATTTCCGGAAGTACCGAATATGTATTCCACGATGGCCAGATGAATGTGATAAAGCATATTCTCGCAGGCAGAGGAATCGGGCTTACTGATATGAACAAGGAGCAGGCGATGGTGCCGTCCAAAGCAGAAGTAATCATCAATCATAAAGGTACGGCTCCATGTATGGTCCTCAGATTCTCAAAGGACAGATATCCTCACGAGCCTGTGCTCTACTCTCTTCCAGGTGTCCCGTTCGAGGCCTTAGCCTTGCTTCCGGATATTATGGACGATATAAAAAGCCACTTCTCTCTCGACAACATATATCACAAGACATTGACTACATACGGAATAGCTGAATCCGAACTCGCCAAGACAATTGGAAAATGGGAGGAATCGCTGCCTGAGGACATGCACTTGGCATATCTTCCGGATCCTCTTGTCGGTGTCAGACTGCGCCTGTCCATATACGGGGGCAGGAAGGAATGCGCGGTACTCCGTATTGACGAGGAGTTCGACAAAGTACGCAGAATACTCGGAAATGCGGTATATGGAGAAGCGGATGACACCCTCCAGTCAGTCATTGCTGAAAAACTTATCCGCTCAGGCAAGACCCTGTCTGTCGCTGAATCATGTACAGGTGGCAGGATTGCCTCTTTGTTCACTGCAATGCCAGGTGCATCCAGATATTTCTACGGATCAGTTACATCTTATGACAATTCTGTAAAACACAATATTTTACATGTCCCTACAGATATTATTACTTCAAAAGGAGCAGTAAGCCGTGAATGCGCCGAGGCAATGGCCGCAGGTGTTCTTGACGCACTTGGAACGGATTTTGCCCTTTCCACTACGGGGATTGCCGGTCCGGACGGCGGTACACCCGACAAACCTGTAGGAACATTATGGACAGCCGTTGCCTATACCGAGGTGAGACAGCCCGGCAATGTTATTGTAAGATCAAGAATGTTCAGATTCAACAACGACAGACAGGTCAACATCGACCGTTTCGCAGGGAGTGCGCTTAATACACTCAGGCTTCTGCTTGACGAAGTGCTTCTCCCATGACTCTCAGGAAATTCTCACCCATTATCCCACGGATTTCCGACTGACGGTATCCTCTGTTCCGAAGCTCAATGGCAATATTGCCGTACATTGAAATATCCCTAAGCCCCTCAGGGGCCACTTCTATACCATCAAAATCTGAACCGAGCCCCACATGGGCAGCCCCGGCCACCTCCACGGCATGATCAATGTGGTCTACCACCCTTTTTACAGACGGCGCAGGATATACTGCAAGCTCATCCATTATCCTACAGTAGTTGTCGCGGTATTCAATATTATACAGATCTGAGCGGTAAAGTTCCTGCCAGTATTCCCCTTCTTCGCTGAGCTTCAGGAACTTCTCATCCTGTGCAAAATCGGAGTCTATGAATCTGGGGTAAAAATTGATCTGAATCACTCCGTCTGTGGATCCAAGATCCCGCAGCATGACATCAGACATGTTCCGCGGATGGTCGCACAATGCCCTGCATGAAGAATGCGAGGCCACTATCGGAGTCCTGGAGTGTTCCAGAAGGTCGTAGAATGTCTCGTCTGAAGCATGGGAACAATCCAGCAGTATTCCGAGACGGTTGCACTCAGCAACCACTTCCTTGCCGAAAGGAGAAAGTCCTCCCCATTCCGCCTCCATAGGCATACACGAATCGCACAATTGATTGTGCCTGTTATGGCAAAGCGTGAGATAGCGTATGCCAAAGCGATGATACAGCCTCAGATACTCCATTTCGTGCTGGATAGGTGTCCCATTCTCCATACCAAGGAACACGGACAGAAGTCCATTGCGCTTGTTCTCATACGCCTGCTCGGGTGTAAAGGCGAAAGCCACCTTGTCACGGTTGCTGTCCACCGAGTCGTAGCACTTGGAAATAAGTCTGAGGGCGTTTACGGACGCTTCTGCATCAGACATGGCCGCCGGGGTATAAATGGCGAAAAACATACCGTCCACCCCGCCTTCTACCGCTCTTGCGTAGTCGACATGTCCGCGCTGCCGCCGTATGCCGATGTCGATATTCTCGAGAAGCATAGACGGTGTATCGCAGTGCGAATCCAGAACGAAATTATCCTTTGACGCCATTTTTTATCGCTATCCGCGTATCAATAAGTGTCAATATTGCAGCCTCTGGAAAATGATATTACCTTAATCGGGACGCCCTTAGGATAAGAGATGGTGCAGGCCCCGGACATGCTCACTTCCATAAGCTTTTCAGGACGTACCGTAATATTGGCCGCTCCGCTTCCGTTTATGGAGACTTCATCCACATTGAGCTCCCGTGCACTGACAGAAGCCGCACCTGATGCCTCGATATCAAGGTTAACGGCTTTACCGCTCAGATAAAGTTCCGATGCACCGCTGGCCTGCAGACTCATTCTATTGTACGTTCCGGCCAAAGAAACAGTCGCTGCACCATTCAGATCCAGCCTGCTTTCTGCGAAGTCCGCAGACGGCATACTGAATCTGCCTGCACCTGAGACCTCTACACTGAGATTTTGTCCAGCCGCTTCCAGTCCGCTTACCGACGAAGCTCCGCAGATGTCCACACTCAGGTCCTTCGCCTGAAACAGTCCGGATGACCTGACTTCCGCTGCCCCGGATGTTTCTATGGATGAGAGTGAAGGAACGGAGATATATGCCTTGAGGACATACGAGCCATTTCCACCATTTATACCATTCCTGTTGATCTTCCTACGCAACTGCCTGTCCATCTTGCTCATACTGAAAGACAATTCCAGTTTTCCACCGCTTGTTTCCGCTATCAGGTACGGAGCCAGTTCTTCCGAGTACTCAAGCCTGACAGACTGTCTGGAGGCCTTTGTAAGCTCCACTTCGAAAACAGAGGATATATCAAGCGCTGTTATTGTACGGAAATCCACTGATTTCTCCACTGTTCCTCCCTGTGCATAAAGAGTAATGACAGACAGCGATACTGCCAATAAAGAAAATATCCTTCTCATCATTTTATAGTTTGAATGTTATTGCTCGACACAAGTTTGCTCCTGTACGTCTCAAGAGCTTTTGTCCTGCGCTCCGCATACGCCTTGACTATGGCCGTCATATGCTTGTTTCCCAATTCCTCCGGCAACAGGTCGATCAACGGCACAGGCTCCCTGAGAATATTGTCCACTGTCCCAAGCACCATCTCCTGCTCTCTTACACTCAGACTACCTGAAATTTCATATATCTCCTCCACCTTCCTGTGCATGTAATCTCCGTACACGCTGTTGACTTCTGCCGGCGTAAGGGTGTCCGGTACGGACAGAGTATACGTCATGGAGGCAGACACCTCACTTGATATGAAAGGGCGTATCAAAAGGCGCACACCTATTATAAGAATCAGAGATGCCGCTACAGGAAAAGCTATAATCTTCCAGAACGGCTTCCTGCGTCTCTTCAAAGTGGACTGGAACTTGATCCGATGCCGGTACATGTCCCACCTCTCCTCAAAACGCTCCTTATCGCCAGAAGGCACATTGTCCTCCGCCTTACTGACCGCATCCCTGTGCGATTCGATATACTGCTGTAGATTATCCATTATATTACTATCATTCATTACATAACATCTGAAGAAGCTTTCTCTTTCCTCTCAAATACTGCGACCTTACAGTACTCTCTGCCACGTTCAGAATCTGTGCGGCTTCCGAACAGTCATAACCTTCGAAAAGCAGAAGGGAAAGCACCGTTCTGTATCCGTCGGGAAGCATCAGTAACGTTTTTTGTATCTTCCTCACCAGCTCATCTGCCCCGCCTGACGCCATAAGGCTGTCCCACTGTGGCTGCGTATCCTCCTCCATATTCTCTGCCGCATAGCTCTCGAGTTTCACTTTGAGTCCCTTACGCAGTCTCAGCATGTCTATGGAGGCTCTGACGCATGTCCTGATCAGCCATACGCGCACCTGCTCCTCGGACATTTCCTGCTTTCTGTTCCTGAGATACTTGATGACAGTATCCTGCATTATCTCCTCCGCCTCGAAACTGTCCCCTGTTATCCTGAGAGACGTATTGTAAAGCATTTTCTTATACTTGTCGTAAAAGTCTGTTATTTTCTGCGGTATCATTTTCTCCTAAACTCATATATAAAACGTTCATTCTGCCTGAAATGTTGCATGGACATCATTTTTTTAATGATTTTCTCCAATATCTCTGAGGTCTCCAGAACCATATTACGGTCATATGTGTCGTGACGTACCATACCTATACCTTTAGCATACCAAGTAAGGGCAGTTGTTGTACGGTTCCTGAACATCCCTTTCTCAACCTTGTGCTCGGATATTACGATACAGTCAAATGTTCCGGCCGGCGTGTCAAGAGTATCCTCACCTATCACTTTCCTCTCCGTGACAGACACATTCATAGTCATACCGAGAGCATGAACCTTGCCTGATGCATCCGGAAGAGTGTCTCCGGGCATCATTTCGGACGGCAGAAGCGCGATACCCCCCTCTGCCGTAACCTCGGCCTTTTTCCACAGAACTCCCTCAAGCACGGCCACCATACTTGATGCAATGTCCAGAGTCACGTCACCGTCCGGACTGACCAGAGCCTTCATCACAGCCGGCTCCCGCATGGATTTTCCGGCACGCATATCTATAAAGGAAGAATATTCTACGGTCCTTGACGAGTCAGCAGCCATGCTCACTGTCCGGATACTCATCGTATGTACCCATTTGACTTCCAAGTCATCGACATAACGCCTCACATATACCAAGTCCGTAAGCTCATCGGTACAGAAGTACGGCTGGGCGCAGACAACAGCAGCACTGCAAAGAAAGAGCATCAGAAACAGATATCTCATACATTGAATTTATAGTACAAACATACGGAAAAATTATTATTTTGCAGTCAAATATATAAATATGAAACGACCTACAGTTGCCCTTATCTACGATTTTGACGGCACGCTCTCTCCGGCCAACATGCAGGAGTTCGGACTGATACAGACATTTGGAAAGAATCCAGGCATATTCTGGAAGAAAAGCAACGAGCTTTCCGAGCACTTTGACGCAAGCGAGATTCTCTGCTACATGAAAACCATGATAGATGAGGCACGGGAGGCAGGAGTCCACCTCACCAGAGAAAACTTCCGTAATTTCGGAGCAATGGTAAGACTTTATCCCGGTGTCAGGGAATGGTTCGGAATAATAAACAGATACGGAGAGAAAAACGGTATCGACATAGAGCATTACATCAACTCTTCAGGCTTGACGGAAATGATAGAGGGAACGGATATATACCATGAATTCAAGAAAGTATACGCATGCTCATTCCTGTATGAGAACGGAGAGGCCGTGTGGCCGGCCGTAGCTGTGGACTATACTGCCAAGACCCAGTTCCTGTTCAAGATAAACAAGGGAGTCATGAGCATACGCGACCACACTCTCGTAAACCGTTATCTGCCGGAAAACCAACGTCCCGTACCGTTTTCCCGTATGATATACTTCGGGGACGGAGCGACAGATATCCCCTGTATGAAGCTTGTAAAGCAGTTTGGGGGACATTCCATAGCTGTATACAACCCGGAAAGCGGCCATAAAGAGAAGTCCGAACAACTCCTCAGCGAGGAGCGCGTGCATTTCGTATGCCCTGCCGATTACACGGAAGGCAGCAGGATATACAAGGTAGTCACGGCAATCATAGACAAGATATCATCCGACCTCGCTCTTGAGACCCTAAAAGGATAGTATTATCTCATGGGCCCTGTCCGATATCATCTGACGGGATTCCCTGACAGCCTGTACAAGGAAATCGGACTCATAGTCCCCTCTCACATTGAGAAAGTCTGACCCTGCCTCGTCAAATGTACCGTCGGCTCCGTAACCGGTCATGGCATCGGTGCTGTATTCCTTGGATGCATCTTTCTCTATACCCGAATACAGCATGCCTGCTGCCCTGTCCCATTGACGCACCAAATCCACAAGCCTGTGTTTGTCCATTGTCAAAGGATCGATGCCGAAAACATCGTTAATATGGGTGTAGACCCAACACCATTCATACAGCTTGTAGTTAGAAGCTATCTTCTGGAAACGCGCATCCATTTCCTCCAGACTCTGTAACGTTCCGTTCTCTATATCATCCAGAACCGCTGCCACCTCCTCTTTTGGAGCAAGAAGACCGGCCATATCGACCCAATCTCCGGACCCGACTGAGAACTCCGGTCTGAGTGCCTCTGCAATATTCTCAGCGTACACGGGTGCCGCATCCTCTATCCTCTCTACAATGACATTTCCCATATAAAATTTCAACGCTGCCTCGTATTTTGCAAGTCCCTTGACTATAGAAGACTGAGAGACAAGGCATCCTCCGTAACTCACTGGAGACTTTGACGACCTGTCTGCCGACCGAAGCACTGCAAGCCTTCTCATGCCGCGAAGCATTGCCGAGGCAGTCAGAGGAGAAAAGGCATTGTATACAATGCAGTCCTGTTTACCATCTATACCCCTGCGGTCCCTTGCAGGCCATTTACGTACATCTCTGAAAAAACCGCAATTGGTAAGGTTCGCTCCAGGAACAAGGCAAGAGCCTGACTCTGTCTCAAGTATATAAGAAAATGGCATGTCAACAGTATCTATCCGGCCATAATGGTGGCCGATTACTGTCGAGAATGGCGCGACTCTCACAGGCAGCATCATATAGGAACCTGAACCGAATTTCACACCCCGTCCGAAAATCCCTTGGTGCAAAGGCCCCAGCTTATACTGGTGATTGCTGAAGTTGGTAGCAGATCCGGCATTCATAAATGAATATATCGAGCCGATAAGAAGTGCAGACTTGTGATGCGACACTGAAAATGGTCCTGCAAATACAGACACAGCCTCACCGTTCTCGCAGTGCGAATTGGCGAAAAACAGGCTGTCCGAACTTGTAAAGCCTTTGGCCAATACAACACCCTGCCCTATGAACGACCTTGTAACCACTACATTGTCCTCTACAATCGAACCGGACTGAATCATGAAGTCTGTACAGACAGTGCCGCAGCCTATCCTTACAGGAGAGTCTTTCGTGCTGCTTACCGTACCGTCAAAAAGGCGAAGACATCCTTGCAAGACAGCATAGTCCCCTATCAGAACATTTTTTATAATGCCCACATTCTCTATTCTCACCCCAGAACCTATCCGTCCCTTGTCGGATCTTCTGGATGCCGTAAAGGTGTCGACCATATTCTGCAGTCCGGGACGCAGACCAGCCCTGTGCCTGTAGATAGCAGATACGTAGGCCGACTGGGCGGACATTCCGTCATACATCGCCACCTCACGTCCGCACACCTCATTGAGGACATGGATTTTCAATCCATTACCGAACGCAGATACTCCTTCCATATAAATCTTTCCCACATCGGCTATATACGAACGGCTGCCTATCTCATAGTTGGCAATATATCCGTGTACGTTTGCTATAAGGACACTGTCTCCAACCGTGACATTGAACAATGTCGCATCATATATCCCGCTTGGTATCGAAATTCCTCCAGGCAAAGGGATCTTTTCTGAAAAGACACCGAGCCTGACTACGCCATAAAAATTCACCCTTATGACTGTATCAGGAGAGAAACCGGGAGAAACAAAGATGTCCTGCCAGTTTTCAGCAGAACATCCGTTGGATTTCAAAGAGGATATCTCTTCCTCTGTCAAATGCCTGTAAGCCATGTTGACTATCTGAGCAGATTGACCATCGAGACAACCATAGTTGCAATAGAGGCGGTAGACGATGCCAGTGCAGCCACTTCTGCGGCAGACATCCTCCTGTTGTTGTTCAGTTCTTTTACCGGAACGATAATTTCGCATCCAGGCATCGGGTCGAAACGCCGGCTTTTGGCGGTGGATGCCGTACCGTTCATATAAACTATGTATTTCTTGTTCTTTATCGCCCCTTTCACATATCCTCCGGCCATGTTGATATAGTCTTTCACATCCATCTTAGGATTGTATGCGACAGTATTGGGATAAAGCACGCCACCAGAAATCTTGACCGTACTTCTCAACTTCGGGATATTGATAATGTCCCCGCTTTGAAGGACTATGTCATCATAGGAGCCAGGATTCTCTATCGCCTTAATGAAGTCAATACCTATTCTGTATCTCTGGTCTCTTGCAGGAATCTCTATCATACTGGAGTCTACACCTTCCTCCCTCATCGCGAGTCTGGCGGCCCGTATGGCTCTCTCGTACTCCTCGTCCGTCATCAGTCTCATGATGGAAGCTCCCTCAAGATACGCATCATCAGTGCAGCCGCCTGTACGCGAAATCACCTCACTCAACCGAACCACATTGCTTTCTATCACGTAATAACCAGGAAACAGCACCTCACCGCGCACTGTAATGCCCTGCTGCTCCTTATAACTCGGCATCGGCCTTACAGATATGATATCATAAGGCGCAAGCTCAAAATCAATCGCATCAGGATCCTCTATGAGATTGAAGTTGTACACTATCGACACCGTATCATTCTTCACATCGTCATCCTGGTCCATGTTCCTGCGCGACACATCGATATTGGTCCTGGACGCACCGATTGCAAAATCGCCTGACAGCAGTATGGCGTCTCCAAGTGTCATGCCGGGTCTGAACTCCAGATCCGAAGGCCTGTTCAAAAAGCCTCTCGTTGACACTGTCATAGGAACACGCATGTCATCAAGCGAGAATATGGTTACATTGTCCTCGTTGCACAAAGGAATGGAAAGTTGTCCTTCCATAACTTCCTTCACATTAAAATACATGGCTATCGGCTCCCTGTTCTCATCGTATCTCCGGATATATCCACGGTCCATTACAGCATCCTCGCGGAGACCTCCTGCAAACTCAATCAGCTTCCGGACATCATCCACATTCTCTGTTATAGCATAGGAACCAGGATGCCACACGGCACCGCTGACAGTCACTATGTTCTTGTTTCGTCCGATATTGTCCGAGACAGTCACCACATCACCGTCCATCAGTACAAACTTGTCGAACTGATCCGCCATGACATTGAACGTCTCCATCCGTTCTCCCTTTATCCTTCTGACAGTAACCAGATTGCTGTTCGCATTGTCCGCAAATCCAGCTGCATACTGAATAAGGTCCGCAACAGTCTCCCCCTCCCTCATGTCATACATCATGGGGCGCTTCACACTTCCCCCGATAGAGACACGTACGCTATAAGGCACTATCACGATAAGGTCATTGTCCTCAAGACGGATATTGCTTGAGAAATCCCCGTTCATGATAAACTCGTAAACGTCAAGCGTTTCTGTCAGCCTGTTATTCCTGTACACCCGTATATCCCTGACAGAGCCAAGGTCAGTGGGACCTCCTGCCAGATAGATTGCCGAGAATACGGTGGACAACGACGGCAGAGTATATGTACCCGGCAGCACCGCATCCCCCACTACGTTTACGGTGAATGACCGGATCTTGCCTATTGTAAGACGCAGGAAGGTGTTGGGAGCATCCCCCGACATACCTGAGATTATGGTGGAGAACTTCTCCTTCAGTCTCTTTTCCGCAGACTCCACAGTCATGCCGGCAAGATAGACAGGACCTATATTGGGTAACGTTATACTGCCCTCAGGAGTTATGGTGTAAGTATAGTTATTATATGAGGCTCCCCAGATATCAATGATAATCTCGTCTCCGGCAGCCAGTCTGTAATTGGCCGGCGTAGGAATGTTGTAGCTCGGTACGAAATTGAGATTCTGTGACTTGAATATGTCATGACCGAATACGTTGCTTACAGTAGAAGCCGTTGCCGCATTAAGGCCAGGTGTCCCGACGTCTGCCACTGTCATTTCCTCGTTCCTGTTCACAGTCGGAGGCTGGGTGGAATAAGTGTCACCTTTATCAGCTGATACTCCCTTACTGCCGTTCACCATTGCCTCTATCTCACTCTCGCTGTACCCATAAGATCTTGCCATGGATTTGGCCATCTCTATTCCTTCCTGACTCTGAGCATATACAGGCAAAAACGACAGCACTGAAACCAGAAAAACCGTTAAACTTCTATAAATGTTTCTCATACTTACTTTGTTAGATTTCTGATTCTATTCATCTTACAAAAGTAAGAATCTTTTAATATTAAACAAAAAATTATACTCTCATATCTATTTTATGCATATATTTGTAATATGCAAAAGAGTGCTAAAATATTGATTATAACATTATTCATCATCTATCTCTGCATGGTGATGTTTTTCTGTTTCTACAAGTTCGGTCCATCCGCACTGGATCTGGGAAAATATTTCCTCGGAATCAGACTGGACAGATACGCGCATTTCATAATGTTTTTTCCCTATCCTTTCATAACATGGCTTACATGCCGGTTCACGGCATCCAGCGATTTCATCAGGCGCAACGCGGTTATATTGACGCTTGTCAGCGGGCTTGTGTTTGCCGGACTTACCGAGATATGCCAGGATCTGTTCTTCAATTCGCGGCAGGGAGATGCACTGGATTTTGCCGCAGACTCGCTGTCCATATTAAGCGGCTGTATAATAGTCTCAATAATAGGTCATCCAGTTGTAAGACTGATTGACAGAATATTCAATAAACAGAAATGACACCTTATTATAAATTGAGGACCCTTTCCGTTGTCCTGCTCACTGCAATAGTATCGGTCCAGTTCTCCTATGCGGCTCCTAAGGACAGTGTCCGCCTGAACAGGCTGTTCGGAGGAGAACCTGTAAGGACTGCTGTCAAGCTCAATGCAGCCGTTGTGGCCGGGATCGTCAATCCTTCCGTGGAATTCAGAGTACACAATAACATAACAGTCGCCTTGGAAGGACTGGGAGTCTTCTATCCCAAAGGAATAGGAAACATCATCCAGGGTCCGGTCGTCATCGCCATGACATTTTTAGAAGGCCGGTATTATCCGGTCCAGTCCCTCCGCGGATTCTTCGTAGGGCCCAACATAGGCTTTTCCGTATGGGATCTGACTAAAGGCGTGCATCCTATGTACTGGGGATCGTATGCGGACCAATACCAGGTAGGCACCAATTTCATGGCAGGCATTACCATCGGGTACGCATTCACTCTTACAAAGCACTGGGGAATAGAATTATCCGTCGGTGGAGGATGTCAGGTCGGTTTCTATGAAGGACATTATATAAAGGACGGATCCATGTACATAGGATGGAACGGTTCCACTGAATGGCTTCCATACAAAGCGGCTGTAAATATAGTATACAAATGGTGATACCGTACAGAATATCAGCCGTTGCCGCAGCCATATGCGCCATATCTTTCATGGCAAGCGCACAGATAGACAAGTCTCTCCTGCAGCCTGCCATAGACTCAATCAACCGGCATCTGTCCTACAGGGCCTCTGTGAATGTCAGGGCGGACATAGTATCAGTTGACATATACAAGAACCATATAGACATCGGGTTCAACAAAGCTGCCTCCGACTATCCTTTGCGGGAGAGCGATCCTGATTATATAACTGACATCATCAGACAGTATCTGCCTGACGCCTACAGGGATTATGGCATAAACCTTCTCTACTGCGGGAAACCGATGGAAAGGCTCGTTCTCAGCCATGAAAAAGAAATCCAGGCCAGAAAAGGAAAGATGCCAAGACACTCCCAATGGGTGACAGCGGAAGAAGACAGGCCTGAAAAAGGACTGTCAGGCAGGAATATAGCCCTATGGGCCGGCCACGGATATTACTACTCGCACAAGGAGGACAGATGGAAATGGCAGAGAGCGCCTCTATTCTCAACCATAGAAGATCTACTGCCTCACAGCTATGTGACGGAATTTCTTGCCCCTATGCTGGAAAATGCCGGAGCATATGTTGTAATACCCAGAGAAAGAGACACTCAGACAATAGAAATAATAGTAGATAATGGAGACACTTTCTATTCGGAACGCAATCCGTCTGACAGAAGAGAGAACGGGTGGACCGACACTCCTCTCCCAGGTTTCTCCAGAATATCAGGCACCTATGAGGCAGGCTGCAATCCTTTTGCTTCAGGAAGCGCAAGAATGACAGAAAACAACCGGACTTCAACGGCATCATATCTTCCTTTTTTCCCGGAAGCAGGAGAGTACGCCGTATATGTTTCATATCAGTCATTGCCTGAAAGCGTACCTGCCGAATATACTGTACGGTACGCCGGTGGGGAGAAGAAATTCAAAGTTGACCAGCGTATGGGCGGCAGTACATGGGTATATCTTGGAACTTTCAATTTCGCAGCTGGGGAAACCGGTCAAGGTGTTGTAGTAAAAGGATGTGAATCTGGGGAAAAAGGTGTCATAACGACAGATGCGGTCAGGTTCGGGGGCGGTATGGGCATCATAAGCCGTGGAGCCGGCACCAGCGGATTTCCCAAATATGCCGAGGCTGCAAGATACTGGCTGCAATGGTGCGGATTCCCGGAAAGCGTCTACGATCCGGACAAGGAAGACAATGACTACAAGGACGATTACATGTGCCGCGGCGAATGGGTGAACTATCTCAAGCATGAACTGGGCGTACCGGTAGACATGGCTCTGGCCCTGCATACCGATGCCGGCAGCACTCTCTCTGATTCAACTGTAGGCACTCTCGCCATATACCGGGAAGAGTCCGACGGAAACATAAAATACAGTGACGGCAATGAACGTATAACTGCAAGGAAACTGTCTGACATAGTCCAGACATCCATTGTCCATGACATCAGAGCCGCTGTAAGGTCCGACTGGACCAGGAGGGCGATATGGGACCGGTCATATATTGAAGCAAGAGTCCCGGATGTTCCCACTGTCCTGATAGAGATGCTGTCCCATCAGAATTTCAGCGACATGCGCCATGCGCTTGACCCCAGTTTCAAGTTCCTTGTATCGAGAGCTATATATAAAGGTATACTGAAATATCTGGCAGGCAGGTCGGAAACGCCTTACACAGTACAGCCTCTTCCTGTAAAGGACTTCAGCGCGTCCATAATAAGCAACAAGAACGGCTTGGCTGCAGTAAAACTGTCATGGACACCCAGGCACGACTCACTTGAAGCATCAGCTGAGCCGGAATACTACATACTGTACAGAAGAACAGCTGACACAGGAGCTGTCAGCATGCCCGGATTCGATACGGGCACCACAGTCAACGACACTTCCTACATTGACTATATCGAGCCAGGCAGACTTTACAGTTATCAGGTCGTCGCAGTCAATGATGGAGGGAAATCCTTTCCGTCAGAGACAATGTCCGCAGGTTATGTTCCTGGAGGAAAAGATGTGCTTATCGTAAACGGCTTTACAGATGTCAGACCACCTGCAGTCATGCCCATGTGCGACTCTTCGTATGCCGGATTCGATTTCACGACCGATCATGGAGTACCGTATATGAAAGACTTCTCATACATAGGTGAGCAATATGAGTTCGACCGCTCGAAAATGTGGATACACGATGACAGACCAGGCTTCGGAGCCTCATATATGGATTTCGGACCTGCTCCAGTAGCCGGAAACACATTCGACTATCCGGCCATACACGGCATGGCGATGCTGAGGGCCGGGGTCAGCTTCAGTTCCACTTCGATGAGCAGTTTTGTGGACGGCAGCCAGCTCATTGAAGAATTCGACGCAATAGACATCATTTTCGGCAAACAGGACGGCATCCTGCTTACCCCTGCCCTGCGGCACATCCTCCATGAATACAGCAGTAACGGAGGGGCACTCATCATCTCTGGAGCCAATATAGGAAAGTCAACCACATACGATTGCGACAAGCTGTATACCGGTGACAGCGTGATAATGTCAGTCATCTCCAGGATGGACTCATCGGCAATACAACTGGACAGACTTGCAGCGTTCCTTGCGCAGGCAGGACAGGACAGCCTGTCCGAAAACATCCAGCATACTGCAGAAAAGATCAGGAGCCTTAAAAGAGAAAGCATTGAGACCATAGGCTGTACCATAACCGAACCATACCGGGCCACAGATCCGGAGTACATAGCCCATACTACAGCATCAGACATTCTCAAATACCGTTGGAGCAACGGCTCTGCATCCACATCAGGAAAAGTCCGCTCAGTCCCGTCTCCTTTAAATTTCGCAGCGGACAGCACCATTACCGTCAGATTCCACACGGAACCATGCCGGAGTGCATACTGCGTGGAATCTCCTGACGCCATCCTGCCTGCAGACGACAGGGCTTTCACCATAATGCGCTACAACACAAGCAATACATCTGCGGCAGTGGCCTATGACGGTGACCATAGGTCCGTTGCCTTCGGATTCCCTATAGAAACACTGACCTCGCAGCATCAGATCGACTGCCTGATGTGCGAGGTCATGAAGTTCCTTTTCCGGGAATAGCCCGCTACAGCACCGCTATGCTCCTGCGGATAAATTCTGACAGGTCTTTCCCTTTGAGCATGTTGTTGGCGAGCAAGGCCAGATCGACTACCTGATGCAGAAGCACATTGTCCTTGGCAAACTCAGCCATGGCCTCTTTTCTCTCATTGCGGACATCCTCCATCTTTTTCTCAAGCTCTTTGCGGGCATCCTTGTCCGCTACAGGTATTTCCTCGTCTTTCTTGTCTTTCATTGACGCCTCTATCCTGTCGAGACCGTCCTGCAGTTCTTTTTTCCTGCTGTCAAAGTCTCTGCATTTATCAGCGAGAGAATTGTTCTTGTCCTCGAGAATACGCTTTACAAGAGGATGCTGCACATTTACCCCTATTGTATAGGATTCGGGCATCTCTCCGTAGAAATTCATTCCTCCACCAAGAGCGGACATATCCCTGTAGCGTCTCATGAACTCAGACTGAGTGATAAGTATAGGCGAAGAGTTCTCACCGAGATTCTCCGGTTTCACAAAATAATGATTTCCCTCAGGAAGCACGGACTCGAACATGTCAGAGATATCCGTTTTCTCAGTCTCAGACATTTCCGGTTCGGCCACATCCTCCTTGCGTATCAGCTTGTCTATCGAGTCCGCATCAACTCTGGCGAATACAGAATCCGGTATCTTGGTCTCAAGCAGATTGACGAAATGCGCATCCAGCTGACAGTCGAACAGCAGCACGTCATACCCTCTGTTCCTCGCACTCTCGATATACGGATACTGTGCAACGGCGTCAGTGGCATAAAGATACACCACTTTCTTGTCCTTGTCGGTCTGCGAGGCTTCCACTGCCTTGCGGTAATCATCATAAGCAAAGAACTTACCGTCCGTATTTTTCATCAAAGCGAACTTAAGCGCTCTTTCACAGAACTTCTCGTCCGTCAGCATTCCGTATTCAATGAAAAGCTTGAGGTTGTCCCATTTTTCCTCATACTCCTTACGGTTGTTCTTGAATATCTCCTCAAGCCTGTCTGCAACTTTCTTTGTAATATAAGTGGATATCTTCTTCACATTGGAGTCCGACTGAAGATAACTTCTGGAAACATTGAGCGGGATATCAGGAGAATCTATGACACCATGAAGCAACGTAAGAAAATCAGGCACAATATTGTCCACGGAATCCGTCACGAACACCTGGTTGCAATACAACTGAATCTTGTTCTTGGTCACATCAAGACGGTCCTTTATCTTGGGGAAATACAGTATACCCGTAAGATTGAAAGGATAATCCACATTTAGATGGATATAGAACAAAGGCTCCTCAAGCATGGGATACAGTTCCTTGTAGAACTTCATGTAATCCTCATGACTCAACTCCGACGGCTTTTTGTTCCATATCGGGTCCGTATCGTTGATTATCTTGTCCTTGTCAGTATCGACGTACTTGCCGTCTTTCCATTCCCTTTCCTTGCCGAATGCGATAGGGACAGGCATGAAACGGCAGTATTTGCGCAGAAGTTCCTCCACTCTGGATGGCATGGAAAAATCCTTGGACTCGTCATCAAGATACAGTGTTATCCGGGTCCCCCTGTCTGTCATCTCTCCCTCAGATATCTCGAATTCAGGATTGCCCTCGCACTCCCATCTTACAGCCTTTGCTCCATCTCTGTACGACAGAGTATCGATAACCACCTTTTTAGAGACCATAAATGCAGAATAGAACCCGAGGCCGAAATGTCCGATTATATTTCCGGCCACATCCTTATACTTCTCTATGAACTCTCCGGCACCAGAGAACGCAATCTGGTTGATGTATTTGTCTACTTCCTCCGCCGTCATGCCGATACCGCGGTCCGTCACGGTCAGAATATGATTCTTCTCATCCACGTCAATGCGGACTGTCAAGTCACCCATATCGCCCTTGAACTCACCTGTACCAGCAAGAGCCTTCAGTTTCTGTGTAGCATCCACTGCATTGGCCACGAGCTCCCTAAGAAAAATCTCATGATCCGAATAAAGAAATTTTTTTATAACGGGGAAGATATTCTCTGTAGTCACCCCTATTTTACCTTTTTGCTGAGCCATATCATTTTATGTTTTCTTATTGTTTCAACAAAACGCATACCATCGGAGTATCCCTGCCAAAATGGCACACAACGGATTGTCCTTTTCTGATTTAATTTATAAAAAACAGTTTTTTTATAAACATAAAATCATTCTTGACTTGTACGGATGTGGCTTTTTTCTTTTGTATCAGGCCGGTATTTTTGCCACTGCATCCGGAGCCAAGAAGGGATGATTGAGTTAAAGGGACGGCTCACGTGATGGAGAACGGCTCCGGATGTTTTGGCAGAAAACATACCGACCGATATATGAGACATACAGCATTTTTACTTATCGCCTTGCTTGTTTCGGCCCAATGGACGACCTCCTCCGCACGCCGTTGGAGCATAGGCACCAACCTGCTTGACTATGCGGATTTTCTGACCGTCAATGCTGAAGCCGGCATGTCCGTAGACAGGCACTGGAGCGTAGGCATGAAAGCAAGATACAATCCGTTCCATTTCTGCAGAAGTTCAGGAGACCGCATACAAAACAAGACGCTGACAATTTCCGCAGGAGCAAGATACTGGCCGTTTTTCACGTACTCAGGATTTTTCTATGGAGCGAAGATCCAGTGGGACAGATACAATACGGGCGGCATACTTTCACCGTCGACAATTGAAGGCGATGCTTGGGGCGCAGGGCTTCATTTCGGATACGCTCTCATGCTTGGCCGCCATATCAACATAGAGTTCGGGCTTGGTCTTTGGACCGGATGGGCATCCTACAGAGAATACTCGTCGCCTGTCTGTGGGAAAAGAACCGGATGCGGCTCAGGAATGTTCATCGCTCCTGACGATATTGCAATCAACATAATATACATATTCTGACATGAGACACCCGATTATATTGACAGCATGGCTTGCCGCCGTTCCCATTGTGCTCGGATCATGTGCAGCGGCCGTTGTAAGAAAGGACATACGTAACCTAAGCAGCGACAGCTCAAACGTCACCATGACACTCCCCATGGCAGCAAGTCCGTTCATGAACGGCATGCAGGACACAGCCTCCATTGCCTTTCCGGAAGAGGATGAACTGATTCTGGCAGGAGACTCAAGCAGAATACCGGATGTCATACTTCCCCTGAAGGAGATCGTCATCACTGCAAGATCCGCCAACGTTGCCGAAAGGAACGGCAGAATCAGGGCAGCATTCGACATCAATGTCCCGGAAGACATGGTCAGTCCGCAATGGCAGATACAGCTGACCCCGTCCGCTGTAATGATGGACGATACAATTGCCCTTGAATCCATCTACGTCACCGGACGCAACTACAGGGCAAGGCAGATCAGAGGCTACGAACTGTACAGACGATATCTGTCAGGAATACTCACAGACTCTTCCGAGATGATCCACGCAGGATTGCTGGAAATATTCATCGAACGTAACATTCCGGAACTCGGCCGTCTGAAAAACGACTCCTCTTTTGTAGATCCGTCTAAAGTGAGGGGACTGTACGGCATAACATTCAATGAAGCAAAAGAACATTATCTTAGGCATATGTCCATACGCCGCAACAACCGGCTGACAGAAATGATCCCGCAAAAATACCGTAAATACGTCAAGGCACCACTCGCAACAGACGGAGTGCGACTTGACTCCATTGCAGACAAGGACAGTGAAGGACTGGTATACAGCTATGTACAAGACTTGGACTGCAAACCTGGTCTGAAAAAAATAGAAATAATCATGGATGGCAGTATATTCTATGACGGCAAACCCATATACACACTGCCTTCCTCAAGTCCACTGGTATTTGTCGTATCTTCGCTCTCCTCCCTCGCCGTTGACACGACAATATACCTCACAAAAGTCATTGAGAGAAAGGTTATGGCAAGTACATACGCTTCCGTCAGTTTCCGTCCGGGCGAATATGTTCTGGACGAGAACTACAGCGGCAACAAAGCCGAAATAGAGCATATAGAATCCATTCTATACGATCTGGACACAAACGGAGAGCTGGTAGCCGACAGCCTTGTCATAACAGCGTCTTGCTCGCCTGAAGGGAGATACAGTTTCAACAAGTTCCTGGCAGACAAACGGTCGGCTTCCATTACCGAATATCTCTCAAGACTGGATACCAGAATAGTAAGAAAGTACAATCCGGAAAACTGGGAAAGACTCGTTGAACTTATTAAGGACGACAGTACACTGACAGAGCGCGGCAGACTGCTCAGAATCTGCAACAGCGGGAAAGACTTCGACAAGAGAGAGAGTCTCCTGTCCGGACATCCACAGTACCAATATATAAAAGACAACCTGTATCCCATTCTAAGAGAGGTGCTGTTTGAGTTCCACATGCATCGGCGCGACATGGCAAAGGACACAATCCACACAACTGTTCCTGACACAACATACAGCAATGGAGTGGCCGCCCTGAAAAATATGGATTACGGCAGGGCAGTCGCACGGCTCGGGAGATACAGGGACATCAATTCAGCCCTGGCCTTTCTGGCCGCAGAATACAACGCATCAGCTCTGAAAGTACTTCTGTCACTTCCTTCAAGTGCTCGTAGAGAATACCTGCTTGCCATTGCTTACCTCAGAAACGGCAACGGCAAAAGAGCCGCAGATGCGTTTCTCAAGGCTGTGGAACTCGACCCGTCTTTAAAATTCAGAGGCAGTCTGGATCCTGAGATCAACGGACTAATAGAAAAATACGGTCTTTACGATAAAATTTTTATGTAAATTTGCAGGACGTATTAACAAATAATCATATTTAGATATGGACAACCAGCCCCAGAAAAAAGAAATCGGCATCGAACTGACCAAAGAGGTCGCAGCCGGCAATTATTCCAATCTGGCGATCATCTCTCATTTCAACAGTGAGTTTTTCATAGACTTTGCCCGCATTACCCCAGGGGTACCTAAGGCACAGGTAGTGAGCCGTGTGATAATGGCTCCCGAGCACGTCAAACGACTGTATCTGGCACTCAGGGACAATATAAACAAGTACGAGAGTCAGAACGGGGAAATCAGACTCACCGGGAACACCTCCAAAACCACCATTCCTTTCGGTTTCGGATCCAACACACCGGAGGCATAGCCGATGAGACCTGACATAGCGTTTGTGGGAACCGGCAACGTGGCATTCCGGTTCTCACTTGCCCTTCAGGAAAAAGGCTATGCCATAACGCAAATATACGGCAGGACGGCCAGGAACAGGGACAGACTCGTAAAGGCCTTGCACATCAACGGTTCTGCCGCTGAACCAGCGAAAGGATACCGTGACCTGTGCCGGGCATCCTTGGTATTCATTACCGTAGCTGATGACGCCATCGGCAGTGTTGTACGGGAAATGGCGTCAGAAATGGCCGGTGCAGACAGGCTGCCGGCGGTAGTCCACACTTCCGGAGCCACAGATATGGACGTACTTCAGCCACTTGCCGACATAGGATGCAAATGCGGCGTTGTATACCCTCTTATGACTCTGAGCCGTAACAAGAACATAGATTTCACCGACGTACCTCTGCTGCTGGAAACAGACGATACTCTGTTAAGGGACATGCTGGACGGTATCGCATCAGACCTCGGTGGAGAATATTATTTCTACAATTCAGAGCAAAGACTGAGGATGCATCTTGCAGCAGTATTCACAACCAATTTCGTAAACTATATTCTCGGACTGGCGTTTCCTATCCTGGACCATGACTACCCTTTGCTTCTACCCTCCACTATCGAGGCTGTCCGCAACGCATTCCTGCATACTCCCGAATCCACACTCACAGGGCCGGCCCGCCGTGGTGACATGAATACTGTGAGAAAGCATCTGGACCTGCTGAAACGGCTTGGTCTTGAGGAACAGGAGGAATTCTACAGAACCTTTACTGAAAAAATTCTCGAGAAATACCACCATAAATAACATACTTCAACAAATGCCAAACTACAATTATAAAGTTAAGCTCAAAAACATCAAGGCCTTCGCTTTTGATGTGGACGGAGTAATGACAGATGGCATGATATTCTCGACCCTCGACGGCAAGCTGATAAGAACTTTTGACTCCAAGGACGGACTCGGCTTGAGGATGTGCAGTATGAAAGGATACCCAATAGCCGTTATCACAGGAGGAGTATCGGAAAGCATCGTACACCGTTTTGAGGGGCTCGGTGTTCCAAAAGAGAATATTTACCAGAAATCCAGGAACAAGATGCCTGACTTTCTGGATTTCTGCCACCGGCATGGACTCAGACCGGAAGAGGTAGCCTATGCCGGAGATGACCTGCCTGACATACCGGTCCTGAAAGCCGCAGGACTTTCTGCCGCTCCGGCAGATGCTGTCCCGGAAGTAAAGGACGTATGCGATTATATCTCACTGTTTCCGGGTGGCAGAGGGTTTGTACGCGACCTGATAGAACAGGTACTCAAAGTACACGGAGACTGGTATATGGACACAGACGTATTTGCCGAAAGATTCTGAACCGAATAGAACCACAGACATGCTGCTTAAAGACATGCTTGCCGGCCGGCGTATCATACTCGGCTCGGCATCCCCCCGGCGCAGGGAACTTCTGGCCGGACTTGGACTGGATTTTACTGTAGAGGCCACACCTGGTGCCCTCGAGACTTATTCTCCGACACTCGCACCGGACGAGGTTTCCTCAGCTTTGGCCGTCTCCAAGTCCGAAGGTTTCCATCGTCCCCTTGAAGCGGACGAAATACTCATCACAGCTGACACCGTGGTTATCTGCGGGGAAAAAATACTCGGCAAACCGTCCGACAGAGAGGACGCCGTAAGGATGCTGCGGTCTCTGTCAGGACACACGCACAAAGTAGTGACAGGAGTATGCATCCGCGACATAAGAAACAAAAGTGTGTTCTCATGCACGTCCGAAGTGGAGTTCAAGTCTCTGTCTGACGAGGAGATCAACTATTACATAGACCAATACAGTCCGTTCGACAAGGCCGGCGGCTACGGCATACAGGAATGGATAGGCTATATAGGAATAACCTCCATACGCGGTTCCTACTTCAATATCGTAGGACTCCCCGTACAGAGGCTGTACACTGTCCTTTCCGAATTTATCGGACGGTAATCATCTCGACAGGCTGCCGACGTTCCTTATCCAAAGATTCGACGGTGTATTTCACTTTAGCGAAATCTATGGATGTCAGGTCTATGCAGCGTATAGTGCTGTTCCAGCACGTGCGCCAGTAGAACTTCAGGCCCTTTGTATCAGTAGCTGTCGTGAACTGCGTGGCTCCGGGAATATCGGTAGGGTTCTGGCCTTTCTGACGCTCCACGCCTATCGGTATGTCGAAGTTGTTCAGTATCAGGAAACAGGACATAACCGTCTCCTCTGCGGACGGATACTGAGGTGCAGTAGTCTGATAATATGCGGCACGGATAAATCTTGACGGAGGAGTAACGTCCCCTGGAATGCCTATCATGCCGGTACCTGCACCAAAACGGCGCACCTGAGGCCATGCGGAAAAAGCATCTCCGTCCGCCTCTCCGAAAGCAAGATTTACATAGTTGCTCAGATTGGTCACATGCCAGGGAAAACCGGGCGCATTGGTAAGCACCCCTATCTCATTCTCATAAAAGTTGGCCTTGCCATCCACTATCTCTATCACAATCTGACGGCCCGAAGGCTCTCCCACCCTCCAGTGCGAGGTTCCGGCATCCGGATACAGCTTGGTGACGATAATCTCTTCAAAATGGTCAATGACCTCCTGCACCGATGTGAAATTGGCAAGAATCCAACTGACTACCTGCATATCCGGAACTGTCCTGTCCACCTGTGTCGAATCGTACTCCGGATACTGCCCATAACCGGGGAAGAAAAAGAGTCCTGCCGACAAGCCTTTCTCATTGAGCCCTTCCAGCACGAACTGGTCCTGTTCGGCCGCTACCCCCACATATCCGTACTTTCCGGTAAAGATCAGACCTGTACCGCCCGTGTACGTCAAGGCCGCATGCCTGAATCCTCGTGGCACGACAACATACCGGCTATGCAGGTCTGAACCGCCCCACTCCGCCGTCCTGGCCAGCACATAACTGCCGTCCCCGGTTTTGAATGAAATCCCTGTACATGCCGACATATCCGAAAAAGTGCCGGCCAAAGCCACCACGGCTACCGCAGCTGCCTTGATTATGAAAGTAGACAATCTCATAGCTTTTAATTTTTCCAAAATTAAAAACAGTTTTGAAATGTTTCAAAAAATATTGATAAATGCCACCTGCTGTATCCGGTGATTATCCTATGCTGAACTTGATCTTGAAGATGAGCGACAACGGCCTGAGGAGGTAGTTGTACTGGTAGTTGGTGATGTCGGACCAGACGCGCTGGTTGTACGTGCCGGTGTTCAGCAGGTTGCGCCCTTCGAGGACGTACTCCATCCTCCGGGTCCTGTACGAGATGGAGGCGTCGAGGAAGAAGATGTTGCGGCTGCCGGAGGTGATGGCATCGTTCAGGTAGTGCTCGCCGCTGATATTGAGGGACAGCCGCTTGAAGAACACGAAATTGAACCCGAGCCTCTGGTGCAGGGCGTTTATCGGGGAGAAAGCCTCGTCCCGCGTGCTGCTGGAGGAGCGGACATACCGGATGTAGTACTCCATGAACGCCGACCTGGCCAGGCGGGACGACACCTCCAGCCCCAGCGGAAGGCTCCACGTGGACACCGGCATCACCTCGCCCTGACGAAGCACGTCCATCCAGGTCCGGCGGAAGCCCACGGGTATCCCCACCGTGGTGGATATGGCGTCGAACCGCTTCTCTATCTTACCCTCTATCCCCCAGCCCTGAGACAGGTTATCTATGTTGTACGTCCCGACACGGCTCAGGGAGCCGTAATACTCTGTGCCGTACATTATATTGGAGCGGCTGCGCCAGTAGTCGGCCCTGACCGAGCCGAAGAGGGAAATCAGAGCGTCGGCATAGCTCAGTTCCGCACTGTAGGTCTGGTAGAGGCCCTGTGCGATGTCGCCGTTGCGGCTGCCTATGAGCCGGTAGTCCGTCATGATGTAGCCGCTGTAAATGCTGGACGGAGCCCCGAGGTTGTTGAAGATGGCGCCGGAGGCATTGAACTTGAGACTCGGAGTAATCTCCGCGCTCATGCTGACATTAGGGTTCAGAAGCAGCTTCCCGAGCCTGCGGTCACTGCCCTGCACCTTGTCCCGGATGAGCAGGTCGGAATAGGTCAATCCCAGGCCGCCTGTTATGTGGAATCCCCTGTACCTGTAGGTCAGTCCGGTGAAGAGTATGGCGTTTATCTTGTGATAGTACATGTCGTTGCGCATGGAGTCTGCCGGAGCAATGCCCTCTCCGGGAGTCAGGCCGCTTGTCATGCCCTGTATGTCGGCCTCCACCCCGGCGGACACAAACATGCCCAGCCCGCTCTTGAATCCCTTATTGAAAGACAGTGTGTTGCGGGTATAGAGCTTGCGGTTGTCCATGAGCTGCACCGCCTCCCGGGCCTGCTGACCGTAGCCGAATATCTCCGGGTACAGCACCGGGGTGACACGCAGAGTGGCCGGAAGGGAGGAGGCGTTGATGCGTGATGAGAAGTTCAGGCGTACGTTCCCTTTCAGGACCTTCACAAAACTTAGGTCATTCTGGAGACGGAGCTGGGGACTGACGGTCATGGACTGCTCCACCGGGGTGCCGTCGCTGAGGACGCTGCCGCTGTTGCGGTTCCACTCGGCCCCGAAGGCTATCTGCTCGTTCAGGTATATCTTCTCGTTGTTGAGATTGTAGCGCAGTTTGATCTCAGTTCCGTCGGACAATTCGGTCGCGGAAGTGGTCTCGTCTATCTCCAATGGAGGCTGGCCGCCGGGCAGGTAGTATGTGGTCAGGGACGAGGAGTTGTATCTCTGCCTGTCGTTCAGGTAGACAGCGTTGATGTTCAGAGTGTTGTCGGTATCCGTACTGTCGCCGAGCTTGACGATGTTGTTGACGGAGACGGCGTGGGTGAGGTTGTCCATGTACCGCTCGCGGTCGGTGTCGGGCAGGGACGGAAGATGCACGGAGAGGGGCGAGTACTCCTTCTGGAAACTGTCGTAAAATGATGTCAGCTCGGAGCTCACGTCATCCCCGGAGTTGTTGGACTTGACGGTGGTCATCATCTGGTACTTGCCGGTGAAGAGCATCAGGGCCAGCTCCCCGTTCCACATCCAGGGCTTGTAGCCCCCGCCGAGGGAGAGGGTGGCGATGAGGCTGCCCTTCGCTCCGTCCTTCAGACGTAGGTTGATGGCAGCGTCGGGAGAGAACGCCACGTCCTTGAGGGCCTTGATGGGCTGGTGGTTCTCCAGCACCTCCACCTTTGAGATGTCCTCCGCGCGGACATTGTTCACCGCCACACCGTAACGGCCGCCCATGAGGTCCAGACCCTCGATGTAGAACTTGTTGATAGGACGGTTGTTATACCTTATCTGTCCGGCAGCGTCGACATCGATGCCCGGCATCTTGCGGAGCACGTCTCCGATGGCCCGGTCGGTGAGGGTGTCGATGTAGGAGTCGACGAGGTAGCTCAGGGTATCGCCGTGACGTTTGACAGGCTCCGCCGTCACCTTCACCTCGTTGATCATCATGGCCTCGTACTCCGCCTTGAAGTCCACGGTCGCGCTCCGGATTTCCTTTCCGCTCCCTTCAGAGACTGAACCTGCCGGAACCAAGGCCGCATTCTTCCAGGCCTTCTTGATATTGAACCCCGTAATCATCACCCTGACCGAATCCGCCCTGATACCGTACTCGAAGCGGTACCGGCCTTCCCCGTCAGTGGTCGTGAAGCCGTAAAGCGCCCTGCCGTCAGGAGGCTGGAGCATCACATTCGCCCCGGGGACAGGCTCGCCGGTGGAGGAGTCCGTCACACGTCCGGTCACGACGGCGTGAACCAGTGACTGCCGGACGGTATCCCCTGCCGGAGACTCCGGTGTACATACATCCATGCCACGGACCGGCAAGGGCAGAGCGGCGGTCTCTGCGGCGCTGATGCTGACTGATGCCGCGATTGCGGTGAGTATTGCGAAGTATTTTCGTCTCATAGGTGACTATTATTTTCAGTTCGTATTCATTATTCCAGTTCGAGAGCGGGCACCTCAGGCAGGGCAAACCTCTCGCGGTTGGCCGCCGTGACTTTCTCTATTACCAGCTTGTCCCCCTCATAATGGCCTACCGACAGGTCGACGCCAAGCGCCAGTTTGAACCCGTACGGGTCTGCCCATCTTTTCCGTTCTAGCCCTAATGCCTGCCGACGGTTGATTCTGCGTATCTTCATTTTCGGCACTCCTCCGCCGTAGCTGTCATATCCGGGGTCGAAAATATGGATATCCCCACTCCTGAGCTCCAGTCCTACGGCCTCCCATGAGAACACGCCGCTGCTCTCCTCCACAGCCATTATCAGTCCCGGTAGACCGCAGAACTTCCAGGGGCCCGCACTTATCGGTATATCCGGGGCAAACCAGACTGTGTATCTCCTGCCTCTGAACTCCGTACTGGCCTCAATACACTGATAGCCCAACACGGTCACAGCCGTATCCGGAATGAAAGTCCACTGGAGATCAGGCATCCTCTCCGAGTACTCATATTCTGTGTCAACAATGCCCATACGGACGGTAAGGATCCCCTGCCCGGGCCAGTTCTGATAGCAGTCCTCATATACCGCGATACGTCCGCCATCCATCCATGAGCTGTTGTTCACGCCGTCCGCTCCCTCCTGCCTGGCCTTGAACATGAGCGAGTCGCACCGGTCCGCCGCAAGACTGTAGTATCTTGACAGGCCGCTCCCTATCTCCAGACGCATCATGTCATAATCCGGATAATAGGAAGTGGCGGTATCCGGAGACGGCATGGAGACAGAGTACCGGTAGGTTACAGCATACCCGTATCGTCCTATCGCCTTTTTCGAGACCACATCGCGGCTTATCGGATTGGTTCTCTGAAGAGCGACAGCATAGGGGCTTATAGTCCGGCTCTGACCGGATGCCCCAAACGATGCAAGCGCCGGGAGTACTAATGCAAATACCAATGCCAGGAGTCTCTTACCTATTCTCAATGATTTCCTTTTCATAGAATTCCGGCATTATGGATAAAAATATACTGTTTATCTCCTCGCGTGAGATTGTGCTGACATTGCCGAACCGGTCTATCTGGGTGAACTTATTGGCGTAACTTTCGATGTAAGTACCGAGCGGATCGCGTAAAAGTTTGTCGGAATGCTTTTTCCTGTCCTGGGCCAACAGTATGGGAACGGTGCCAGAGCGCGATATTGACCTAACTTTCCAGCAAAAATTCCAGTCCTCTTCATAATACAGTTCGTTGTCACATATCAGGTTCGTAACGGTAAGCCGGTCTGCCTCAGGCCAGTTGAAATATACGTCCTCTCTGTCAGGAAAGTCATTCTCTGACAGTCCGAGAATTTCGTACGGATTGTACGACGTCTCCGTTTTCGACATCCTGCTGTCCAGCGTATCCATCCGCCAGCCCATAAGAGTCGAATACTTTATCACTCTGTTGCCGTATTCCACAGATTTAATATCGTGATACTCTTTGCCGTTCTTGTCCTTAAAGTAATAGTCATAACTGACAACGAGGTGACTCGTGTCTATTGTACAGAAGCCGTCAGACGCCCTTTTTCTGTCATAGCCCAGCATCTGGGCGTTCATTGCTCCGACAAATGACATCAACAACAATACGCTTAAAACTACCTGCTTCATAAATTCCTCAATTTTACTCGTTTTCCATCTGCGGGATATATATGGCACCTCCTGTAAGCGCCATATATTCTCCGTATGAAATCTCTTTATTACTGCCTGTTACATGATCGCGTACCATATAGGTGGTGGAGCTCTTCACACCATGCATTTCATTGAGCTGGTTGGAAGCTACTCCGCGCATGTCATTCAGTCTGAGGATGTCCTCCCGTTTGCATTTTCTCGTCCTCTCATTGTACCGGTAGATGTGCATGTCCCCGTTGCGGAAGTCGGATATCCCGGCCATCTCGAATACGAACAGACTGTCCGTATCCTCCGCCTTGAGGATGAGTCCCGGCAGGCCGCCTAACTTCCAAGGGCCGTAGGGCATGGGTATCTCATAGGTAAACCATGTCCGCCAGACTCTCCCACGGAATTCGGCCTCGGCCATAAAGCACTCGTAGCCGAGAACCGTGTCCGTCCGGGTGCTTATATCCCAGTGCAAGGACGGGACAGGCTCCGAATACTCATAGACCGTGTTATGGAACTTGTTGTAAACGGTAATCTCCCCTTTGTCAGGATAATTGAAAAAGATGTCCTCGTAGGTGCCGTATTCGTCAAGGTGGAGATTGACAGCCGGATCATATTCGCCTCCTGCGCCTTTGGCTTTAAATTTCACCGAATCCATATTCTCGGCAAAGAGACTGTAGTACCTGTTGAAGTTCTCGCCTATCTCCAAGGCCTGGTTGTCATAATAATGCCCGTCACTGTTCTTTACTGTGTCCGTAGCGATACGCACCCTGTAGGTGAAGCGTAGCAGCAGACGGTCTATCTCCTCCCTGACCTCAATATCTCTCGGCAGTGCAAATACAGCCTTGTTACCCTGTGAGTATATTGATGCCGAGATGCACAAAAACAATATGACTAAACCTGTCTTTTTCATAAGAGTCATTCCAGTTCCAGGGCGGGCACCTCCGGCAGGACATACTTCTCACGGTTGAGCGCCGTGACCCCTTCATCAGATACTATTTTATCTCCTTCTTTTCTTATCACCCTTACCGAACCACTTCCAGACAGTATAAAAGCGTATGGATCCGCCCATCTGCGCTTTTCCAGTTCGAGGGCCTGCTTACGGGATATTCTGCGGATGCTTGCCCGCGGAACTCCGCAGGGAACATAATTGGTGATACAGTCATATTCAGGGTCAAGCATATATATGTCTCCATGCTCCGCACCGATACCTACAGCCTCCCACGAGAAGACACCGGAGCTCTCCTCCACAGCCATTATAAGCCCCGGCAGACCGCAGAACTTCCATGGGCCGGCATTTATAGGTACGTCCAATGCAAACCATGCTGTATAATGCCTTCCTCTGAATACGGTCTGAGCGGCAAGACACCGGTAGCCGCAGACAGTTTTTTGCCACTGTATCCAAGAATATCCAGTCCATATGCGGTACTGGCTCCTCATATTCGTATTCGAAGTCTGAAAAGCCCATTCTCACTGTCAGCTTACCGATCTCCGGCCAGTTCAAATAAGTATCCTCATACAAAGCAAATCTTCCCTCCGGCATCCATCCGTCCAGATCCACTCCTTCGCGGTTGTCCGTACTCATTCTGGCACGGAACATGATCGAGTCCCGTCTGTCAGCAGATGTGCTGTAATAGTGTGTCAAGCCGTTGTCCCCTATCTCCAGACGCATCAGATCATAATCCACGATATATTCCGAGGTGGAATCAAAAGCGTTCATGTCTATCTCGTATCTATATGTGACAGTGTAGTCATATTCTGAGACAGGCTTCTTGCTGACAACATCACGGGTATTTCGAGGTGATGTCAATCCCATGGTGAGACTTATCTGAGAACTGCTCTGGGCCAGAGAATTCTCAGGAAATGCAATTACATGTATCAATACAGATAATCCACATACGCACCAGTTTACTGGCCTATGTATTGATTGAGCACGCCGAGCCATATTCTACTCATTTTCCATCTGTGGAATATACAATACGTCTCCCACAAGAGCCATCATCTCTCCGTACGAGATTTCTTTCTTTTCGCCAGTCACCGGATCCGCGAGCATATAGGTCACGGAACCCTTCGCACCATGCATTTCATTGAGCTGGTTGGAAGCTGCTCCGCGCATGTCATTCAGTTTGAGGATGTCCTCCCGTCTGCATTTTCTCGTCCTCTCATCGTACCGGTAGATGTGCATGTCCCCGTTGCGGAAGTCGGATATCCCGGCCATCTCGAATACGAACAGACTGTCCGTATCCTCCGCCTTGAGGATGAGTCCCGGCAGGCCGCCTAACTTCCAAGGGCCGTAGGGCATGGGTATCTCATAGGTAAACCATGTCCGCCAGACTCTCCCACGGAATTCGGCCTCGGCCATAAAGCACTCGTAGCCGAGAACCGTGTCCGTCCGGGTGCTTATATCCCAGTGCAAGGACGGGACAGGCTCCGAATACTCATAGACCGTGTTATGGAACTTGTTGTAAACGGTAATCTCCCCTTTGTCAGGATAATTGAAAAAGATGTCCTCGTAGGTGCCGTATTCGTCAAGGTGGAGATTGACAGCCGGATCATATTCGCCTCCTGCGCCTTTGGCTTTAAATTTCACCGAATCCATATTCTCGGCAAAGAGACTGTAGTACCTGTTGAAGTTCTCGCCTATCTCCAAGGCCTGGTTGTCATAATAATGCCCGTCACTGTTCTTTACTGTGTCCGTAGCGATACGCACCCTGTAAGTGAAGCGGAGCAGCAGCCGGTCTATCTCCTCCTTTGCCTCTACGTCTCTCGGTTGCGCAGGTACAGCACCCTGTCTGACTCCTTGTGAATATACTGACGTCGAGAGACAAACACATAATAAAATAATACTTACCCTTTTCATTGCATATAATTTTAATTTAACGTCACACCCAGTTGCAATATGCCAAAACCGCATTACCCACCCTATCCATGACACAAATATATATTTTATATTTTATATTTTATATTTTATATTTTATATTTTATAACAAAACATATATTTTTTAACAAACAAATACAGGCAAATACTTAGCCACATCTTTGATTACAAGCACGTTTCACCTAAAAACATATCGTCATTTCCGATTACAGCATCTGCAATGCAAATATTATATCAGGCAATAATAAAACAGCGAACCGGCAATGATGCCTGATTGACCTCAGTCAACTTCACGGAATCGAAAATGACCGATGAGGAATTTGACAATAAAATCTGACAGCTTCCTGCAATTATTATAAATTTGCAGCACAATACTTTTTATTATGGAGAATACGGACAAAATATCGAGAAGAGGCTTTCTGAAGGTTTCGGGAATAGCCGGAGTGACGGCAGCATTGGCCTCCAGTTGCGGACACAGTGGGGAAAAGGCTGCCTCCGAAGTACCCAAGGGACAAATGACTTACCGCCAGCTGCCCGGCAACGGAGACAGAGTGTCCCTGCTGGGCTACGGCTGTATGCGGTGGCCGCAGGTGAAAGGGAGCGACGGCAACGATGTGATAGACCAGGAAGCGGTGAATGCCCTTGTGGACTATGCCTTAGAGCATGGCGTCAACTATTTCGACACCGCTCCGACATATCTGCGCGGATTCTCCGAGAACGCCACCGGAACAGCCCTCAAAAGGCACCCAAGGGACAAATACTTCATTGCCACAAAACTGTCCAATTTCGCCAATCCATCCAGGGAGTTCGCCATGGAGATGTACCGCCAGTCGTTCATCGACCTGCAGACGGACTACATCGACTACTACCTGCTGCACTCCATAGGCCGCAGCATGGAGGACTTCCGTAAAAGATACATCGACAACGGCATGCTGGATTTCCTCATAGAGGAGCGCAGGGCCGGACGCATCCGCCACTTAGGCTGGTCCTTCCACGGGGAGCAGGAAGTGTTCGACTATGCGCTGTCAATGCACGAGGATATCCACTGGGACTTCGTCCAGATTCAGCTCAACTACCTCGACTGGAGCCACGCCACCCCCGGGAACGTCAATGCCGAATACCTCTACGGAGAGTTGTGCAAGAGAGGCATCCCCTCCATCATCATGGAGCCCCTGCTCGGAGGCCGCCTGTCCAACGTCCCGGACCGCATCGCCGCCCGCCTCAAGGAGCAGGACCCGCAGAGCAGCGTCGCCTCATGGGCATTCCGCTTCGCCGGATCCCCGGAGATGGTGCTGACCGTCCTCAGCGGCATGACCTACATGGAGCACCTGCAGGACAACCTCCGCACCTATTCTCCTTTAGTGCCGCTGACCGACGAGGACAAGGCATTCTTAGAGGAGACAGCCCGCCAGATGCACGAGTACCCCACCATTCCCTGCAACGACTGCAAGTACTGCATGCCCTGCCCCTACGGCATCGACATCCCCGCAGTACTGCTGCATTACAACAAATGCGTCAATGAAGGCAACCTCTCTTCCAGCCGGCAGGACAGCAACTACCGCAAAGCCCGCCGGGCATTCCTTGTCGGCTACGACCGCAGCGTACCCAAACTGCGCCAGGCCAGCCACTGCATCGGCTGCGGCCAGTGCATAGAACATTGCCCTCAGTCCATCAACATTCCTCACGAGCTGCACCGCATCGACCATTACGCCGAAATGCTCAGACAGGGCACACTCTAAAAGAACCAGGCGACAGAGCGGAAACAGAAAGCGGCAGGTCAAAGCCCGCCGCTTTTTTTATTCTACCCAGATCTCGTCGATAAAGATGAAGCCCTCGCCGCCGTGGCCCAGATGCCAGTCGGGAATAGTTCCGAAGTTCTTGGCGAAGACCCTTACATACTTAGTCTTCACCGGCCTGTCCAGTCTCAATATGAAGTCTTTCGTCTGGATCGTGTAGTCCTGCTCATCCACAGTATTGTCCACCCTGCCGACCACGGTGAAATTCTGACCGTCGTCCGAAACCGCGTATTCCACGTACTTGGGCATCCATATCCAGGAACGGACATCCTGACAGTAGCCGGAGCCGAGCAAAGACACGCTCCTTTCCTTGCGCAGATCCACCACCGCTGTAAAATCCGTGTCCTGATAGCCCTGCCATCCTCCGGTCTTCCAGTTCACGCTGCCCCTAAGGCCATCTATCAGGCCACGGGGACCACGGGCATTGTACTGGGGATTGTACACATTGTCCGTATAGATGTCCATATCGTCCTTCATCTTGTGGAACACAGCCGATATCTCGGGACTCTTCTCCCCTGACGGAGACTGCGAGTAGATGCTGATGCGGGTTGTCCTGTCGATGGTCACCGGCCCGTCATATTTGCGGTAGCCTCTGTTACCGACCTTGACAAACACCGTATTGTCCGGATTCCCGCTGTCTGCACCCACCGTCAGAGTATCCTCAAAGATGTCCGAGGCGGCCACGAACCAGGGATTGCGGACGAAGCCCCTGTACCCTTCGGAGACGGGTCTGTCAGACTCCGCCGAGCCGAAAGCCGTATCAGGCTGCTGCGCCAATGTGAAATCCAGTTCGCCGCCGGAGATGATATCGCTGAAACGGATATAGCTCCTGGTATAATCCGCACCGTTAAGACTCGCTGATGAGATATACTTGCATTTGTCTATCTTCCCGGCGCTTTCGGACTTGATGACGAACTGCCTTCCGTTCTCCAGATTGATCCTGATGTTCTTGAACACGGGAGCGCTGAACACGTAGATGTCGCTTCCGGGCGTCACTGGATAAAGACCTATAGCACTCATGACATACCAGGCGGACATCTGACCGCAGTCATCATTGCCGCACAGGCCGTCGGGTCGTGACGAATACAGATTGTCGAGGATGTAACGCACTTTCTCATACGTCTTCCACGGCTTGCCTACATAGGCGTAGAGATAGGCTGTCTGATGGCTCGGCTCGTTGCCGTGGGCGTACTGTCCCACCAGTCCGGTAATGTCCACCTGCTTGCGCCCCTTGGTGTCTGAGCTGGCCGTGAAAAGCGAGTCAAGCATGGCCTCGTAACCGGCATCGCCGCCAAGCAGAGCGATATGGCCGTTGATGTCCTGCGGTACGAAGAAGCTGTACTGCCATGAGTTGGCCTCGGTAAAATGATTGTTCACCTCCCGCGGGTCAAACGGCGACAGCCATGCTCCGTTCATCACCGGACGGACCAGTTTCGTGGAAGGATCCAGCACATTGACATAACTGGCCGAATAACGCATGTAACGATCCCTGATGTCCGCATACTTACTGTCTCCAGTACTGTCATACAGCCATGCGGCCACCTGCGCGATACACCAGTCGTCAAACGCATATTCGAGAGTCTTCGATACCGACTCATGCTCCTCCTCGGCCGGCACCACATTGCGCATACGGTAATGCATGATTCCGAACTCGTCCTTATTGGCTGTCTCCACCATTGCATCCAGCAGTTCCTCCGCATATTCCTGTCCGATACCTTTAAGTACAGCATCGGCGATTATCGGTGTCGAGTTGTAGCCTATCATGCAGTTGGTCTCCCAGCCGGCCAGCTCCCACATCGGCAGCTTTCCGCCCTCGCGATACACTGTCAGGAACGTCCTCAGGAAGTCCTCGGTACGCTCTCTTTCAATGATTGAGAACATCGGATGCAAGGTGCGGAACGTGTCCCAGGTGGAGAAGACGGTATAGCGGTCAAATCCTTCCGCCTTATGTATCTGCCTGTCCATTCCCCGGTATTCTCCGTTGACATCGCTGTACAGATTGGGAGCAATGGCCGTATGGTACATCGCGGTATAGAAAGTCCGCAGCCTCTCAATACTCTCTCCGCCCCCGCGAACGTCTATCTTTGAAAGATACCGCTCCCAAAGTTCCTGCGTCTTATGCAGCAGGGCCTCGAAGTCGAAACTTTCCTCAGGGACATCCGAGAGCAGGTTCATGCGGGCGTTCTCCGAAGACACAGATGAGATGCCGACCTTGGCCAGCACCTGTCGCGTACCGTCTGCGAATGTCACTATGGCACCCTTTTCCCCAAAAGGACGGTAACCTGCAATAGGCTCGGAAAACTCAATGTAGAAATGCACCATCTGGTCCTCCGACCATGCCTTCGAGCGGCGGAATCCCTCCAAGACATTGTCTGAGACCTTCTCTATATGAGAATCCAGAAGGACATCCCGGTGTTCCAGGTCAATGACTATCATAGGGGCTTTTCCATCCAGTCTCTCATAAGTATATCTGTGCATTCCGGAACGCGGCCCTGCTGTCAGTTCGGCCAGGACATTCCAACGGTCAAGTCTCACGGCATAATAGCCGGCTGCCGCTTTCTCGTTGTCATGAGAGAAACGGGACTGGTACAACTCCCTGTCCAACGAATCCGCATCATAGGAGGTTACAGGCATCATAAGCACATCGCCGTAATCCAGCACACCTGTGCCGCTCAGATGAGTATGACTGAAACCGATAATAGTGTCATCGGAGTAGTGGTATCCCGAACAGCCTTCCCATGTGTCCATCCTGGTATCTGGACTAAGCTGCACCATACCAAAGGGAGCCGTGGCACCTGGAAACGTATGTCCTGTAAAATCAGTACCGACCATCGGATTCACATAATCAACGAGACGACTGTCGGTCCGACCGCATGATACAACCGCTACCGCCAATGTCATGAGCAATAGGTTCAGGTAAAATTTTTTCATTAATTTTTTTAAATTTATTTTGGTATTTGAAACAATTCTTATACATTTGCAGTCCCAAAACGGAATGCTTCCTTAGCTCAGTTGGTAGAGCACGACACTCTTAATGTTGGGGTCCAGGGTTCGAGCCC